>NZ_JANQKD010000053.1 GCF_028281305.1 Pelagibius sp. | reverse complement strand
CCGCGTGCAGGACCGCCAGCTCATGCAGCGCCCGCGGCATCTGACCTGGGAGGAGAGCGCCTGCTACACCCTGACGCTGGCCACCGCCTACCGCATGCTCTTCGGCCACCGCCCGCACATCCTCAGGCCCGGCCACAACGTGCTGGTCTGGGGTGCCTCCGGCGGCCTCGGCTCGATGGCCATCCAATTGATCGCCACGGCCGGCGCCAACGCCATCGGCGTGATCTCGGACGAAGACAAGCGCGACTTCGTCATGTCGCTGGGCGCCAAGGGCGTCATCAACCGCAAGGACTTCGACTGCTGGGGCCAGCTTCCCCCGGTCAACGGCGAGGGCTTCGGCGACTACATGCGCAAGTGCCGCGCCTTCGGCAAGGCGATCTGGGAGATCACCGGCAAGGGCAACGACGTCGACTTCGTCTTCGAACACCCGGGCGAGGCGACCTTCCCGGTGAGCTGCTTCGTGGTCAAGCGCGGCGGCATGGTGGTGTTCTGCGCCGGCACCACCGGCTTCAACATCACCTTCGACGCCCGCTTCGTGTGGATGCGCCAGAAACGCATTCAGGGCAGTCACTTCGCCAACCTGATGCAGGCCAGCCAGGCCAACGCCCTGATGGTGGAGCGGCGCATCGACCCCTGCATGTCGGAGGTCTTTTCCTGGCGCGACATTCCGCGCGCCCACACCAAGATGATGAACAACGAACACAAGCCGGGGAACATGGCGGTGCTGGTGCAGTCCAAGCGGCCCGGCCTGCGCACCCTGGAAGACGCGGAAGCGGAGGAGTAGGCTGACCGGCCCCGAACCCATGCGAAAAGGGCCGCGCCCATGCCTGACCTCGAGACCTTCCGCACCGACGCGGTCCCGTCGGAGCTGCCGTTCTCGGCGGCTCTGCGGGCCGGCGGTTTCGTCTTCACCTCCGGCCAGATCGGCAATATCGCCGGCGAGATGAAGCTGGTGGAGGGCGGCATCAAGGCCGAGGGCCAGCAGGCGTTGGAGCATCTGCGTGCCGCCCTGGAGGCCGCCGGCTCCTCCCTCGACCGCGTCGTAAAGTGCACCGTGTTCTTCACCGACATGAAGGACTTCCAGCCCTTCAACGACGTCTACCGGGAGTTCTTCGGCGGCCACCTGCCGGCGCGCTCCGGCGTCGAGGTGAAAGGCCTGGCCCTCGGCGCCCGCGTCGAGATCGAATGCATCGCCCTGGCGGGGAAGGGTTAGGTCGGTGCGGGTGCGGCACCCTTCGAGACGCGCTCTGGCGAGCACTCCTCAGGGTGAGGATCAAGAGAAGACCTCATGCTGAGGAGGCCGCGCAGCGGGCGTCTCGAAGCATGAACGTCGGTGGTTCCGAAAGACGGGCTGAACGACAACACTGAAGAGGGTGACGATGACCGAGGCCGCAGTTCAGCATGCAACAGAAGACAGCGTTCTTCTGCCAAACCTGCTCGCCACCTGCGCCGAGGCGCTGAGCGCTGCCGAGACCTTTGGAGAGGCGGCGCGGCGTGCCGTGGCGGGGCTGGTGGCGCCGGGCGGCAAGGTCGACGCCGGCTTGCTGGAGCGCGAGCAGTTCGCCGCCCACGGCTATGCCTGGCTGGCGACCTACGTCGCCGCGCTGAAGGAAATGCTGGCCTGGGCCGAGCGGCTGGAGGCCGCCGGGCAGTTCGGCGAGCTGGAACACCTGATGCTCCAGGCCGCCTTCGGCGAATACCTGAACCAGCTCTGGGGCGGCATCGCCCTCAGCCAGGTGGAGGTGCTGCGCCCCGCCGATCTGGGCATGAGCGACGACGACATCCACGCCATCTATGTCCCCGCCGTGCAGGCGCTGACCGAGCGCGGCAACGGCAACGCCGTGCGCATGCGCATCGCCGCCCATCTGGCCGAGGGACACTTCGGCGAAGCGGGCCTGGCCGACGAGACCCTGGAGATGATCCGCGACCAGTTCCGCAAGGTGGCCGAGGATCACATCGAGGACGCCCACGAATGGCACCGCAAGGACGACCTCATCCCGCTGGAGGTGGTGCAGCAGTTGGCCGAGCTCGGCGTCTTCGGCCTGACGGTGCCGGAGGATTTCGGCGGCGCCGGCCTCGGCAAGCTTGCCATGTGCGTGGTGACGGAGGAACTGTCGCGCGGCTACATCGGTCTGGGGTCGCTCGGCACCCGTTCCGAGATTGCCGCCGAACTGATCCGCCTCGGCGGCACCTCGGCGCAGCAGGAAAAGTGGCTGCCGCTGCTCGCCTCCGGCGAGATCCTGCCGACAGCGGTCTTCACCGAGCCCAACACCGGCTCCGACCTCGGGTCCTTGCGCACCCGCGCCGAACGATCCGGCGACACCTATGCGATCACCGGCAACAAGACCTGGATCACCCACGCCGCGCGCAGCGACCTGATGACCCTGCTGGCGCGCACCGACGCGGACGAGGCGGGCTATCGCGGCCTGTCCATGTTCCTGGCCGAGAAGCCGCGCGGCAGCGACGAGGCCCCCTTCCCCGCCGCGGGCATGACCGGCGGCGAGATCCACGTGCTCGGGTACCGCGGCATGAAGGAATACGAACTGGCCTTCGACGGCTTCGAAGTGAAGGCGGAGAACCTGCTGGGCGGCGTCGAGGGCCAGGGCTTCAAGCAGCTCATGGCGACCTTCGAGTCGGCGCGCATCCAGACCGCGGCGCGCGCCGTCGGCGTGGCGCAGTCGGCCCTGGAACTGGGCCTAAACTATGCCCAGGAGCGCCAGCAGTTCGGCAAGTCGATCCTCGCCTTCCCGCGCGTCGCCGGCAAGCTCGCCTGGATGGCGGTGGAGACCATGATGGCCCGCCAACTCACCTACTTCGCGGCGCGCGAGAAGGACTCGGACCGGCGCTGCGACATCGAGGCCGGCATGGCCAAGCTGCTCGGCGCCCGCGTCGCCTGGGCCAACGCCGACAACGCCCTGCAGGTCCACGGCGGCAACGGCTATGCCGAGGAGTACAAGATCTCCCGCGTGCTCTGCGACGCGCGCATCCTCAACATCTTCGAAGGCGCCGCCGAGATCCAGGCCCAGGTGATCGCAAGGGGGTTGCTGTCCGGGCGGAATTAGTTCGAAGCACGGTCGACAGCGTCATGGAGGATCGGACATAGTGCGGCCCTTTTGCACTGCCTGGACCTCTGCCCATGACCGCGCCGACGGAGTCGTCCCCACCCGACAGAACTGAGAGACCCGTCGCGGGGCGCGGCTCGGCGGGGGAGGTCTTCGGCGCCTTCCTGAAGCTGGGCTTCACCTCCTTCGGCGGGCCCATCGCCCATCTCGGTTACTTCCGCGAGGAGTTCGTGGCGCGGCGCAGGTGGCTGGACGACCAGGCCTACGCCGACCTGGTGGCGCTCTGCCAGTTCCTGCCCGGGCCCGCCAGCAGCCAGGTGGGCTTCGCCCTCGGCCTCATGCGCGGCGGGCCGCTGGGTGCCGCGGCGGCCTGGACCGCCTTCACCCTGCCGTCGGCCATTGCGCTGATCCTCTTCGCCCTTGGCGCCGCCAGCCTCACCGGGCCGACCGCCGCCGGGCTGCTGCAGGGCCTGAAGCTGGTGGCCGTCGCCGTGGTCGCCCAGGCGCTCTGGGGCATGGCCCGCAGCCTCTGCCCGGACCGGGAGCGCGCGACCATCGCGCTGGCCGCCGTCGCGGTCGTGGTCTTCGCCGGCGGTGCGCTCGGCCAGGTGGCGGCCATCGTCCTCGGCGGGCTCGCCGGGCTCGCGCTCTGCCGCAACGGTGGCGCCCAATCTGCGCGGCCGCTGGTCTTTTCGCTCTCGCGGCGGACCGGGCTGGTCTCGCTGGCCGCGTTCTTCGCGCTGCTCTTCGGCCTGCCGCTGCTGGTGCTGGCCGTCGCCGCGCCGGAACTCGCGGTCTTCGATGCCTTCTACCGTGCCGGGGCGCTGGTCTTCGGCGGCGGTCACGTAGTGCTGCCGCTGCTCCAGGCCGAGGTGGTGCCGCCGGGCTGGGTGAGCGGCGAAGCCTTCCTCGCCGGCTACGGCGCGGCCCAGGCGGTGCCGGGGCCGCTGTTCACCTTCGCCGCCTACCTGGGTGCGGTGATGGCGCCGGTGCCCGCCGGGCTGGTGACGGCGGCCATTGCCTTGGTGGCAATCTTCCTGCCCGGCTTCCTGCTGCTCTTGGGCACCCTGCCCTTCTGGGACGCTCTGCGCGCGCGCCCGACTGCCCAGGCCGCGCTGGCCGGCACCAACGCCGCCGTGGTCGGCATCCTCGGCGCCGCGCTTTACGACCCGATCTGGACCAGCACCGTGCGCACGCCCGGCGACTTCGCCCTGGCGCTCGCAGGCTTCGTGCTGCTGATGGCCTGGAAGGCGCCGCCCTGGGCCGTCGTGGTCCTGATGGCACTGGGCGGTGTCGGACTGTCCTTGCTGTAGCGGTCTTCCAGAACGCACGGCCGTCACCGCTTTCTCATCCGTCATCCCGGACTTGATCCGGGATCCATGGTTCCGCGGGCAGGGTCTCTTTTGGGCAAGCACCGAGGCTGTCCCCACGATGGACCCCGGATCAAGTCCGGGGTGACATTCAAAGCCTGAAAAGACACCGAGGAAGTAGGAGTACCAGCGCAAGTTCCGGAGAGAACGCGCGGGCCCGTTCTGTCATCTGTCCCGCCGCGGCCGAACACGCGGCCAGAGGCACAGAGGACAGAAGGACAGGAACCATGAGCACACTTGCCGGCAAGGTCGCCATCGTCACCGGGGCGAGCGCAGGCATCGGGCGCGCCACCGCGAAACTCTTCGCAGCGGAAGGCGCAAAGGTCATCGTCGCGGCACGGCGCCAGGCCGAACTCGACGCCCTGGTGGACGAGATCGCCGAAGCGGGCGGCGAAGCGGTCGCGCTTTCCGGCGACGTGAAGGACGAAGCGCTTGCCAAGACTCTGGTTGCGACCGCAAGCGGCCGCTTCGGCGGCCTCGACATCGCCTTCAACAACGCCGGCGCCCTGGGCAAGATCGGGCCGGTCGGGGCGATGACGCTCGACGACTGGCGCGACACCCTCGACACCAATCTCACCAGCGCTTTCCTGGGCGCAAAGTACCAGGTGCCGGCGATGCTGGCGCGCGGCGGCGGCTCCCTCCTCTTCACCTCCAGCTTCGTCGGCCACACCGCCGCGGGCCTGCCGGGGATGGCCGCCTATGCCGCCAGCAAGGCGGGGCTGATCGGCTTCACAAAAGCACTGGCCGCCGAGCTCGGCCCCCAGGGCATTCGGGTGAACGCGGTCCTGCCCGGCGGCACCGCCACCGACATGGCGCCGAGCAGCGACTCGGATGCACGCGCCTTCGTGGAGAACCTGCACGCCCTGAAACGCATAGCAGAGCCGGAGGAGATCGCCCGCCCGGTGCTGCACCTGGCCTCCGACGCCGCCAGCTTCATCACCGGCACGGCCCAGCTTGTAGACGGCGGCGTCTCCATCAATCTGGGCTGAGCGCCTGACGCCGGAGATCGAGCAAGAGCCTGTGAGCGCCAGACAGCTTTGTGCGGAAAGGGAGTCACCCCCACCCCGACCCTCCCCCATCGAAGGGGGAGGGGGTGTTATTGAGGCGACCTAAAGAATCCCCTCCCCCCTTGATGGGGGGAGGTCGGGAGGGGGGTGAACGCAGCGCTGGATGAGCGCCCAGACCCAGCGCGCGGAACCATGGACCCCGGATCACGTCCGGGGTGACAGGTGAGTGTGTGCTGGCGCGACCCCGCGTTAGCAGTCTGGCTCAGCAAATCAGTAGAACCGTCCCTCGGCGAGCAGGGCGACGCCGCCGCCGACGGTGACGGCGCCGCTGTCGCCGTCGATGGTGACGGAGAGGCGGCTCGGCCGTCCGGCGAAGCGGCCCTGGCGCAGGGTGATCGCCTGCGGCGCGCCGCAGTGGCGGTGCAGATAGGCGCCGGCGGGGCCGGCGGCGCTGCCGGTGGCGACATCCTCGACGGCGCCCAGGTTGTCCCAGGTGCGGCCTTCGGCGTTCGCCGTGTCCAGCAGATAGGCGAACTTGGCGCCGAGGGTTTCCAGCCGCGCCTCGAAGTCGTCGACACGGATGGCGGCCCGCGCCAGACCCTGTGGCGTCACCGGCACGATGAGGTAGTCGAGACCGGTGGAGACCATGCCCAGGGGCAGCCCCGGCATCAGATCCGCCTCGGTCAGGCCCAATCCCTCCAGGACCGCCGCCCGCGCGGCCCCTTCGGCCTCCCGCCCCCAGAGCGGAACGCCCTGATCCATCTCCGCCTCATAGAAGCGGTCGCGCAGGCGCCGGGTCGAAAGCATGACGCTGCGGCTGTTCAGCCTGATGCGCCAGGCCGCGCGTTCGCCCGCTGCAGGGGCCGCGTCGTGCAGCACCGCCGCTGCGCCCAGCAGGGGATGGCCGGCGAAGTCGAGTTCCTCCTCCACCGTGAAAATGCGCGCGCGGACGTCGTCTCCTTCAGGAAAGAGGAAGATCGATTCGAACTGCCGCATCTCCTGGGTGAGACGCAGCATGATGTCGTCGTCCAGGGAACGGTCGGGGCGGAACACGCAAAGGCCGTTGCCGCCCAGCGGGGCCTCGCAGAAGACATCGGCCTGGACCCAGGCGAGGCCGGAGAGGGATTCCATAAAGCGAACTCTCCTGTCGGAACGCAGCGCGGCCCCAGCGCCTTAGCATCGCGCCGCCGCGACGGGCAAGTCCGTGTCGACGGCTCGAAGCAAGGCCCGCGGCGCACTGCAGGCAGCCTGGGCACGGCAATACCGGCAGGAGCTAGCGGTCGGTGGTGGCAAGGGCCGCATCGCCAGCAGCGCCGTCTCCGCCGCAGGCCAGGCGACCGGGCGGCACGCAGGCCAGGGTCGGCAGGCTCGAGGCCTCTCCGCTGTCGCCGGCGCGCAGGCTCTCCGCCAGTTCCTGGCAGGCCGCATGCGAGGGTCGCCTGGCGATGGTCATGCAGCCCAGCCCCTCGCCCGCGCCGGATGCCGAGCGCTCCAGCGCGATCAGCGCATGGGGCGCCGCATCGCAGCTCTGCTCCAGATGATCGATCAGCGCCGCGGTCACGTCGAGCAGATCCTCGTCCGCTTCGGTTGCCAGAAACCCGGGAAACGGCATGCGGGTGTTGCCGAAGGTCAGCACCGGATCCATCACGTAGGCGGTGAGGGTTTCCCGCGTCCAGGTCTCCGGCTCGTAGCTGCCGAAGGCGGAGTCGATCTGCGCCGCGCGCATGGCCGTCGAGTAGCGGTAGCCCTTCACCGCGGCGATCTTGCGCCCGACGACGCAATGCAGCGATGGGCCGATGCGGTGGTCGTCCGGCACCAGGGAGTGACAGATCGCGCATTTGCGGAACACCTCGGCACCGGAGACGCTGTCCTCTGCCGCCGGGGCGCGGTACAGCGCCAGAACGTCATCCAGGTTGGGCAGGTCGCGGGACAGGGCATAGATGCCGATGACGCCGACCAGAACGAGGAAGGGCGCACGCATGCCGGGCCCCTCAGGCCAGCGCCTTGACGGCGGGAATCACCACCGCCGTGCCGAGCGCAAGGTTCAGGAACACCGGCCGTTCGTGCTCGGCCAGCCGGTCGAGAAGACGGCGCAGGAAGCCGCCGATCGCAAAGTCCAGGGTTTCCAGCAGGGCCGCCACGGCCATGGTGACGGCATAGAGGATCGACGGCAGCGCCGCGGTCAGGGAAAACACCAGCAGGTTGGTGGAGCCGATGGCCAGCATCTCGCCCGTCTGCACCGGCTTGAAGTAGCTCTCCAGGGTGTAGCTGTCGAAGAGGATCGCCCAGGCGGCCAGGGACTCGCCCAGGAAGCCCGCGATGTCGCCCCGGCCCAGGGTGTTGGCGAAGTATCCCTCGGCGATGCCCTGGGCGAAGATGATGCCCGAGAAGGTGAGGTTCATCGCCATCACGACGAAGAGATAGGACAGCAGCAACTGCAGGCCGACCAGGTACCAGATCCAGTGAGCCGCCGCGCGCAGGGTGCGGCGCAGCAGCACGCGGGTCGCGGTGAGCGAGCAGAAGTCGACCAGGAAGTTGGCCGTCAGCACCAACACGAAGGCGATGGTCAGTCCCTGCGGTTCCCGCTCGCCGGGCTGCTCGAGAAAGCCGGGCAGGGCCTCGTCGGTCAGGATGACCAGCAGGGTGATGAGGCAGGTCACCGTGCCGCTGAAGTACAGGCAGTGCAGCACGGCGCGGCGCGACAGCAGGTCCCCGAAGTAGCGGTCGAGGAAGACCTCCACGGCCGCCGCCGCACGCCGCGGATAATCGCCGTGGGCTGATGCGACCTGCGGCATGTCGTCGGCGATCTCCTCCAGGCGGCGGCGCACCTCCGCGTCGCCCTTCTCGCCGAAGAGAAAGTCGAGGAACTTCCCGAGAATGACCAAGACCGTGAGAAAGGCCAGCAAGCCGGCTGTCATCGTCCCCCACCCTTTCCGCCGCCTGCCCCCCGATTCGGCGCCGCGACTCGCCCCCAGGGATGCATCCTAGCCGCGCCCGGATGAATTGTTTAGCCCCGCAGCCGCAGTACCCCGGAAGGGGTGGAGGGGTGGGGCGGCTTCGCGCGGCGGGGGCGTTCCCAGCACGCGCGTCACCAGCTGTCAGGAGCGTGGCGGCGAGATCTTGACGGCTGCCGCCCTCCGCCGCCTTCATGGGGCCTTCATGGTCGATGCCGAACACAGCGCCGTTCCCTGGCGGGACGTTTTCACGCGGGTCTACGGCCCCTCGCTGGCGCTGGTCTGCCTCGGCGTCTGGCTGCATGCCGCCGATGCGTTGCTGGTCTCCACCATGATGCCGGCGATCATCGCGGAGATCGGGGGCATCCGCCTGATCGCCTGGACGGTGGCGCTCTACGAGATCGGCTCCATCGTCGCCGGCGCGGCCAGCGGTCTGCTCGCGCTGCGCCTCGGCACCCGTCGCCCGATGACCGCCGCCGCCTGCCTCTTCGCCGCCGGCTGTGCGCTGTCGGCGCTGGCGCCGGAGATGTGGCTGCTGCTGGCCGGGCGGCTGCTGCAGGGCCTCGGCGGCGGCGGCCTGATGGCGCTGTCTTTCGTTTCCGTCGGGCTCCTGTTCCCGCGCCGGCTGGTGGCGCGGGTGATGGGCGCCGTTTCCACGATCTGGGCGGTCTCGGCCTTTCTCGGCCCGCTGATCGGCGGCCTCTTCGTGGAGTTCGCAACCTGGCGCCTGGGCTTCTGGTTCTTCGCCGTGCAGGCCGTGCTGCTGGCAGCCTGGATCGCGGCGCGCGGGGAAAGCAGCGCGCGCCCGGCAGACATCCGCAAGGCCGAGCAGAAGGCCGAAACGCGCTTCCCGGTGTTCCGCCTGCTGTGGCTCTCCGCCGGCGTGGTCTCCATCGCCTACGCGGGGATCGAGATCACCGCGCTGCGCACGCCCGCCTTCGTGGCTCTGGGCGTCGTCTGCTTCATCGTCTTCCTGCGGCTGGAGGCGGCGCGCGGCGGGGACCGCCTGCTGCCGCAGCGGCCCATCGGGCTCGGTACCCCGCTGGGCGCGGCGCTCACCATGATCCTCTGCTTCACCGCGGCGACCATCGCCCTCAGCATCTACGGGCCGCTGATCATGACGCGGCTGCACGGCGCGCCCATCCTGGTGGCCGGCTACATCCTGGCGCTGGAGGCGGTTGCCTGGGCCGCCGTGGCGGCGCTGCTGTCGGGCGCGCCGGAGCGCCGCGACCCAGTGCTGATCGTCACCGGCATGGCGCTCGTCGGCCTCAGCATCGCCGGCCTCGCCTACAGCGTTTCCCAGGGCCCGCTGTGGCTGATCGCCGCCTTCGCCATGCTGCAGGGCGCCGGCTTCGGCATGGCCTGGACCTTCATTCTGCGGCGGGCAACGGCCCTGGCACCGCCGGGCGAGGTGGAGCGCGCCGCCGCCGCGATTCCCACGGTGCAGCGCCTGGGCTACGCGCTGGGCGCCGCCTTTGCCGGCATCGTCGCCAACGCCGCGGGCATCGCCGGAGAGAACGGGCCGCAGACCCCGGGCGACGCTCTAGCCTTCGCCGCCGCGGCGATCTTCCTCGCCTGCCTGCCGCTGGCGGCCCTGGGCCTGCTGGCCGCGGCGCGCTTCGTGCGGGCGGAGACGCCGCCGGAACAGAGTGGATCGGAGGCAGAGCATGAAGGGTCTTGATATCGTGCTGACCGCCTTCGACGGCAAGCACACCGCGCCGCTGGAAGCTTTTGCCGTGCGCCAGGCGCCAACGGCGGCGGTCATCCGCGCCCTGACCGCGCGGGCCACCGTGCCCGATGAAAGGCAGCAGAGCGCGGCGACCTGGCTGCTGAAACACTACAGCGAAGACGGTCTGGCGTTCTCGGCGCGCCAGACGGCGGCGCTGCTCGCCCTCCTGCATCAGGTCACTCCCTGGGAGGCGAAGCTGCACCTGCTGCAGATCTTTCCGGGCCTCGCGGTTCCGAAGGACGAAGCGCCTGTGCTGTCCGCGCTGCTGCGCGGTCCCGCCTACCGCGGCGATGCCAACAAGCTCGTCCGCGCCTGGACCTACAACGCCCTGGCGGCCCTGGCCGCGCAGCATCCGGCCCAACGGGCGGCGGTGCAAGTTTTGCTGGCGCACGGCGCGAACGACGCGGCCGCCTCGGTCCGCGCCCGCCTGCGCGGGATCGCGAAGGCGCATGGCTGGGCCAGGGCGGGCGACGGCTAGGCCCAAGCCTGCCGCAGCCACTATGCCGATCACCGCGCCTGGTTACCGGAGCCGCCGGGACCTGACGACGAAAATACCGGCGGCGATGATCGAGAAAATGCCGAGAAAGGCTGCAGCGTTGGGGAATTCGCCGAAAAAGAGCATGCCCCACATGAGAGCAAAGGCGATGTAGGCAAAGTCCAGCGTCGCGATCGTTGTCGGAGGGCCGACCTGATAGGCCAGCGCCGCTCCCACGCTGCCGACGACGAAACTCACGGCCATGATGACGATGACGATCCACTCGCTCCGCCCCATGGGCGACCAGCCTCCCAGGAGGTAGGCCACCATCTGCGAGGTCTGGGAGTCCTGAACCCACAGCAGGCCGACCAGGGTTGCCGCCAAGCCGGTCGCCAAGAGCGCCATGTTCAGGTTCAGGCTGATAACGAGCGGATGTTCGCCCTGGCACTTGGCTTTGGTCAGGAGGTTCGCAAGCGCGGCGAGCATTGCAGCCGCCAGCGGCAGGAGGGCGAAGCTGTTGAACGATTCCGTCGCCGGCTGAACGATCAGCAGAACGCCGAAAAACCCGAGCCCCACCGCCGCCCAGACCACGGGCGATACTCGGTCGCCGAGCAGGATCGCAGCGAAAATGCAGACAAACAGAGGCATCGTGTAGTTTGTCGCTGCGACGGCGGACAGCTCGACCTTCGGAAGGGCGATGTAGTAGACGACCGCTTGGGCCACCATCAAGACGCTTCTGAGCGACACCCAGAGAAAGCTTCGCGGCCGCCAGGAAACGCTCCGGTACCAGGCCGCCAGGATCAACAGGATCATGGGAACCGTCAGCAGCGAGCGAAGCGCAAAGATCTGCCAGAGCGGAAAGTTCGCGCTCAGCAGCTTGGCCAGCGCATCGCTGAGCGAAAGCGTCGCGACGGTGATGAGGATCGCGATGACCGCGACCTGAACCGACGCGGAACCCGATGCTGACCGAACGCTCATGCATCCTACCCAAGTCGCATTCCGCCGCGCTGCCGCCCGACGAATTCAACGCGGCACGCCGGCCCGGGATCGCTCTATGCAGGCAAATCGGCGCAGAACCTTGAGCGGGCACGGTCCCGCAATCGCCAACATGAACATGCTTAGCCGCGCAGGCCCAGCACTACAACCAGCAAGTGCCGGGGCCGACAGCGGCTACCCCGCAATGGGGTCTACAGGCCGCCCAGAAAGGCGCGGCTGCGCTCCAGGCAGAGGGCGGCGGCTTCGGCGTCGTAGTCGGGCAGGCTGCGGTCGAGGAAGTAGTGGCCGACGCCGTCGTAGCGGTGCACTTCCAGTTGCACGGCGCCCGCGCCGTCCTGCCAGTCCTCGAAGAAGTCTTCGTCGTCGAAGGGATCGGGCCGGGCGATGTGGACGGCGACCGGCAGGCCCGGGCGCTGCGGCGTCATCCAGGGCGCGACGCCGGCGAAGAGCAGCGCCGCAGGCATGCGCGGGCGGCTGCCCCAGAAACTGCCGACCAGAAAGGCGCCGTAGGAGACGCCGGAGAGCACCGCGTCCTCCGGCGCCGCGTCGACGGCGGCGCGGGCGCGCGCCGCGATGGCGGCATCGCCCACCGCGTCCTTCAGCCGGAAGCCCGCGTCGTAGTCGTCGACGGCCTGGCCGTCGTAGAGATCGGGTAGCACGACACGGTGCCCGTCCTGCTCCAGCACGGCGGCGATCTCCCGCTCGGCGGGCCGCAGCCCGAGGATGGAATGGAAGAGAACGATGTGGGCCATGGGCGCCGCCGCAAGCGTCACTGTGGAGGAGGCTGGCGCGGAGCGTGGAACATCGCGCCTGGGGCGTCAACCGGGCCCCGGAAATGACATCGGGCGGGGCGTGTGTGGGGCATCCCCCTCACCCTCCCACTACGTGGGCCCCTCCCTCTCCCACGAGGGGAGAGGGAACCAAAAAGCGCCTCGCCCCTGCATATAAACCCCTCTCTCCTGGTGGGAGAGGGTTGCGCAGGCTTGGCGAGCGCAGCGAGCCTAGCCGAAGCTGGGTGAGGGGGACTGCGATGGCGGAGGCCGTGCGCAGTCCCTCGTACTGAACCAAAGCCCCCCTCACCCTCCCGCTTACGCGGGCCCCTCCCTCTCCCCGCTGGGGCGAGGGGACTACTCTGTTTCCCCCTCTCCCCGCTGGGGAGAGGGCCGGGGTGAGGGGACCTGCCGCTCAGGCGTTCTTCCTTTCGCTCTCGCCTTCCGCCCCCACCGCCCCCACACCGCCATCGACCCCGTCGACCGTCACCTCGGGCAGGCGGCAGAAGCCCTGGGGCGGGACCTCCAGGGCGGCGTTGAACTTGCTGGACATGTTCTGGAAGGCGATGAGGCCGGTCAGCTCGGCGCGCTGGTCCTCGTCGAACTGCTCGGTCAGCGCGGCGGCCATCGCCGGCGTGACGGCCTCCCCCGTGCGGGTCACCGCCTCGGCGTAGTCGAGCGCCGCCCGCTCCGCCGCCGTAAAGCCGTCACTGCCGCGCCAGCGGTGCAGGGCCTGGATCTTCTCCGCCGCCACGCCGCTCTTTTCCAGGGTCGCCGCGTTCACATCGACGCAGAAGGCGCAGTGGTTGATCTGCGAGATGCGCACGGTGACGAGGGAGCGCAGGGCCGGATCCAGCGGCGAGCCGCGGCGGTTCAGCGCCCCGTAGAGCAGCGCCAGCGCCGCGAAGACCCAGGGCGAGCGGCCCCAGAGCAGCCCCGGTTCCAGCACCTTGCCGTAGCTGCGCTTCTGCTTCCAGAAGAACAGGCGGATGAACCAGGGATAGGCCGACAG
This sequence comes from Pelagibius sp., assembly GCF_028281305.1. Classification (GTDB taxonomy): domain Bacteria; phylum Pseudomonadota; class Alphaproteobacteria; order Kiloniellales; family Kiloniellaceae; genus Pelagibius. The sequence goes on along the minus strand of NZ_JANQKD010000053.1, from coordinate 53,365 downwards.
CGGCTTGGGGGTGACCAGCATGGGGTTCTCCGGTTGCGGCGGCGTCGTGACGGGCGCCATCGTGGGGTCGCGGCGCGCCGGCGCCGTCTCCCCTCCCACGTCGGGACCCCCGCCCCCTCGCGCAAGGGGTGCGGGGACTCAGGCCCGTCCGGCCGCAACGGAAAGCCGCCGCCCCGCGCCACCTGTTGACCAGATCCGGCTCCCTCCGCCGGCCGTTGCGCCAGGGGCCGCCGCTGCGGTGGTGGCTCGGCGCGGCGGGATCGGCTTTCCAGGTGTGGGCCGCCAGCAGCGGCAGGGCGAGCGGCAGGGCGAGCAGCAGGGCGCCGGTGCGGATGTCGTGGCGCTGGTGCGCCGTGGCTTCAGGTCAGCTCCTTCACGCCGTCCGGGGTTTCGATCCGGGCGCGGTAGCGGAGCCGGGGGCCCTGGACGACGGCGGGCGGGCGGTCGATGGCGAGGGCGTGGTAGAGCGTCTCGACGGCGGCGGGGTCCGGGTGTTCGAGGGTGAGCGAGAGGAGGCGCGCGCCGAGGTCGGGAATCCTGGCCATCACAGTGCGTTCGCCGCAGTGGTCGATAAGCGAGGGGGCGGCGCCGCCAAGAGGGAGCGAACCATCCGCCGGAATAGCGAAGTCGAAGGACGGCGCGGCGGGCGGCAGGGAAACCCGCTCGCCGAAAACCGTGCCCTGGGCGCAGACAAGGGACCCGATGTCCTCCGTCGCGGCGACCCAGCCGCGCAGGCGCCGGCCCTCGGCCCAGTCCGCCCGCACCTGCTCCCCGTTGTCGAGGCCGAACCAGCGCGCGCGGCCGGGGTCGATGCCCTCCGGGTCGCGGGCGACGATCTCCAGATAGACGGTGCCGCCGAGCTGAAGCCGGTGATTGTGCGTGCCCATGTAATCGTGGCGCGTGCCGAAGGGCACCTCGAGGCCGAGGCAATCGCGCACGTGCGCGACGCCCTCGGCCAGGGTCGGGGCGATCACGGTGAGGTGGTCAAGCGTCAGCACGGGGACGAACTCCTGTGGCGTCCGGATGGATGACATGCGGGCCTGTCGATGGGGCGGGCGGTCCATCTGGCGGGAGACCTATATGATCCAACCTTGCCGGGAAAAGCAAAGGCCGCTCTCGGCCTGAAGGCAGACCACCGCTTCCTTCGCGCCGGCGTCTTTCCCCTCCCTCTCCCGCAAGGGGAGAGGGTTGCGCAGGCTTGGCGAACCCAAAGGATGAGTTCAGCCGAAGCTGGGTGTGGGGGAGTGCGATGGGGCAGCCCGCTCCGAAGTTCCGAACCAAAGCCCCCACGCCCGCTTTCCGACATAACGCTGGACCTGTCTTCCGTTTCCTGTCTTTGCTGATGCCGACAGCCGCGCCAAACGCAGGAAACAAGACCCATGCTTGCCGTCAATCCGGAGCTTTTCGCCGCCTATCTCTTCGCCACCGCCGTGCTGATCCTGATGCCGGGGCCGATCGTCACCCTGGTGATCGCCAACTCGCTGGCCTACGGGCAGCGCACCGGGCTGGCGACGGTGGCGGGGGCGAGCAGCGGCAATGCCATCCTGGTGGCGGCCGGGGCGCTGGGCCTGACCACCCTGCTGGCCGTCGCCGCCGGCCTCTTCGAGGTGCTGCGCTGGATCGGCGTCGCCTACCTGCTCTATCTCGGCATCAAGCAGTGGCGGGCCGTGTTCACCGCCGGCGCGCAGGGCGAAGTGGCGCCGATGAAGTCTCACAAGGGCGTCTTCGGCCAGGGCGTGCTGGTGGCCATCACCAACCCGAAGACCATCCTGTTCTACGCCGCCTTCTTCCCGCAGTTCATCGACCCGGCGCTGGCGGCGGGCCCGCAATTGCTGGCCATGTCCATCGCCTTCGTGATCATCGCCACCACGCTGGACGGGCTCTATGCCGTCCTGGCCAGCCGCGTGAGGCGTTTCTTCGTCTCCGCCCGGGCCAACCGCATCCGCCACGGCATCACCGGCACGCTGCTGATCGGCACCGGCGTCGGCCTCGCCCTGGCAAGACGGTAGGGCGCGGCGGTAGCGAGAGGAGACCGCTGCTTCATCCTCCTGCCTGCGCGAAGCCGAAGCGGCTTCGCTTCGGCGAAGGCAGGTCGAGACGGCCTTTACAGGCCTCCTCAGGATGAGGAGAAGAGTAAGGGCCTCGCCCTGAGGAGCGGCCTGCAGGGCCGCGTCTCGAAGGGCGAGCGCTGCCGGACAGAGTGATCGAAAAGGAGCCGCCCGACATGGAAACACCGGAGGCCGTAGTGGCGGCCTTTCAGGACGCCTGGAATGCCCACGACATGACGGCGCTGGAGGGCCTGTTCCGCGACAAGGCGGATTTCGTCAACGTGCACGGCCTGTGGTGGCGTGACCGCGAGACCATCGCCCAGCGCCACCGCGCCGCCCACGCCGGGCCCTACGCCCGCTCCCTGCTGGAGGGCCAACTGCGCTCGCTGGAGAGCCTGGCCCCGGACCTGGCGCTGGCGCAGGTCGACTGGCGGCTGCACGTCCCGGTTCCTGAGCGCACAGCGGGCGGCAACAAGGTGGGCAAGAAGATCGTCGGCGGCGATCCGCCCCAGGGCCAGGCCCAGGCCCAGGCGGCGGCGCCTGCCGCCCAGCAAAACGCCGGAACCAAGACCAAGCTGTCGCGCAGCATCATGACCCTGCTGCTGCAGCGCGGCGACGAGGGCTGGCGCATCCGCGCGGCCCAGAACACCGAGAAGAGCTGGCGCTGAAGGAATTCGATGAGGGCTTTCGGTCCTAGGGCGGAGTTGGCACGGGGCATCATCCTTCGAGACGGCCCGCTTCCGACTCATTGGGCGGGCCTCCTCAGGATGAGGGCCGAAATGAAAGCCTCATCCTGAGGAGCGGCCCGCAGGGCTGCGTCTCGAAGGGCGCGCGACAAACTGCCGCAGTCGGATTTTCGCTGGCCCCGCGCCCCGGGGCGGGTCTATGGTCTGACGCATGAAAGGCGTATTCTTCGTTCTCATTCTCATCGCCATGCTGATCACCCTGGGGGTTCTGGCCACCGGCATCATCGGCATGGCCCGCGGCGGCGACTTCAACGCCAAGTACGGCAACAAGCTGATGCGCGCCCGGGTCATCGCCCAGGGCGTCGCCCTGGCCCTCTTCGCGCTGGCCGTGCTGGCCGGCGCCCAGGACTGAAGTCCGGAGGGCTGGCCCGGTTTGTTTCGGGCCGACGCCTTGGACCCTAAACACCCCAGAGAGTTCGGCAGATGGTGAAGCTCACCCGCATCTACACCAAGGGCGGCGACAAGGGAAAGACGGCGCTTGGCTCCGGCCAGCGGGTCGCCAAGCACCACCCGCGCGTTGCCGCCTATGGCACGGTCGACGAGGCGAATGCCGCCGTCGGCCTCGCCCGCCTGCACACGCAAGGCCTGCCGGACCCGGAGGTCGACGCCATTCTGGGCCGTGTGCAGAACGACCTCTTCGACCTCGGCGCCGACCTGGCGACGCCGGAGGTGGAGAACCCGGAGTACCCGCCGCTGCGCATCACCGCGCCCCAGGTGGACCGGCTGGAAGGGGAGATCGACCGACTGAACGCCGACCTAGAGCCGCTCAACTCCTTCGTCCTGCCGGGCGGCTCGCCGGCGGCGGCCTTCCTGCATCAGGCCCGCACAGTGGCGCGGCGCGCGGAGCGCGAAATCACCACGCTGGCGGAGGCCGAAGCGATCAACCCGGAGGCGATCCGCTACATCAACCGCCTCTCCGATCTGCTCTTCGTCATGAGCCGCTACGTGAACGACAAGGGCGCCGGCGACGTGCTCTGGGTGCCCGGCGCGAACCGCTAGACAGACTCGGCGGTACATTGGCGCTTCACCGGCGCTTCACCGGCGCCTCATCCGCGGTTTATCGGCGGAAATCCTGGGCTGACGCGGCGTTGACACTCCCCGGCCGGACTCCTATTGTGCGACCGCGAGATAGTAATGTATGCGTTCGTCCGTCCGGTTTCCGGGCCTTGCCCAGGCGCTTGCTTGGGGGCTTTTTTGGGCAACCCCGCTGCCGGACTCGTTGACATTTCCTAGCCGAGAGGTAGGTCGCAGACTTGCGATGAAAGTACTCGTACCGATCAAGCGCGTCATCGACGCCAACGTGAAGGTCCGCGTGAAGCCGGACCACAGCGGGGTGGAAACCGCCAACGTCAAGATGGCGATGAATCCGTTTTGCGAAATCGCCGTGGAAGAGGCCGTGCGCCTGAAGGAAGCGGGTGCGGCCAGCGAGGTCATCGTGGTCTCCGCCGGCCTGGCGCAGGCGCAGGAAACTCTGCGCACGGGCCTGGCCATGGGCGCCGACCGCGGCATCCTGATCCAGTGCGATGCGGACCCTGAGCCGCTGGCCGTCGCCAAGCTTCTGAAGGCGGTGGTCGAGAAGGAGAGCCCGGAACTGGTGATCCTCGGCAAGCAGGCGGTCGACAACGACAACAACCAGACCGGCCAGATGCTGGCCGCACTGCTGGGCTGGCCGCAGGGCACCTTCATCTCCAAGATCGAAAAGGCCGACGGCAGCTTCGCCATCACCCGCGAGGTCGACGGCGGCCTGGAGATGCTGGACATCAAGCTGCCGGCGGTGGTGACCACCGACCTGCGCCTGAACGAGCCGCGCTATGCCTCGCTGCCCAACATCATGAAGGCGAAGAAGAAGCCGATCGACACCATGACCCCGGCGGACCTGGGCGTCGACGTCAGCCCGCGCCTGACCGTGGTGGCCGTGAACGAGCCGCCGGCCCGCCAGGCCGGCGTCAAGGTCGGCTCGGTCGCCGAGCTGGTGGAAAAACTGCGCAACGAAGCGAAGGTGATCTGATGTCGACGCTGATCGTCGCCGAGCACGACAATGCGGAGCTGAAGCCCGCAACGCTCAACGCCGTCACCGCCGCCGGCCAGTTGCCCGGCGAAACCCACGTGCTGGTCGCCGGCACCGGCTGCGATGCCGCCGCCGAAGCCGCCGCCAAGGTGTCCGGAGTCGACAAGGTCTTGAAAGCCGACGACGCCGCTTTCGGCCACGGCCTGGCGGAAAACCTGGCCCCGCTGGTGGCCAAGCTCGCCGACGGCTACAGCCATGTCATCGCCGCCGCCACCACCTTCGGAAAGAACGTGATGCCGCGTGCTGCGGCACTGCTGGACGTGCAGCAGGTCTCCGACATCTCGGCGATCGAATCCGAAGACACCTTCGTGCGTCCGATCTACGCCGGCAACGCGCTGGCCACGGTGAAGTCGGGCGACGCCGTCAAGGTGCTGACCATCCGCGCCACCACCTTCGATGCCGCCGCGGCCGAAGGCGGCTCCGCCGCGGTGGAGGCGGTCGACGGCACCGGCGATGCCGGCCTTTCCAGTTTCAAGGGCCAGGAGCTCACCAAGTCGGAGCGGCCGGAGCTGACCACCGCCGGGATCGTGATCTCCGGCGGGCGCGGCATGCAGTCGGGCGAGAACTTCGCCATGCTGGAGCGGGTCGCCGACAAGCTCGGCGCCGCCGTCGGCGCTTCGCGTGCCGCCGTCGATGCCGGTTTCGTGCCCAACGACTATCAGGTCGGCCAGACCGGCAAGGTGGTGGCGCCGGACCTCTATGTGGCCATCGGCATCTCCGGAGCCATCCAGCATCTGGCGGGCATGAAGGACTCCAAGGTCATCGTCGCCATCAACAAGGACGAGGAAGCGCCGATCTTCCAGGTCGCCGACTACGGCCTGGTGGCGGACCTCTTCCAGGCGGTACCCGAACTGGAGAAGGAACTGGGCTGAGACAGCCCGACAGCGAAGCCGGCAGGAAGCCGGCGAAGGTCCGGTGCAGGACCCAGCGGGACCGCGAACACCAAGGACCGGATCAGGCATGAGGACGGGGTAAGTTGGAACTGATGGCAGATCAAGACGCGGCCGCCGAAGGCCCGACGGACGTGAAGTCGGTGGGCGTGATCGGCGCCGGCCAGATGGGCACGGGCATCGCCCATGTCTGCGCCCTGGCGGGCTATGACGTGAAGCTCTCGGATATCTCGGAAGATCAGGCCAAGGCAGCGCTCGACATCATCGCGCGCAACATGGACCGCCAGGTCAAGCGCGGCAAGATCAGCGACGCCGACAAGGACGCCGCCCTGGCGCGGATCGTCCCCGGCGGCAGCCTGGAAGTCTTCGGCGACAGCGACCTCGTCATCGAAGCCGCCAGCGAGGTCGAAGAGACCAAGCGCGAGATCTTCAAGGCGCTCTGCCCGCTGATCAAGCCGCAGGCCATCATCTGCACCAACACCTCGTCGATCTCCATCACCCGCCTGGCTTCGGTGACGGACCGGCCGTCGCGTTTCATGGGCATGCACTTCATGAACCCGGTGCCGCTGATGCAACTGGTGGAACTGATCCGCGGCATCGCCACCGACGAGGCGACCTTCGAGACCGTGCGCATGATGGCCGAGAGGCTGGGCAAGACCACCGCCTCCGCGGAAGACTTCCCCGCTTTCATCGTCAACCGCATCCTGCTGCCGATGATCAACGAGGCGGTCTACACGCTCTACGAGGGCGTCGGCTCGGTGAAGTCCATCGACACCGCCATGCGCCTGGGCGCCAACCACCCGATGGGACCGCTGGAGCTGGCCGATTTCATCGGCCTCGACACCTGCCTGGCGATCATGCACGTGCTCTATGACGGCCTGGCCGACACCAAGTACCGGCCCTGCCCGCTGCTGGTGAAGTACGTCGAGGCGGGCTGGCTGGGCAAGAAGGCCGGGCGCGGCTTCTACGACTACTCCGGCGACGAACCCGTCCCGACCCGCTGACCGGGCGCGGCGGCCAGCCAGTACGGCAGACCGCAACGACCGGGGTGCGACCCCACTGCAACCTTAGGATTTCGCGGGCATTCAGCCCGGAGAAGCTTGTTGCTCTTGATTTGTGCCGATATATCGCTATATCTCGATATATGGATTTACAAGCCGGCCTCACGGCCCTCAATAATCCGGTGCGCCGCCAGATCCTCGACTGGCTGAAGGACCGCAGCAACTTTCCCCCCGCCCTGCCCGAACATGCCGGGGTGGACGGAGTCTGCGTCGGCTACATCCAGGAAAAGGCGGGCCTCTCCCAGTCCACGGTTTCCAGCTACATGGCGCTGCTGAAGCAGGCCGGCCTCGTGGTCTCCGAACGTCACGGTCAGTGGACCTTCTACCGCCGCGACGAGGCGGCCATCGCAGATTTCGCCGAAGCCTTCCGGGACGCCCTCACCAAGGCGCAGCCATGATCGACCGTCCTTTGACGCTGCCCAGCGGTGCGCGCCTGAACAATCGCATCGTGAAGTCCGCCATGTCGGAGGCGCTGGCCGATGCCCGGAACGACCCGACGGAGGGCATGATCGCCCTCTACAGGCGCTGGGGCCAAAGCGGAGCCGCACTGCTGATCACCGGCAACACACCGGTCGAGCGCAATCATCTGGAGCACGCCGCGAACGTCGTCCTGGACGAAAGAAGCAACCTGGAAAAGACCCGTCGCCTGGCGGTGGCGGCCAAGAGCGGCGGCGCCCTGGCCCTGGTCCAGATCGCCCACAGCGGACGGCAGACCCCCGCAGCGATCAACGCGCGGCCGCTGTCCATCTCCGACAGGGCGCTGGACCTGCCCGGTTACGGCACACCGAAGATCGCCAGCGAGGACGCGTTGCAGGCGATCATCGCGCGCTTCGCGGCCACGGCCCGCCTCGCACGAGAAGCCGGCTTCGACGGGGTGGAGGTTCATGGCGCCCATGGCTACCTGCTGAGCTCCGCACTGTCGCCGCGCATCAACACCCGGAAGGACCGCTGGGGCGGTTCCCTGGTGAACCGCAGCCGCCTGCTGCGGGAGGTGATCCGGGCGGTGCGCGCGGCGGGCGGAGCGGACTTCGTCGTGGCCGCGAAGCTCAATTCGTCGGACTTTCAGAAGGGCGGCTTCACCCACGAGGAGAGCATCGAAACCGCGCGGATGCTGGAGCGCGAGGGCGTAGACTTGCTGGAGATCTCCGGCGGCACCTTCGAAACTCCGGTCGCCTACCAGCATGCCACGCAAAAACAAAGCACAGCGGCGCGCGAAGCCTACTTCCTGGACTATGCCCGCGATATCAAAAGGGCGCTCGGCATTCCGGTCATGGTCACCGGCGGTTTCCGCTCAGCCGCGGTGATGCGCCAGGCCCTCGCAGAAGATGCAACGGACCTGATCGGCATGGGCCGCCCCTTCATTCTCGATCCGGCATTTCCGAGGAAGCTTCTGGCCGGCGACATTGCCGTCACCCCCGCGCCCGAGCGCGACTTCCCGCCGGCGGAGGCTCTGCCGCGCGGCGCCGTGCTGAACTGGTTCTGCCATCAGCTGGCGCTGCAAGGTACGCGAGGAAAGGCGGATCCGGACCTACCGGTCATCGAAGGCCATGACCGCTACCTGGACCGCATTGCGTCCTCCACCGCCGGACTGCTGGCAGCCCGTGCGGCAGCGCCCTGCTGACCCTGCGGTGCCAACGCCTTAGCGGCGGACGAATTCGACGACGGAACCCTCGTGCTCGTAGCGGATCTGGACCAATCTGCCGTCGGGGCCGTACCAGAGGTCGCGGCTCAACTGACCGCTGAGGCGGTAGCGCTCCGCCTCGACGTCACCGCTCTCCAGCGTGATCACCTCGCGGCCCAACAGATCGGCGCGCACCCTGTAGACCTCGTCCTTTTCCGGCGACAGCAGCTTGCCGCCGGAGAGAACGCTCTTGGACCACAGGCTCGCAACGACAATGGGCGCAGCCAACTGCTCGTCCCGGCCGTTTATGGTGCGGGTGTACTCCTTGTCCTTCAGGACGATGGAAAGCTCGGTCTCCTCGCCGTCGTCATTGGTCATCCCGGCCAGGGAGAGCAGCAGCCCGTTGCGCCAGCGTTCGACGCGCTTGTGCTCGTAGCGCGAGACAGTGATGAAGGCCACCTTCACCGCCAGCGCCGTTTCGACCGAAACCTTCAGCGCCTCGTCTTCTTGCTCGAACTCGAAGTGATGGCTGCCGATGGTCTCGCCGTCGCGCAGCACATCGAAGACGAGGCGCTCCTGGGCCAGGGCCGCGGCGGAGGCAAGCAGACCGAAAACAAGGGCTGCCAGACCGCAACGCCGGCCCAGGCGCAGCCGGCGCCAACGCCCCCCCCATCGCACTTGCCACGGCACCCCGGCAGCTGTGGGGACGGGGCGGCCAAGACACCGATCACTGCTGCGCATACATCACCTCCTGACCCTGGCGGCCTGGAAAGACGGCACGCTCTATCTTGGCCAGGGTGGAAGCCCACCACAAGCTTTCCGTGCAATTTGGGAAAATTCTCGGTTGTCTCTACCTTAGGTTTTAGGTCCTTCGGCAGGCTGGGCCAGATAGTGGCGGATCACCTCCATGGCCTCCGGAGAGTCCCACTCCGCCGGGCCGGTCATCCCGGCAACGACGGTGCCGTTGCGGTCGATCAGGAAGGTGGCCGGCAGGCCGTTGAGGCTGAAGGCCCGGGCCAGCGCCCCCCGGCGCTCGCCGGACTGGTCCAGAAAAACCGGCAGATCGTTCAAACCCAGGCGGTCCAGAAAGGGCACGACCTGCGCCGCGCCGCCGCGGTCTTCGGAGACCGCCATCACCAGAAACCCCTGATCCTTGAAGGCCTGGTGCAGGCGCTCCAGGCCCGGCATCTCGCGGATACAGGGCGCACACCAGGTGGCCCAGAAGTTCACCAGAACCACTTCCCCCTTGAACTCCTGCAGCGCCAGGGGGCTGCCGTCCAGGGTCTCGAAGGCCGTGCTCGGCGCTGGCAACGGCGGGTCCCAGAAGGTAAGGTTCTCAACGAAGGGGCCCTTCAGGGCCGACGGCGCTTCGCCGGATGCCCTTACCAGGTCTGGATAGATCACAAAGGCCACGGCAAGGACGGCGAGCACGACGGCCGCGAGGGCTCTTCGCATGAAACGCCCCGCCCGCGGCGTGAGAGATCTCAGATCGTGGAGCATGGCGGCGATTGTCCTAACCCCGTTGTTTATGATCATTCTGCGAGAGGCCCCCTAAAGGCGGATGACTGCTGAGACACAAAATCTGGCTGCCAAGGCCGGGGCGCAAGAGGGAACAGAGGCTGAAAGCGCCGCAAAGCCGGAAACCGCCGCGGAACCCGGAAGCGCGGGCGATATTGGCGCCAACGCCATGTGGGGCGGCCGTTTTGCGGCCGGTCCTGCGGAGGTTATGGAACAGATCAATGCCTCCATTTCCTTCGATCAGCGCCTCTATGCCCAGGACATTGCCGGCTCCAAGGCCCACTGCGCCATGCTGGTCGACCAGGCCATCATCTCTGCAGAAGATGGGGCCGCGATCCTCTCGGGTCTAGACACGATCCTGTCAGAGATCGAGGCCGGGCGCTTCGTCTTCAAGGCAAGCCTGGAAGACATCCACATGAACATCGAGGCGCGCCTCAGGGACCTGATCGGCGAGGCCGCCGGCCGCCTGCACACCGCGCGCTCGCGCAACGATCAGGTCGCCCTGGACGTGCGCCTCTGGACGCGCGATGCCATCGACCGCCTGGACCCGGCCCTGCGCGACCTGCAGGCCGCGCTGATCGACCAGGCCGAGCGCGAGGCCGACACCATCATGCCGGGCTATACCCATCTGCAGGCCGCCCAGCCGGTCACCCTCGGTCATCATCTCATGGCCTATGTGGAGATGCTGGGGCGCGACCGGGCCCGCCTTGCCGACTGCCGGCAGCGGCTCAACGAATCGCCCCTGGGGGCGGCCGCCCTGGCCGGCACGTCCTTTCCCATCGACCGGGCGGCGACGGCCCGCAGCCTCGGCTTCGACCGGCCCATGGCGAACTCGATGGATGCGGTCGCCGACCGCGACTACGTGCTGGAGTTCATCGCCGCCGGCTCGATCCTGGCGCTGCATCTCTCGCGCTTCGCCGAGGAACTGGTGCTCTGGTGCTCGGCCGGGTTCCGCTTCGTCGAGCTCTCCGATGCCTTCACCACCGGATCATCGATCATGCCGCAGAAACGCAACCCGGATGCGGCCGAGCTGATCCGCGGCAAGGCCGGGCGGGTGATCGGGGCGCTCAACAGCCTGCTGACCGTGATGAAGGGCCTGCCGATGACCTACGGCAAGGACATGCAGGAAGATAAGGAACCGCTGTTCGACGCCGCCGACACCCTTCAGCTCTGCGTCACGGCAATGACCGGTATGGTCCGGGACATGCGGGCCCGGCCCGAAGACCTGCGCCAGGCGACCGATCACGGCTTCATCACCGCGACCGACCTGGCGGACTGGCTGGTGCGGCGCCTGGATATGCCGTTCCGGCAGGCCCATCACGTGACCGGCAGCATCGTGCGCCTGGCCGAGGAGCGCGACTGCGCCCTGGCCGACCTGCCTCTCGCAGCCATGCAGGAGGTCGAGCCGCGCATCGATGCCGAGGTCTTCGAGGTGTTAAGCGTTGAAAAGGCGGTCGCGAGCCGCAACAGTGAAGGCGGCACGGCCCCTGAGGCCGTGCGTCGGGCCATCGCCGCAGCAAGGGAGCGTTTTCTATGACCGCTGGCCGCCACCGCCGTGTCCTGGTTCTGGCCGCTGCAAGCCTGCTGATTGCGGGCGGCCTCGCCGCCTGCGGCAAAAAGGGCTCGCCCAAGCCCCCGACCGGCGAGGAAGAGGCCTATACCTACCCGCAGGCCTATCCGGCGCCGGGCACCGTCGGGCCGCCGCCCGAAGGCGAGAACCCGCAGGAAAACCGCGGACCCTTCTCGATCTTCGAAGACAGCCGCACCAAGACCACGACCTACTAGCCGGCAGCAGCGCTGCGAACGCCGAGGATCCGTTCTTATGGACAGCACCTTCTTTGCCTATCGCGACGGCGGCCTGCAGGTCTCTGAGGTCGCGCTCGATCGCCTGGCGGAGGAGGTCGGCACGCCGTTCTACTGCTACTCGGGCGATGCCCTCGAACACAGCTACCGCAGTTTCGCCGCTGCTCTTTCCGGGCTGCCGGCGACCATCTGCTATGCGCTGAAGGCCAACTCGAACCAAGCGGTGATCAAGACCTTCGCCGACCTGGGCGCCGGCGCCGACGTCGTCTCCGAAGGCGAGCTTCGCCGCGCCCTGACAGCCGGTGTTCCGGCCGAGAAGATCGTCTTTGCCGGTGTCGGCAAGACCGCAGCAGAGATGGCCGCGGGCCTGGATGCCGGGATCATGCAGTTCAATGTCGAGTCGCTGGCCGAACTGGAGCTGCTTTCCCAGGTCGCCAGCCAGCGCGGAACCACCGCCCCGGTCGCGGTGCGCGTGAACCCGGACGTCGACGCGGGCACGCTGGACCAGATCACCACCGGGCGGGCCGACAGCAAGTTCGGCATCGATGCCGGCGCGGCACGCGACTATATGCTGAACATCAAGAGCATGCCGGGCATCCGCTTCGAAGGACTGGCGGTCCACATCGGCTCGCAGCTCACCGACATCGCACCCTACCGCACGGCGTTCCAGCGGCTTATCGCGCTCTATCATGAGCTGCGCGCCGCAGGCCTGCCGCTGCGCCGCGTCGATCTGGGCGGCGGCATCGGCATCAGCTACACGCACGATCTGCAGGCGCAGTTCGCGGAAACCGAGAAGCGGGTGCGCGACTATGCGACCATGGTGCGCGGGCTTGTGGACGGCCTGGACGCCGAGTTGGTGTTCGAGCCTGGGCGCTCGCTGGTCGGCAACGCGGGGCTGCTGGTCACGCGCGTGCTCTATGTAAAGGACAACGACACACGCCGCTTCGTCATCGTCGATGCGGCGATGAACGACCTGATCCGCCCCTCCCTCTACGATGCCTGGCACGAAATCCTGCCGGTGAAGGCGGCGCCGGAAGGAACGGCGCTGCGGCCGGTCGACGTGGTCGGGCCGGTCTGCGAATCCACCGATACCTTCGCCAAGCAGCGCCCCTTGCCGCCGCTGGCCGAGGGCGACCTGCTGGTGTTCAGCTCCGCCGGGGCCTACAGCTTCGTCATGGCATCGACCTACAATTCGCGCCCGCTGCCCCCGGAAGTCCTGGTACGCGGCGGACGCTTTGCAGTGGTGCGCGAGCGCATGAACTATGACACAATGATCGGGCAGGACCATCTGCCGGACTGGCTGAGCGACGGGGCCGCCCAGCCGGCCGTAAGGAAGGCTGCAGGCTGAAGCGTTTGGGCCGCAGGCGCCAAAGACTGCGTGGCGGCCCGGAGCGGAGCGTTGGTTGGGGGCAGAGAGCTGGGGGACGAAAGGACAGGAGGGACGATGACCTCGAGTTGGCCCAGTAACTCAAGCAGTAACTCCAGCGGTAACTCCAGCAACAACGCCGATGGCGGCACCCGCGGCCCTGCCCCGGGAGGCGAGCCCTCCAAGACCGCCAACCCGAACCAGACCAGCCCGAATCAGAACCGCTGGTCAGCGGGCGTGAGCCGCGCCGAGGAGCGCCGCGCCACCGAGCGCAGCCTCCGGCGCTTCGGCGTCCTGCTGAGCCTGGCGCGCGGCGCTGTCGCCTGGGAAGCGATCTGGCGCGCGGTCTGGCCCGTGCTGGGGATCTGCGGGCTGTTCCTCGCACTGGCCCTTTTCGGAATCCTGCCGGCGCTGCCGGCCTGGCTCCACAGCCTCATCCTGATCGGTTTTGTCGCTGCGCTCGGTTATGCCCTCTGGCGCGCCGTCACGGTGGTGGCGCTGCCCGACGAGGCCGCCGGCAAGCGCCGGCTGGAGCGGGACAGCGAACTCTCCCACCGGCCCCTGACGGCGCTCGACGACCGCATGATGACCGGCCTCAGCGACGTGGAGTCGAAAGCCCTGTGGCGCGCCCATCAGAAGCGCGCCATCAGCCGCCTTACAGGCCTGCGCGTCCTCTTGCCGCGGCCCGGGCTCGCCGGGCTGGACCCCTGGGCCCTGCGCGGCCTTGTGCTGCTGCTGATTTTTGTCGGCTTTGCCAGTTCCGACGGCAACGTCACGACCCGCCTGGCCAGCGCGATGACCCCGCAGTTCCAGGGCGAACCGACGTTGCCGCCCAGTCTGGATGCCTGGATCAACCCGCCGACCTACACGGGCCTGGCCCCGCTCTATCTGGATGCGGAAGGCAGCGGCGGAGAGAGCGGCGAGCGCCTGCGGGTACCGAGCGGCAGTGTGCTGCTGGCCCAGGTCCAGGGCGGCAGCACGGCGCCGAGCCTACAGATCGATGAGAATACCGAAGCCTTCGAGCCCTTTGCGCAGGAAGCCTACCGCCTGGAGCACATTCTGACCGAAGGCTCCAGCCTGGCCATCCGCCAGGGCAGCCGCAGCTTGGCGGAGTGGCCGCTGGAACTGGTTCCCGACACGGCGCCCAGCATCGTCTTCGAGTCGGCGCCGGGCCGCAGCGAGCGTGCCGCCCTGCGCCTCGCCTATCAGGCCGAGGACGACTACGGCGTCGTTGCCGCAAGAGCCGAGATCAAGCGCATCGACAAACCCGAAGAGCCGCCCATCGAAATCGATCTGGTGGTGCCCGGGGCCGCGCCCAAGGCCACCGCCGCGACGACCTACCGCGATCTGACGCCGCACCCCTGGGCCGGATTGGCCGTCGAAATCCAACTGATCGCGCGCGACCATCCGGGCCAGGAGGGGCGCAGCGAAACCCTGCGTACGGTGCTGCCGGAACGCGTCTTCAACCATCCCGTTGCCCGGGCTCTGGTCGAACTGCGCAAGCAGCTCACCCTGAAGCCCGAGTCGCGCCTGCCGATCGTCCAGGCCCTGAGCGCCATTTACGAGCGCCCCGACCATTTCTTCCACGATCTGGTGGTCGCGCTGGCGATCCGCTCCGCCGAGCGCCGCCTGATCTACGATCCGTCAGAGCAGGCCATCACCGAGGTACAGCAGCTCCTCTGGGACACGGCGCTGCGAATCGAGGAAGGCGAACTGGCGATCGCCGAACGCGCCCTGCGCGATGCCCAGCAGGCGCTGATGGACGCCCTGGCGCGCGACGCCGGAGACGACGAGATCCAGCGCCTGATCGACGAGTTGCAGGCCGCGCTCAACAACTTCCTCGACGAACTGGCCGAACAGATGCGCGAGCAGATGGCCCGCGGCGAGCAGCCGGGCGAACAGGAGCTGCCGCCCAACGCGCAGCTGCTCGACCGCCAGGACCTGCAGAGCATGATCGATCAGGCACGCGAGCTGGCGCAGTCGGGCGCCCGCGATGCCGCGCGCGAGCTGCTCTCCCAGCTGCGTGAGATGCTGGAAAACCTGACCGCCAATCCCTATGCAGGCCAGATGAACCAGGACATGCAGGATGCCTCGCGCATGATGGAGAACCTGGAAAACATGATGCGCGAGCAGCGTGATCTGCTGGACCGCAGCTTCGAGCGGTCGCAGCGCGGGCGCCAGCAGCAGGGGCAACAGGGCCAGCAAGGGCAGCAGGGACAACAGGGCCAGCAGGGTCAGCAGGGACAACAAGGCCAGCAGAGCGCCGACCTGACCGATGCCCAGCGCCAGGAAGCCCTGCGCCGCAGTCTGGGCGAACTGATGCGCCAGTTGGGCGACGTCATGGGCGACATTCCGCGCCCGCTGGGCCGGGCCGAGCGCGAGATGCGCGATGCCCGCGACGCCCTCAACAGCGAACAGCCCGGTCAGGCGGTGCCGCCGCAGACCCGCTCGCTGGACCAGCTTCAGCAGGGCATGCAGGCCACCCTGGACCGCTTCATGGAGATGTTCGCCAATCAGCCCGGCGAGACCGGCGAGGGCAGCGTCTCAGGCCGCTTCGGGCCCAACGGCCGCGACCCGCTGGGACGCGACAACAACCGCCCGGCGGGCGAGGCCTTCTCCAACGAGGGCGTGCAGATCCCCGAGGAAATGGAGCTGCAGCGCAGCCGCGAGATCGTCGACGAACTGCGCCGGCGGCGCGGCGAACGCAACCGGCCTGCCGAAGAGCTGGAGTACATCGACCGTCTGCTGAAGCGGTTCTGAGAGACACCGGCAAGGGCGCCGATTACGCCCTCAAGCACAAGAAGACGATGGCGTCGCGAGCGGCCTTTCAGTGTTCCGGCAAGACCAGTACGTGTCTCCGACGGAACCTGAACACTCTAGTGGCAGGTCATCGGCTCGCTGGACAGCGCCGCCTCGGCGGCCTCGCAGATCTCGAGCAGCGTGAAAGGCTTTGTGATCACCTCGCAGATCAGCTCTTCGAGGTTGTGCGCACGCTGGCGTTCCGCCGAATAGCCGGTCATCAGAAGCACCGGCATGCTGGGATAGTCCTTGGCGACCTTGAGGGCCAAACCGATACCGTCGAGGCTGGGCATCACGATGTCGGTGATCAGGAGGTCGAAACTGGAACCGCCGAGCGCCTCGAGGGCCTGCACACCGTCTTCCACCGACGTCACTTTGTGACCGCGGTGGGCGAGTGCGCGACTGACAAAACTCTGAACTGCGGTGTCGTCTTCGGCGACCAGGATATGCGCCATTGTGTAACGGTCTCCAGCGGCCTCTCGTCTCGGGCGGGCGCCCGGACTCTGCGGCTTTTCAGGCGTTTCCATGAGAGGGCCCGGCCGATCACCGCGTCTGCGTGACGCCTCCGGCGCCGGCCATACCCCCGCACGGCCTCTTCGCCAAACTGCCACCGCGTGGTTAAACAAGCCTTAATGGAGCAGGTCCGAGGCGCCGATGAGGCCGGCTATTCCTCGTCCTGAACGAAGGTGATGGTGAGGTTCTGGCCCTCGGCCGGCGGATCGACCGTCTCGGTCGCGAAATCGACCGCTGCACCCGCATCCAATTCGGCCCTGGGCGCTTCGAACTCCCACTCGCGCAGCACCGCGCCTTCTCCGTCGGTCAGGCGGGCGCGCAGCTTGGGCACCGTCTGTTTGCGGTCCGTGATGTTGGTCACCGACCCGCTGAGCAGGATGATGCTGTCGCCGTCGCGCTGGGTGACCCGCGGTTCGCCAACCCGCAGCTCCAGGGTCGGCCCGGGCGCGGTTACCGGAACGCCCAGGGTGGCGTAGAGCGTTTCGAACTGCGGGAACTGGGCGACGATCTGCTCGCGCCCGAACCAGGCGCCGGCAAACAGCGCGACCAGCACCGCCAGGAGAGCGAGCCAACCCAGGCCGGCGCTGTTTCTGGCCTTGGCCTTCGCAGGTGCGGCACGGCGCTTGGGCAGCGGGGGCGGCGGCGGTGGAGGTTCGGCCGGTTCCGGCGCCGCGGCGGGCGGCTCCTCCTCCGGCATCTGGTGCCAGCAGTTGCCGCATTTTCCGCAGCGTACGATTCGCCCGTCATAACCGAGGTGCTCGCGCTCGACGGCAAAGCGGCTTCCACAGGCAGGACAGGTAACAATCATGAACGGCCGGCTACCCCCAACGGCAGGTAATCCGATAACCTTATATGGGCGCGGTATAATCAAAGCAAGGCATGAGCAGGAACCTTTACGGGACTGACTTGCCTATGCCATTTTCGATTCAGGCTTCCGCAAAGGGGAATCCGAGCTTGGTTCGCTTCGAGGACGTCGCGCTGCGCTATGGCACTGGGCCGGAGATCCTGAAGCACATCTCCCTGCAGTTCGACCCTGGATCCTATCACTTTCTGGTCGGCGCCAGCGGCGCCGGCAAGTCGTCGCTGCTGCGCATGATGTACCTGGCCCAGCATCCCAGCGCCGGCCGGGTGACGCTGTTCGGACGCGACGTCACCGAACTGTCGCGCCCCGAAACGGCGCTGCTGCGACGGCGAATCGGAGTCGTCTTCCAGGACTTTCGCCTGCTCGACCATCTGACCGCGCGCGAGAACGTGGCCCTGCCTCTGCAGATCAGCGGCCAGGCCCACGGCCGCAGCGATAAGGACGTGGAGGAACTGTTGACCTGGGTCGGTCTGGCCGACCACATGGACGCCCTGCCGCCGACGCTTTCCGGCGGCCAGCAGCAGCGCGTCGCCATTGCCCGGGCGGTCATCGGCCGGCCCAACCTGCTGCTGGCGGATGAGCCGACCGGCAATCTGGACGACCGCATGGCCGTGCGCCTGCTCTATCTCTTCGAAGAGTTGAACAAGATCGGCACCACCGTGGTCATCGCCACGCATAACGAATCGCTTGTCGACCGCTTCCCCCATCCAGTGACCCGGTTGAGCGTCGGCGCAATCGCCCCCTCCGGAGAGATGGCCAAGACGCCCGCCGCAGGTCCCGGTGCAAACCCGGCCACTGCCAAGTCCGCGGCCGCCGTGGCCGGCCGGGAAAGCCCATGAGGCGGCGGCGCCAGGCAGTCCCGCTGGACCGCGACGCGACCGGGCGCTACCTGCCGCTGCTGGTCGCGATCATGGTCTACCTGGCGGCCCTCGCCCTGGCCGGCGCGATGGTGGCCAGCAAGCTTGCCGACCGCTGGGACAGCGGGCTGAGCGGTGCGCTGACCGTACAGCTTCCCGCCGCCGGGCCCGCCGCGACGGAAGGCGGCGAGGGCGACCCCGTGGCGCAGCAGGTGGTTGCCCTGCTGCGGGACACACCGGGCGTGACCGCGGTGGAGCGACTCGACACCCGGGACATCGCCGCGCTGCTGGAGCCCTGGCTCGGCGACGCGGGCCTGACCGCGGACCTGCCGCTGCCGGGGCTGATTGCGGTAACCGTGGACGCCGATCAGCCGCCTGATCTGAACGCCCTGCGCCGCGCAGTGCTGGCGGTTGCGCCGGGCAGCCTCGTGGACGACCACCAACGCTGGCTGGGCCATCTGCTGGACCTGACCTGGGCCATCGAGGCGATGGCCATCGTGGTGGTTGCGCTGGTCGTCCTGGCCGCCGCCATCATGGTCGCTTTCGTCACACGCATGGGTCTGGCGGCCCATGAGCAGGCCATCGAGGTTCTGCACCTGATCGGGGCGCAGGATTCCTACGTAGCACGCCAGTTTCAGAGCCACGCCCTCAGCCTCGGACTGCGCGGCGGCCTGATCGGCCTGCTCTGCGCGCTCCCGACCCTTTATCTCGGGCGTCACCTGCTGCAGCGAATCGACAGCGGCCTGCTGCCGGAAATGCAGCTTCTGCCGATCGAGTGGTCGCTTCTGGTGCTGTTGCCGGTGGCTTCGGCACTGGTGGCCATGATGACAGCGCGGATTACAGTCTTGCGCACCCTGGCTAGAATGCCCTGATGCGCCTGCGAACGATCAAGAAGGACCGCGCCTCGCCGCTCAGCCGCGGCCTCCGCCGCCTGCGCGGCCTGCTGGTGCTGGCCGTCATCGCCGCCCTGGCCTGGGGCGCCGGCCTGTTGTGGTTCGCGACGCTGCTGCCCACCGCCGTCGCGGACAGCGACAGCCGCACCGATGCCATCGTGGTGCTGACCGGCGGCAGCGACCGGCTGAACATCGCGCTCGACCTGCTGGCCGAGCAGAAGGCCGACAAACTCTTCGTCTCCGGCGTTTACCGCGGCGTCGATGTCCGTCAGCTCCTGGAACTCTTCCAGCAATCGCCGGAGGAGCTTTCCTGCTGCGTCTTCCTGGGCTACGAGGCCGACAACACCCGCGGCAACGCCATCGAAACGGCGGACTGGATCGCAGCGCAGAACGCACGCTCCCTGCGGCTTGTCACCGCCAACTACCACATGCCACGTTCGCTCCTGGAGTTCCGGCGCCGCATGCCGGAGGCCGAGATCGTGCCTCACCCGGTCTTTCCCGAGCCCTTCAAGCACGATGACTGGTGGCTCTGGCCGGGCAGTTCCTCCCTGCTCGTCACCGAGTACAGCAAGTACCTCGTCGCCGTGGTGCGCGGCTGGTTCGACCGCATGGTCGCCGCCCTGCCGTGACTGATCTGCGATGACTGATCTGCCATGACCAAGCTGCGCTCCTTCCTGTTCAACGTCTTCTTCTATCTCTGGACCACCGTCGTCCTGCTTCTCGGGCTGCCGTTGATGCTGGGGCCGCGCAGCGGGCTCTATCACCTGGGCCGCTTCTGGGTGCGCGGCATCATGGCCGCCCTCGCCGTCCTCTGCGACCTGCGCTACGACATCCGCGGCCGGGAGAACCTTCCCCAGGGCGCCTTCCTGGTCGCGTCGAAGCATCAGTCCGCCTGGGACACCTTGATCTACTCGCTGCTGCTCTGGGACCACAGCTTCGTTCTGAAGCAGGAGCTCACCTGGATCCCGGTCTTCGGGCAGTACCTTATCCGGGCCGGCCTGGTGCCGGTCGACCGCGCCGGCGGCAGCAAGGCCCTGCGCAAGATGGTGGCCCAAGCCAAGAGGGTGGCCGCTCAGGGCCGCCCGATCGTTATCTTTCCGGAGGGCACCCGGGTCGCCCCTGGACAGCAGCGGCCCTACCACCCCGGCGTGGCGGCGCTCTACGGGCAGCTCAACATCCCGGTGGTCCCGGTTGCCCTGAACTCCGGGCTGTTCTGGGGGCGCCGCAGCTTCGTCAAGCAGCCGGGCCGGATCACCCTGGAATTCCTGCCCGCCATCGAGCCGGGATTGAACCGCAAGGCCTTCCTGCAACGGCTGGAAGCGGCGGTTGAAGGACGCAGCCGGAAGCTGGCGGAAATCGCAACCCATGGGCGTGCAGAGCGGTCGCTGAAGCAGGCCGGTTAGCTTGTGCGCAAAGCTGTGGACAGCTCCCGGGGCGCCGGCCGTTTTGGCTGATTCTCCGCTTGCCAAGCCCGGCGCAGGCGGCGAATCGGAAGCCGGAGCGCCTGACGAAGCCCGTTGACCGGGTTCTTCGGCGGACCTATCGTCAGCACAGCGTTTCCGCCGAAATATCGCACAAATGCGGGATCTTAGGGCCCGCGAGAGGTTCGCCCATGTCTGAATTCTCGGCCCTGTCGCAAGAGATCTGGGACATGAAATACCGGCTCAAGGCCCCCTCCGGGGAGCCTGTGGACAAAACGCTGGGCGACAGCTGGCGGCGCATCGCGGGGGCCCTGGCCGCCGCCGAATCGGATTCGGCAACCAGAAGTTCTATTGAGACGCGATTCGAAGACGCTCTGCGCGATTTCCGCTTCCTGCCGGCCGGACGCATTCAGGCCGGCGCCGGCAGCGAGCGGAACGTCACCCTTTTCAACTGCTTTGTCATGGGGGTCATCCCCGACGACATGGCGGGGATTTTCGAGCACCTGAAAGAGGCGGCCCTGACCATGCAGCAGGGCGGCGGCATCGGCTACGACTTCTCCACCCTGCGGCCGCGCGGCGCCGTGGTGCACGGCATCGGCGCCGACGCCTCGGGGCCGCTCTCTTTCATGGACGTCTGGGACGCCATGTGCCGCACCATCATGAGCGCCGGGTCGCGCCGCGGCGCCATGATGGCGACCCTGGCCTGCAACCACCCGGACATCGAAGCTTTCGTCGAGGCCAAGCAGGAGCCGGGCCGCCTCTCGATGTTCAACCTCTCGGTGCTGGTCACCGACGCCTTCATGCAGGCGGTGCGCGAAGACCAAGCCTGGCCGCTGACCTTCGACGGCACGGTCTACCGCGTGGTGCAGGCCCGCGATCTCTGGGAGCGCATCATGCGCGCCACCTACGCGGCGGCGGAGCCCGGCGTGATCTTCATCGACCGCATCAACCGGCGCAACAATCTGCACTACTGCGAGACCATCTGTGCCACCAACCCCTGCGGCGAACAGCCCCTGCCGCCCTACGGCGCCTGCCTGCTGGGCTCCATCAATCTCGCAGCCCTGGTGACGCAGCCCTTTGGGGACGATGCCGCCCTCGACATGGCGGCCTTGGAGACACTGGTGCCGACGGCGGTGCGGATGCTCGACAACGCCATCGACGTTTCGCGTTTCCCGCTGGAGACCCAGCGCCAGGAAGCCCAGGCCAAGCGGCGCATCGGCCTGGGGATCACCGGGCTCGCCGACGCACTCATCTGCTGCGGGCTGCGCTACGGCTCTTCCGAAGCCGTCGCGACGACGGAGCGCTGGATGGCCGCCTTCCGCAAGGCCGCCTATCAGGCCTCCATCGACCTGGCCGCCGAGAAAGGCCCCTTCCCGCTGTTCGACCGCGAGGCCTACCTGGCCGGCGAGTCGATCGGCGAACTGGACCAGGATCTGCGGGATGGAGTCGCAAAGCATGGAATCCGCAACGCCCTGGTCACCTCGGTCGCGCCCACCGGCACCATCTCCCTGCTTGCCGACAACATCTCCTCGGGCCTGGAGCCGGTCTTCAGCTTCGCCTACACCCGGCGCATCCTTCAGCCCGACGGCAGCCGGCGCGAGGAGGAAGTGAGCGACCATGCCTATCGTCTCTACCGCCGCCTCAAAGGACCGGACGCCCCGCTGACCGAGGCTTTCGTCGATGCCCAGACCCTAGAACCGGCGGCGCATCTGGTCATGCAGGCCGCGGTGCAGCGCTACATCGACAGCTCGGTCTCCAAGACCATCAACCTGCCCGCCGACATCTCCTTCGAGGCCTTCAAGGACGTCTATACCCAGGCCTACGATCTCGGCTGCAAGGGCTGCACGACCTACCGGCCCAACGAGATCACCGGCGCCGTGCTGACGGTGCAAAGCGAAGAGCGGCAACCGGAACTGCGCGAGGCAAGCCTTGCGGCCACGCCGCCGGCACCGCCGGCCGAAGGCGACGTCGTCTACATGACCGACCCGCTGGCGCGGCCGGCGATGTTGCCCGGCTGCACCTACAAGCTGCGCTGGCCAGAAAGCGACCACGCCATCTACATCACCCTCAACGACATTCTGCAGGAGTCTCCCGGCAAGGCCGGGGGCAGCAAGGAACCGCGGCGGCGGCCTTTCGAGATCTTCATCAACTCCAAGAACATGGAGCACTATGCCTGGACGCTGGCACTGACCCGCATGATCTCTGCGGTGTTCCGGCGCGGCGGCGATGTTTCCTTCGTCGTGGAGGAACTGAAGGCGGTCTTCGACCCGCGCGGTGGCGCCTGGATGGAGGGCCGCTATGTGCCCTCCCTGCTAGCGGCCATCGGCGGTGTGATCGAACAGCACATGGTGGAGATCGGCTTCCTGCAACCCAAGGAGCGCCCGCAGCTCGGCGCGCAGGGCGGCGCCGTCAAGATCGCCGCCACCGCAGGAACGCAGCGCTTCGCCCAGTGTCCGAAGTGTGGCAGCGCCGGGCTGATCCGCCAGGAAGGCTGCGACCTCTGCACGAGCTGCGGCTATTCCAAGTGCAGTTGAGGCCTAAGCGCATTTAAGAGACCGCCGGGACGGTCGGCAGTGATCGGCCGGTTTAGAATGCGGAAAGACTTCTGGTTCACAATCTCCTAAGGTTCCACCTCCTGAGATTTCCCGCGTCAGAGGAGACCGGGAAGATCCGGTGCCCGCAAGGAAGCCTGAAGCTTTGGACAAGCCCGCCGCAGATCCCAAGGTCAAGATCCGCCGCCCGGTCGAGGAAGACTGGCCGCGCATGATGGAAGTGCTGGAAGGCGCCAACTTTCATCACATCGGCGGCCCGGAGATGCCCAGCTTCCCTCTCAGCGACTGTTTCGTGGCGGAACTCGACGGCGTCGTGATCGGCGTCGGCGGCTATCGGATCCTCGATGCGACCACAGCCAAGACCACCTTGCTGGCGGTCGACCCAGCCTATCGCGGCCACAACGTGGGGGCGGCGCTTCAGCAGACACGCCAGGACTATCTGCGCGATCAGGGCATCAAGGAACTCTACACCAACGCCGATGACGAGCGCGTGGTCGCCTGGTACCAGCGCAACTTCGGCTACCAGCCCACCGGAAAGCGCATCCCGAAAGTCGCACCCTTCGGGCGCAGCGACAAGGATGAGTGGATCAACCTGGTGACGAAGCTTTAGGGCGCGCCAGGCCCAACCGGTGCTGCGGCTATTGCAAGTGCATCTGCCCCGCAGCGGCGGGGCCCCTTCCCGCCAACACACGCCCGAACACAGCGTCCAGAGAGAGCGCGCCGGCGCCGCGCACAACGAGATAAACCAAGAGGAAGACCCAGAGCGCCCGTTGGTCGAGGATGGCCGCGCTTGGCAGGCGGTCGAACCAACTGCCGATGGTGGCCGCGTCGACGCCGTGGAAGGCGATATCGACATAGGACTGCACGACGATAAAGCCGATCATGCCGAGAGCGGCAAGCCGCGTGAAGAGCCCCAGCACGATCAGTATCGGAAGGACGAACTCCGCATAGGTGCCGGCGAAGACAATGAGGTCGTAGGGAAAGAAGGGCACCTGGGAGGCATCGTAACCGTAGGCCTCCACCACCGAGGGCAGGATCTGGAAGTAGGCGTTGTCGCCGATGCTGAAAAACCCGAGGACACCCTCTCCTACCTTGGTGGCGGCGGAATGCAGATAGTAGACCGCGAGCACGGCTGCAAAGACCAGGCGCGCAGACAGGCCCAGGAACCAGCCGTCCAGCTTCGCCTCCACCGCACCGAAGATCCGGCCATGAACTGCTGTCAATCGGGTCATCATCTCTCGTTCATCCTTACTGGAGTGTCTGGGTATCAGGGCCCGAAGGCAGGAGCGCGGTCACGGCGCCGATCTCGAAAAGGCCCTGCAGATGGACGGCAAGGTCGAACGCCGGATCGCGCTCGACGGCCCGTTCGGCAGCCGCGCCCAAGGTTGCGCCTTCCATCAGGTCGGCGATGAAGTCGTGGCCGCCTGGCGGGAGCAGGCGGGTTTCCACCTTCAAGGCCGGGCGAATGACCGCAGCTTCCTGGCCGCTCTTCATGTCGATGTCCGTCTCATCAGCCGCCCCTCCGCTCGCAGCCCAGAGCGAGACGACCGGCCAGCGCGAGCGGATGAGATGGAGGGAGGGATGGAGCACGAAGCACAGGCTGCCGAGCTCGGCCGGCGGCACCGCCGAGAGGCAGTCAATCTCCAGGGGGGCGGCGTCGCTGGCGTGGTAAGCGTAGAGTTGCGCCCACTCCAGCCGTGCCATGTCCCCCAGATAAGGCACACCCGCAGCCGGAGGGAAGGTCTCGAGAAAATCCCCGAAGCCCCGGCCATACAGCAGCAGTACGGGCGACCGTGGCGGTTCCTCGGCGATGTAGGCCCTGGCCGTCGCCTTGAAGAAGTCCGCGCCGACCAGCCGAAGGACCACCGGAAAGGCGGCCTCGAGCGCTTCGATGAGGCTGACCGCCACATTGTTGCGGTAGACGTCGAAGCCGCGGGCGGCGGGCCCCTCGGCACCCACCGCAATTGGCGCCGGCACCGGCTGCGCAGCGTCGCGCAGCGCGGCGGAAAACGCCTGCTGCAGCGCAGCCAGCGAGTCAGCCTGCGGCGACATGGGCTCTGCGGCGCTTCGCCAGCGGCGGCACGCGGCCGGAGATCTTGCGGACCTCGAGCAGCTGCTCGGCGGCCCGGGCCTCGGAATAAAGAGTCTCCCAGTCAGGCAGGTCGTTATCCCATTCGATGAGGGTGGGCTTGGCACCGCCGCGGGCAAGGCTGCGGTCGTAAAGCCGCCAGACAGCGTCATCCACCGCCCGGTCGTGGGCATCGATCAGCAGCGTGTTGCCCTGGTCGTCGTCTTCGCGGGCGTGCCCGCCGAGGTGGATTTCGCCGACATGCTCCAGAGGAAAGGAGTCGATGTAGGCCTCGGGGGCCGTACCCTGGTTGGTGGCGGAGACCATGACGTTGTTCACGTCCAGCAGCAGGCCGCAGCCGCTGAGTTTCACCACCGCCTTCAGGAAATCGATCTCGCTCATGGTGCTTTCCCTGAAGGTGACGTAGGTGGAGGGGTTTTCCAGCAGAACGCGGTGACCCACCACATCCTGCATGCGTTCCAGGTGGTCGCTCACCCGCACCACCGTCTCATTGGTGTAGGGCAGCGGCAGCAGATCGTTGAAGTAGATGTCGTTGTGCGTCGACCAGGCGAGGTGTTCGCTCACCAGGCCAGGCTCATAGCGCTCGGCCAGATCCTTGAAGCGTGCCAGATGCGCTTCGTCGAGGGGCGCCGCCCCGCCGATGGACAGCCCGACGCCGTGCAGCGAAAGCGGGTAGTCGCGGCGGATGCGCGTCAGGTAGTGATGCGGCGGCCCGCCGGCGCCCATGTAGTTCTCGGCATGGACCTCGAACCAGCCCAGGTCCGGCCGGCCGTCCAGAACAGCCTCGTAGTGCTGGGCCTTCAGGCCGACACCCGCGCGGGCTGGAATTGTCGAAGAACGCGCCATCACCAGTCACAGCATCTGTCAGGATTAAACAGGTTCAAGGTTGAGAGAAAAGAGGCGAACGCCGGTCCGGTCATCGCTGCTGCTTTGCCCGGACCGGCGCTCCCCTTCAAACCGCCCCGTCCAAGGACGGGCCGGCGGTCCTTGAGGCCGGCGTCAGGCCGGCAGGTCGCGGTCAATAGCCTCCAGCGAGCCCTTGCGGTCACCCGGAAGCTCGAAGTCCGCCGTCGTTTCCTCGACGCCGTACTTCAGGCAGTCCCCGGCCGGAACCAAGGTCCAGGCATTGCCCTGATAGTCCACGGTCGAGGTGCCGGCGCAGGTCGTGCCGGGGCCCGCAGCGCAGTCGTTCTGACCGGCCAGAGAGATCCCATAGCACTTTTCCTTTGCCTGGGCGCTGGCCGGCGTCACCTGCGCGGTTGCCGAAACCGCCAGAGCCACAGCACCGGCGATCATCGCCGCTGATACAACTTTCCCTTTTTCAGCCATAGACTGATGTCTCCTCTTGATGAATGTTCCTCATCCGATCCCCGATCTGCGGAAGCCCCGCTGGCAGAGCTTACAACAGATCCGAAACGCGGTCCGGTGTAAGCCGAAGGCTATCCTTCAATGGGGGCCGGACCCTCGTAGGTTCCGTCATTGTCATTGATGGCCTTCCAGCTCTTGGTTGAAGCGGGAAGGGGTTCCTTCTTCGACCAGATGCCGTCGGCCTTCTCGAGGTTACCGGGAATATCGCCCTCCCAGAACCCGACCACCGTCGGCGTGATGTTCAAATAGAGCTTACCGTCCACAATGCGCCAGAGGTTGGGATTGGCGGGGACCTTGCCGCCCTGGGCCAGACCATAGGCGCAGTGACCGTCGTACTGGGGCGCGTACTTCGCCGGATCGGCAACGAACTTGTCGCGGTTTGCCTCGTTCGCGAAAGCCCAGGTGGCGCCATTGTACTCGGCGGTGATGCCGGCCTTGCCGCGCACCGCCTGGGGCTGCTGGGAGCCGACGGGGTTCTGCTTCAGGTCGAAATAGGCCACCGCGTCATAGCCGCTGATCGCGTAGCCGGTTTCGTCAACGTACTGCTCGCCGGCCTGGGCCGCGCCAACGGTCATCACCGACAGGGCCGATGCCAGTAATAGCTTGCGCATCATGGGGGAGAACCTCGCATCTCCTGTTGAAGGGACAGGCGGGTGCCTGATGGCCTAGAAATATTG
This sequence comes from Pelagibius sp., assembly GCF_028281305.1. Lineage (GTDB taxonomy): Bacteria > Pseudomonadota > Alphaproteobacteria > Kiloniellales > Kiloniellaceae > Pelagibius. The sequence goes on along the minus strand of NZ_JANQKD010000053.1, from coordinate 26,213 downwards.
ACCAACAGCCCCTGCGATCAATTCACGACACTACACTAAGATGTGACGAGCCCCCGATCGGCCGCCCCGGAGTCGGAAGAACCGGAGTCGGAAGAACCGGAGGCGGCGCGCCTTGCCTTGGCTTCCTTCAGCAGGCGCTCGAGGGCGCGGTCGCGCAGGCCCAGGGCCTGAAGGTGGTGCACGGTGTTCTCGAGATACTCCATGCAGGGCCCGCGGGCGCCGTGGCCTTGCAGGATGAGACCCACCATATCGTCGTGGCTGAGCCCGCCGGCGTACTGGCGGTGGGCGCGGTCGACGACGAAGGTAATCGCCGAGACGCTGCCCTGATCGGTCTTGGCGGCCCGCCAGGACGGATGATAGACGCCGGTGATCATCTCCCGCGCGTAGAGGTAGTCCAGCACCTCCTCGCCCTCGCCGGCGGGGACCCGGAACACCAGCCCGCGGCAGGACCCGCCGCGGTCAAGCCCCAGCACCAGCCCCGGGACCTGTGGCGTACCGCGGTAGCGGTGGGAGAAGACGCAGAAGCTACGGTGGAAGCCGTTCAGGCGGGCGATGCGCACCTCGACGTGGGGAAAGCCGGGGTGCCACATGAGCGAGCCGTAGCCGAAAACCCAGAAATCCTGACCATCCGGGAGGTCGAGACGGCGGGCGGCCAGTTCCTCGGGCGTGAGGTTGTCGGGGTCGTCGAACTCCGGCCACCGGCTTTCCGTCATTTTGTGTTCCGATACATCTGCGCAGCGGCTGCTATACCAACAAATCGCAGCCGCCCCCTCAAGCCTGCTCCAGCCTACCCCTGGAATGGACAGCGGCAATTTGATCCGCAACAAGAGGGCCGGCGCGGCTATGATGCGCCGATCTGCGAAGCCCGCAGCCCGACCCCTTGCGGAAAGGAGCCACCGCGCGCATGCGTCGCACCCGCCTCGTCAGCCTCGGCACGGTCGCCCTCGTGGTCTTTGCGCTGGCGGTATCGGCCTACTGGTACTGGGCTTCGCAGGCCCTGGCCGAAGGCATCGCGCGCTGGCGTGCCGAGCAGATCGAACGCGGCTATGAGATCGACTACGACGGCCCCCATATGGGCGGCTTTCCCTTCGCCCTGACGGTCACCTTCAACCAGCCCAAGGCGGTCAGTCCACAGGGGTTGAGCTGGCAGGGGCCGCCGATCCGGGGGGAGGCGAAGCTCTGGGATCCCTTCACCATCGATCTCGCGTTCCCCGGCACGCACCAGCTTCGCCTGGCCGAGGGGCAGGAGGAACGGGCCGCCGATGTCGCAACGGGGGAGGCCCGCGGGCAGGTGGTGCTGGCCCTTGACGGCCAGGTCGACAGCGCCTCCGTCGATCTCGGCGCCCTGCGGGTGAATGGGCCGGACCTGAAGCCGCTGACGGTGGACCGGCTGACGGCCCGCCTGGGCCCGCTGCGGCCGTCGCAGGCCGGCGACCCCGACGCGTTGAACCTCATGGGAGAGGCGGTCTCCGTGAGCCTGCCTGAGGGCGAAGGCGGTCCCCTCGGCGATTCCCTGGAGCGGCTGTCCTTCCGCTCCACGGTGGTCGGCGGCATTCCCCGCGGAAAGCCGGCGGAGTCTCTGCCGCAGTGGCGCGATGCCGGCGGCCTCTGGCGCTTCGAAAGCCTCTCGGCGCTCTGGGGGCCCCTTGACCTGCAGGCCGAAGGGCGGCTCGGCCTCGATCAGGCGCTGCGCCCGGCCGGGCTGTTCGATACCAAACTGAAGGGCGCGGACGAGATCATCGAACGTCTTGTCGAAGACGGGCGCATCAAGCCGGAAGCCGCCTTCGCCGCGCAGCTTGCCGTAGCCGCCATGGGACGGCGCGACGCCGCCAGCGGGACGACGGTGCTGGAAGCGCCGATTACTCTGCGGGACGGCCTGCTTTTTCTGGGACCGGTCCCGTTGTTCCCGATCGCTCCGGTTCTCTAGGATCGAAGGAGCCGGCCTGGTGGGCATCGATGATGCCGGCGCGGATTTCCCGCGTGCGGCGGAACAGCCCCTCCAGGGTCTCGCCCTCGCCCCAACGGATCGCGCGCTGCAGCGCCGTCAGGTCCTCCGAGAAACGCTGCAGCATCTCCAGCACCGATTCCCGGTTATGCAGGAAGACATCGCGCCACATGATGGGGTCGGAACCGGCGATGCGGGTGAAGTCGCGGAAGCCGCCGGCGGAGAACTTCACCACCTCGGCGCGCTCGCTCTCCTCCAGGTCGGTGGCCGTGCCGACGATGGTATAGGCGATGAGGTGCGGCAGGTGAGAGGTGATGGCCAGCACCTTGTCGTGATGGGCCGCATCCATGATCTGGACCGTCGAGCCCAGGGCCTGCCACAAGCGCACCAGCCGTTCCACCTGGTCCTCGTGGGTGCCCGGCGGCGGCGTCAGGATGCACCAGCGCTGCTCGAAGAGGTCGGCGAAACCGGCCTCCGGCCCTGAAAACTCGGTACCGGCGACAGGGTGGCCGGGAATGAAGTGCACGCCTTCGGGCAAGGTGGGGCCGATGTCGCGGATCACCGCCTGTTTGACCGAGCCGACATCGGTGACGATGGCGCCCGGGGTAAGGCGCGGACCGATCGCCTCGGCCACCGCAGCGTTGGCGCCCACGGGCACGCAGAAGAAAACGAGATCCGCCCCCTCAACCGCATCGCCGGGATCGGCATGAACGGAATCGGCGAACCCAAGTTCCTCGATCTTCGCGCGGGTTTCGGCACGCCTGGAATGGGCGGCGACGTGGTCCGCCAGTCCCCGCGCCCGCATGGCCCAGGCCAGGGACGAGCCGATGAGCCCGGCCCCCAGCAGGGCGACACGGCCGAACATCGGCCCTTCGCCACCCTTCGCAGCCTTGGATACAGCGGGGCTGCTCATGCGCCCGTCTCCGAGAGGGCTTCCTGCAGCGCCTCGGCCGTCACCCGCATTTCCTCTTCGGTGCCGACGGTCACCCTCAGGCAGTTGGCGAGACCATAGGCCGCAACACCGCGCACCAGCACGCCCCGGCGCTTCAGGGCCGCGAGGACCTGTTCGGCCTGGGATTGCCCGCCGGGAAAACGCAGCAGGACGAAGTTGCCGACGCTGGGCAGAGGCTCGACCCCCGCCGCCGTTGCCGCCCGGGCAAACCAGCCGCGCCATTCGTCGTTGTGCGCGCGCGAGCGCGCCACATAGGCCGCATCGCCCACCGCGGCGATGCCCGCCGCCTGTGCGGCCTGGCTGACGTTGAAAGGGCCGCGGACCCGGTTCAGGACGTCGACGACCGCCGGCGGCGCATAGGCCCAGCCGAGACGCAGCGCCGCCAGGCCGTGGATCTTGGAGAAGGTGCGCAGCATGACCACGTTGTCGGCCTGCTCGACGAGGCGGGCCGGCTGCGGGTAGTCCGCTGCAGCAACGTATTCCGCATAGGCGGCATCGACCACCAGCAGCACGCCGGGCGGCAGCCCCTGATGCAGACGTGTGAGCGCCGCCTCCGAGATGTAACTGCCGGTCGGGTTGTTGGGATTGGCCAGGAACAGCAGGCGCGTTCTCTCGGTGACCCGCGCAAGCAGGGCGTCGACATCAGCCGTCAGCGCCACCTCCGGCGCCGCGACCACGGTCGCCCCGGCGGTGCGGGCGGAAATTCCGTACATCAGGAATCCGTGCTCGCTGTAGAGCACCTCGTCGCCGGGGCCGGCGTAGGCGCGCACCAACAGGGCGATCAACTCGTCGGAGCCGGCGCCGCAGGTGATACGCGCCGCATCCAGCCCTTCGGACTCGGCAATGGCCTCGCGCAAGGCCCGGGCGCCGCCATCGGGGTAGCGGTGCAGGTCGTCCTGCTCCGCGGCATAGGCGGCCACGGCCTTGGGGCTCGGCCCCAGCGGGTTCTCGTTGGAGGCCAGGCGGATGACCCGGTTGACCCCGGCGGCCTTGGACTCACCGCCGACGTAGGGCGCGACATCCAGAATCCCAGGGCGCGGCGTCGGGCCTTCTGCCGCCGTCATGACGCACCGCTGCTTTCTGCTCCGGCCCCTGCCCCTGCCCCTGCCCCGGCCATGATGGCCGCAACCGGCTGGGCCGCCAGATCTTCCGGCGTCAACGGAACGGCGAAGCTGCCGACCGCCCAGGCGTGGCTGACCTGCGGAACCTCCTCGACCAGCGCGGCGACCCTGGCATCGTCGCTCGCCAGGAAACCCTCCACCTCGACGAGGTGCAGCGTGCGGTCCGGCGCATCGACCCAGGCCTGGGTGTTGCGCACCGCAAAGCCGGCATCGGACAGCAAGGTCTTCAGGGCGCCGCGGGACACCGCCTCGTCCAGTTCGACGATCAGGTAGCCGCGGTCGCCGCCGCTTTCCTCCGGCTCGGCCAGGGAGATCACCACCGCCTCGGGGCCCGAGCGGCGCCCGCCGTCCAGTGGCGCAAAGGGCAGACGGGCGATGATTTTGGGCGAGGCGCGCCCGCTGCGCGCCAGCTTCGGCCACCAGGGTGTGCCCCGGTCCGATTCCGGCAGCGGCAGAATCCCGATGTTGGCCTTGCCATCGCTGACCGCCCGCAGCACCCCCATTTCCGATCCATAGCCGGTGATCGGCGTCAGCGAGCCGAAGTGGTCGCGCGCCAGCAGCGAGAGATCGGTGCCGTGCTCCGGCGCGAAAGCCGCCGCCGCGAAGGGACCCTGCAAGCGTGTAAAGACCGAGATGATCTCGCGCCAGATGCGGCAGACGACCGGCTTGGGGAAAAGCCCCTGATGCCGCCCCACGAGCCGGCGCAGAACCCGGGCTTCCCGCCCAGGGCGCATGATGACGGCGTTGGTTCCCTTGGCCAGGGCGATCTGGCGCGCCAGTTCCGTGCGGCGCATGAGCTGGTCGTGGATTGCGTTGTCGATTTCGTCGATTTGGCGACGCAAATCGTCCAGAGATGGCGGTTTTTCTGACATTCGGGCCCGATACCTGCAGCCAAGGCGGAGCTACTGATAGTCGCTGGGTTGGGTAAAATCAAAGGAAACCTTACACTAACCCGGCCGCCCCAGGGACCACCCAGCGGACCATGCCGGGGACCACCCCGCGGACCATGCCGGGGGCCACCCCGGCAGCCAGGGCGGAGGGCGGTCGGCGCCCCGCTGCGCCTTCTGCTGCGCCGCTTGTGCGACCATGGGAAAGGTTGACAGAGCGGGTCCTTGCTCCCTAGCTAAGGGCCCTCTCGCTAGGATAGAGGCCTTTTGGCCGGAGTGGGCGCCGCGGCGGCAGCCGAAGGGGCGCCGGATCCGTGCAGCGGCCAAGCCCCGGGAACGGGCGAAGACAGAGGAGTGACGGTGAGCGAACAGCCGGGAGCCACAGCGGTCGACGGGGCGGTCGAAGGGGCAGCCGAGGAGGCGGAGGATGCCGCGGAGACAGCCCAGCAGCAGGCGCGGCAGGACGGCCTGACCGCCGAGTTCGGCGGCGACACGCCGATGATGCTCGACTGCGGCGTGGCGCTGGGACCCTTCACCCTCGCCTACCAGACCTACGGCCGTCTCAACGCCGACAAGTCCAACGCCATCCTGGTCTGCCATGCCCTGACCGGCGACCAGTTTCTGGCCGGCACCCATCCGGTGACCGGCAAGCCCGGCTGGTGGAGCCAGATCGTTGGCCCCGGCCTGGCGCTGGACACCGAGCGCTTCTTCGTCATCTGCGTCAACGTGCTGGGCGGCTGCATGGGCACCACCGGACCGAAGTCGGCGAACCCGGCGACGGGCGAGGCCTGGGCGCTCGACTTTCCGGTGATCACCATTGCCGACATGGTACGGGCCCAGAAGCTGCTGATCGACCGGCTGGGCATCGACAAGCTGTTCTGCGTGACCGGCGGCTCCATGGGCGGCATGCAGGTGCTGCAGTGGGCGGCCAGCTACCCGGAGAAGGTCTTCGCCGCCGTGCCCATCGCCACCGCGGCCCGCCACACGGCCCAGAACATCGCCTTCCACGAGGTCGGGCGCCAGGCGATCATGGCCGACCTGGACTGGTGCGGCGGCCGCTACATCGCCGAGGGACGCAACCCGGACCGCGGCCTGGCGGTCGCACGCATGACCGCGCACATCACCTACCTCTCCGAGCCGGCGCTGCACCGCAAGTTCGGCCGCCGCCTGCAGGACCGCCGCGGCCTGACCTTCGGCTTCGACGCCGACTTCCAGGTGGAAAGCTATCTGCGCCATCAGGGCGCCAGCTTCGTGCAGCGCTTCGACGCCAACTCCTATCTCTACATCACCCGGGCGATGGACTACTTCGACCTGGCCCAGGAGTCCGGCGGGCAGCTTGCCCAGGCCTTCCGCGACACCCCGGTGCGCTTCTGCGTCATCTCCTTCTCCAGCGACTGGCTGTTCCCGACCTCGGAGAACCGCGACGTCGTCCATGCCCTCAACGCCGTCGCCGCCGACGTCAGCTTCGTCGAGATCGAAAGCGACGCCGGCCACGACGCCTTCCTGCTCGACGAGCCGGAATTCCGCGGGACCCTCGCCGGCTTCCTGAACGGCTGCGCCGAACATCGGGGTCTCAGCTTCCCATGAATGCCCTCCAATGACCCCCTTCTCATGACTGCAGCAACCGGAACCCGACCGATGAGCCCGCTCGACACCAGCGCCGCCCGCAGCGCCGCTCCGCTGCGCAGCGACCTCGCGCTGATCGCCCGCATGGTCGACCGCGGGGCCAGGGTGCTCGACATCGGCTGCAGCGACGGCGCTTTGCTGGATCATCTGATCCGCGAGCGCGAGGTGGTCGGCCGCGGCATCGAGCTGTCTCAGCGCAACGTGAATGCCTGCGTGGCCAGGGGCCTCTCGGTGATCCAGGGCGATGCAGACACCGATCTGGTGGAATATCCGGCCCGCGCCTTCGACTACGCCATCCTCAGCCTCACCCTGCAGGCGACCCGCGACCCGCGCCGGGTGCTCGAACAGATGGTGCGCATCGCCCGCCACGCCATCGTCTCCTTCCCCAACTTCGGCCATTGGCAGGTGCGCCTGCATCTGACCTTGCGCGGGCGCATGCCGGTCACGGACTCCTTGCCGGAAGCCTGGTACGAGACCCCGAACATCCACTTCTGCACGATCCGCGACTTCATCGCGCTTTGTGAGGCCTGCGGGCTGGAGATCGAGGAAACCCTCGTCCTGCGCAACGACCGCCCGCAGAAGGGTCTGCTGGGGTCAATCTGGGGCGGCCCGCTCGCCAACCTGCTCGGCGAAAAGGCGATCTTCCGCCTGCGCAAGGACTAAGCCCCTCCGCTGTCAGGAGTCGGCGAGCCCCAGTTCGCGCTGCTTCTTCTTGGAAAGACCCAGAGCCACGATGCGGTGGGATTCGCGCAGGTAGTCCTTCAGCGCGTCGTCCGCGAGGCCCGGCGCGGCGTAGTGCTGGATCCACTTCATGCCGCGCGAGGCGAGATAGGGGGCCGGGCGCAGCCCCGGCTGATCCTGCAGGATCTCATAGGACAGCGGGCTGGTCTTGAAGGTGTAGGCCGGCGCGCCCTCGGCCCAGCCGCCGATGGCGAAGACCTTGCCGCCCACCTTCCAGACATGGGAGCCGCCCCACTGCACGACGTGGGTCGTGGCCGGCAGGGCTTTGCAGAAGGCGTTGAACTCCTCGTAGGTCATAGGCGTTCGCCGGGACCGTCTCCATCGCGCGACCGGCTCAGGTCGGCTTCGGCGTTCTCTCTCGGTGCACGCGGCCGGCGGCCTGGGGCAGTTGGACCACCACCGGCTTGCCGATGCGTCCGCGCACCCGCTTGACGGAACCGGCGTAGAGCTGTTTGCCTGATTCGATCATTACGACGCCGGCGAAGGTGGGAAAGAAGCGCGCGCCGATGCGCTCGAAGGCCGGGGCCGAGCGCAGCAGGGTGTGGGAGGTGGTGGGCGGCACGTAGAGCGCCCGCTCGGTCCGCGTCGGCGTGAACATGTTCTCCCGCAGCAGCCGGGAAAGCTGGGCGGCACTGTAGGGATGGCCCCAGCCCAGCGGCGTGCGGTCGGAGCGCGCCCAGATGCCGCGGCGGTTGGGCACCACCACCAGCAGGCGGCCGTCGCCGGTCAGCACGCGCCAGATCTCCCGCAGCAGGGCCCGCAGGGCCTCGCTGTTCTCCAGGCCGTGGGCCAGCAGCACCCGGTCGACCGAGTAATCGGGCAGCGGCAGCTCTGTCTCTTCGACCAGGGAAACCACCCCCGGCCCTTCCGGCGGCCAGTGCAGCACCCCCTGGGAGGCCGGCATGAAGGCCAGCACCCGCTCGGCCTCGCTCCTGAACTGGCGCAGGTAAGGCGTGGCGAAGCCGAGCCCCAGCACGCGCTGGCCGGTCACGTCCGGCCAGACCGAGCGCACGGCCCGGCGCACCATATGGCGCGCCACCTGGCCGCGGCGGGTCTCGTAGAACTCCCGCAGATCGACAACGTCATGCCACATGGGCGCGGAGCCTATCACAGTTGGCCGTTCCAGGCGATCACAGGTCTGCTATGGTTAACAAAGCCTTAACAGAAGGATGCCCCAACAGGAGGACGGCCTTGGACGCCGCGCAGATCATCGAGACCCTGGGCCTGCAGCCCCATCCGGAGGGCGGGCACTTCCGCGAGACCTTCCGCGACCCCACAGCCATCGATGGGGGTATCGAGGGGCGGGCCGCCTCCACGGCGATCTACTACCTGCTGGCGGCGGGGGAGGTCTCCCACTGGCACCGGGTCGACGCGGCGGAGGTCTGGCACTGGTACGCGGGCGCGCCCCTGGTGCTCACCATGTCGGCAAACGGCCACGACGCCGAGGCCAAGGTGTTGGGGCCGGAACTGGCGGCACGTCAGCGCCCGCAGGTGGTGGTCCCGGCGCGGGTCTGGCAGACGGCGGAAAGCCTCGGCGCCTGGACGCTGGTGGGCTGCACCGTGGCCCCCGGCTTCCGGTTCGAGGGTTTCGAGATGGCACCGCCGGACTGGAGGCCCCTCCCCCGATAGAGGCCGCGGCAACGTCGCCCTTCGTCGTCAGGACTTGCGCAGCAGTTCCTTCGAGGCCAGCACCGCCCCGGCGACGATCAGCAGGCAGGCCAGGGCGACGATCCAGGTCGCCTCGGCCTGGCCGAAGGCGATGAGCAGCAGCGTCGACAGCAGGGGCGCGGCGTAGGAGAAGGCGCCCAGCACCTGGATGTTGCCGTGCTTGGTGCCGTAGTCCCAGACGAAGAAGGCGGCACCCACGGGGCCCAGGCCGAGCCCCAGGATCGCCAGCCACTGCAGGCCCTGGGGCACCACCGTGGTCTCCAACAAGAAGTGACAGGCCGCGCCCAGCAAGGCCACGGCCCCGCAGAAGCCGCCCACCACGTCGGTCGGCACCGCGCCGAAGCGCCGGTTCAGGACCGAGTAGGTGGACCAGGTGAGTGCACAGGCGAGCGCGGCCAGGTAGCCCAGCGCGAACTCAGCCCGAAAGGCGACCTGCCCGCCGCGGGTGACCAGCAGGGCCGCCCCGGCCAGACCCAGCAACGCCCCGCCAAGGTGGAACCAGCGCAGCCGTTCGCCCGGCAGCAGTGCCGAAAAGACGACGATCAGCAGCGGCCAAAGGTAGGCGATGAGGCCGGCCTCCACCGGCGGCGCATTGCCGAGGGCGACGAAGTAGAAGAAGTGATAGCCGAAGAGCCCGGCCACCCCCAGCAGCCAGACCGGCGGGCGCTGGCGCCAGGCGGCAAAGCTGCCGCGGCCGCGGGCCGCAAGAACGCAGAGGCTGGTCACGAAGGCGACCGCGAAGGTCATGGCCAGGAGCTGAAAGGGCGGAATGCCCGCCGCCCCGGTGGTGAAAAGCGCCAGCAGCGACCACAGCAGCACGGCGATGCCCCCGATCAGGGTGGCGCGCAAACGCTGCGGAGCGGAGGCCGGGGCGGAGAAACTCATGATCTGGCTGATAGCGCTGCACGCGCAGGCTGGCAAGCCCGCCGCCCGGTTCAGGCGGCCCCGCGCTTCTGCACCGCGAGAGCGATGATGCGCTCGGTCTCGGTCCAGAGATCGAAGGGCGCAAGATCGGCCGGGTCGGCCCAGGCGACCTCGGCGGCATCGTGACCGGCGGCCGCCTCGCCCCCGCGCCACTCTGCCAGAAGGTCGACGAGGGTGTAGTGGTACTGCACGGCACCGTTGTCATCGCGGGTGATGGAGTCGACCACGTCGACGAGGGGGCCGACCGCGATCTCGATGCCCGCCTCCTCCCGCACCTCGCGGCGGGCAGCAGCCTCGATGCGCTCGCCGAGGCGCTGGCGCCCGCCGGGCAGCGACCACTGGCCTTCGCGCGGCGGCTTGCCGCGGCGGATCAGCAGCACGCGGTCCGCCTTGAAGACCACCACGCCGACGCCGATGAGCGGGCGGTTGGGATAGTCGTTCACGCCACGCCCTCCCCTTCCGGCACGAGGTAACCGCGGTAGGCGATCAAGAGCCCTGCCAGCGGCAGAACGATGGAGACCTCGAAGGTGAAGCGGCCCGCACCGTCCACCCGCTCGCGCCCGACGATGCGCGGCCACAAGCGACGCGGCAGCGGCAGGCGCAGAAGCCGCACCCCGACAAGCCGGAGATCGAGACCTGCCGCCGAAACCTCGGGCCGCAGGATGAAATGGCCGATGCCGAAACGCTCGTAGAGGTGACCCGGCCGGGCCGGCTCCGCGCCCTGGCGGCTGGACAGGCGATGCCCGGCGAAGTCCCGCTCCCAGGTCTCCACCCCGTCGCGGGTCGAAAACCGCACCCGCACCGGCAGGTCCCGTCCGGCCGGCGGCATGCCGAAGCAGGCGGCGACAAGGCGCGCGGCCAGCCCGTCTCCGCGTTCCACATCGCAGCGCCCGGCAGCACTGCTGGCGCCGTCATGATCGTGCAAGCGCCGCAGCGGCCCCGGCAGCCGGTCGAGCGCACCGCCCAGCACCCGGCGGTAAAGCGGCACAAAGGCGCCGCTGCCTGTTCCGGCTACGCTCATTGGAGGAACCGCCCGCGCTCCTCGGCGGTGGGGATACGGCAGTGGTCGTAGCGGCCGAACAGACGGTAGCGGTTGCGGGCCACCCGGTCGTAGAACCAATCGCGCAGACCGCGCGGCAGGATCGCCAGCACCCGCAGCCAGGACCAGGGTGCGCGCAGGTCCCGCGCGATGCGGATCGCCGCGTCGGACTTCAGGTAGACCGCAGAGCCATCGACGACCACCACCGAATCCCAGTCCTCGGTCGGCTGCCCGTGGGCCGCCAGGGCACGGCGCCCGGCATCCGACTGCACGGCGGCGAAGCGAAACTCCGCCGCGCGCTCGTGCTTCATGATGAATTGCATGGAGCCGTTGCACAGCACGCAGACGCCGTCGAAGAGAATCAGCTTGGCTGGCAGAGATATCTCGGAAAACGACTCCTCAGACACCGCAACCTGCCAAAGCATCCACCGTCAGGCCATGTACTGGCCGCCGTTGGCCGAGATCGTCGAGCCGGTGATGAAGCCGGCCTCTTCGCTGGCGAGAAACACAACGCAGCGCGCAATCTCCTCCGGCTCGCCCAGCCGGCCCACCGGAATCAGCGGCAGAATCTTGCTGTTGAGAATCTCCTCCGGAACGGCGCGGACCATCTCCGTGCCGATGTAGCCCGGCGCCACGGCGTTTACGGTGATGCCTTTGAAGGCGTTCTCCTGGGCGACCGCCTTGGTGAAGCCGAAGACGCCGGCCTTGGCGGTGGAGTAGTTGGCCTGGCCGAGCTGACCCTTCTGGCCGTTGATCGAAGAGATCGAGATGATCCGCCCGTAGTTGCGGCTGCGCATACCTTCGATGACGTTACGCGTCATGTTGAAGAGCGAATCGAGATTGGTGGCGATGACGGACTGCCAGTTTTCCAGGCTCATACGGTGCAGCGTGCCGTCGCGGGTGATGCCGGCGTTGTTCACCAGCACGTCCACCGGCCCCAGGTCGCCCTCGACCTGGGCGATGCCGGCCTTGCAGGCCTCGAAGTCGCCGACGTCCCATTTGTAGACGGCGATGCCGGTGTCATCCTTGAACTTGTTGGCGGCTTCGTCGTTGCCGCCGTAGCTCGCCGCCACACTGTAGCCGGCGTCTTTCAGGGCAACGGAAATCGCCGCCCCAATGCCCCGCGTTCCCCCCGTCACCAATGCCACCCGCGCCATCGTGCACCTCCCCGCTCACTGATTAAGCCCTTAGCGATCACCGCCGCTTTAGGACAACGGTCTGTTTTCAGGTGCATCAAACCATGGATCGCAACCGCCGCCAACCGCTGCTCGCATCAACCGGCGGCCCAATTTGAGGAATTGACATTAAAGTGATCGCTTTAATATTATTCCGGCCATGCAGGCCATTGAAAATGACGCCGTCTTTCATGCCATTGCCGACCGGACGCGCCGCCGGCTTCTCGAGCTGTTGGCCGAGGGTGATCGCCCGGTGCAGGATCTGGCTGCGGAATTCGACATGAGTTTCGCGGCTGTCTCACAGCATCTTCAGATACTGCGGGCGGCGGGACTGGTGCACCGCCGCCCCGCCGGCCGCAAGCGGATCTATGCCTTAGAGGCTGCGCCGCTGGCCGAGGTACGCGCCTGGACCGATCAGTACGAACGCTTCTGGAAGGCGCGGCTCGCGCGCCTGCGGCGGCACCTTGCAACAAAGCCTGCAGCAAAGGATTAATCGTAATGAGCATGCGCCGGCCGATAGACCTTGTCCTGACACAGGACTTCGATGAGGACAGGGAGTCGCTCTGGCAGTCCCTGACCGACAGCACCACGCTGGCCGATTGGCTGATGCCCAACACTTTCCGCCCGGTCGTCGGCGCGGCCTTCGAACTCCGCGCCGGGCCGGAGGACACCGACTGTGGCGGCACTGTGCGCTGCCGCGTTCTGACGCTGGAGCCACCGCACCTTATGGTCTGGTCCTGGATGGAGGAGGGCGTCGGCAGCCCGACAGCGGTCAGCTTCACCCTGACAGAACGGGGGACCGGCTGCCGTCTGGCGATCCGGCACCGCGGCCTGGCCAGCGCGCCGGAAGAAGAAAGCTTCCGCCAGGGCTGGCAGGAGAAATGCGCTGCGTTTGCCCGACGCGTCGGAAGCAAAGGAGACGATCATGCCCGAAGCGCATGAGCAAGAGGATCGCAGGACAGGTTTCAAGGCCGGCCCCAATCTCGCGATGAAGGTGCCGGCGCCGCTTTACGCCCAGACCGTGGCTTTCTACCGCGACGTGCTGGCCCTGAGAGAGCTGAAGAGCGATGAGGACACCACGGCCTTCGCTTTTGGCAACATGACGCTGCACCTGGACTGCTGTCCGCAGATGAGCCAGGCGGAACTCTGGCTGCAGGTGGCCTGCAACGACAGTCGTGCCGCAGCAGAGCGGCTCGACCGCGCGGGCATCCGCCGCTGCGACGGCATTGAAGCGCTGCCCGAAGGTTTCGACGGATTCTGGATCAGCAACCCGGCGGGAATCGTTCACCTGATCGACGGCGCTGGCCAGGACAGGCAATAGCCGGGCGCGGCAGAGACGAAAACCGGCCCGCACAAGGGCGGACCGGTCGTCGTTCTCGCTTCATGGCCGGGCGGGCATTGACCACCCGGTCACAGCTCAGTCGCGCTCGATGCACATGGCGATGCCCATGCCGCCGCCGATGCACAGCGTGGCGAGACCCTTCTTGGCGTCGCGCTTGCCCATTTCATGCAGCAGGGTGACCAGAACGCGGGCCCCGGAAGCGCCGATGGGGTGGCCGAGGGCAATGGCCCCGCCGTTGACGTTCACCTTGTCGGTGTCCCAGCCCATGTCCTTGTTCACGGCCAGGGCCTGGGCGGCGAAGGCCTCGTTGGCTTCGACCAGATCGAGGTCGCCGGCCGACCAGCCTGCCTTCTCCAGCGCCCTACGGCTGGAAGGGATGGGGCCCGTGCCCATGATCGAAGGATCGACGCCGCAGGTGGCCCAGGAGACGATGCGCCCCAGCGGCGTGACCCCGCGGGCTGCCGCGTCTTCGGCGGACATCAGCACGACCGCCGCCGCACCGTCGTTGATGCCGCTGGCGTTGCCGGCGGTCACCGAACCTTCCCTGTCGAACGCCGGGCGCAGGCCCGAAAGGGACTCCGCCGTCACGCCGTGGCGCGGGAACTCGTCGACGTCGATGATGTTCTCGCCCTTGCGGGTCTTGATGGTGACCGGCACGATCTCCTCGTTGAAGCGGCCCGACTTCTGCGCCGCTTCGGCCTTGTTCTGCGAAGCGGCGGCAAAGGCGTCCTGCTCTTCGCGGGTGATCTGCCACTGCTTGGCGACGTTCTCGGCCGTGTTGCCCATGTGGTAGCCGTTGAAGGCGTCCCAGAGCCCGTCCTTGATCATGGAATCGACCATCTTCAGGTCGCCCATCTTCTGGCCGTTGCGCAGGTGGGCGACATGGGGCGCCTGGCTCATGCTTTCCTGGCCGCCGGCCACGACGATACGGGAATCGCCGGTCTTGATCGCTTGCTGGCCGATCGCCACCGCACGCAGGCCGGAGCCGCAGAGCTGGTTGATCTGATAGGCCGTCTTCTCGACGGGGATCCCCGCCTCGACGGCGGCCTGACGGGCCGGGTTCTGCCCGGCGCCGGCGGTGAGGATCTGGCCCAGAACGGCCTCGTCGACCTCTTCGGCCTCGACTTTGGCGCGCTTCATGGCCTCCTTGACGGCCACCGCCCCGAGGTGGGAGGCCGACACAGAGGACAGGCCCCCGTTGAAGGAACCAACGGGGGTGCGGGCCGCACCGGCAATTACGACTTCGGTCATTTCGGAGATCTCCCGTGTTGTGGGCGGAGCGCTTCTCTTCGCGATAAAGCGGCGACCCGCAATCCTTGCGTCCCGGAAGGGCTCAGGACGCGCAGCCTTGACGAACCTGACCTTGATATAAGGACAGACGAGCCCGCGGTGCAAGCCGTGCGGGAGACGCGCGCCGTCCCGCGGCTAGTTCGGCCCTGCGGCGCGGGCCAGGATCCACTCCTGCAGAGGCTGCCAGACGCTCGCCTCCGCCCTGCCGCCCACCATCATGCCGATGTGGCCGACCGTGGGGGTGACGGTTTCCCCGGCAGGCAAAGCGTTGGCGAGGGCGAGGGCCGAGGCCGGCGGGACGATGCGGTCCTGCGCCGGGATGACGCTGAGTGCCGGCAGCGTGACGGCGGTCGGGTCGACCGGACGGCCTGCCAGCAGCCACTGGCCACGGGCCGCGCTGTTGTCGCCGTACCAGCGCCCCAGACACTCGCGCGCCACCGGTGCGGCCAGCGCCACGCCGTCGTTCAGCCAATCCTCCAGGGCCACGAAGGCCTCGGCTTTCGACGATGCGGGATCGAGCCGGGCGAAGCTGAGGAACTTGCGCACCACGAGATGCGGGTCGAGACTGGCGAACAGCGCCTGGATCAGGTCCACCGGCATCTCGCCCATGACCTCCAGGAGCGGCGCGGCCAGCGGCAGGCAGGCCGCGGCAAGGCGGCTGTGGGGCGCGTTGTCGGCGTGGAAGTCCCAGGGCGTCGCCAGCAGCACCAGGGCCTCGAGATCCTCCTGCCGGCGCGCCGCCAGACCCAGCGCCAGCAAGCCGCCCATGCAATAGCCGATGGCCAGCGGCCTGCGTCCGCTCTCCTCCACCACGAAGTCGAGCGCCCGCTCCAGGCGCCCGGCGATGTAGTCGGTCAGGGTAAAGGCGCGCTCCTGCGCACCCGGGCGGCCCCAGTCCACCAGCAGCGGGCGGAGGCCGCGGGCGGCCAGCCAGCGCAGGAAGGAGCGCCCCTCCATGAGGTCCAGGACATAGGCCCGGTTGATGAGCGAGGGGACGACCAGCAGAGGCGCCGCCGATTGCACGGCAGGGCCCGCCTCGGCCCCACCCGCTTCCGGGCAGGCGCCGTAATCGAGCAGGCGGGTGTCGCCTTCCTGCCAGATCACCGGAGGATCGGGGAGCACGCGGCGGTAAGGATGATGGCGGTAGGCCTCGATACCCTGGGCGAGCAGGGTCATCCGCTGCATCACCTCGCGTTCCACCGCAGCGGAGAAGACCTCGGGGTCAGCCGCCCCCAGTTTTTGCCTTAGGCTTTCGGCGCGGTCTGCCAGTTCCCCCTTCCAGGGCAAGGATCCGCTGCTCCAAAGCGGCAAGGCGCTCCGCGATGACGCCCAGGTCAGCCCCGCCGCCGTCAGATGCAGCGGCAGCGGGCGCGGGCCCAGCCGGCCCGGCGGACCCATCGTTCCCCCGCACGTCTTCGCGCCGTCCATTCCTCGCCCCATCCTTTTCCGGCCCGCCGGCCTTCGCCGCCCCGGCGGCCTGCAACCCGGCGGCCTGCAATCCGGCGGCCTGCAATCCGGCGGGCGGTCCGCCCTGCGCGGCCGCGAGCATGCTGGCCATGGCCGCGGGCCAGGCACCCCAGACCGCGGGCAGGCCGGCCGCCGTAACCCCCAGCGAGGCCATCACCCGCTGCATGGCCTCGGCAAAGTCCGGATCTGCCGCCAGCGCTGTCATCTGATCCTGCCAGAGGTCGACGTAGCGCCGCGCCAGGTCTTCAAGCTCTTCGGTCTGGCTCATTACAGGGCCAGTATAGCCGGCTCCCAGGGCCCCTGGCCAGACGAGGTCCAGACGAGGTCTAGACGTGGACCAGACGAGAGCCAGCCTCCCCGGGCCGCGGAAACAGCGGAAGCCAGGGCGAAAGCGGCCGAAAGGGCGCGAAGACGCGCCCGGAGACGGGCGTTGACAGGCCGTGATGCGGCGCAGCAATATCTTTCCTGCGGGAGCGGAACGTCCGGTTGAGGCGCCGCTGCAGCGCCCGGGCCCCAAGGTCCGCGCGCCCGCAAGCGATGAAAACGCCGGTGCCGGTTGTCCATGAGGAACTCATGACCGGGACGCGGCGGGAAAGGCAAGGGAACTTGGCTGCTTCCAGCAAGGGTGGAAAGAAAAAGGATGGGAACGACGGGCCCATCACGATCAAGAAGTACGCGAACCGCAGGCTCTACAACACCGCGACCAGCAGCTACGTGACCTTGGACCATCTCTGCCAGATGGTGCAGGACGATGTCGACTTCGTCGTCTACGACGCCAAGAGCGGCGAAGACATCACCCGGGCAGTGCTGACGCAGATCATCGTCGAAGAGGAGTCCAAGGGCCAGAACCTGCTGCCCATCAACTTCCTCAGGCAGCTGATCTCCTTTTACGGGGATTCCATGCAGTGGATGGTTCCGCGCTACCTGGAACACATGATGGAGAGCTTCGCCCAGAACCAGGACCGCATGCGCCAGTCCATGCAGGAAACCTTCGGCAACATGTTCCCCTTCGGCAATCTGGAGGAAATGGGCAAGCAGAACATGGCGCTGTTCGAAAGCGCCATGCGCATGTTCTCCCCCTTCCCCGCCGACCAGGATGAAAACGGCGACAAGCCGGCGGCCGAGAACGGCCGCGCCGACACCAAGGCCGAGGCCTCTTCGGAGTCCCTGGAGGATCTGAAAGCGCAGATCGATCAGCTGCAGAAGCAGATCAACACGCTGACCAAAGACAAGACCTAGAAGAGCTTTGACAGAAGGTCCGGGCAGACGCCGGTCTTAGTCGCCCACAGCCAGAGCGCCCTTCGGCACTGCATCGCCCTGCTGGCGGCGCAGCAGGCGTTCGTCGACCTCCGGCCGGCCGAAGTAGTAGCCCTGCAACAGGTCGACACCCTCCGCTGACAGATACTCGGCGTCCTCTTTGGTCTCGACGCACTCGGCCACCGTGGCGACGCCCAGGGCCTGGGCAAGGGCCAGAAGATTGCGGATAAAGATCTGGTTCTCCTTGTCCGCGGTGATGTCGCGGATGAAGGATCCGTCGATCTTCACGATATCGACGGTCAGCGCGCGCAGATGATGGAAGGTGGTGAAGCCGGCGCCGAAGTCGTCAAGCGCAACCTCGCAGCCAAGGGAGCGCAGCGACGCGACGAAGCGCGAGGTCTCGTCGACATCCATGAGCGCCGTCGTCTCGGTGATCTCGACGATGAGCCGCGAGGCCAGGTCGCGGTGCCCCTTGAGGCGGGCAATGAGACCGCGCTGCCAGGACCGCTCCGTGGCCGTCAGGCCGGAGATGTTGATGGCCAGCCTCACATCCGGGTAGCGCTCCAGGGCGGCGAGGGCGAGGTCGCGCACCCTGTTGTCGATGGAGCGCATCAGACCCAGCTGCTCGATCGCGGGGATGAACTGGGCGGCGGGCACCAGGGCGCCGGCCTTGTCGTACATGCGCACCAGGCATTCGAAGTAGCGCACCGCATGGGACCGGGCGTCGACCACCGGCTGATAGGAAAGCGCGATGCGGTCGTCGCGCAGGGCCTCCTGCACCTCTTCGCCGATGTCCATGGAGGCGCGGTAGTCCAGCCGCTGCGCCTCGCTCAACTCATAGAACCGCAGGCAGTCGCGGCCGGCAGCCTTGGCCTGCTGCAGGGCGCTTTCCGCCTTGGTCATGGTGTCCACGGCCGTCTTGCTCTGGCTGCAGAAAGCAACCGCACCGATGGAGACGGTGACATGAATGCGCTCGCCGCCGACCACCACGGGGTCGTCGCGCATGCGCGACAGAATGCGCTCGGCCGCGGCCTGCGCCTTTTCCTCGCTGCAGACCGACAGCAGCGCGCCGAAGCAGTCGCCACTCGGCCGGCCGATCACATCGGCGGCGCGCAGACAGTCGTCCAGCCGCCGGCCGAGTTCGACCAGCACCGCATCCCCGACCTCGTAGCCGTAGCCGGTGTTGATGCGGTCGAGATGGTCGATGCCGATGACGATATAGACGCCGGGCTGGCCGAAGCGCTGCGACTGGGTGAGCGCGTGCTCAAGCGCTTCGCGCATGCGCAGCTTGTTGTAGTGGCCCGTCAGGTCGTCGAAGTTGGCGAGGTACTGCAGGCGTTCCTCGTGGCGCTTGCGCTGGGTGATCAGCCGGATCACACCGCTCATGCGTGCCGGTACGCCGGCCGGCGAATACTCCACGCTGCCGCGGTCATGCAGCCACTGGAAATCGCCCCGGCCGGTGCGAATGCGAAACTCGCAGTCGTAGTTTGCCGAACCGGCGAAATGGTCCGACAGAAGGCGGCGGCGTCGGGGAATGTCCTCGGGGCTGATTCGCAGTTGCAGCTCTTCGCCGCTGCGCGGCACCGGCAGTTCGTCGCTCTCGAAAAGCGCCTCAACGTCGCCGCTGAAGGAGATCTGATCGGTTGCCAGGTCCCAGTCGTAGACGACATCGCCGGAAGCCCGGATCGCCGCACGCAGGCGCCCGAGTTCCATTTCCATGTCG
Organism: Pelagibius sp.; assembly: GCF_028281305.1. Taxonomy (GTDB): domain Bacteria; phylum Pseudomonadota; class Alphaproteobacteria; order Kiloniellales; family Kiloniellaceae; genus Pelagibius. The sequence continues at coordinate 7,056 of NZ_JANQKD010000053.1, read as the reverse complement.
TCCTTGCCTATGGCATCGATCACGCCGCTGCTCTCCTACCTGAAGCTGAACCATCGGCCCCCAATGCTGGACACCCCCAAAATGGGCGCCCTCAGTGTTGGCGCGACCGTCCCCGGCCTTAAAGGCGCCATCTGGCACCCGATACATGGGAATCTGGCAGTGCCCCCTTAAAGAAACATGAACGTTCGAGGAGAGTTTGTTGTAAATTTTGACCTGAACGTGGTATTGATTTAGTAAATATCGCCCGGTTCGTTTATTTTTTACAGGCTTATAGATAATTTTATTGGTTAATATATAAACCAAATTAGATTCAATGCTTGATAAATTTTTCATAAGATGCATCTATTGTAAGCGAGGATGAGAGGACTGGACTGGACCCCGACCCGATGACCGGTGTTCCCAAGATGCAGCTGCTGCCAGCGCCCGGCGCCAAGCCGTTGGCGCCTTCAGGTGCTGCAGGCCAGGGGTCCGGGTCCCGGCAGGTGATCGAGGCGGTGGTCAGAACCACGCCGCCGCGCGGCGGCAGCGAAGAGGCTGCAGCCCGGGCCCTTGTCGAACAACGCGCGCGGGAGGGCCGCGACGGCTCGACCGGGCGGGACCGGACGGCGGCATCGCAGGAGCCGGCAAAGGGACGCCTCGTCAGTTTTTCCCGCCTGTCGTCCATGCCCTTCATGGTGCAGGTCCTGGGCCAGCAGGCCCTGGCGGAGCGCTCGCCGGCCGCGGCGGCACAGACCCCGCTTTCACAGCATCGCGACGGCGCCCTGATGGGAAGCGACCTCTACCGCAAGGCCGGCGGCGAGCCGGAACTGATGCCCGACAACGCAACGCTGGTGCGCTTCGCCGTCTAGCCGTCCTGCAGAGTGGACAGCGTCGGACCCTCGCCCCGACTCACACCGATTATCGGGCCTCGATTGCCGGCGGACCGGCAACCGGCAGGCGGACCCAGTCCGCCGTCAGAACTTCCGCGTCTTCTCGGCCTTCGTTTTGTGGACCAAAACCAGAAGCGTATCGCCCGACTTCACAGCCTTGCCGTCAGGATGCTTCACCTGCTCGTGCTTGCCGCGATGGACCCTGCCATCGGCGGGCGAGCGATAGCGGTATTCGACATAGGTGACTTTGACCAACCTGTAGTCCTTGTAGGCCGGGTGGGTCTCATGAATGCGCTGCATGGGCGCGCAGGGACCGTGATCGGTCGTCGTCGTGGTCTTTGAAAGAACGCCGCGCTCACGCTTCTCCATGTAGCAGAGTTCTTCAACCTTGGTCACCCGCGCCATCGCCTCTTCGTAGTTGGTGGCACGGTCGAACTGCGCATAGAGAAAGAGCCCGCCAAGACCCAGAGGGATCAGAACGAACTTGATCAGCAGCCTTCTCATAAGGAATCTCCCGGTTCGCAAGTGACGCTAGGCCTGCGCCCGCAAGCTGAGCCCGGACCCGGAAAGATTCTCTTAAAAAGGGTAATTGAGGCTGAGTTTATTCAATTAATGGTGTCTTCCGCCGCGGTGCGGAGCGGCGACCGCGTTGCCCCGCCTATGGCTCGCTGTGTTCCGCGGCGCCGGCAGCCTGGTCGCGACCCTGCCGCTCCTCGCGGGGCATCTTGTTGAAGAACTCCCGGTAGCACTTGGAAAAGTGGGAGGCGGAGACGAAGCCACAGGCCAGCGCAACGTTCAGGATCGACATCGCCGTCTGCTTCAGCAGCGTACGCGCCCGGTAAAGCCGCAGTTCCAGATAGTAGCGGGTCGGCGTCCGGGCCAGGTATTTGCGGAACAGGCGTTCGAGCTGACGGTTGGACAGCGCCGCCCGGCGCGCGAGCTCGGCGCGGGACAGCGGTTCCTCGAGATTGGTCTCCATCAGTTCCACGACCTGAAGCAGCTTCGGATGACTGATGCCCAGGCGGCCCTGAAGGCTCATGCGCTGATGATCATGGGTCTCGCGAATGCGCTCGTGAATGAACTGCTCGGCGACCCGGGTGGCGAGATCGCGGCCCAGCCGCTCGCCGATCAGGCTCAACATCATGTCCAGGGAGGCTGTCCCGCCGGAGCAGGTCAGACGGCCCCGGTCGACTTCGAAGAGCTCGCCGGTGATGTCCAACTCCGGAAAGTCCTCGCGGAACGCATCGAGGTTCTCCCAATGCACCGTGCAGCGATAGCCCTTCAAAAGGCCGGCCCAGGCCAGCAGGTAGCTGCCGGTCGACAGTGCCCCGACACGGCTGCCGCTGCGCTCCAGACGGCGCAGGGCCGATATGGCCGGCGACTCCCGAAAGCGGTGAATGTCCATGCCGCCGACTACAATGAAGTAGTCCGGCGACTGGCAGGCATCGAGCGCACAGTCCGGCAACATGCGCAGCCGATCAGAGGCCGGTGCCGGCCCGCCGTCCTCGGTCACGATCTGCCAGTCGTAACACGTCCTGCCGGTCAGCCGATTGGCCACACGCAGCGGTTCCACTGCACAGCTGAACGCCAGCATGGAAAAACCGGGCAGCAGAAAGAAGGCAAAGGTCTGTTGCGACTCGGCGCTGGGCTTGACGTCCACTGTTCCTACGGCCTCTCCCGACTCCGGCCCTGCCCCCCGCACGGCCATGCATCGCGCACAGCATACCCTCAAGCCCCCGATGAACAATGGTTTGCGCGGCCGCCAAGAACGCCCGTCGTTTGCACAATGAGGGGCAAAAGGGACTGGATCGCCCCTATTTTGACCCTGGCGTAGAACTGCCAAGGCGGCGATAGATTCATCCTGTACGAGAGGGTGATGCGGTCACGATGCAATCACCGAAGGGCCGATCCGGTGCCTTCGGCCATGTCCGCCGCTCAAAAAGTCTGTGAGTCAGGGTTGCATGGCTTTCTTGCGGCCCCAAGTTGAATATCAGGAGCCCAGGCAGCCCGAGGATTGATGGGTCCCTGGCAGGCGCGGACCATGGAGTCCGGCGCCACGACAGGCGCGCGGCGCGAAAGTGAATTATCTTTCGGTATTTTAGATACTCCATACTCGCGTAAGGACATTGCGCCGGAACAGCCTATAAGGATGGTTCCGCTAGGGTTTTAAAAGTGTCCTCGCGAAAAAACTCTTGCCTTATTTACTTCATAAAGTGATTATGAAATATCACCGTATCGATTAGATTCTTACTTAAGGTTGAGCAGGAATCACAACAAAGATGGTGGGATCGAGTGGAAACTGTATCTGCTAATATTCAAAGCGTTGAGAAGTTCGTCGGTCAACGTATCCGCGAGCGGCGTACCATGCTGGGGCTGACCCAGCAGCAGCTTGCCGAAATGATCGGCGTGACCTACCAGCAGGCCCATAAGTACGAGCGCGGTATCAACCGTGTTTCGGCCGGGCGGCTGTTCGAGATCGCCAAGGTGCTTGGAGTCGACATCGGGTTCTTCTATGAGGGCCTGAACAGCGAAGACGGGCGCCTGAACGAGCGTCAGCGGATGTGCTTGGATCTGGCACGTAACTTCACCCGTATCTCGAACGACCGCCATCAGGAGGCCGTGAGCCAGTTGTGCCGCGTCCTGGCGGACGGCGGACGGCCTCACTGAGGCCCGGTCTGACCGAAAGCCTGTCTGACCGAAAGCCTGTCTGACCGAAAGCCTGTCTGACTGAGGGTCTGCGATCGGCTTTGAACGAGGACTGCCCGGCTGCGATGGCCCGGCAGTCCCGTTCCTCGACCTTTGCCTTCAAAGAAGCCGCCACTCCAGCGGTCAAATGACGTGGGCTTTTCCCGGTCTGCGTAACTCGTCTGCATAAAGGCAGCGCGCAGACGGCCTGCTTGTCCCCGGCCCACTTGTCCCCGGACCATGCTGGCGGCACACTGGTCGCGGGGTCGATGCCTGCACAGCCGGATCAGGTCTGGATGCAGCGGCTTTCGGCCCTGCCTATGGAACGCAAAGCCCGCAGCCCAGAGAGACAGCCCAGAGAGACAGCCCAGAGAGACAGCCCAAGGCCAACCCGAACGTGTCTTCCCTGCTTCCGCAACAACAGCTGGTGCTGGAACTGCTGCGCATGTCCGGCGAGATCGGCGTCACGGAACAGACGTCGGAAACCATTCTCTGGCGGACACTGCGCGAGTGTCGCGCCAAAGGCTGGCTGACCATCACCGAGGTGAGTCCGGGGATCCACTCTGTGGCCATGACGCCCGGAGGCCGCCGCAAGATCGAGTCCGTCTCGCCCGGAGATGCGGCAAAGGCGTAATGCGCCCGAAGACGCGCCCCGAGATGCCTGCGGGGACTACCAGGAGCAGTCCCGGCGTCGCAGCAGTAGATGCGTGCCGGACCTCTGGGCTTCATCAAGCCGTCATATCTCTGTAACCTTTCAATCATGGGGCGGGATTACTCTCCGGCGTTCTGCGGTCGGGCCCCGGCATTCGGCCCTTGAGCGCGCGTGAGTTTTCTTCCCGACATTTCCACCGGAGGCTCCCACGATGCCATCGCTTCGTTATGCTGTTGCCGGCCTGCTGCTCGCTGCGCTCGCCGTCTTCCTTCCCAACTCTTCCGCCCTGGCCGTCTCGGGCAAGCTGGTCGTCTACACCTCTCAGCTTGAGAAGGACGCCCAGCAGACGGTCGACGCCTTTAAAGCCAAGTATCCGGACGTCGAAGTGGAGTGGACCCGCAACGGCACCTCGAAGCTGATGAACATCCTGCGCGCGGAGATCTCCGCCGGCGAGATCAAGCCCGACGTCCTGCTGATCGCCGACATCATCAACATGGGCCAGTTGAAGAAGGAAGGCCGCCTGCTGCCCTACAAGGAGGCCGCCGTCGGCCCTTATGACAAGGCGCTCTACGACGCCGACATGACCTATTTCGGCACCAAGCTGATCACCACCGGCATCGTCTACAACACCGCCGCGCCGATGAAACCGAAATCCTGGAGCGATCTGCTGGCCGCCGAGGCCAAGGGCCTGGTCGCAATGCCGAGCCCGCTCTATTCCGGCGCCGCGCTCAACCACATGCACAGCGTCGTGAACGCACCGGGCCTGGGCTGGGACTACTACGAAGGCCTGGCCGGCAACGACATCACGCCCAAGGGCGGCAACGGCGGCACCTTCAAGGCGGTCGCCAGCGGCGAAAAGCTCTACGGCATCGTCATCGACTTCCTGGCCATCCGCAACAAGCTGGAAGGCTCGCCGGTCGACTTCGTCTTCCCCGAGGAAGGGGTGAGCGCGGTGACCGAGCCGGTGGCCATCCTCTCGACCTCCAGGAACGTTCCGGCCTCCCAGGCCTTCGTCGACTTCATCCTCTCGGAAGAGGGCCAGACGCTGGCGGCGGCCCAGGGCTTCCTGCCCGCCCACCCGGCCGTCGCCCCACCGCCGGGCTTTCCCGCGCAGTCCGAGATCAAGCTGATCGGCTTTGACGCCGACCAGGCGATCGAGACGGACAAGACCGCGCGGATGAAGTTCAGCGAACTGTTCGGCGAGTAATGTCGCCTTCGGAGGCCGGCGCCCTGGCCCGGAGCCCGGGCGCCGGCCCCGATAAGGCAGGTCCCGTTTCGGGCCTCTGGCGCGGCAAGGGCGAACAGGCTCTCTTCGCCTTCCTCGTGCTCTTCGTCGGCCTGATCGCCGTGCTGCCTCTGGCGCGGCTGTTGTGGGAGGCGGTCGCCCCCGGCGGCACGCCGTCCCTGGCCACCATCGAAGAAGTGCTGGCGCGGCGCTCCACATGGCGCGCGACCTGGCACAGCATCGAGGTTTCCCTCGGCGGCACGATCATCAGCCTGCTGCTCGGCAGCTTCTTTGCGTTCCTCGTCGCGCTCACCGATATCCGCGGCAAAGCGGTGCTGGTGTTCTGCTTCATGCTGCCGATGATGATTCCGCCGCAGGTGACCGCCCTTTCGTGGATCCAGGTCTTCGGTCCTTCAAGCAGCCTGCTGAACATGCTGGGCCTCGCCCCGCCGCTCGGCACGCCCCATCCGCTCTACTCGCGTGAAGGCATCATCCTGCTGCTCGGCATCCAGCACGCCCCGCTGGTCTTCCTCGCCCTGCGCGCGGGCCTGCGCGCCATGCCCAAGGAGATGGTGGAGGCCGCGCGGGCCAGCGGCGCCTCCGGGCGCCAGGTCTTCCAGACCATCGTGCTGCCGCTGATGATGCCCTCGCTGGTCGCCGGCACGGCACTGGCCTTCGTCTCCGCCGTCGGCAACTTCGGCATCCCGGCCATGCTGGGCATCCCGGCCCGCTACTCGGTGCTGCCGACCCTGATCTACCAGAGGCTCTCCGACTTCGGGCCGGACATCATCAGCCAGATCGCCGTGCTCTCGGTGCTGGTCAGCTTTATCGCCGCTGCGGGCTTCGGCCTCCAGGCCTGGCTGCTGCGGCGGCGCGACTACCGCACCATCGGCGCCCCCTCCCAGCCGCTGTTCTACGAGCTCGGGTCCCGGCGCCGGCTGGTGGAAGCGCTGTGCTGGCTGGTCATCGTCTTCATTCTGGTGCTGCCGCTGGCCGCCCTGCTGGCCGCCTCCCTGGTGAAAGCCTACGGCCTGTCGCTTTCGCCCGAGACCTTCACGCTGCGCCACTATGCCGATGCCGTCCTCAGCCACGACGCCACGGCGCGCGGCTTTGTGAACAGCTTCATGCTGGCGGGCGCGACGGCGGTGCTGCTGATCGCGCTGGCGGTGCCGCTGGCCTACTTCATCGTCTGGCGCCGCACCGCGCTGCTGCGGGTGCTGAACGGCCTGGCGGAGCTACCCTACGCCCTGCCCGGCGCGGTGCTGGCCATCGCCGCGATCCTGGTGTTCCTGAAGCCGATCCCGCTGCTCGGCGTCTCGCTCTACGGCACGCTGTGGATCATCTTCGCCGCCTACCTGGCGCGCTTCCTCACCCTCGGCCTGCGCCCGGTGATCAGCGGCTTCTACCAGCTCGACCGCACCCTGGAAGAGGCCGCGCAGATGGCCGGGGCCGGCTTTTTCCGGCGCTTGGCCACCATCGTGCTGCCGCTGATCGCACCGGTGGCCGCGGCGGGTGGACTGCTGGTTTTCCTCACCGCCTTCAACGAGATCCAGGTCTCCGCCCTGCTCACCTCCTCCGGCGCCGAGACCATCGGCGTGGTCATCTTTTTCCTCGACGAGAGCGGC
>NZ_JANQKD010000015.1 GCF_028281305.1 Pelagibius sp. | reverse complement strand
GTCCAGCGCGCCATCATGTCGCCGATGTTGATGACGAAGGCGCCCGGAATGGGCGGCGCGTCGATCCAGGTGCCGGCGGCATTCTTCACCTGCAGGCCGCCGTTCCTGTCCTGCGCCAGGATGGTCAGGCAGCCGAAGTCGGTATGGGCGCCGGCGCCGATCTGCTTTTCGGTGATGGCGCCTTGCTGCGGCGGGTAGTGCAGGGGCCCCAGGGTCGCCATGGGGTCGGTGAGATCGCGGTCGAAGTGGCACTCGTCGAGGCCGAGGGAGAGGGCGAAGGCGTGCATGATCTGCCGCCCCAGGCCGGTCAGCGCATCGAAGTAGGACTGCATGGCCCCCTGCCAGCCCGGCAGGTTGTCGGGCCAGAGGTTGGGGCCGTGCAGCGGCAGCCCGGCCTGCACCAGCGGATGGTCGGGGGCGAGGTCGCGGCCGATCTTGACGCCTTCCTTCAGGTCGCCGGCCTCGGTCTGCTTGCCCGGGTCCAGGTTCTCGCCGCCCAGTTTGAAGTAGCCGCGGTGACAGGGCGAGCGCTCGATGTCGATGGCGAGCTTGGCTTCCAGCGGTTGGTCGAAGAAGCGCTTCGCCTCTGCGAAACTGCGCGCCACCAGATCCGGCGCAATGCCGTGGTTGGCCAGATAGAAGAAGCCGATGTTGCGGCAGGCGGCGCCGATCTCCCGCGCGACGGCCTGGCGCGCCGCGAGGTCGCCGGTCAGGAAGGGGCCGAAGTCGATCACCGGGATCTTCTCCAGCGGCACCCGTTCGCCGCGCAGGCTTTCGTCGAGGTGAATGGTCATGGCGATGCCCTTTGTGACTTTCGGCGCCGCAGCAGCATCCAGCTGCCGTAGCCGAGGATCAGCACCAGCGCGGCGCCCGAGGTGGTGAGCGCGCCCAGGGTCGGCACCAGCGGCGTGTAGCCCGAGACCATCTTGGCATAGAGCCACTCCGGCACGGTCTGGTCGGCGCCGGTGGTGAAGAGCGACAGCGGGAAGTTGCCCCAGGACAGCAGGAAGGCGAAGAGCCCGCCGGAGACAACGCCCGGCCAGAGCACCGGCAGCGTGACCTCCTTCAGGGTCTGCCAGCGCGTGGCACCGAGATCGAAGGCGGCCTCCTCCAAGGCGGGGTCGAACGAATAAGCCTGGATAGAGATGACAAGAGTCACGATCGGCACGATCCAAACGAGGTGCGCGATCACCGCCGTCCGCCAGTCGGGAATGATCCCGACCGACGAGAACCAGATGAGCAGGGCCAGGCCGAGCACGGCCTGGGGAAAGAAAATCGGCAGCAGCACGAGGCGCTGATAGATCCGCCGGCCGCGCCAGTCGAAGCGGGCGAAGGCCAGGGCGCCGAAGAAGGCCAGGATCACCGAGATGAGGGCGACCAGCAGCGCGATGCTGAGAGAGGTGGAAACCAGGTCGCGCACCGTCAGCGACGAGAAGGCGCGGTCGTACCACTTGGTATCGAAGGCCGGAACCGGGAAGCGGAAGTAGCGTTGCCTGGAGAAGGAGGCGAGTACCACGCAGAGGATCGGCAGGTAGAGGAAGACGATGATCGATCCCGACCAGGCGGCCATCAGGCCATGGGTGATGCGTTTCTTTCGGGCCTCAGTCATCGCGGCCGCGCCCCAGGATGCGGTCGAGGTCGACCCAGTTCAGCAGGGTGATGACCAGGGTGCCGGAGAAGAGGATGAGCAGCACCGAGAGTGCCGAGCCCAGCGGCCAGTTCTGCCCGAAAGTGAAGGCGGTCTCGATCTCGTCGGCGATCATGATGACAGCCTGGCCGCCGAGGATCTTGGATTCCGCCAGCGAACCGAGCGAGAGGATGAAGGTCAGGAGACCGCCAATGAGGATGCCCGGCATGGCCAGCGGCAGCTCCACCTCGCGGAACACCTGCCAGCGCGAGGCACCCATATCGAAAGCCGCCTCGGTCACCTCGCGGGAGACCATGGAAATGCCGAGCACCATGGGAAACAGCGTGAAGGGCAGGTAGACGTAGACCAGCCCCAGCACGATGGCTGGCACGTCGTAGAGAATGCTCTCAGCCTCGATGCCCAGCCAGGTCTGCAGGCTGCCCAGCAGCACGCCGCCCTTGATGAGAAACAGCACCCAGCCGAAGAGGCGGATGTTCTCGGAAACGAAAAGCGGAATCACGATGGCCAGGGTCATCAGGTTGGCCCAGCGGCCGAAGATCTTGGCCATGCCGTAGGCGATGGGCCAGCAGATCACCATCAGCAGGGCGACCGTGACCAGCGCCAGCCCCAGCGATTTGACGAAGGAGATATAGTAGCTGCCGGAAAAGACGGTGTGATAGTTCTCGATGGTCGGCGGAAAGGTGAAATCGAAGGTGCCTTCCGGCATGAAGGAGTAGCCGAGCACGGCCAGCAGGGGTGCGGCGAAGGCCAGCGCCAGGAAGATCAGCACCGGCAGCGCCGCCAGTAGCCCGGGGTTGCGCAGGCGCCGCTGCGGGCGCGGCGCGGGTCTCGTACTGTCGCTCAGGGTGCTCTCGGTGGCGGCGGTCATTCCGGCGCCAGCACGCTGTCGCGTGCCTCCCAGCCGATCACGACCCGGTCGTCGAGCTGGCCCTCGTAGCGCTGCTCGCGCAGCTTCTCCACCAGGAAGACGGCCTCGCCGACCCGCACCTGGTACTGGATGCGGCTGCCCAGGGCGTACTCGTTGTAGAGCACGCCTTCAATCTGGTTCTCGGCCGTCTCGCCGGGACCGAGGAAGCGCAGGTACTCGGGCCGGATCACGAGATAGCCGCCGGCGAAGTCGCCCTGGTCGCCCGGGCCGCCCTGGCCGCCCGGACCCTGCAGCGTCGCGCCCAAGGCGGGGCAGTGCAGCCCGGCGCCGTTGGGCTTCACCTCCAGAACGTTGACCTCGCCCATGAACTCCGAGACGAAGCGGTTGGCGGGGCGGGAATAGATCTCGTCCGGCGCACCGACCTGCACCAGTTCGCCGGCCCGCATGATGCCGATGCGGTCCGACATCACCATGGCCTCTTCCAGGCTATGAGTGATGTAGATGAAGGTCTTGCCGGTCTCCCGGTGGAGGTCCTTCAGTTCCTTCTCCAGCGTCTTGCGCAGGCGGAAGTCGATGGCCGAGAGCGGTTCGTCGAAGAACAGGATCTCCGGATCGAAAGCCAGTGCGCGCGCCAGGGCAATGCGCTGACGCTCGCCGCCGGAACACTGGCTGACCTGCTTGCCGTAGTAGTCCTCCGGCAGGCGCAGCAGACGCAGCAGTTCGTCGGCGCGTTCGCGGCGCTGCATCGGCGGTACGCCGCGCATTTTCAGGGGGAACTCGATGTTCTGGCCGACGGAGCGGTGGGGAAAGAGGGCGAGAGACTGGAAGACCATGCAGGTCGGGCGCCGGTTGGCCGGCGTCTCGTTGATGCGCTGCCCGCGCAGCAGGATCTCTCCGCCGCTGGGCTCTTCCAGGCCGGCCAGCATGCGGATAAGCGTTGTCTTGCCGGAGCCGGAGGGCCCGACGATGGTGAAGAACTCGCCCTCGTCGATGGCGAGATCGATGTCCTTGACTGCTGCGAACTGGCCGAAGCGCTTCGATAGCTGCGACAGCCTGAGGATGGGGTCGGCCAAACTAACGCCCTTTCGTCGGCCTTTGGAAAGGCGGCCCGATCACACTGGCGGCTGCGGACCGGAAGGTCCAGCCTCCGGCGGCCTTTGGGCCACCGGAGGAGAACCGACCTAGTGCGGCTTTCCCGCCACTAGGCCTCGCGCTTGGCGGCATTATAAATCTTATCCATCACCTCGTAGTCCGGATTGATCTGATAGTCGACGGTGTTGGAGAGTTCCTCCTCCAGGCTGTCCCACTGGATGGCGTCCAGTTCCTCGCTGGAGAACAGGTCGAAGACCTCTTTGTTGCCCATCTGGGTGACCGGATTGTAGGTGCCCTCGGCAAAGGCCACCGCGTGGCTGACCTCCGGGGCCTGCACGTATTCCAGGAAGTCATAGGCAAGGGGGGAGACCTGCGGGTTGTTCACCACGGAAGTCACCTCCACCCAGGTGATGCCGCCCTTGCCGCCGGCCAGGGGGCCCTTTTTGGGGGTGATGCCGCGGATGTTGGTGGAACCGTCCAGGCGCGCCGGGCTGGCGGTGTAGGTGCCGCCGGTCAGGTAGAAGTCGATCTCGCCGTTGATCAGCGCCAGGTTCATGGCCACCAGGTCATCGGTCTTGAGCTTCGCGCCCTTGAACCAGGCCCGCGCCGTCTTCTCGAAGGCGGCGATCTCGGCCTCGCTGTGCGGGACGAAGGGGTCGAGCCCGGCGCCGATGCACATGTGGAAAATGTTCCAGTTGTCGTAGGTGAGGATGCCGAAACGCCCGGCGTTGGAGGCTTCGTTGAACAGGTTGAAGCCTTCGTCCTCTGCCGTCGCGCGGCTCACCTTGTCGGTGTTGACCACAAAGTTGAAGGGCCCGAAGCGCTGGATGATACCCAGCAGGTTGGCGCCGTCTTCGGAGTAGCACCATTTATAGTTTTCGTTGAAGGGCGCCATCATGTCGGCGAAGAAGGGCTCGAAGCGGTCCTTCGGCAGCGGCTTGATCAGCCCCTCCGGCCACATCTCGTCGCGGGCCCAGGGCTGGTTCACGTTGATTACGTCCCAGACGTTCACTTCGCCGGCGCGCAGCTTGTTGATCATGTCCGGGTCGGAAGTGCCGCTCTCGGCGGAGACATCGGCCGAGGTGCTGCGGCGGAAGGGGTCCAGCACCTCATCGGAGTTATAGCCTTCCCAGCAAAGGATGTTCAGTTCCTTCTCGCGCGCCGCCAAGGCGGGACCTGCGAGAGGGCCGGCGAGGCCGAGGGCCCCGGCAGCGGCGGAATACCTCAACAGACTGCGACGGTCGAACTGCATGATCACGCTCCCCGCTTTTCTTGTTTGTGCCCGTATTGTCCCCCAGGAGAGCCCGTCCGAAACGGACCCGGTCTGTAAGGGACTCTGCTGCCGGAGGCACCCTTCGGCAGCGTCCCAACAAGCCTCCAGTGATGAAAGTACCACGCAGAATTTGGTAATTCCAACATGATTTGTTGTACTCGCCACGAACTTGGGGCATAACCGATGCACGGCGTTTGGCGGAAAGGCGCAAAGCCCGAACAGCGCCCCTGCAGCTTCCAGCAGCTCAAGGACTGCGAAGAGGGAAGGCCCTGAATGACGCAAGCCAGCACGCGACCGGCGATTGACTTCATCTTTATGTTCACCCGCGCCGATCAGACGGTGGAGGACTGCCTCGACGTGCTCGACATCGTTGCGGGGGCCGGCGTGAAACACATGGGCTTCAAAGACGTCGGGGTGAACTTCGAGACGCTGGTGGAATTGAACAGGCGCATCAAGGCAGCCGGGGCCACCAGCTATCTGGAGGTTGTGTCGACGACGCCGGAGGCCTGCCTGGACTCGGCCCGTGCGGCACGTCAGATCGGCGTCGACTGGGTCATGGGCGGCACCGACGCTGCAGGCATTCTGAAGATCCTCGAAGGCAGCGGGATCGGCTATCTGCCGTTTCCCGGCCGTCCGGTGGGCCATCCGACCGAACTCGGCGGGACGGCGACGGACGTGGAGGCGGACTGCCGCCGCTTTGAATCGCTCGGCTGTGCCGGCGTCGACCTGCTGGCCTACCGGGCAACGGAAGCCGACCCGCTGGACCTTGTGCAGGCGGCGCGGCGCGGCACGCAGGGCAAGCTCGTGGTAGCCGGCAGCGTCGACTCGCCCGACCGTGTCCGCAGGTTGGCGGAGGCGGGCGCCAACGCCTTCACCATCGGCTCGGCGGCTTTTGACGGGTCTTTCTCGCCGCGCAAGGGCGCCCTGGCCTCACAGCTTGGCGACATCCTGGAAGCGGCTGTATGAGCGGGTCCGCCAAGACCGCTCCGTCCAAACCGGCGCCGCATAAGACTGCGCCCGCAAAGCTGGTATCGCGGCAGAGCGTAAAGCCGGGCGCCAAGGCAAGCGTGCGGAACAGCGACCGCCTGGACCGCGACGAGCGCCACCGGCGCATCATCGGCGAACTGCAGTCGAACCCCACGGTGCGCATCTCGCATCTGGCCGAGGCCTTCGGGGTTTCCACCGAGACGGTCCGCCGCGACATCGACTCGCTGTCCTCGCGCGGGCTGGTGGAGCGCACCTACGGCGGCGCGGCGGCGCCGATGGGGCGGGAGCCCAGCGTGCGCGAGCGCAACACCGCCATGGTCGCAGAACGCCAGCGCATCGCCGCAGTCGCGATCCAGGCGATCGCACCGGGCGATGTGGTCATGATCGATTCCGGTGCGACCACCCATCACCTGGCCCAGCGCATCGCGGCGGAGGGCATCGAGGTGACCGTCATCACCAATGGGTTGGAGATTGCCGAGGAACTGGGCGTCTCGCCCAACGCCCGCGTGATCCTCTGTCCCGGCGCTTACTCGGCCCACGAGAAGGGGGTCTACGGTCAGGACACCTGCGACTTTCTCGGCCGCTTCCACGCCAACGTCGCCTTCACCTCCGCCGGCGGGATCACCGAGAGCGGCGTCACCGATGTGGACTCCAACGCCTGCTGGGTGAAGCGGGCGATGTTCAAACGGGCCGAACGGCGCATCTTCATGATGGATAACGCCAAGTTCAACGTGCGCCTGCTGGAGATCGTCATGCCGCTGGCGGATCTGACCGATCTCGTGGTGGACCGGCCGCTGCCGGAAAAGCTGGCCGAGGCGGCCAGGAACGCCGGAATCATCACCGTCGTGGCCTGACAGTGGCCTGACAGTGGCCTGACACCCGCCACCCCTTCCAATATCTGAGACTTTTCAGCCTGCCTGGCCCGATCAGCCACGCAGGGTAGAGCCGAAACCCCTGGTGCAACGCCAGGGGTGCGCTCGGCGGCAACTGTCATCAAAATTTCACAAAAGTGTGGCCTGCAATTTAAATTGCAGAAATAGTGCTGGTCTAATCGGGATCGCGGGAGAGGGATCAGGTGTCCGCAGAACTTCAAAAGCTCATCGCTGCCCATGCCAGCCGGCTGACGACCGCCGACAGCCGATTGCTGGATGTCCTGCTGCAGGATCCGCTGCGCGCGGCCATGGACACCGGCAAGGACATCTCGGATCGGGCCAACGTGCATCCGGCTGCGGCGGTCCGCCTGGCGAAGCGGTTGGGGTTTCCGGGTTACCCGGAGTTCCGCGCCTTTCTGCGCGAGAACCTGACGGCCGGCGAGGACGATTTCCGCAGCCCGGCCGCGCGGGTCATGGCCCGTTTGGCCCGCAGCGAGGAGAGCTCCAGCCTTTCCGCTGTCATCGAAAGCGAGATGTCGGCGCTGGCCGGGCTGCGCGAGGCCTTGGCGGATGGCGAGATCGCCGCCGCGGCAACGGAAATTGCAAAGGCGCGGCAGCTCTATGTCTACGGGCGCGGCCATGCCGCATCGCTGTCGTCCTTGGTCAGCCGCCGGCTTCGGCGCTCCGGCTACCCCGTCATCGACATCGGGTCCCACATCACCGGGCCTGCCGAACTTCTGATCAACCTGGGCCCTGAGGACCTGCTGGTTCTCTTCGCCTTTCGCGAACCCACGGCGCGGCTGCAGGAACTGCTGACCACAGCGCGGGACATCGGCACCCGGGTGCTGGCCATCACCGACGTGGGCGGCGGGCGGCTCGATCCCAAACCCGATCTTCACATTTCCGCACCGCGCGGTGCTGCCGGCGAGTCCCAGTCGCTGGTTGTGCCCATGACCATCACCAACGCGATCATCCTGGAATTGGCGGCCACCGATGACGGCCGCTCGCTGGCCGCCCTGGCGCGCTACGACGAACTGAAGAAACGGTTCGCACGATAACGCCGGCGGTGTCGCTTCACCTGGAGAGAGGAACAGGAGCTTCCGACATGTCCCCCATCTCGAAGAGTCTCACCTTTGGTCTTTTGGCGGCCTTGGCGTCCACCACCGCGGTGGCCTCCGCCCAGGCGCAGTCTACGGCGCCGGAAATCGCCGTGGCCGTGAACAAGCTGGCACGCAACCTCGATCCCGGCCGGCAGACCGGCAATGTGGACGTGCGGGTCTACTTTTCGATCTACGATACGCTCATCAAGCGCGACTTCCGCAACGCCCCGGAGGTCGGGGTGAAGCTTGAGCCCGGATTGGCCACAAGCTGGTCGCGCCCGGATGCGCGCACCCTGGAGGTGACGCTGCGCGAGGGGGTCGTCTGCCATGACGGCTCGCCCTTCAACGCCGACGACGTGGTCTTCACCTTCAGTGAAGAACGCCTTTGGGGCGGGCAGTCGTTCTATCCACGCGGCCGCAACTACTTCAGTCATCTGGAAAGTGTCGAGAAGGTCGACGACAGGACGGTGCGCTTCGTCACCAAGGCACCCGACCTCATCCTCGAGGAGCGCCTGACCAGCTACACCTCCTTTATCGTCTGCGACGAGCCCTGGATGGCTTTTCAGAAGGACGGTGTTCCCTTCGCGGAGTGGATGGAAGCCGCCTTCGACGAAATGAAGTGGGCGCCCGTCGGCACCGGTCCCTTCAAGGCCACCGGCTACCGCAAAAACGACTTCATCCGCCTCGAAGCGCACGAGGGCTACTGGGGCGGCAAGCCAGCCGTCAGCGCCATCGAGTTCAAGGAGGTTCCCGAGGTCTCGGCGCGCATCGCCGGTGTCGTCAGCGGCGAATACAAGATGGCCGTCGACATTCCGCCCGATCAGATGGAGGTCGTTGCCGGCTACGACAACGTGAAGTCAACGAGCGTCTCGCTGGACAACACCCACGTGCTGGTCTTCAACCAGACGGACCCTGTTCTCGCGGACAAGAACCTGCGCCAGGCGATGAGCTATGCGATCGACCGCGACGCGCTGCGGAAGGCGCTGTGGAATGATGAGAACTACACGCCCAACGGCCATCAACTCGCTTCCTTCGGCGCGATGTACAGCGCCGAGCGTGCCGGCTACACCTACGATCCGGACAAGGCGCGCGAGCTGGTCAAGGCCAGCGGCTACGACGGCTCCACCATCTCCTTCCGCCTGATCGACGGCTACTATCTGAATGGCCGCGATGCTGCCCAGATCATTCAGGAGATGTGGCGCCAGGTCGGCATCAACGCGGAGCTGAACTTCGTGGAGAGCTTCAAACAGGTACGGTCCGAAGGTGCGCAGGTCTACGCCTGGTCCAACACCTACCGCCTGCCGGATCCGACCGGGGCGATCAACGTCAACTGGGGGCCGAACGCCGGCATTCAGAAGAAGTACGGCTTCTTCACGCCGCCCTCCGAGTTCAACGACATCGCTTCGTCCCTCGTCAGTATCGAGGATCAGGGCGAGCGCAAGGCGAAGTTTCAGCGCATGCTCGACATCTTCGAGGACGAGATGCCCATGACCATGCTCTACAACCCCCTGGTCACCTTCATCATGGCCAACGACGTGGAGTGGACGCCCTACAGCCTCTACTTCATGGATTTCGGCCCGGATAACTTCAAGCTGAGCCTCGGTCAATAGGCTAGGCTGGCGGAGACAGCGATGCGGCGCCAAGGCGCCGCATCACCTCCGCCGCAGTTTCGCCAGGGCTTCCGGTAGCGTCTCGATGCTGTTGTCGGTGAACGATCTCGCGGTCAGTTTCGACGGCGCCTTGCGCGCCGGCCGGGCTGTGGACACGGTTTCCTTCACCATCGAGAAGGGGCGCACGCTGGGCCTCGTTGGGTCCAGCGGCAGCGGCAAGTCGGTGACTTGTCACGCCATTCTCGATCTCTTGCCGCCAACCGCCGAGCGTCTTTCCGGCACCGCGGTCTTCGATGGTCAGGACCTCTTCGCGCTCGACGAGGGCGCGATGGCGGCCTGCCGTGGCCGGCGGATTGCGATGATCTTTCAGGATCCGGTGCGCTCCCTCAATCCGGTCATGACCATTGGCGCGCAGTTGGGCGAAACCCTGCGGCTGCACCGTGGGCTCTCAGGTCCTGCTCTTACAGGTGAGATAAAGGCACTGCTGCGGCTTGTCGGCATTCCGGATCCGGCTCTGCGGTCCAGGGCCTACCCCCATCAGCTTTCCGGCGGCATGTGCCAGCGGGTGATGATCGCCATGGCGACGGCGGCGCGTCCCGACCTGCTGATCGCCGATGAACCCACCACCGCCCTGGATCTCACCACCCAGGCGCAGATCCTGTCCCTTCTGCGCGACCTTCAGGAACACTTTGGCACGGCAATCCTGTTGGTGTCGCACGATGTGAGTGTCGTCGCCGAGCTGGCACACAGAGTGGCGGTCATGTCACAGGGACGGATCGTGGAAGAGGGGGCCATGGCCAGCGTCCTGCGCGACCCCCGTCACCCGGTAACGCAGGAGATCGTTGCCGACGCCATGCGCCTGCCGATCCCCGAAGCGCTCACGGCGCCTGATCTCGGGAACGCAGATCTCCGACCTCCCGGCCAGGGCTCGCCATGACGCAGCGGCTCGTCACGCTGACAGACGCGCGGCGCAGCTTTGCCGGGCCGGCGACAGGCTTTCTCGGCCGGGAGAGGCCAAGGGTGCAGGCCGTCGCTGGCGTATCTCTCGCCATCGATCCGGGCGAGGCGCTGGGCCTGGTCGGAGAAAGCGGTTGCGGCAAGTCCACGCTCGGGCGGCTGGTACAGGGGCTGGAAAGGCCGGACGGCGGCACTGTTCTGGTCGAAGGCGTACCTCCGACCGCCGACCGCAGGACCCATGCCCGGCGGGTGCAGACCATCTATCAGAACCCCCTGGACGTCTTGGACCCGCGCCTGAAGGTCGCGGAAGCCGTGGCCGAGCCGCTTGAGATCCACCGGCTTGGAACCCGCGAGACCAGGGCGGAGCGGGTGAGGCAGCTGCTGCGGGATGTCGAACTGCCGGAAGATCTGGCTCTGCGCTATCCGCATGAGCTTTCCGGGGGTCAGGCGCAGCGCGTCGTGATCGCACGCGCGCTGGCGCTGGAGCCGCAGGTCATCGTTTGCGACGAGCCGGTGGCCTCCCTCGACGCCCCCATCCAGCGCCAGATCCTGCGCCTGCTCGACCGCTTGCGGCGGGACCTGGGCCTTTCCTATCTCTTCATCTCGCACGATCTGGGCGCGGTCTGGGAGCTCTGCCAGCGCGTGGCCATCATGTACCTCGGGCGTATCGTCGAGGAGGGGCCCAAGGAGGAGATCTTCCTCAGGCCGCGGCACCCCTATACGCAGGCACTGCTGACGGCCATCCCGCGCCCCGATGCCCCGGATGCGCCGCGTGCGCCGCTGCTCCAGGGCGAGCCGCCCAGCCCGGTGAACGCGCCGCCGGGCTGCGCCTTCCATCCGCGCTGTGCCTATGCGCAGGAGGTCTGCCGGACGGCTGCGCCGGCCCTCACGCAAACCCAGCCGCTTCACCGCACGGCCTGCCACTTCGTGGCACCCCGAAACACCACCCGGAGCCAAGCAAACGAAGAATAAGCAGAAAGAGCTGAAGAAGAGGATCAAGCCGGTGCCATCTGACCCCCAAGTCATTCTCGTCGTCCTGGACGGCCTGAGACGCGACTTCGTTACCGCGGCCTACACGCCGAACCTTTACGCGTTTCTGCGCGAGCACGTCGACTACAGGGAATCGCGCGCGGTCTTTCCCTCGATGACCCGGGTCAACGCCGCTGCCATCGGCTCCGGATGCGTGCCGGGAATGACCGGCGTGATCGCCAATCAGTTCTACGACCCCAAGGTCTTTGCCGATGCGGTCTTCCATACCGGAAAGGTCAGTCACATCGAGGCGGCGATGCAGGCCTACGAGGGGCGCTTCGTCACCGTCGACGGGCTTGCCGAGAGCCTGATCGCCGGCGGCAAGAGTCTCGCCGTCGTGACCTCGGCCTCCGGCGGCACGACGCGTGTCCTCAACCCGCGCGTCGCCGAGAATGGCCAGGTCAGCCTCTGCCTGCGGGACTGGGGATCTTCCCACCCCAAGGCCTTTGCGGACAGCGTGATGCGCGACCTCGGGGGGCTGCCGGACTTGCAGATGCCGGCCATCGCAATCTCGCGCTGCCTGACCGACATCGTTCTGGACCATGTCATGCCCGAGGTCGATCCCGATGTCGCGATCGTGTGGTACGGCGATCCGGACTACACCTTCCACTACCGCGGCCTGGGTTCGGAAGAAGCCCTGGCCGCGATGCGCGAAGTGGACCAGCAGTTTGCGCGGCTTGTCGACTGGGCCCGGGACCCGGCCCGCGGGCGCGACATCCAGATCCTGGTCGCCTCCGACCACGGACACATCAACGCGGTCGGCCGCGTCGAAGCAGGCCGGGAACTGCGTGAGGCCGGCTTCGACCTGGATCCGGCCAGCGGTCCGCAAAGGGGCTTGCTGGGGGCGCCGCTGCAGGTCGGCGCGGTGCGCGCGGTGCCGGCCGCCGACAACACCCAGCTCCTGGACCTTGTGCAGTTCCTGCGCGAGCAGCCCTGGTGCGGGGCGATCTTCACGCAGGGTCCGAGCGGTCCCGACGGCCTGCAGGACCCACATGGGCTTATCGCCGGCACCCTGAACAGGGCCCTGCTACTCAACGACCATGTGCGCTCGCCAGAGCTCTTCTACACCCTGGCTGTCGGCGACGAGGCCGGACCGCGCGGCGTTCCCGGCAGCGGCCGCTTTGTGGGCTCCGAGCTGAAAGAGGGCGGCAGCACCCATGGCGGCCTCAGCAGCTACGAGATGCGCAGCGTGCTGGGAGCCGGCGGCAGTGCCTTCAGGAACGGCGTGGTCAGCGCTCTGCCCTGCGGGGTGGTCGACATTGCGCCCACGGTGCTGTCGCTGCTGGGCATCGCGCCGCCACCGTTCATGTCCGGCCGGGTTCTGAGCGAGGGCCTGGCCGGTCACGGCACCACCGCACTTGCAGAGCCGGAGGACGAGTTTTTCGAGGTGGTGCACGCCGCTGGCCGGGATGCGCTGCGCCGGCGCCGCCTGGGGCAGCATGTCTATGTCCAGGAGGCGGAGGCTCAGAGGATCGAGGGCAAGGCGGCCCGGTGCGTTTCATGACCCTCAGCGTCGTCCTGATCAAGCTCGTCCGGGCCTTCATCACCATCTGGATCGTCGCCAGCTTCGCCTTTGTGATCCTCTCGCTCACAGGCGATCCGGTGGAGATCCTGGCCGGCGACGATGCGCCGCTGGAGGTGCAGCGCTACTACGAGCAGAAGTACGGCTTCGACAAACCGGTCTGGGAGCAGTACCTCAACTATCTGGGCTCGCTCGCCCGGGGTGACTTCGGCATCTCCCTCTCGGACGAGACGCCTGCTCTCGACCTGGTCCTGGAGGCCATTCCCGCCACCCTGCAGCTTGGCTTTGCGGCGCTGGTCTTCGCCCTCGTGGTGGGCGGCATCCTCGGCACCCTGGCGGCCCTTCACCGCAACAGCTGGCTCGATCGCGCCATCATGAGCGTCGCCGTCTTCGGCTATTCGATCCCGAACTTTTTCTTCGGCATCGTGCTCATTCTTGTCTTCGCCATGGTCTATCGCCTGCTGCCCAGCTCAGGCAGCGGCACCTGGGCGCATCTGGTGCTGCCGACGGTGACCCTGGGCACCCACCTGGCGGCAACCATCGCCCGCTTCATGCGCTCATCGGTCTTGGAGGTCCTGAACCAGCCCTATGTGCGGGCGGCCAAGGCCAAGGGGGTGCCGGAGCTGCAGCGTCTCGCACGCCATATCCTGCCCAATGCCGCAATTCCCGTTGTGACGATTCTCGGCTTTCGCCTCGGCGATATCGTCGCCGGCTCCATTATTGTCGAAACCGTCTTCGCCTGGCCCGGGATGGGCCGGATGTTGGTGGGGGCGGTCACGTCGCGCGATCTGGCTGTGGTTCAGGCCATTCTGGTGCTGACGGCCTTCACCATGGTGCTGGCCAACCTGCTCGTCGATTTCCTCTACGGCTTCCTCGATCCACGGGTGGCCGAGGCCAGCGATACAAGGCGGCGTGCAGGCCGATGAGCCAGGCGAACGCAGCCCCGGCCGTCATCGCGCAGCGGCGCTGGAAACGCCCGCCGGTTCTGGTGCTCGTGTCCTTTGCCGCGATCGGTCTGCTGGTGCTGATTGCCGTGTTTGCCGACCTGCTGGCGCCCTACGGCTATCGCGACCAGGCTTTGCTGAACCGGCTGGCGGCGCCGGTGTTCCTGGGCGGCAGTTGGGACCATGTTCTGGGCACCGACCAGCTTGGGCGCGATCTGCTCAGCCGGCTGCTCTACGCCATCCGTTTCAGTCTTTCGATCGCCTTTCTGGGCACCATCATTGGCGCCATCCTGGGGACCTTCCTGGGCCTCCTGGCGGCGAGCCTGCGCGGCTGGACGGGCGAGACCATCATGATGATGGTCGATGTGCAGGCCTCCCTGCCGTTCATGATTCTGGCCCTGGCGGTGCTTGCGTTTTTCGGCAACAACCTGACGCTCTTCGTGCTGGTGATCGGCATCAACGGCTGGGAGGTCTATGCGCGGCTGGCCCGCGGTGCGGCTCTCTCGGTGCGGGCGCGGGGATACGCCCAGGCGATCTATGCCTTCGGTGCTTCCGAGTGGCGGCTCTACCTGCGCCACGTGCTGCCCAACATTGCCGCTGTTCTGATTGTCCAGTTCACGCTGAACTTTCCGCAGACCATCCTGCTGGAAACCTCGCTGAGCTTTCTCGGGCTCGGGGTGCAGCCGCCGCTCACCAGCCTTGGGCAGATGCTGGGCGACGGCCGCAACTACCTCCTGACCGCCTGGTGGATGGCGGTGCTGCCGGGGGCCGTCACCTTCATCGCCACGCTCTCGGTCAGCCTCATCGGCGACTGGCTGCGCGACCGTCTGGATCCGACGCTTGCAGACTGAGGCTGGACGGCAAAGCCGCTGTCAGATCAGGTAGCGCACCGAAATCGGGTAGCCGCGCAGCTCCGGGTGAACGTAATAGCTGGCATGAAGGACCGTGGTGTTGTCCAGGATCGCCACCTCGCCGGTTCCCTCCGGCGCGCGCCAGGGGATCTCGATCAGGGTCCTGTTCTTCATGCTGTCGACGGATTCATTTTCAAGCAGTCGATAGGCCGGCTTGAAGTCACCGCCCTGTCCTTCCCGCTCGGCCTGCAGAAAGGCTGCCGTGTTGGCCATGACCAGAGTGGAGGAACTGCGCGGGCTCCGCTGCTGGGCGTCCCCGGGATCGCGCCAGAACAGCGTGTAATGGTCCGGCTGCATGGGGCCGCGGTCGATGTGGAACTGCAGGCTGGAGAACACGTTGCGCTGTTCGGCGCGCCTGTCTTCCCCCTGCAGAACGACGTTACGGAGCAGCACCGGGCCGAAAGCCTGCACCAGGGAGCGCAGCTCCGCGTCCAGGGTGCGTGCCTGGTCGTGAAGCGCCAGTTCGACAGGGCTCTCGAAGTCCAGGAGCAGACCGAAATGGCGAAAGGGCAGGGGTGGCAGGCCGCTGTCGCTGTTCCGGCCGTAGTGGCTAAGCAGACTTCGGCGATAGTCCGGGATCAGGATGCTCGCCTGGAAGCCGACCCTGCCCAACTGGCCGGCCGAAGGCACAGCCGGATTCTCCAGCAGGCGCCGCAGCAGCGCCGGGTTCAGCCCGAAAGACACCTACCCGACCCTCCACTTCAGATCGTCAGCGATCTGCACCACGAGATCGTGGAGGCTGGCGGCGATGACCGTCACGTCGGCCTGCAGTTCCTGCAGGCTGACCGTCGGCGCCAGGCCTGCCGGCTCGAGGGAGAAGCAGCAGTCCGGGCTCTTCTGATCCAGCGAGACAAGCACCACCTGCCAGCTTGCGTGGAGGCGCCGGTCCAACTCCATCTGCCGGATGGCGCCCGCCAGCGCGCGGACATGGGTCATGCTGTCGCAGTAGAACCAGACCCGGGGCACCTTCCAGAGCGATCCGTCCGGGCCGTTGTGACCCTCGCAGGACCAGCAGGGCTGAAACACTTTCAGGCGCCGGACTTCGTAGACCAGCGGTGCGATGAGCGGGTCCAGCGGATGGCCCTCGGGGTCGGAGGACAGCCTGCGCGGAACCTCCGGGCAACTCCGCGAACAGCGGGGTCCGAAGGCATCCGGACAGTTGGCCGCACAGGGCGGCGGCGCATCCACGCGGCTGCGCAGAAGGCTGGAAAGGTCCTGGCGGGCGCGTGTGCGCTGCGCCGGACTGGTCGTCTTCTGGTCGATCTTCATGGCGATTGCTGTCGCTGTTCGATGTTGATCTCGAACTGCGGCCAGTCTGAGCGGCAGACGTTTCGTTTATGTTAACTCGAGAGGTGCCGCTTTCGCGTGACACAACCAAAGGTTTGGCGTTCACCAAGCGGCGTTTGGAAGCGCCGCGTTGCACAGTTCAGGCGAAGGAGTAGCCCACGGCCTCCTCGATCTGGACTTTCAAAGCCTCGGCGGTGATCGGTTTTGTGAGGACCGTCAGGGCGCCGACCTGCTTGGAGACCTCGTGGAGAAGCGGCTCCGTATCGCCGGTGAGGATCAGGATCGGCACGCCCTTGTTCTTGAGTTCCTTGTTACGGCGCACGGTGTTACAGAACTCGATCCCGTCCATATTCTCCATGTGAAGGTCGCTGATGATGACATCGGGAAAGCGGCTGTTTCCGTCGATAAGATAGTCCAACGCCTCCTCGCCGCTGGGCTTGGCGGTAATGGAGGTGATGCCGATGGTCCGCAGCATACCCTTGATGATCGACCGCATGGTCTTCTGGTCGTCGATGATCAGCACATGAAGCGGGCAGCCGCTCTGGGTTGACATCTCAAGCCCCGTTGCAATCCGAATCTCTACCTGCGGTCGATTACAGCGGTCAGTGGTTAAGAAATCCTCATCGCCTGGAAGCTATCGCCTGGAATCTCTGAATAGCGTCCAGAGATCGCTCTCAAACAGACCTCTTTTCCTAGTAGAGCTCCAGGTACTCGTTGCGCTCCCAGTCGGTGACGTGGCTGCGGAAGCGGGCCAGTTCGGCCTCCTTGACGGTGACGAAGAGCTTCATGAAGTCCTTGCCCAGCATGTCCTGCATGGCCTTGTCCTTCTTCAACGCGGCAAGGGCGTCTTCCAGGCTGCCGGCCAGTTTCTCGTGCTTTGGATCGTCCTCCGAAGGACCCTTGGAGGGTGTGGGCAGGTCGCCTTTGGCCTTGATGCCCAGAAGGCCGGCGGCCAGCACGCCCGCCGCGGCCAGATAAGGGTTGGAGAGGCCGGAGGCGGCGCGCATCTCGACATGGCAGTCCTCTCCGCCGGCGTGCTTGATGCGCACCATGGCCGTGCGGTCCTCCACGCCCCAGGAGATGTTGGAGGGGGCGAAGGTGTGGGGCTTCAGGCGGTGGTAGCAGTTGGGCGTCGGCCCGATCAGCGGCTGCAGGGCCTTTGCGTGGGTGAGGATGCCGGCGGAGAACTGGCGGATCAGGGGGTTGAGCCCCTCCTTCGCGCCCTTCGTATAAAAGGCGTTCTTGCCGTTCTTGCGGTTCACCAGGCTGACGTGCACGTGGCAGCCGCAGCCGGCCATGTCCGTTGCCGGCTTCGACATAAAGGTGGCGAGATAGCCGTTGCGGTGCGCCAGCTCCTTGATGGCGTTCTTGAAGGTGAAGCCGGTGTCCGCGCCGTCCAGGCCGATGCCGGGGCCGAAATTGGTCTCGTACTGCGAGGGCGAGTACTCGCAGTTGTGGGTGATGACGTCGATGCCGGCGGCCTGCAGCGTGTCGAGCAGCGTGTCCAGGAAGGGTACGTACTGATTGCGCGTCGCGTTGAAGATGTGCACGCCGCCGAAGAGCGGCTGCTTGGTCTCCGCGTCAAGCAGATAGAACTCGAACTCCAGGCCGAACAT
Organism: Pelagibius sp.; assembly: GCF_028281305.1. Classification (GTDB taxonomy): domain Bacteria; phylum Pseudomonadota; class Alphaproteobacteria; order Kiloniellales; family Kiloniellaceae; genus Pelagibius. The sequence continues at coordinate 134,437 of NZ_JANQKD010000015.1, read as the reverse complement.
GACGTCGTAGCCCATCTTGTGCGCCTGGTTCAGCAGGCTGGCGAGCACCGTGCGCGGGGTGGCGGCGATAGGCTCGCCCGGTCCCCAGCGCGCATCGCAGATCACCTTGGCGGTTCCCTCCAGCCAGGGCACGGGGCGCAGGGTCGCGGGATCGGGGATCAGCTGCTGGTCGCGGTAGCTGACTTCCTCGTGAACGCCGCAGCCGCCGATCACCGCCGATGCGGAGTCGAGGCCGATGGTGCCGCCATAGAAGTTCAGACCCTTGCGGGCATAACCCTCGACCTTTGAAACCGGGATCACCTTGGTGCGGCTGACGCCGTGCAGGTCCGGCAGTTCGAAGCGGACGTAGCGCGCGCCCATCTTCTTCAAGGCCGCCATCATGTCCTTTACTGAATCCCCCGCCATGTCCTGCCTCCTCGTGTCCCCGTTCCGCGGTGTTGGCGGCAGCCCCTGTGCTACCGTGTTGAGTTGGTACTTACCAACATTATGTTGCAGTTGCCAAGTCACGCAAGCTACCTTCTGATCCGGGACCTTACGAGGATCAGCCCGCAGGGGGAAAGCATGACGCATCAGCAGACGGCCGGTCAGCAACTGGCCGGGCGCCACGCGGTCATCACCGGCGCCGGCGCCGGGATCGGTCGCGAGGCGGCGCTGCTGTTCGCCCGGGAGGGGGCGGCGGTGGCGGCCGCCGATCTGAATCTCGCGGCGGCAGAGCAGACGGCGGAGGCGATCACGGCGGCCGGCGGCAAGGCCCTGGCCCTGGAGGTCGACGTCGCCGAGGGCGAGTCCGTTGCGGAAATGATCGCAGCGGCTGAGGCCGGGCTCGGCCGCGTCGACACGCTCTTTAACAACGCCGGGATCATGCTGTCGGAGGACCGCGGGCCCGAGGACACGGATCTTGCCATCTGGGACCGCACCATCGCCATCAACCTGACAGGCGTCTTCCACGGCTGCCGCTTCGGCATTCCGGCCCTGCGGCGGGCCGGCGGCGGCGCCATTCTCAACATGTCCTCGCTGGTGGCGGTCATGGGCTCGGCGGTCCCCCAGCTTGCCTACACCGCCTCCAAGGGCGGGGTGATGGCGATGACGCGCGAGATCGCGGTGCAGTACGGCCGCCAGGGCATTCGTGCCAACGCGCTGCTGCCGGGGCCGATCGGCACGCCGTTGACGGCGGAACTCTTCGATACGCCGGAGAAGCTGGAGCGGCGGCGGGTCCACATGCCGCTCGGCCGCTTCGGTGAGGCGGGCGAGGTGGCCTCGGTAGCCTGTTTCCTCTGCTCAGAGGCGGCGAGCTATGTGACCGGAGCCGGCTGGCTGGTGGACGGGGGCATTTCCGCCGCCTACGTCACACCTGAGGACGGCGCATGACGGCGGCCAAGCGGGTCACGCTGGGCATCGATCTCGGCGCCGGAAGCCTGAAAGCGACGCTGATCGACGAAACCGGCGCCACCCTGGCCGAGGCCGCCGACCCGATCGTCACCAACAGCCCGCAGCCCGGCTGGTCCGAGCAGGACCCGGCGGGCTGGTGGTCGGCACTCTGCAACGCCGTGCCCCGGGCGCTGGAGCAGGCGGCTATCGACACCGGGCAGATCGCCGCCGTCGGTCTTTCCGGCGGGGCGCACATCGCCGTGCTGGAAGACGCCGCCGGACGGGTGCTGCGGCCGGCCATTCTCTGGAACGATCAGCGCAGCGCCGAGGAGGCCGCCGAACTGCACGCCCGCGCGGGCGACCTGATCATCGAAAAGGGGCTCAACCGCGCCAATCCGACCTGGACCCTCTGCCAGCTTGCCTGGCTGCAGAAGCACGAGCCGGAGGTCGTCGCCCGCACGGCGCGCCTCTACATCTCAAAGGACTGGCTGCGCAGCCGGCTGACCGGGGACTGGACCTCGGACTACTCCGATGCTCTGGGCGCCCTGATGTCCGATGTCGGGAGCCGCGGCTGGTCGGAGGAGATCTGCGGCCTTATCGGCTGGCCGATGGAAAGCCTGCCGCCGCTGCGCCAACCCTGGGAGGTCGCCGGGACTGTCACCGCCGATGCCGCTGCCGCCACGGGCCTGAAACCCGGAACGCCCGTTGTGGTTGGCTCCAACGACACTACGGTGGAGCTTTACGGCGCCGGCGCCATCGCGCCCGGCCAGGGGGCGATCAAGCTGGCGACGGCAGGTGTGGTGTTCCTGACGACCGCAAACCCCGAGGTCCATCCGCCGGTCTCCTGCTACCCGCACATCATGCCGGAGCGCTGGTACATGGCCTCCGGCATCAACGCCTGTGCCACGGCACACCGCTGGGTGCGCGATACCTTCTTCTCCGAGCTTCCGAAAGAGGACGCCTTTGGGGAGATGGACCGCATGGCCGCCGGGGTCGCGCCGGGCAGCGACGGCCTGATCTTCCACCCCTACCTGATGGGCGAACGCGCGCCCCATTGGGACCCGAAGCTGCGCGGCGATTTCATCGGCCTGACCCTGGGGCACCGCCGGGCCCATTTCGCCCGGGCCTGCTACGAGGGGATCGCCTTCGCCCTGAACGATGTGCTGCTGGCGGCCAAGACGCTCTCGGGGGCGACCTTCGGGGACATGCGGCTGCTGGGCGGCGGCGCGCGCAGCGCCACCTGGCGCCAGATCATCGCCGACGTGACCGGCCTGACGGTGAAAGTGCCGGGCAACGGCGATGCCTCTTTCGGCGCGGCGCTGGTGGCCGCCATCGGCGCCGGCATCTTCGCCACGCCAGAGGAGGCGGTGGCGGCCTGCGTGCGGATTGCGCAAGAGAACGTCCCGGACCCCGGGCGGCATGCAGTCTACAGCCGGCTCTTCACGCTCTATGACGAGGCACGTCAGGGGCTGACGCCGGTCAACCACCGCCTGCATGACGGGGTCTAGGCACGCTTTCCACCCATGTCTGCCATGCGTCACTCGTTCTCCAGCTCGATGGCCGATTCCGGCGCGGCGGGCTGTGGCGGAGCGGCCTGATGGGCGAGACCCTGATGGTGCAGAGTGCGCCAGAGATGATAGGCGACGCGGTGCAGCCATCGGACACTGTCGAGGCGGCGCAGCGTGGTCTTGGCGCCGATCTCTTGGGCGGCAGCGGCTTCGACCATGCGCTCGCGGTAGCGCGAGCGCTGTTCGCGCAGCAGTCTGCGCAGCCTGTTGAAGCGTTCCTCCGTGACGCTGGGCTCGTCGTCCCGGCCGATGGCGGTGGCGGCGCCGCGCAGCAGGGCCGCCAGGCGCCGCAGGCGCGGCTCGGTCTGCAGGATCTCGATGCGGGCCTGCTGGTCGCAGCGCTGGGCCAAGCGGATCAGATGATCAAGCGCGTGCATGGTGGCGAGGTGGCGCCGGTGTGCCGCCTCGTTGCTGGGCTCGGTGCGGATTTTCTCGACGAAGTCGCGGGTCGCGGCGAGCGCCTGGTCGACTGCGGCGAGGCGGTCTTCCTGAAGCTGCTGCGCAGTGCTGGGGTCGAGCTGCCTTGTGAGGATGGTGGTGAGCTCGGCGGCGATATCACCGATGGTGGCCACCGCCGCGTCGACGGCCGCGGCCGGATCGCGCAGCAGGCGGTTGTCGAGGCGGCGCAGCAGGGGCGGTCCGCGCTCTGGGACCAGACGCACAATCAGCCGCGAGAAAGGGCCGGCAAAGGGTGTCACCAGCGCAACGCCCAGACAGTTGAACGTGGTGTGGAAGGCGACGAGGGCGAGCTGGGCATCGCCGCTGCTGTCCGTCGCCAGCCAGGGCGCAACGGCGGCGGCGAAGGGCCCCAGCAGGCAGAAGGCGATGGTGGCGGTCAGAACGTTGTAGAGCACGTGGGCGTAGCCGGTCTGGCGCATCGCTGTCGAGCCGCCGACGGTCGCCAGCACCGCGGTGAAGGTCGTTCCGACATCCATGCCGATCACCAGGGCCGCGGCCTGGGGGAAGGAGATTGCGCCGGTCCCCAGCGCCACCAGGGCAGCCGCCACGCCGGCGCTGGAGGACTGGGTGACCAGGGTGATGGCGATGCCGATCAGGACAAGCTGCAAGCGGCCGAGAAGCGTGTCGTCGGGAAAGTCTCCCGGCGTCACGACGCCCTCGAAGGGGGCCATGCCCTGCTGCATGGCCTCGATGCCGACGAACAGCAGAGAGAAACCCGCCAGGGCCCAGCCGACGTGGCGCCAGGGCGCTGTTGCAAAGAGCCGGAGCAGCACCCCCAGCAGCACCAGCGGCAGGACCACCGTGCCGAGGTTCAGCTTGAAGCCGAGGATGGCGACGATCCAGCCGGTGACGGTGGTGCCGACGTTGGCGCCGAGAACGATGCCCAGCCCCTGCGGAAAGGTGAGCAGACCGGCGCCGACGAAACCGACGGCGGTGACCGTGGTGGCGCTGGAGGACTGAATGACGGCGGTGGTCAGCGCCCCGGCGGCGACACCGCGCAGGGGCGTTCGGGTGAAGCGCGCCAGCAGGCTGCGCAGGGCATCGCCGGCCAGATGCCGAAGCCCCTCGGTCAGCACCACCATCCCGAGGAGAAAGAGCCCGACGCCGCCGATGGCGAGCAGGATGTCTGCCGTCATGCTGTCCATCGTCCGGTCCATTATGCGGCCAGGGCCCGCATGTACAATCAGACTCCGGCCGTCGAAGCCCGTACGGCTGCGTCCGGTAGCCTGAAGCCTCGACCTGGGACCGCGTCAGGCTCTATGCTCGCCGTCCCAAGCGATTCCCTCTGCCGGAGAGTCCTCTCCGGCGTTTCCAGTCATCTCCGGAGGTCCGGCCATGCCAGGCAATCTTACCCTCGCGCAACTTAAGGAAGCGGTCGTCCAGGGCGCGATCGACACGGTCCTGGTCTGCATGGTCGACATGCAGGGACGCCTGGTCGGCAAGCGCTTCCATGCGCAGTTCTTCCTGGAGTCCGCGCAGGACGAAACCCATGCCTGCAACTACCTGCTGGCCAATGACCTGGACATGGAACCGGTGCCGGGATACGAGGCGGCCAACTGGGCCCAGGGCTACGGCGACTTTGTGCTGAAGCCCGATCTCTCGACGCTGCGCGTGACGCCCTGGCTGGAAGGCACCGCGCTGGTGCTCTGCGATGTCCAGGATCATCACCACCACGACGACATCCCCCATTCGCCGCGTGCCCTCCTGAAGGCGATGGAGGGGCGCCTCGCCTCCAAGGGCTACACGGCTTTCCTGGCGTCCGAGTTGGAGTTCTACCTTTTCGACGAGACCTACGAGAGCGCGCACCAGAAGCACTACAACGACCTGAAGACCGCCGGCTACTACATCGAGGACTACCACATCTTCCAGACCTCCAAGGAGGAGGAGGTGATGCGGGCCATCCGCAACGGCCTGCAGGGCGCGGGCATTCCGGTTGAGAACTCCAAGGGCGAGTGGGGGCCGGGCCAGGAGGAGATCAACGTGCGCTACACCAGCGCGCTGGAGATGGCCGACCGCCACACGATCCTGAAGAACGGGATCAAGGAGATCGCCTACGCCAAGGGCAAGGCCGTCACCTTCATGGCCAAGTGGGACTACGAGCTGGCCGGGAACTCCTGCCACATCCACGCCTCGCTCTGGGACAAGACCGGCAAGAAGCCCTTGTTCCGCGACCCGAAGGGCGCGCTCGGCATGTCCAAGCTGATGCGCCAGTTCCTGGCCGGGCAGTTGAAGTACGCCGACGATATCACCTACTTCCTGGCGCCCTATATCAACTCCTACAAGCGCTTTCAGGTCGGGACCTTCGCCCCGACCAAGGCGGTCTGGAGCCGCGACAACCGCACCGCCGGCTTCCGGCTTTGCGGGGAAGACACCAAGGCCGTGCGTATCGAATGCCGCGTCGGCGGGGCGGACCTCAACCCCTACCTGGCCTTCGCCGCCCTGCTGGCAGCCGGCCTGGCGGGGATCGAGGAAAAGCTCGATCTGGAGGACGCCTTCGTCGGTGATGCCTACTACGGCAAGCGTTTGCGCGAGGTGCCCAAGACCCTGCGCGCGGCGACGCGGGCCCTGGCCAAGTCGAAGATGCTGCGCGCGGCCTTCGGCGACCCAGTGATCGACCACTATGTCCACACGGCGGAGTGGGAGCAGCTCGAATACGACCGCCGGGTGACGGACTGGGAACGCCGCCGCGGCTTCGAGCGCGCCTAGAGTCCCGCGGCGATTTCTGCGGCTTTCCACGGGCTTAGAAGGCAAAGCCTCATGATTTGAGTTGCGCCCATCAAAGCGCCGTGCCATGGTTCGCGCCTCAGGGAGGAAGTGATCCCGTGGCGCGGATAACAATCCAAGACGTGGCCCGGGAGGCGGGCGTCAGCGTCGCGACCGTCGACCGTGTTCTCAACCGCAGAAGCGGCGTGCGATCCGAAACCGTGAAACGGGTCGAGGCGGCCGCCGACAAGCTCGCCTATCAGCCCGACCGGCTGGCGGCGCGACTGGCGCGGGCGCGCGACTACCGTTTCTGCTTCATCCTGCCGACCGGCACCAACACCTTCATGCAGACCCTCCAGGGCGAGGTGGAGCGGACCGCCGAGCGCCTGACGGCGGAGCGGGTACGGATCGCCGTGCGCACGGTCGACGTCTTCGACGGCCTGGCTCTGGCGGAGGAACTGGAGGCGCTCGGCGATGACTTTGACGGTGTCGCGGTGGTGGCCCTGGATCACCCGGCGGTGCGCGAAGCCATCAACGGTTTGTCTGATACGGGGGTCAAGGTCGTCACCCTGGTCTCCGACGCGCCGGGTGCCAAGCGGGTGCACTACGTGGGCATCGACAACACGGCGGCCGGCCGCACCGCGGCCATGCTGCTGGGCCGCTTCGTCGGACCGCGGCGCGGTAAGGTCGGGCTGATCGCCGGGTCCCTTGCTTTGCGCGACCATGTGGAGCGGCAGTTCGGCTTCGAGCAGATCATGGCACGCGAGTTCCCCGATCTTGAAGTGCTTCCGGTGCGCGAAGGCCGCGACGACTTCGAGAAGGTGGAAGCCGTGACCACCGCGCTGCTGGAGGAGACCCCCGATCTGGTGGGCATCTACAACGTGGGTGCCGGCAACCGCGGGATCGTCGCGGCTCTGGAGGCGACCGGGCGCTTGGGAGAGGTGGTCTTCATTGCCCACGACCTGACGCCCTTTACCCGCAAGCAGCTTGTGCGCGGCGCCATCGATGCGGTGGTCAACCAGGACCCGGGGCATGAGGCGCGGAGCGCCGCGCGGGTGCTGCTGTCCGCCTGCGAGGAGACGCCCATCGTGGCCGATCAGGAGCGCATCCGCATCGATGTGTTCCTGCGCGATAACATTCCATAACGACCGACCGCCGGCGCTGCGCCGGTGTCATCAGAAGTCGGCGCTACGAGAGGAGATGCCTGATGAAGACGATCAAGGGCCCGGCGATCTTTCTGGCTCAGTTCGCCGGTGACGAAGCCCCCTTCAATTCGCTGGAGTCCATTGCGGGCTGGGCCTCGGCGCTCGGCTACAAGGGCGTGCAGATGCCGAGCTGGGACGGGCGCCTCTTCGATCTCAAGAAGGCCTCCGAAAGCAAGGACTACTGTGACGAGGTGAAGGGCGTTCTCGCCAGCCACGGTCTGGAACTGACGGAGCTTTCCACCCACCTGCAGGGCCAGCTTGTGGCGGTGCATCCGGCCTATGACGATGCCTTCGACGGGTTCGCGGCGCCCGAGGTGCGCGGCAACCCCCAGGCGCGCCAGGAGTGGGCCGTCGACCAGCTCATGCGCGCGGCCAAGGCCTCGGAGAACCTGGGGCTCACCGCCCATGTCACCTTTTCCGGAGCGCTGGCCTGGCCTTACATCTATCCCTGGCCGCAACGCCCGCCCGGGCTTGTCGAGACCGCCTTCGACGAGCTGGCCAAGCGCTGGCGGCCGATCATGGATGCCTTCGATGCCGCCGGCTGTGACCTCTGCTACGAGATCCACCCGGGCGAGGACCTGCACGACGGTGTCACCTTCGAAATGTTCCTGGAACGGCTCGGCAACCACCCGCGCTGCAACATGCTCTACGATCCCAGCCACTACGTCCTGCAGGCGTTGGACTATCTGGAGCACATCGACATCTACCACGACCGCATCAAGATCTTTCACGTGAAGGACGCGGAGCTGAACCCGACCGGCCGCCAGGGTGTCTATGGCGGTTACCAGTCCTGGGTGAACCGGGCCGGGCGCTTCCGCTCCCTCGGCGACGGCCAGGTCGATTTCGTCGGCATCTTCTCCAAGCTGACGGGCTACGGCTTCGACGGTTGGGCGGTGCTGGAGTGGGAGTGCTGCCTGAAGCACCCGGAGGACGGTGCGCGCGAGGGCGCCACCTTCATCCGCGATCACATCATCCGTGTCACCGAGAAGGCCTTCGACGACTTCGCCGACGCCGGCAGCGACGAGGGTGCCAACCGGCGCATGCTCGGCATCGCGTAAGGGGGAGACGACATGGCAATCGAAGGGCGCGGCGATGCGCGCAGCGGCGGGCGGATCCGCCTGGGTATGGTCGGCGGCGGGCAGGGGGCCTTCATTGGCGCCGTGCATCGCCTCTGCGCGCGGATGGACGACCACTACGATCTGGTGGCCGGGGCGCTGTCATCCCAGAAGAAGCGCGCTGTCGCGTCGGCGCTGGACCTGGGCATCGCCAGGGACCGTGCCTACGGCTCCTATGAGGAGATGGCGGCCAGGGAGGCCAAGCGGCCGGATGGTATCGAGGCGGTGGCCATCGTCACGCCCAACCACATGCACGCGCCGGTCGCCAAGGCCTTCCTGAAGGCGGGCATCCACGTGATCTGCGACAAACCGCTGACCACCACGGTGAAGCAGGCGAAGGATCTCGTGACCTTGACGAAGAAGAGCAAGTGCCTCTTCGCCGTCACCTACAACTACTCGGGCTATCCCATGATCCGCCAGGCCCGCGCCATGGTGGCGGCGGGGGAGCTGGGAACCCTCCGGGTGGTGCAGGCCGAATACCCGCAGGACTGGCTGACCGAGCGCCTGGAGGCCGAGGGCCACAAGCAGGCCAAATGGCGCACCGACCCCAAACAGTCCGGCGCCGGCGGCTGCATCGGCGATATCGGCACCCATGCCTATCATCTGGCCGGCTTTGTCTCCGGCCTGAAGATCGACTCGCTCTGTGCCGATCTTTCCACCTTCGTGAAGGGCCGCAAGGTCGACGACAACGCCGCCATCCTGCTGCGCTACAAGGGCGGCGCCCGGGGCATGCTCTGGGCCAGCCAGGTGGCGCCGGGAAATGAGAATGCTCTCCGGCTGCGCGTCTACGGCGACAAGGGCGGATTGGAATGGAGCCAGGAAAGCCCCAACGAACTCTGGCACGCGCCCTATGGTGCGCCACGCCGCCTTCTGACGCGCGCCGGCAACGGCGCCGATGCGGCGGCAGGGCGGTTGACGCGGGTGCCGCCCGGCCATCCGGAGGGCTACCTGGAAGGCTTCGCCAACGTCTACACGGAGGTCGCCGCGGCGCTCTATGCCGCGCGCAGCGGCGGCAAGCCCGACCCGGCGGTCATCTTTCCGACTGTGGCCGACGGTCTTGAGGGGGTTGCCTTTGTCGAGGCGGCGGTGAAATCCAGTGCGAAGGGTGCGGTCTGGGTGAAGCCCTGAGATTGGGTTACGTCGCCGGACGCGTGAAGAAAGACCTTGCGATGTTTAGTGAAGTGAGATTTACTAAACCAAATTAATAAACAATGACCGGAGACCACAAGGCCTTCGGCAGGGAGTAGAAGAGCCACGCCAGCCTTCTCAGACGACAACAAAAACAACGGAATTCAGTGCACCCGCGTGGTGCCTGAATGGCGCGGCGGCGGGTTTGCCGGACAACGCGCCCCCAAACCCTAGGGAGGAATAACGATGAAGAAGGTTCTTGCTTTGGCGACCGCGGTCTCAGCCGCCGCGCTTGCTTTTGCCGGGCCGGCGGAGGAGGCAAAAGCGCAGTCTGGCGATTTGACGCTGTGCTGGGCGGCCTGGGATCCGGCGAACGCGCTTGTGGAGCTGTCCAAGGACTTCACCGCGCAATCGGGCATCGGCATGAAGTTCGAGTTCGTGCCCTGGCCAAACTTCGCCGACCGCATGCTCAACGAGTTGAACTCGGGCGGTAAGCTCTGCGACCTGCTGATCGGCGACAGCCAGTGGATCGGCGGCGGTGCGGAAAACGGCCACTACGTAAAGCTGAACGATTTCTTCGAAGAAGCCGGCATCTCGATGGATGACTTCGCGCCGGCGACCGTCTACGCCTATTCCACCTGGCCCAAGGGCTCGCCCAACTACTACGCCCTGCCGGCGATGGGGGATGCCAACGCCTGGTTCTACCGGAAGGACTGGTTCTCCCGGCCGGACCTGCAGGCGGCTTTCAAGGAGAAGTACGGCCGCGATCTGGCACCGCCCACCACCCAGATGGAACTGAAGGACCTTGCCGAGTTCTTCCAGGGCCGCGAGATCGACGGCCAGAAGCGCTACGGCGCGGCGATCTTCACCGAGCGCGGCTCGGAGGGCATCACCATGGGTGCCACCGGCGCGCTCTACGCCTGGGGCTTCAAGTACGAGAACACGCCCGGCAGCTACGACATGGAGGGTGCGGTCAATTCCGCCGATGCGGTTGCGGCGCTGGAGTTCTACAAGGACCTCTACGAGTGCTGCACGCCGCCGGGCTACACCGACAGCTACATGCAGGAGAGCCTCGACGCTTTCAAGTCCGGCCAGGTGGCCATGGCGATGAACTGGTTCGCGTTCTTCCCCGGCCTTCACAAGGACGAAAAGGTCGGCGGTGACAACATCGGTTTCTTCGTCAACCCGGGCCAGAAGATCGAGGCCTCGACCCTCGGCGGCCAGGGCATCTCCGTCGTCTCCTATTCCGACAAGAAGGAGCAGGCGCTGGAGTACATCAAGTGGTTCGCCCAGCCGGACGTGCAGAAGAAGTGGTGGTCGCTGGGCGGCTATTCCTGCCACGTTGCCGTGCTGAACGACCCGTCTTTCAAGCAAAGCCAGCCCTTCGCGGCCGACTTCCTGCTGGCCATGGACGGCGTTCAGGACTTCTGGCAGGAACCGACCTATGCCGAGCTGCTGCTGGCCATGCAGAAGCGCCTGCATGACTACGTGGTTGCCGATCAGGGCACGGCCCAGGAGGCCCTCGACAAGCTGATCGAGGACTGGACCGAGACCTTCGAAGACGAAGGCAAGCTCTAGGCACAGCGATCGGGGCACTTCCGTCTCCGGCGTCTCAAGGGCGCCGGGGACGGGACCCTGGTCCTTTCTTATCCGGCCGGCATCTGGGCCCGCATTTGGAACGACGCTCCCATGGACGACAGCTCGACGGCACAGCGCATCGCCAAGTCCGCCGCGGCGGCGACGCCTCCGGCGATGGCGCGGCAGATCCGTGGCCTCTCGGACCGCGCGATCGCCTGGCTGTTCGTCACCCCGACCATCATCCTGCTGCTTGCGATCAACATCTTTCCGCTGATCTGGACGGTCTACCTCTCCTTCACCAACTACAGGGCCAACCGCCTCAATCGCGAAGTCGAGTGGATCGGGCTCCGGAACTATGAGCGGGTTCTGACCGACACCGACATCTGGCACACCCTGCAGGTCACCGCCCACTTTGTCGGCTGGACCATGTTCTTCCAGGTGATCATCGGCTTCGGGCTGGCCTGGCTGATCAACAAGCAGTTCCGCGGTCATTCCTTCTGGACCACCCTGATCCTGCTGCCGATGATGCTGTCGCCGGCGGTGGTCGGGAACTTCTGGACGTTCCTCTATCAGCCGCAGATCGGCCTGTTCAATTACATCGTCGCCTTCTTCGCCGGGATCGAGCCCTCCTCCTTCCAAATGATCGGCGACGTGAACCTCGCGCCCTGGGCCATCGTCATCGTCGATACCTGGATGTGGACGCCCTATGTGATGCTGATCTGCCTGGCCGGCCTGCGGTCGATCCCCGACTATATCTACGAAGCGGCCGAGGTTGACCGCGCCTCGAAGTGGCGCCAGTTCTGGTCGATCACCGTGCCCATGGTGCTGCCCTTCCTGATGCTGGCGGTGCTGTTCCGGGTGATCGAGAACTTCAAGATGTTCGACCTGGTGGTGGAGCTCACCTCCGGCGGTCCCGGCTCGGTGACCGAGCTCGCCTCCATCAATCTGAAACGCGAGGCCTTCGAGAAGTGGCGCACCGGCTACTCTTCGGCTTTTGCGATCATCCTTTTCGTCACGGTCTTCGGCGTCGCCAACATCTACGTCAAGGCTCTCAACAAGGTGAAGCAGCGATGAGTGCCGCCAGCGCACATTCCGTCGTGGAGTCGAAGCCCTGGACGCGGCATCTGGCCGGCGGCGTGGTGATCCTCTACGCCCTGATCACCATCCTGCCGCTGGTCTGGATCCTGATGACCAGTTTCAAAACGCCGCCGGACTCGATCTCCTATCCGCCGAAGGTGATCTTCGAGCCTTCGCTGGAAGGCTACGTGAACCTCTTCACCACGCGCACCCGCCAGACGCCGGAGTACATGGCCTCGCTGCCGCCGCCGGAGAACTGGGTGGAACGTCTCGTGCGCGACCGCAACATGGTGATCGCAGGGCCGTCGAAGTTCGGCGAGCGCTTCCTGAACTCGGTCATCATCGGCTTCGGCTCGACATTCCTTTCGGTCTTCCTCGGCACCCTGGCGGCCTATGCCTTCTCGCGCTTCAAGGTGCCGCTGAAGGACGACCTCATGTTCTTCATCCTCAGTACGCGGATGATGCCGCCCATCGCGGTGGCGATCCCGATCTTCCTGATGTACCGCACTCTCGGGCTCTCCGACACGCATCTGGGCATGATCCTGCTCTACACGGCAGTCAACGTGTCGCTGGCGGTCTGGCTGCTGAAGGGCTTCATCGACGAGATCCCGCGCGAGTATGAAGAGGCGGCCCTGATCGACGGCTACACGCGCCTGCAGGCCTTCGTGAAGGTCGTGCTGCCGCAGGCAGCGACCGGCATCGCCGCCACCGCGATCTTCTGCCTGATCTTTGCCTGGAACGAGTATGCCTTTGCCCTGCTGCTGACCTCCGGCACAGCCCAGACGGCGCCGCCCTTCATTCCGACGATTATCGGGGAGGGTGGGCTCGACTGGCCGGCGGTGGCGGCGGGCGCGACCCTCTTCCTCATTCCCATCGTGGTTTTCACCATCGTGCTCAGGAAACACCTGCTGCGCGGCATCACCTTCGGAGCGGTCAGGAAATGAGCCGCCAGGACATCGATCACCGCAAAGACAGCGAGAGCCAGAGTCTGCTCACCCGCTTCCTACAGTTGCGCCGGGGACCCTGGGAGAACCTGGCGACCGTCATCATTGCCGTGGGCACATTCATGCTCATGCAGCCCTTCTACCTCGAGCTCTTCACTTACTCCTTCGTCACCATTCTGACCGGCACGGTGATGTTCATCATCGTCAGCCACTTCAAGGAGTAGCGAGAGCGCTATGGCCGAGATTCGGGTGGAAAGCCTGCGCAAGACCTTCGACGACTTCGTCGCCGTCGCCGACTCCTCCTTCACCATCGAGGACGGAGACTTCTTCGTCATGCTGGGGCCTTCGGGCTGCGGCAAGACCACGACCCTGCGTATGATCGCCGGGCTCGAGCTGCCGACTTCCGGTGTCATCCGGCTGGACAGTGAGGATGTGACTTTCAACCGTGCCTCAGAGCGCGATATCGCCTTCGTGTTCCAGCTCTTTGCACTCTATCCGCATATGAACGTGCGCCAGAACATCGGCTTTCCGCTGAAGTGTATCGGCCGTCCGCGGAGCGAAATCCGCGAGCGCGTGGAAGAGACCGCGCGGCTCCTGCGCATCGACCATCTGCTGAGCAAATCGGTCTCCGGCCTGGCCGGGGGCGACCGGCAGCGGGTGGCGCTGGGCCGGGCCATTGTGCGGCGGCCGAAAGCTTTTCTGATGGACGAGCCGCTGGGCACCCTGGATGCCGAGTTTCGCGACCTGATGTGCGAGGAACTGCGCTCCTTGCACGACCGCATTGACGCGACCACGGTTTATGTCACCCACGATCAGCTCGAAGCGATGTCCATGGCCGACAAGATCGCGGTGATGAACCAGGGGTACATCGAGCAGCTCGGCCCGCCGCAGGAGATCTATGACCGCCCGGCCAGCATGTTCGTTGCCGATTTCATCGGCTCGCCGCCGATGAACTTTCTGGCCTTTGGGGGCGTCCTTCAGAAGGGTGCGACGAGCGTAGCGGTGAACGGCGCGCAGGTGGCCGTGCCGGCGCTGCGCCAGGATCACGGCGAGGCGGAGTACGCTCTGGGCGTGCGGCCGGAGCACATCCGCTTCGACGACGGGGCTGCGCTGCGGGGCAAGGTCTTCGAAACCGAATACCTTGGTACCAACCAGATCGTCACCGTGGAAACGGCCCAGGGCAGGGTGAAGGCGCGCCTGCGGGCCGACACCCGTGTCAGCGCCGGCGAGACGGTGGGGCTGACCTTCCTCTCGGAGCGGCTGTCGCTTTTCGAGACCGAGAGCGGGCGGGCCCTGCGGACGGCGCTCCACAATGCAGCGCCCGGGGGAGCGGCCCATGGCTGAGGTCCAACTGCAGGGCGTCACCAAGCGCTTCGGAGACCTGACCGCCGTCGAAGGGATGGACCTGACCGTCGCCGACGGCGAGTTCGTGGTGCTGCTGGGCCCGACCGGTGCCGGCAAGACCACGACCCTGCGGCTGGTGGCCGGCCTCGAGAAGGCCGATGAGGGCAGCATCCATATCGGCGGGCAGGACGTCACCGGGGCGCCGCCGACCGTGCGCGACGTCAGCTTCGTCTTTCAGCAGTACTCGCTCTATCCGCATCTGACCGTCTACGACAACCTTGCCTTTCCTCTGCGCTCGCCGGTCCGCCGGGTGCCGGAGGAGCAGATTCGCCAGCGGGTCACCGAGATCGCCGAGATGCTGCGCATACCCGGCAAGCTGGCCAACAAGGCGACCCAGCTTTCGGGCGGCGAGATGCAGCGTGTCGCCATCGGCCGGGCGCTGGTGCGCGCACCGCAGATCTATCTGATGGATGAGCCCCTGTCCTCCCTGGATGCCAAGCTGCGCGCCGAGATGCGTGTGGAACTGAAGCGCATCCAGAAGGAACTGGGCGCGACCCTGCTCTATGTGACCCACGACCAGATCGAAGCCATGACCATGGCGAATCGCATCGGCGTTATCGACCACGGGCGGCTTATCCAGGTCGGCGCGCCCAGGACGATCTACGAGGAACCGGACAACGTCTATGTCGCGACGCGCCTCGGCCAGCCGGCAATCAATCTGATTCCGCGCGATCTGCTTCCGGCCGGCAGCCTGCCCGCGGCAGCGGCGACGATCGGCGCGCGCACGGAGCACATTCGCATCCGCAAGGCCGACACCGGCAGCGCCCAGGGCAGGGTGCAGTGGATCGAGCACCTGGGGGACCAGAACCACCTGCACGTCACGGTGGGCGAACGCAAAATCACCACCCTGGTGGAACCGGACTCGCCGCTGGAGGTGGATGACCAGGTGACCCTCGAACTGATCAACCCGCTGTATTTTGACAGCGCCGGTGCGCGCGTGAGGGCATGAGAGTGAGGATAGCATGCTAGAGGATGGCGAAAGCCGGCGCCGCCTGATCGAGACCGTGGCGCAGGCGGTGATAGACCACGCGGAGGAACTGACCGCGCTCGATCAGGCGATCGGGGACGGCGACCACGGCGTGAACATGAAGCGCGGCGCCGAGGCGGTGCTGGCCGATCTCGATAGCCTGGCGGAAAAGTCCCTGCCTGAGGCCCTGAAGAGCATCGGCATGGCGCTGGTGATGAAGGTGGGCGGTGCTTCGGGACCCTTGTACGGCACTTTCTTCATGACCCTGGGCAAGAGCCTGCCGGAAACACCGGCCACCGCCGATACCCTGGCAGCCTTCGAAGAAGCGCTGGAAGCGGTGATGGCCCGGGGCAAGTCGCACCCCGGCCAGAAGACCATGCTGGATGTCCTGGCCCCGGCCCTGGAGACGCTGAAGGCCGAGCCCAAGGCGTCGCCGGGGCTCTGCGCTGCGGTGGCTGAAGCGGCTAAGGCAACCATTCCGATGCGCGCCGAACGCGGCCGCGCCTCCTTTCTGGGGGAGCGCTCGATCGGCCACATGGACCCAGGCGCCCGGTCCTCGGCACTTATGATCGATACCGTCAGCAAGGCCCTGGAGGCCTCGGCGAAATGAGCGAGGACAAGGTTGGAATCGTCATCGTCTCCCATTCGCCGGAGGTCGCCCGCGGCACCGCGGACATGGTGCGCCAGATGGTCGGCGACGAGGTCCCGCTGGCGTGGTGCGGGGGCGACCCGGATGGCGGCCTCGGCACCTCGGTCGAGACTATCCTGGGGGCGATTGATCAGGCCTGGACCAACGCCGGCGTTGCCATTCTCGTCGATCTGGGCGGGGCGGAAACCAACAGCGAAATGGCGGTGGAAATGCAGCCCGACGAGCGGCGCGGGCGCATTGCAATCTGCAACGCGCCGATCGTCGAAGGCGCGGTGATTGCAGCGACGGAAGCTTCCGGCGGTGCGCCGCTGGAGGTGGTTCGCCGCACGGCCGAGGAACTGTCGCCGGCCTGACTGCCGGTATCGAGAACGACGACCTTATGACGACTTTATCGAGTACGGCGGAAGAAATGGAAGAAGCTTCAGTCCTCATGACCCATGCGGTCGGCCTCCACGCAAGACCTTCGGTGAAGCTTACCAAGCTTGCCAAGACCTTTACCGCGCACATCGAACTGGCGGTCTCGGAGGACGGTCCCTGGATCGATGCGAAAAGCATCGTCCGGGTCATGGCCGCCAAGGCGCCCAAGGACACGGTGCTGTTCTTTCGCGCCGAAGGCGATGACGCCGGCGATGCGGTCTCGGCGCTGACGGCACTTGTTGAGCGCGACTTCGATGAAGGTCAGGCGGATGCCGCCAACGCCTGATCGCAACGGGCTCCTGTTTCAGGGCACCCCGGCGGCGCCGGGTCTGGCAGTCGGCCCGCTTATCGTCCTGGAGGACGAAGCGGTTCCGAACGAAGCGCCCGCATCGCCGGCAGGCCTCGACCCGGAAGCGGAAGCCGGTCGGCTGCGGGCGGCCATGAGCGAGGCCGTGGCCGAGCTTGCGGCGCTTCTTGCCGATCTCGACGCAGAGACCGCCGGAATCATCGAGTTCCAGGTCGCCGTGCTGGAGGACGATGCGCTGATCGATCCGGCCCTTGCGGCCCTGGCGGACGGCAAAAACGCGGCGATCGCCTGGCGCGCCGCTTTGGACACCCAGATTGCCGACTATGAAGCGGCCGACGACGAATACTTCCGCGCCCGCGCAAGCGACCTCTCGGACCTGAAGGACCGTGTGCTGCGGCATCTCAGCGGCCGTGCGCTGCCGGCTCAGGACCTGGCCGGCAAGGTGCTGACGGGCCGCGACCTGACGCCCAGCCGCTTTCTGGAAACGGACTGGACCCGCGGCGGCGGGCTTGCGCTGCGTCAGGGCAGCCCCTCCAGTCACGTGGCCATGCTGGCGCGGGCCCGCGGCGTGCCCATGGTGGTCGGGCTTGGCGATGCCGAGCTGCCCGATGGGGGAGAGGCCCTGCTGGACGGCGAAAGCGGCCTGCTGATCGTCGATCCCAGCAGCGCCGAGCGTGCCGCCTTTGCCGACCGGCAGGCGGCAGCAAGGCGGGTGCAGGCCGAAGAGGCTGCATTTCGCGGCAAGCCGGCGGTGACACGCGACGGAACGCCGGTTGCCGTCATGATCAACGTCGCCGATCCGGCGGAACTGGACGCGCTCGATCCCAACGACTGCGACGGGATCGGGCTGGTACGCAGCGAGTTCCTATTCCACCGCGCCGGCGGGCTGCCGGATGAGGAAAAGCAGTACCGCGCCTATCGGCGGATGCTCGAATGGGCCGAAGGAAGGCCGGTGGTCATCCGTACACTGGACGCCGGTGGGGACAAGCCGATTGCTGGTCTGACGATGGCCGAGGAGTCCAATCCCTTCCTGGGCGTGCGGGGACTGCGGTTGTCGCTGGCGCACCCGGAGATATTCCGGGTTCAGCTCCGCGCGCTGGCCCGCGCCGCGCCGCACGGCAGTCTCAAGATCATGCTGCCGATGGTGACCCGTCCGGAAGAACTGCACGCGGCACGGCGTCTCTTTGATCAGGCGCTGAAGGAACTGCAGGACGAGGGCACGGCTTGCGCGGCGGCGCCGATGGGCATGATGGTCGAAGTGCCGGCGGCGGCCATCGCGCCGGAGCTCTTTGCCGAGGCGGACTTCTTCTCCATCGGCTCCAACGACCTGACGCAGTACGTGACTGCTGCGGGGCGCGATATCGCTGCCGTGGCGCCGCTCAACGACGTCTCCCATCCGGCGATGCTGAAGCTGATCACGTGGCTGGTTGGCAGCGCGCGGGCCCTCGGTATCGAGGTCAGCCTCTGCGGCGATGCCGGCGGCGAGCCGTCCCGGATTCCGGCGCTGCTGGGCTGCGGATTGCGCAGCCTCTCTGTCGCGCCGCTGGCCCTGGGGCGCACCAAGGCGGCCATCGCCGGCATCGCGCTGGGCGACGCGCATGGCTAGGTCCCCTGCCGTCGCCTCGGCCGATGCCGTCGCCGCCTACAAGGCGGTGCTGCAGGGCGTGCTCGACAAGCGCCCCTCCGGCACCCGCCAGCGCCTCGCCACGGCGCTCGGCAAGAACCGCAGTTTCATCTCGCAGATCTCCAACCCGGCCTACTCAGTGCCGATCCCCGCGCGCCATCTGGAGACGATTTTCGAGATCTGCCACTTCTCGGTCGAGCAGCGACGCAGTTTTCTGAAGAGCTATGGCCTGGCGCATCCGGCCCGCCTGAAGCTGGTGAAGGACGCGCCAAAACTGCGCGAGCATCGCATTCACCTGCCGGATCTGGGGGATGAGGCGCGCAATCGCGAGTTGGAACGCGTCATCGAGGAGTTCGTTCAAAAAGTCGCGCGCTTGTTCGAACAGGGGCGACAGCCCTGAGGGCGCAAGGCAGAGGAGAGAGGACGTCATGAAGAAGCTGATCAACGCCACCGAGACGGTGCTCACCGAAAGCCTGGACGGTTTCGTCTCGGCCCACAGCGACCTTCTCGCCCTGGGGGAAGAGCACAAGTTCGTGCGCCGCATCCAGCCGAAGGCCGGCAAGGTGGCCCTGATCTCCGGCGGCGGCTCGGGCCACGAGCCGCTGCATGGCGGCTTTGTCGGCCACGGCATGCTGGACGCGGCTTGTCCGGGCCAGGTCTTCACCTCGCCCACGCCCGACCAGATGCTGGCGGCGGCGGAGGCGGTCGACGGCGGGGCCGGAACGCTTTTCATCGTCAAGAACTACGAAGGCGACGTCATGAACTTCGAGATGGCGGCGGAGATGGCTGCCGGCGAGATCATGACGGTGCTGACCAACGATGACGTTGCGGTGGAGACTTCCACCTTCTCGACGGGCCGGCGCGGTGTTGCGGGGACGCTGTTCGTGGAGAAGGTCGTGGGGGCCGCCGCGGAGGAGGGGCGTGACCTCGCTGCCCTGAAAGCGCTGGGCGACCGTGCCAACGCCGCCACCCGCTCCATGGGTGTCGCCTTGACGAGCTGTACCGTGCCGGCCGCGGGTACGCCGACCTTCGATCTCGGCGAAAACGAGATGGAACTGGGCGTCGGCATTCACGGGGAACCCGGTCGCCGCCGTGTGGCGTTGGCTTCGGCCAACGAGATCGCCGAGGAGATGGTGACCGCCATTCTCTCGGACTTCGGCGATCGGGCCCACGGTGGTGAGGCCAGCGGCGAGGCCTTTGTCCTGCTGAACGGCTTCGGCGGCACGCCGCTCATGGAACTCTATCTGATGTTCAACGCAGCGGAGCAGCTGCTCGCACGCCGCGGCGTCACCATTTCCCGCAGCCTGGTTGGGAATTACGTCACCTCCCTGGAAATGGCCGGCTGTTCGCTGACGGTCACTCTGTTGGATGACGAACTGCGCAGGCTCTGGGATGCACCGGTGCACACCCCTGCACTGCGCTGGGGTTTGTGATATTGAGATCAATGATATGCGGGGTATTTCCAAGATTTCCTGTTAGGAATTCATAACGCTTTTGTCCCCGGAACGGGGCGGGAATGATATTGTCGGCGGCTGGTTTGTGGGCTATTGTATACCAAGAACCAGACGCCGAGCGCCAAAGCCCGCTGCAGCGTCTGGCCCTTGCCACGACGGAACGGACCGACCCCGCCGATGCTGCCGAACAAGCTCGAAGTCAAGCCGATCGAGACGACCTTCAGCTTGAAGGAGCACATCTACGAGACGCTGCGTGACGGCATAACCTCCATGAACATCTATGCCGACGACGCCCAGTTGAAGCTGGACGAGCGGCAGCTCTCCGAGCAGCTCGGCATCAGCCGTACGCCGATCCGTGAAGCTCTGGCGCGCCTGGAGCAGGAAGGGCTGGTTACCGTCATTCCGCGCCGCGGCGTCTTTATCGTCCGCAAGTCGCGCAAGGAGATCCTGGAGATGATCACGGTCTGGGCGGCGCTGGAAAGCATGGCCGCCCGGCTGATCACCCAGAATGCCTCCGACGAGGGCATCGCCTCCTTGCGCAAGCTTTTCACCTCTTTCGAGAACGGGCAGGTCCAGGCGCACATCGACGAGTACTCGGACCGCAACATCGAGTTTCATCAGTCGATCCTGGAGCTCAGCGGCTGCGCTCTGTTGAAGGAAACCGCCGATCGCCTGTTCATTCACATGAAGGGTATCCGGGCCCGGACGATTTCGGAACAGGACCGGGCCAAGCGGTCGATCATCGACCATCTGCACATTATCGAGGCGCTGGAAGCCCGCGATACTGAACTCGCGGAGCGCCTAGTGCGCGAACACACTTTGAATCTGGCGGCGCACATCGAGGCGCACGTCGATTATCTCGATTGAATGAGGCCTCGACTGAGTGAGCCCTCGACTGGGTAAGGCAGTCGTCGCGTCACAGGGGCGGAGCCGAACAAGGTCCATACAGAAACCAAGTCGCCAAGGCGAAGCGTTCTTTTTTGGGAGCAATCAAAGATGTCAGCATCCGTACAGAGCCTTGATGCCACCGTGGAACAAGCCGCCGAGTCAGAGGCCCTGACCGACGGTTTTCACCTCGTCATCGACGCGCTGAAGCTCAACGGCATCAACACCATCTATAACGTCCCGGGCATCCCGATCACGGACCTTGGCCGCTACATGCAGGCCGAGGGCATGCGGGTCCTGTCGTTCCGCCACGAGCAGCATGCCGGCTACGCCGCTGCCATCGCCGGCTTTCTGACCAAGAAGCCCGGGGTCTGCCTGACGGTCTCCGCGCCGGGCTTTCTCAACGGCCTGACGGCCCTGGCCCACGCCACCACCAACTGCTTCCCCATGATCCTCATCAGCGGGTCTTCCGAGCGGGAGATCGTCGACCTGCAGCAGGGAGACTACGAGGAGATGGATCAGCTCGCCATTGCCAAGCCGCTCTGCAAGGCGGCCTACCGCGTGCTGCATGCCGAGGACATCGGTATCGGCATTGCCCGGGCCATCCGCTCGGCGGTGTCCGGGCGGCCCGGCGGTGTCTATCTTGACCTGCCGGCCAATCTGCTGGGTCAGGTCATGAACGCGGAAGCCGGTCAACAGTCCCTCGTGAAGGTCGTCGACGCCGCGCCGCGCCAGTTGCCGGCGCCGGAGGCCGTCGCGCGGGCGCTGGAGGTGCTGAAGGGCGCCAAGCGGCCCCTGATCGTCCTTGGCAAGGGGGCTGCCTACGCCCAGGCCGACGAAGAGATCCGCGCCCTGGTCGAGAAAAGCGGCTTTCCCTATCTGCCGATGAGCATGGCCAAGGGCCTGCTGCCCGACACCCATCCCCAGTCGGCCGGCCCGGCCCGCTCCCTGGTGCTGAAGGAGGCCGATGTCGTCCTGATGATCGGTGCGCGGCTCAACTGGCTGCTCTCCCACGGCAAGGGCAAGACCTGGGGGAACGCGCCGAAGAAGTTCGTCCAGATCGACATCGAGCCGAAGGAGATGGACAGCAACGTCGAGATCGCCGCGCCGCTGGTGGGCGACATCGGCTCCTGCGTCTCCGCCCTGCTTGAGGCGATGGGCGATGGCTGGACCCCGCCGCCCGCCGACTGGACCGAGGCCGTCAGGGCGAAGAAGGACGCCAACATCGAGCGCATGGCGCCGCGGCTGCAGAACAACAACGTGCCGATGGACTTTCACGGCGCCCTGGGCGTGCTGCGGACCATCATCGCCGAGCGGCCGGACGCCGTTCTCGTGAACGAAGGGGCCAATACCCTCGATTTCGCGCGCAGCATCATCGACATGTACAAGCCCCGCAAGCGCCTGGACGTCGGAACCTGGGGCGTCATGGGCATCGGCATGGGCCAGGCCATCGCGGCGGCGGTTGAGACCGGGCTGCCGGTGCTGGCCGGCGAGGGCGACAGCGCCTTCGGCTTCTCGGGCATGGAGATCGAGACGATCTGCCGCTACAACCTGCCCATCTGCGTGGTGGTCTTCAACAATGGCGGCATCTATCGCGGGACCGACGTCAACCCGACCGGCGGCGCGGACGCGGCGACCACTGTCTTCGTCAAGGATGCGCGCTACGACAAGATGATGGAGGCCTTCGGCGGCGCCGGGTACTACGCGACCTCGCCCGATGAACTGCGCCGCGCGGTCAACGAGGCCATGGACTCCGGCCGGCCGGCCCTGGTGAACGCGGTCATCGACGAAGCGGCAGGCACGGAAAGCGGCCGCATCGGCAATCTCAATCCGCAGAGCGTGGTTGCCAAGAAGTAGCCCAGCTCCAACGAGTCAAACTTCAGAATACAGGAGCACGGTATGAAAGCTCTCGAAGGCGTACGCATCCTGGACTTCACCCATGTTCAGTCCGGGCCGACCTGCACCCAGCTTCTGGCCTGGTTCGGCGCCGACGTCATCAAGGTGGAACGGCCTGGTGTGGGGGATGCCACCCGCGGCCAGTTGCGCGACATCCCGGACGTCGACAGCCTCTACTTCACCATGCTGAACCACAACAAGCGCTCCATCACGCTCAACACCAAGAGCGAGAAGGGCAAGGAGGTTCTGACCAAGCTGGTACAGTCCTGCGATGTGCTGGTGGAGAACTTCGCCCCCGGTGCGCTGGACCGCATGGGCTTCGGCTGGGAGCAGGTGCAGAAGATCAATCCGCGGATGATCTACGCCTCCGTCAAGGGCTTCGGCCCCGGGCCTTACGAGGACTGCAAGGTCTACGAGAACGTTGCCCAATGCACCGGCGGCGCCGCTTCGACCACCGGCTTCCTGGACGGGCCGCCGACCGTGACCGGCGCGCAGATCGGCGATTCCGGCACCGGCCTCCACCTGGCTCTGGGCATCGTCACGGCGCTGTTCCATCGCGAGACGTCGGGCAAGGGTCAGCGTGTGCTGGCCGCCATGCAGGACGGGGTGTTGAACCTCTGCCGGGTGAAGCTGCGCGATCAGCAGCGCCTCCAGCATGGGCCTCTGAAGGAATACAGCCAGTTCGGCCAGGGCATTCCCTTCGGCGAAGCGACGCCGCGGGCCGGCAACGATTCCGGCGGCGGTCAGCCCGGCTGGATCGTCAAGTGCAAGGGCTGGGAGACCGACCCCAACGCCTATGTCTACTTCATCACCCAGGCCGCCGTCTGGGGCAACATCTGCGATCTGATCGGCAAGCCGGAGTGGAAGGAAGACCCGGGCTATGCGAAGCCGGAGGCCCGGCTCGACAAGATCCCGCAGATCTTCGACACCATCGAGGGTTGGACCAAGACCAAGACCAAGTTCGAGGTCATGGAGGCCTGCAACCCGCTGAACATTCCCTGCGGGCCGATCCTCTCGATGCAGGAGCTGGCGGAGGAGCCGAGCCTTCGGGAAACCGGCACCATCGTCGAGGTCGACCACCCGGAGCGCGGCAAGTACCTGACTGTGGGCAATCCCGTCAAACTGTCGGACTCGCCTGCCGAGGTGACCCGCTCGCCGCTGCTGGGCGAGCACACCAACGAGATCCTGAGCCAGGTCCTTGGGCTTTCCGAGGACGAGATCCAGGAGACCTGGGCCAGCGGGGCCCTGGGCGATCTGCCGGAGCAGGCCGCCGCTGAATGACCGAAGAGTGTCGCCGCCGGATCAGCCGATCCGGCGGGAATCGTCGTTGATCACACCGTCCTTTCTGAGGCACGGCCAATACACGGGGGAAACAGGCAGGCATGCGGATTGTCGTCCATGGCCAGCAGGCCTTTGGCAAGGCCGTGCTCGAGAAGCTTCTGGAGCGTGGGGAGAATGTGGTTGGGGTGTTCTGCGCCCCCGATAAGGAGGGGCGGCCGACCGATCCCCTGAAGGAGTTCGCCCTGGAGAAGGGCCTGCCGCTGCACCAGCCCGCGTCCTGGAAGACGCCGGAGGCCGAGGAACTGATGCGCTCCTTCGCGCCGGACCTCTGCGTCATGGCCTATGTGACGCTTTTCGTGCCCCAGCCGGTGCTCGACGTTCCGGAGAAGGGCACGATCCAGTACCACCCCTCGCTGCTGCCTTTGCACCGCGGCCCAAGCTCGATCAACTGGCCGATCATCATGGGCCGCAAGGAAACCGGCCTGACGATCTTCTGGCCCGACGAAGGGCTCGACGAGGGCCCGGTGCTGCTGCAGAAGACGGTCGAGATCGGTCCCGACGACACGCTGGGCACGCTCTACTTCAACCAGCTCTTCCCCATGGGTGTGGACGCCATGGTCGAGGCTGTCGATCTGGTGCGCGACGGCAAGGCACCGTCGATCCCTCAGGATCACAGCAAGAAGACCTACGAGAGCTGGTGCCGCAAGGCGGACGCCCAGATCGACTGGTCGAAGCCGGTGGACGAGGTCTACAACCTGATACGCGGGACCAACCCCCAACCGGGCGCCTGGACCACCTTCAACGGCAACGAGGTGAAGATCTTCGACTCCGGCAAGGTCGAAGGTGCGGGCGATCCGGGCAGCGTTATCGCCGCCGAGGACGGCAGCTTCACAGTGGCCGCCGGCGGCGGCGCCATCCGTGTCGATCGGGTGCGCCCGCACGACGACAAGAAGATCTCCGCCGGGGACTATGCGGCCAAGGCCGGCCTCAGCGTCGGCGCCAAGCTCGGGACCTAGCCAACACTATCCAGCGCCTTGCCCCGGCCCGTCTTGGCGCGGCGCGGGGAACCGTTACAGACAGCAATCAATTGAAATCAGGCAGAAAAAACGATGGCCAAGTCCGATATCGAAATTGCCCGCGAAGCCAGTATGAAGCCGATCACCGAGATCGGTGCCAAGCTCGACATGCCCGCCGACGCTCTGATGCAGTACGGTCCCAGCAAGGCGAAGGTCAGCTTCGACTATCTGGAGTCCCTGAAGTCCAAGGGGGACGGGCGGCTGATCCTGGTGACCGCGATCTCGCCGACGCCGGCCGGCGAGGGCAAAACCACCACCACCGTGGGTCTGGGCGACGGTCTCAACCGGATCGGCAAGAAGGCCATGATCTGCCTGCGCGAGCCTTCGCTGGGACCCTGCTTTGGCATGAAGGGCGGGGCAGCCGGCGGCGGCTACGCCCAGGTGGTCCCGATGGAGGACATCAACCTCCATTTCACCGGCGACTTTCACGCCATCACCTCCGCGCACAATCTGCTCTCGGCGCTGATCGACAACCACATCTACTGGGGCAATGAGCTGGGCATCGACGAGCGCCGGGTCTCCTGGCGCCGAGTGCTGGACATGAACGACCGGGCGCTGCGCGACACAGTGACGTCGCTCGGCGGGGTCGCCAACGGCTTTCCGCGCCAGACCGGCTTCGACATCACCGTGGCCTCGGAGGTCATGGCGATCTTCTGCCTGGCCGACGGACTGGAGGATCTGCAGACGCGCCTGGGCAACATCGTGGTTGCCTACACCCGCGACCGCAAGCCGATCTATGCGCGCGATCTGAAAGCCGAAGGCCCGATGACCGTTCTGCTGAAGGATGCGCTGATGCCCAACCTGGTGCAGACGCTGGAGAACAACCCGGCCTTCATCCATGGCGGTCCTTTCGCCAACATCGCCCATGGCTGCAACTCGGTCTCGGCCACCAAGTCGGCCCTCAAGCTGGCCGATTATGTGGTGACCGAGGCCGGCTTCGGCGCCGACCTTGGCGCCGAGAAGTTCTTCGACATCAAGTGCCGTAAGGCCGGGCTCAATCCGGAAGCGGTTGTCATCGTCGCCACCGTGCGGGCGCTGAAGATGCACGGCGGCGTCGCCAAGGACGCCCTCGGCGACGAGAACGTCGAAGCGGTGAAGAAGGGGTTGGAGAACCTCGGCCGGCACATTGCCAACGTGGCCAAGTTCGGTGTGCCCGCTGTGGTGGCCATCAACCGCTTCGTGAAGGACAGCGAGGCCGAACTGGCGGCGATCCAGGCGTTCACCCAGACGCTCGGCGTCGACGCGGTGGTCTGCGAACACTGGGGCAAGGGCTCGGAAGGCACCGAGGAGCTGGCGAACAAGGTGGTCGGCCTGCTCGACGGCGGCAAGGCCGCCTTCAAGCCGCTTTACGAAGACGGCATGCCCCTGTTCCAGAAGATCAATACCATCGCCAATGAGATCTACGGCGCCGAGGAGGCCATCGCCGACAAGAAGATCCGCGATCAGTTGAAGCAGTGGGAGGATGCGGGCTACGGCGATCTGCCGGTCTGCATGGCCAAGACCCAGTACAGCTTCTCGACCGACCCGAACCTGCGCGGCGCGCCCAGCGGCCATGCGGTGCCGATCCGCGAGGTTCGCCTGTCCGCCGGCGCCGGCTTCATCGTCGTCATCTGCGGCGAAATCATGACTATGCCGGGCCTGCCGCGGGTGCCTGCTGCCAACAGCATTGCGCTCGACAAGGCGGGATTGATTCAAGGTCTGTTCTAGGGCCTGTTAGAAAGAGCCAAGGAGCTTTGCAGTTCGCGCCGTCGGCGGGCAGAAGTCGTTAAGACCGCTCACTGTCGGTGTTAAATGTCTCGGCGGATGTGTGAGCCCCCGGGACCTGCTGGCAGGGAGAGGTGCGAAATGACTGTCCGAACAATCCTGGTGCCGGTGCGTGGCGATGGCCTGGGCGAGGGAGTACTGGATCATGCCTGGGCTTTGGCCAAGCGTCATGTCGCTCATCTGGAAGTGCTGCACTGCCGCCCCAAGCCACAAGACATGATCCCCTACGGCGTACCGATTCCAGCCAGCCTGATGAAGACCATCACGACGTCGGCCACGGCCCTGGCGGATGAGGAGGAAGGCCAGATCCGTAAGCTGTTCGACGACTACTGCTCCAGGCGGGACATTGCGGAAGTCGATGGCTTTCCCTGGCCGGCGGACCGCGTCTCGGCCACCTGGCGCGAGGCGACCGGCAAGCAGGCGAACATCATCGGCCGGCGCGGCCGGTTGGCCGACCTCATCGCGGTCGCCCAGCCGGACCGGGACCGGAATCTCGGGCTCAACACCCTGCAGGCGGCGCTGCTCGAATCCGGCAAGCTGGTCCTCATGTGCCCCCCGCGTCCCGTCGAATCCCTGGGCGCGCGGGTGGCCATTGCCTGGAACGGCAGCGGGGAGGCGGCACGTGCGATGACCACGGCCCTGCCGATTCTGAGAGAGGCCGAGGCGGTCACCTTGCTGGCGCCCGAAGACTCGAAGCTTCCGGTCGCGGTCGAGGAAGCAAAGATCTATCTCGACACGCACGGCGTGACGTCCGCTTGCGAGCGGTTCACCGCCAAGTCCGCGGCGGTTGCCCAGACGCTGCTCGATTCGGCGCGCCGACTTGGCTGCGACTGCCTGCTGATGGGCGCCTATGGACAGAGCCGGCAGCGCGAGTTGATCCTCGGCGGGGTGACCCAGTACGTTGTCGACCACACAGATCTGCCCATTCTGTTTATGCATTGACCGGGCTTTCGCAGCATCCGCTTACGCCCATCGCTGTGCTGTGCTTCACCTTTAAGTTGTAAGAGCCGGCGCAGTCTTATCAACCAGCAGTATAGTTTTGGCAGGGCTTCGGCGGCATCCCGCTGGCCGGCAGCGTCACGCTTGATGCCGATCTCCCAAAGGGCCTAGCATCCCGCTTTGCTTGGGAAAGTCATTCGAGGAAGGCCGGGTAGTCGAAATTAGGAGGTGAAGCAATGAACAAGACATCTATTGGTAATGTTTTGAAAAGAAGAGACTTTGCACAGCGATTGCTGACGCATTCGTCAATATTGCGCTGCAGCAATTCCACTGAAACTTTATTGCAGCGATGAGAACAGTGGACCTGACGCCTAACCCGCGGTATTTTGTATACCACACACCATGTGTTTGCGCTGCAAGAGCGGTGATTTGTGAAGATTAAAAAAAGGATAAGGCTCAACGACATTTATTGCTGGGTTTTCAACCTAATGGGGAATACCCTGGCGGCCTGTCCGACAAGAATACCGGGAGGTAATCAAACATGAGAGTTACCAGAGGAATTCTAGCTGGCGGCGTGCTGGCTTTGACAATGGGCGTCGCAGTGTCAGGTGCAACGATCTCCGAAGCCCAGGCGTGGGAGCCCAGGAAGCCCGTCGAGATGATCATCATGGCAGGCACCGGTGGCGGTGCCGACCAGCTGGCGCGGCTGATCCAGGGCATCATCGACCAGAACGACCTGTCCCCGAGACCTTTCATCCCGATCAACAAGCCGGGTGGCTCGGGCGCCGAGGCTCTGCGCTACCTGCAGGACAAGGCCGGCGACGATCACACCGTCTTGGTGACGCTCAACAGCTACTACACCACACCGATCATCAACCAGGGCCTGGGCGTCGACGTGACCAAGTTCACGCCGATCGGTCTTATGGCGCTGGATACGTTCCAGCTTTGGGTCACCTCGGACAGCGGTATCGATTCGCTGGACAACTGGGTCCAAACGGTCAAGGCGGCGGACAACTGGAACGTCGGCGGCACCGGCAAGGGGCAGGAGGACTCCATCCTCTTCGCCATGCTCCAGGCCGAGTTCGGCATCGACAACATCACCTACATTCCCTTCCCGGGCGGGGGCACTGTTGCCAAGAACCTGATCGGCAAGCACATTGCCTCGACGGTGAACAATCCATCGGAGCAGATGCAGTTCTACCGTGCCGGCCAGAGCCGTCCTTTGGTCCAGTTTACCGACGAGCGGCTGGGGGCTTTCCCGGACGTGCCGACCAGCAAGGAGCTGGGGCATGACATCGTCTACTTCATGCAGCGCTCCTTCAACGCGCCTCCGGGCATGTCGAGCGAAGCCCAGGAGTGGTACATCAGCCTGTTCGAGAAAGTCTTCAATTCCGAGCAGTGGCAGAGCTACTGCAAGGAAGAAGGCCTGATGTGCGAGAGCTGGGTTGCCGGCGCCGATCTGGCCGCCTTCCACGATCAGCAACTGGCGCGTCACCAGGCTCTGATCGAAAAGGTCGGTGCTGAAGCGATCACCGGCGAGTAACCGTTATGGGGCAGGGGGGTGACGTTCGGAGCGCCCCCCTAACCCCGCCGCCTTGGTCACGGCCGCCTGGCCGACTCCGGAATCATAAAAAAGCATAGATTCATCCGCTGAAGCTGCGCGTTGTCAGGGAGGCGCCGGTATGACGGTCCGTACTGCCGAGTTGTTGGTTGCGGTGATCCTCGCGCTCTTGTCCCTCGGTCTGATGTGGAAGAGCACAGAGCTCAACATCGGCTGGGTCGCGGGGGCGGGACCGGGCGGTGGCGCCTGGCCCTTCTGGCTGTCCGTCGGCATGCTGGTCACTTCGCTGTGGACCATCCTGCGCTGGTTCCGCCGCGTGACGCCGCAGTCTCGCTCCAAAGAGATCTTCATGAGCGCCGACACCCTGGCCATCGTCGGTCCGGTGGTGGTCGGGTTGCTGCTGCTGCTGGCCGGCACCCATCTCATCGGCATGTACGCCGCGGTCTTCCTGTTCATGATCGCCTTCGTGCGATTCCTTGGCCGGCATTCCTGGTTCGTCACGCTCGCCCTGGCGGTGGCGGCACCGGTGGCGATGTTCCTGCTGTTCGAATGGGCACTGACGACACCGCTGCCCAAGGGCATCACTGAGCCGGCGTTCTATCCGATCTACGATCTCATCTACTGATCCCGAAAACCATACGGCACGCCGGGACGTGGCCCGTCCGGGGCCGCGGCGTGAAACCAGGCAACAGGCAAAGCAGGCGGTAGACGGACATGGAAACCATCATCGATCCTCTCCTTGGCGGGCTGCTCGAAGCCATTCAACCGGTCAACCTCATGATGATGGTGATCGGCTGCATCATCGGGCTGTTCGTCGGCGCGATGCCCGGCCTCGGGTCGGTCAACGGCGTTGCGATCCTGCTGCCGATCACGTTCCTCGTGCCGCCGAACGCGGCGATCATCTTCCTGGCGGCGATCTACTACGGGGCCATGTACGGCGGTGCCGTTTCGTCGATCACGCTGGGGATACCAGGGGCCTCGACCGCTGTCGCCACCGTCTTCGACGGCCGGCCACTGGCCATGACGGGCCGTGGCGATCAGGCGCTGATGGCTGCCGCCCTCGCGTCCTTCATCGGCGGCACGATCGCCGCCGTGCTGTTCACCATCGCGGCACCGCCGCTGGCCAATTTCGCACTGTCCTTCGGGCCCCAGGAAGAGTTCGCCCTCATGGTGCTGGCCTTCGCCACCTTCATCGGTCTGGGCGGCGACGACATTCCGAAGACCATGTTCTCGATCTTCATCGGGCTGGTGCTGGCGGCGGTCGGCTACGACATCATTTCGGGCAATCCGCGTCTGGTGTTCTTCGACATCGACGGTTTCCTGCGCGGCGTCAGCTTCCTGGTGCTGGCGATCGGTATCTACGGCATCGGCGAGATCCTCTGGACCATGGAACAGTCCGGCGGAAAGATGCAGGTGCACTATGTGAAGTCGTCCTTCCGTTCCGTCGTCGAGAACATGAAGAAGGTCAAAAACTACCTCACGCAGACGGTGTTCAGCGGCGTGCTCGGCTACTTCGTCGGCATCCTGCCCGCAGCCGGCGCCACACCGGCTTCGCTGATGGCCTATGGCTTGTCCAAGACCTTCTCGAAAGACCCGGAGTCGTTCGGCAAGGGCAATGTGGTCGGTGTGGCAGCACCCGAGTCGGCCAACAACGCCGCTTCCACCGGGTCCATGCTGCCGATGCTGACCCTCGGCATCCCCGGTTCGCCCACCACCGCGATCCTTCTGGGCGGCATGATCATCTGGGGGCTGCGGCCCGGCCCGCTGCTGTTCGTGGAGCATCCGGACTTCGTCTGGGGGCTGATCGGCTCGATGTACATGGCCAATCTCTTCACGGTGATCATCAACATTGCGTTCATCCCGCTCTTTGTGCGGGTTCTGGTCATGCCTTTCACCATTCTGGCGCCGATTATCTTCGTGCTCTGCCTGGTCGGCGGCTACTCGCCGAATTCGTCGCTGCACGACGTCTGGCTGATGGTGCTCTTCGGGGTCTGCGGTTACATCCTGCGCAAGCTGGACTACCCGGTGGCGCCGGCCGTGCTGGCCATCGTCCTGGGCGGCCTTGCCGAGCGGTCGCTGCGTCAGTCGCTGCTGTCGTCGCAGGGCGATCCGATGACCTTCCTGGAACGTCCCTTGTCGGCGACCATCTTCTTCTGCGCCTTCGCGCTGGTGATGGTGCCGATCATTCGCCGCATTTTGTCCAAACGGCCCCAGGCAGCTGGAACCTGAGGGCGGCTGGCTCGGCTGAACGGTTCCCGAAGGCCCGTCAAGCAAAGGCGGGCGGGGGAGAAAGGGATTGCCGTTGCCGGGCTTCTGGTATACCATATGCCAGAAAATGAGATGCTTGGCGCGTAAGCTAAGAGACTTTGCTTACAGCGTTATTATCCAAAGATAAATCGGATAGGGCGGGCGGACCATGAACCTTCACGAACATCAGGCAAAAGAGATCCTTGGGCGCTACGGCGTTCCAAGCCCGGCCGGCAGTCTGGTCTCCCGGGCCGACGCCGCGGCGGCGGCGGCCAAGTCGCTCGGCGGGTCGAGTTGGGCGGTCAAGGCCCAGATCCATGCCGGGCTCCGGCACGATGCCGGCGGCGTTCGCCTGGTGTCCGGTACAGAGGCCGCAGCGACTGCGGCGAGTGAGCTCCTCGGCAAGCGTCTGGTAACGCCGCAGACCGGCCCAAGCGGCAAGCTGGTGCGCTCGGTCTACATCGAGCAGGCGGTGGGCGCCGCGCGCGAACTCTACCTCGCGATCCTCATCGACCGCAGCCAGGGGCGGGTGGCCTTTCTGGCCTCGCGCACAGGCGGCAGCGACATCGAACAGCGCGCCCAGGCGGAGCCGGGGTCGCTGCGGCACCTGGCGGTCGACGGCGATCACGGTTTCGACCTGCAGGCCGCTGCCGGCCTGGCCGCGGATCTGGGCCTTGAAGGCCGGGCCGCATCCCAGGCGGTGGAGATCATGGCGGCCCTCTACAAGGCGTTTCTGGAACTGGATGCCAGCCTTATCGAGATCAACCCGCTGGCACTGACTCACGAAGGCAGCCTGACCGCGCTCGATGTCAAGATGGTCCTCGACGACAACGCACTCTTCCGCCACAAGGATCTGGCGGCCCTGCGCGACGTTGAGGAACTGGATCCGACGGAGCTGGAAGCCCAGCGTTTCGCCCTGAACTACGTCCACCTCGACGGCAACATCGGCGTCATGGTGAACGGCGCCGGCCTGGCGCTGGCGACCCTGGACCTGCTGAAACAGCGGGGCGGCGCGCCGGCAGACTTCATGGACATCCGGCCGGAGGCCAGCCGCGACCAGGTGGCCGAAGGCTTCCGTCTGCTGCTGCGCAACCAGGACATCGACGCCATCCTGGTGAACGTTTACGGCGGCGGCATTCTGCGCTGTGACACGGTGGCGGAGGGAATTGCCGCGGCCTGCAGGTCGGAGGGGCTGCGTGTGCCGCTCATCGTCAGGGCCGCTGGGACCAACGGCGAACTGGCCCGCAAGACTCTGATGGCCCAGGGCGTTGCCTTCACGCCGGCGAGTTCCATCGGTGCAGCGGTGGCTTCGGCCGTTGAGGCCGCGGGCCGGGAGGCGGCGTGATGGCCATTCTCGTCGACAGCGCCACCAAGGTCATTTGCCAGGGCTTCACCGGCCGTCAGGCCAGCTACCACATGGAACGGGCGATCGCCTACGGGACCCAGGTGGTGGGCGGCGTTGTGCCCGGCAAGGGGGGCAGCCGCCACCTCGGTCTGCCGGTCTTCGACCGCGTGGCCGATGCGGTCGCGGCCACCGGCGCCACTGCCTCTGCGGTCTTTGTGCCGCCGGCCTCGGCCGCCGAGGCGATCATTGAGGCCATCGATGCCGAACTGCCGCTGATCGTCTGCGTGACCGAGCGTATTCCGGTGCTCGACATGGTGCGGGTGAAGCGCCGTCTCGAAGGCTCCGCCAGCCGGCTCATCGGCCCCAACTCGCAGGGCATCCTCAATCCGGGGCGCTGTAAGATCGGCGTCATGCCGGCGCATCTGGAACGGCCCGGGCGGGTGGGCATCGTCTCGCGTTCCGCCTCGCTCACCTCGGAAGTGGTGGAGCAGGTCTCGGCCCAGCGTCTCGGCCAGTCGACTTCCGTCGGCATCGGCGGCGATCCCGTCCATGGCCTGGGCTTCGTCGACTGCCTGGAGCTCTTCTTCCGCGACCCGGACACCGATTGTGTCGTTCTGCTGGGAGAGATCGGCGGCAGCGAAGAAGAGGAGGCGGCGGCCTTTCTCCGCTCCCAGCGGGTGCCCAAGCCGGTTGTGGCCTACGTGGCCGGCCTCGCCGCACCGACCGAGCGGCGCATGGGTCATGCGGGGACGGTGAACGTCTTCGGCCAGGGCGGCGCGGCGGAGA
Source organism: Pelagibius sp. (assembly GCF_028281305.1). Classification (GTDB taxonomy): domain Bacteria; phylum Pseudomonadota; class Alphaproteobacteria; order Kiloniellales; family Kiloniellaceae; genus Pelagibius. Next base: position 100,690 of record NZ_JANQKD010000015.1, on the reverse strand, counting down.
AGATCGAGTCCCTGCGCGGCGCCGGTGTGACTGTGGCCGAGTCCGTCGCGGAGATCGGACAGACGGTCCGCCAGGCCCTGAAGGCGGCCTGATGGCGCGGCCAGGAGAGCGCCATCAGCTCTGGTTCGAACAGTCGCGCGGTTGCGCGTCGCTTCTCCGCAGTTTCGTCGCGGAAAAGGTCGGTTCTGGTCAACTTTTAGCCGCTCTAAGCAGGTTGATTCCGTTTAGAAAACGCTGGAATCCGATCTATTCTGGTCCTTGGCTGCCCTCCCGGCCGTCGGGGAGCACGAAGCCACCTAAAACAAGGGTCGCCGAGCCCAGGGCAACGGCGGCTTATTTATTGGTTCGGAGGCAGATCGATGCCAGAGGGAACGCCGCGCCCGTTTGAGCGGCAGATACACCCGGGCTCGGGCCGGCGCAAAGCCCCCCTGACGCCCAAAGGTCGCCAGCTCGACATCGAAGCGCTGGCCGAGGTTCAGGCGTTGCTGGGCGAGCGCCCGCGCCGGGCCGACCTGCTGATCGAACACCTCCACCTGATCCAGGACGCCCACGGTCATCTCTCGGCGCGTCATCTGCGCGCTTTGGCGGAGGAGATGAACCTGCCCATGGCGGCCGTTTACGAGGTGGCTTCCTTCTATGCCCACTTCGACATCGTGCTGGACGGCGAGGCGCCACCGCCGCCGCTGACGATCCGGGTCTGCGAGTCCATCACCTGCGAGATGATGGGCGCCCAGGACCTGCTGCAGGCGCTGCCCCAGGAAGTGGGTGAGCAGGTGCGCGTCGTTCCGGCCCCTTGCATGGGACGGTGCCATTGCGCTCCGGTGGCCGAGGTCGGCCACCGTCACATCGATCACGCGACCTTGGAGAACCTCTCGGCGGCGGTGCAGGACGACCACCATCCCGTCATCCCGGACTACACGGATTACGACGGCTATACCGCGGAAGGCGGCTACGCCCTCCTGCGCGCCTGCCTGGCGGGCAAGCGGACGCCGGAAGAGCTGGTCGAAGCGCTGTCCCACGCCGGTCTGCGCGGCCTCGGCGGCGCCGGTTTTCCCACCGGCAAGAAGTGGGAGATCGTGCGCGGCTACCTCGGCCCGCGCCTGATGACCATCAACGGCGACGAGGGCGAGCCCGGCACCTTCAAGGACCGGCACTATCTGGAAACCGATCCGCACCGCTTCCTGGAGGGCGCCCTGATCGCCGCCTGGGCGGTGGGCTGCGAGCGCTGCTACATCTACATGCGCGACGAGTATCCGGCGGTGCTGGAGATCCTGCGGCGGGAGATGGCAAAGCTGGACGCGGCGGGTCTCACCGAGCATTGCCCGCTCGAGCTGCGGCGCGGCGCCGGGGCCTACATCTGCGGCGAAGAGTCGGCGATGATCGAGTCCATCGAAGGCAAGCGCGGTCTGCCGCGCCACCGCCCGCCCTACATCGCCGAGGTCGGGCTCTTCGGCAAGCCGACCCTGAACCAGAATGTCGAGACCGTGTACTGGGTGCGGGACATCGTGGAGAAGGGCGCCGAGTGGTTCGCCGGGCATGGCCGCAACGGCGGCAAGGGGCTGCGCTCCTACTCCGTTTCCGGCCGAGTCAAGTCGCCGGGCGTGAAGCTGGCGCCCGCCGGGATCTCGGTCCAGGAATTGATCGAGGAGTTCTGCGACGGCATGGCGGAGGGGCATGCCTTCCATGCCTACCTGCCGGGCGGTGCGTCCGGCGGCATCCTGCCGGCCTCTATGGGTGATGCGCCTCTAGAGTTCGGGGCGCTGGACAAATTCGGCTGCTTCGTCGGTTCCCATGCCGTGGTCGTGCTCTCCGACAAGGACGATGTGAAAGCAGCAGCGCTGAACCTCATGCGCTTCTTCGAGGACGAGTCCTGCGGTCAGTGCACGCCCTGCCGCAACGGCACCGAAAAGGCGGTGAAGCTGATGCGCGAGGAGCGTTGGGACGTGCCCTTGCTTGAGGAACTCGCAGTGGTGATGCGCGATGCCTCCATCTGCGGCCTCGGCCAGGCGGCGCCCAATCCTCTGTCCTGTGTCCTCAAGTATTTCCCGGAGGAACTGAAATGAGCCTGCAGGAAGCGAGCCAGACCATCCAATTCACCCTCGACGGACGAGAGGTCGAGGCCTTTCCCGGGGAGACCATCTGGCAGGCCGCGGAGCGTGCCGGCACGCGCCTGCCGCACCTCTGCTACAGCCCGGAGCCGGGCTACCGCTCTGACGGCAACTGCCGCGCCTGCATGGTGGAGATCGAGGGCGAGCGGGTCCTCGCAGCCTCCTGCATCCGCGAGCCGCGCGACGGCATGGTGGTGACTTCGGCCAGCGAACGGGCGGAGAAGGCCCGGGCCATGGTCTTCGAGCTGCTGGTCGCCGACCAGCCGGCGCGCGAGACCTCCCACGATCCGGAGAGCAAGTTCTGGCACTGGGCCGCCGACCTGGACGTAACCGAAAGCCGCTTTCCGGCCCGCGAGACCTGGGCGCCCGATGTCAGCCATCCGGCCATGGCGGTGCATCTGGACGCCTGCATCAACTGTAATCTCTGTGTGCGCGCCTGCCGTGAGGTCCAGGTCAACGACGTCATCGGGATGGCCTACCGCGGCCATGGCTCCAAGGTGATCTTCGACTTCGACGACGCCATGGGCGAGTCGACCTGTGTGGCCTGCGGCGAGTGCGTTCAGGCCTGCCCCACCGGCGCGCTGATGGAATCCAGCCTGCTGGACGAGAAGGGGACCCGGGTCCACTTCGAGGACCGCTCGGTGGACACGCTCTGCCCCTACTGCGGGGTGGGCTGCCAGACCAAGGTCCACGTGAAGGACGACAAGATTCTCTACATCGACGGGCGCGACGGGCCGGCCAACCAGAACCGGCTCTGTGTGAAGGGCCGCTTCGGCTGGGACTACATCTACAGCCCGCACCGCCTGACCAAGCCGCTGATCCGCCGCGACGACGTGCCCAAGAAATGGGACGATCAGGTCGATCCGGCGAACCCCTGGACTCATTTCCGCGAGGCGAGCTGGGAGGAGGCCCTGGACCGGGCCGCCGACGGCTTGAAGACGGTCTATGAGGCGAAGGGCCCGTCCGGCCTTGCCGGCTTCGGCTCGGCCAAGGGCTCCAACGAGGAAGCCTACCTCTTCCAGAAGCTGATCCGCACCGCCTTCCATACCAACAACGTCGACCACTGCACCCGGCTCTGCCACGCCTCTTCGGTGGCGGCGCTGATGGAGGGCATCGGCTCCGGCGCCGTCACCGCGCCCTTTACGGCGGCCAAGGACAGCGACTGCATGATCATTATCGGGGCGCGGCCGGAGCAGAACCATCCGGTGGCCGCCACCTTCCTGAAGAACGCGGCCAGGCGCGGTGCCAATATCATCGTCATGGACCCGCGCAAACAGCAGATCGACCGCTACGCCCATACGCATCTGCAGTTCAAGCCCGGACAGGACGTGGCGCTCCTCAACGCGATGATCCACACCATCATCGAGGAGGGCTTGACCGACCAGCAATACATCCAGGCCCATACCAGCGGCTTTGAAGACCTGAAGACCATGGTGCAGGACTTCTCGCCGGAGGCCATGGCAGAGGTCTGCGGCATCGACGCGGCGACCATCCGCGAGGTGGCGCGGCTCTACGCCCGCAGCGAGCGCTCCATCATCTTCTGGGGCATGGGCATCTCCCAGCACGTCCACGGCACCGACAACTCCCGCTGCCTGATCGCGCTTACCATGATCACCGGCCATGTCGGCCGCCCGGGCACCGGCCTGCATCCCCTGCGTGGCCAGAACAACGTCCAGGGTGCTTCCGACGCCGGCCTCATCCCCATGGTCTACCCCGACTATCGGTCGGTGGAATTGGAGGAGGTGCGCAAGGAGTACGAGGCGTTCTGGGACACAAAGCTCGATCCCAAGCGCGGGCTGACGGTGGTGGAAATCGTCGATGCCATCATCGCCGATCAGATCACGGGCATGTACATCATGGGCGAAAACCCGGCGATGTCGGATCCCGACCAGGCCCATGCCCGCCAGGCCCTCGCCAAGCTGGAGCATCTGGTGGTGCAGGACATCTTCCTGACGGAGACCGCCTGGCACGCCGACGTCATCCTGCCGGCCTCGGCCCATGCCGAGAAGTGGGGCAGCTTCACCAACACCAACCGTGAGGTCCAGGTCGCCCGCCCGGTCGCAGCGCCGCCGGGCGAAGCGCGTCAGGACTGGGAGCTGATCCAGGAACTGGCAACCCGCCTGGGGCTGGACTGGTCCTACACGCACCCGAGTGATGTCTTCGCCGAGATGACCGAGGTCATGCCGTCGCTGGCCAACATCACCTGGGACCGGCTGGTGCGCGAGGATGCGGTCACCTATCCGGTGGACGCGCCGGACAAGCCCGGCAACGAGATCCTCTTCGCCGAAGGGTTCCCGACCAGCGATGGCCGCGCCAAGATCGTGCCGGCGGGGCTGGTGCCGCCGGACGAGCTGCCGGACGCCGACTACCCCCTGGTGCTGACCACCGGGCGAATGCTGGAGCACTGGCACACCGGCGCCATGACCCGCCGGGCCAGCGTGCTCGACAGCCTGGAGCCGGAGGCGGTGGCCAGCCTGCACCCGCGCCAGCTTTCGGCCATGGCGCTGAACGCCGGCGATACGGTGAAGGTCAGCACGCGGCGCGGCGAGATCGCGCTCACCGTGCGTGCCGACCGCGACGTGCCGGAGGGCATGGTCTTCATCCCCTTCTGCTTCAACGAGGCGGCGGCCAACATGCTGACCAATCCGCAGCTTGACCCCTTCGGCAAGATTCCGGAGTTCAAGTTCTGCGCCGCCAGGGTCGAGAAGATCGAGGCCTTCGTCGCCGCGGAGTAGCGGCGGGCGGTCAGCCGGAGGCCCACGGCGCATCCTTCGGGGCTTCGCTGCGCTGCGCACCTCAGGATGAGGTCAGCGTCCGACATTGGGTCAGGCCTCATGCTGAGGAGGGCCGACGGGCCCGTCTCGAAGCATGGTTGGGACAACGGTCTCCACCATGGAGGCCTTGTGCAGGCCGGCCTCATTTATCGGGACGGCAAGATTCGCCAAGATCGCCGCGGACCTCCATGGTGTGCTGCTGCATAGTCGTGCTCAGCAACACCTTAGGAAGAACATATGGCAGCTTACCTCTGCCACGAGGCGCCCGATCTCCTGACCCATGAGGCCGAGGTGGTGGACAGCCGCCCAGGAGCGGTCGTGCTCAGCCGATCCGCCCTCTACCCCGGTGGCGGCGGGCAGCCGACCGACCGCGGAACGCTCGCCTGGAAGGGCGGAGAGACGGCCATCACCGGCGTCGAACAGCAGGGCAGCCGGCTCTGGCACCTCTTGGCGGAATCGGTCGAGATCAGCGGGCCGGTGGAACTGCGGGTCGATCCCGACTTCCGGTTTCTGATGCAGCAACTCCACACCGGGCTTCACATCGTCAACGCCCTGGCGTTTCAGGCCTTCGACGGTGCCCTGGTCACCGGCGCAAACATGACGGGCGACCCCGTCAGCGGGGGCGGCACGGCGCGCATCGATCTCGACCTGCCCGGCGCCGACAATCAGCGCCTGCGGGAAATGGAGGCGACCATCAACGACATCATCGCCCAGGACCTGCCGGTGAACACCTTCTCCCTGCCGATGGCCCAGGCGGCGCAGGAGCCGGGCACCTTGCGCTCCAAGGCGGTGACACCCCCCGCCCAGCCGGATGGCACGGTGCGCATCGTCGAGATTGCCGGGCTTGACCGCCAGGCCTGTGGTGGGACCCATCTGTCTTCGACCGGTGAGTCCCGGCCACTGCGCATCCTGAAGGTCGAGAACAAGGGGCGACACAACCGCCGCGTCAAGCTCGGCCTCGCCGATCTATGACCGCTGGGTCATTCTCGGGAAAGCGGGTGCTGGTCACCGGTGCCACCTCCGGCATCGGCCGGGCGACGGCGCTGGCCTTTGCGCGGGCCGGCGCGGCAGTGCTGATCTCTGGCCGCGATGCCGCGCGGGGGGCGGAGGTCGTCGCCGCTGCCGAGGGAGCGCTGACCTTTCTGGCCGCGGACCTGAGCGAAGCCGCGGCGGTGACGGCTCTCGTGGACTCGGCTGCCGACCATCTTGGCGGACTCGACATTGCCTTCAACAATGCTGGTTTTCAGGAGCGCCGCGCCCTGCTGGCGGATCAGCCGGCGGAGACCTACGACACCGTTTTCGACACTAACCTGCGTGCCGTCTTTCTGGCCATGCAGGCGGAAATCCGCATCATGCTGGCCGCGGGCGGCGGCGTCATCGTCAACAACGCCTCGGTCAGCGGTCTGCGCAACCCGAACCCGGGGCTGGCGCTCTACAGTGCCTCCAAGGCGGCGGTGCTTTCGCTCACGCGCTCGGCGGCCATGGAGTATGCCGGTGAGGGCATCCGCATCAACGCGGTCTCGCCCGGGCGGGTCGAGACGCCGATGATGCTGGCGGCCGGCGTCGGCGACCGGGCGACGGTGGCGGCGGGGCTGCCGGCCGGGCGTCTGGGCCGGCCTGAGGAGGTGGCCGAGGCGGTGCTGTGGCTGGCGTCCGGGCAGGCGGCCTTCGTCTGCGGCCACAATCTCTGCGTTGATGGCGGCTTTCTTTCCGCCTAGCGAAGGGGCACAGTAGGGAAGTCATGGCACGGACAAGGACACGCAGGACAGACGCCAACCGTTGCCGCCTCTGGGGCGATGCAGCGGTTCCCGGCATGCTGCTGATGCAGGCCGACTTCACCAGCCACGAGTTCACCCCCCATGTGCACGATGAACTCGTCATCGCGGCGACCGAGCGGGGCGGCGCCGTCTTCGACAGCCGTGGCGTGTCGGATCAGGCGGAGGAGGGAACGCTGCTGGTGTTCAATCCGGGTGAGCCGCATGCGGGGCGTATGGGGCGCAGCGATCGCTGGCGGTACCGGGCCTTCTATCTGAACCGCCAGGCTCTGGACCGTGTCGGCGCGGATCTGGAACTCGCGCCGGGCAGGTTTCCGGCCTTCCTCACCAACAAACTGCAGGACCGCAACCTCTTCGCCGCTTTCCGCCGCGTCCATGCTGCCTCGGAGGGAGAGGCCTCGGTGCTGGAGCGCGAGTCCGGCCTGCTCGATGCCATGGCCACGCTTTACCGGCGCCACGGCAGTCCCTCTGCGCAGGAGCAGCGGCTCGCCGACGAGCGCAGCCGGATCGGGCGCGTCGTGGAGTTCCTGCGCGCCAACTATGGCGACTCGGTGAAGCTGGAACAGTTGGCAGTCGTGGCGGAGATGAGCGCCTTTCATCTGGTGCGCAGTTTCAAGAAGGAAATGGGGCTGCCGCCCCATGTCTATCTGACCCAGTTGCGCCTGCAGGAAGCCCGGCGTCTGTTGTCGGAGGGCGCCGGCATTGCCGACACCGCGGCGATGACCGGGTTCTATGACCAGTCGGCCCTGACCCGCCACTTCAAGCGGGTCTACGGCATCACGCCCGGGCAGCTCGTCAACGCCGTATCCCACTAGCGAGGCGGCCCGGAAGGGGCCGGCGGCAGGATGTCCGGGGATCACGCTACACTGAAGGCTTTGCAGACGGCGCTCCAGGATACTCCGGAGGACCCGGCTCTGCGCCTGATCCTGGTGCGGGCGGCCGCGGATCTTGGCGAGGTCGAGCTGGCCCTCGCCAGCCTGGAGCCGCTTTCCCCCGAACAGGTCGAAAAGCTGGAGGACCGGGTCTTCGTGGCCGAATTCCTGTTGGACGAAGGCTGTTCCGAGGCCGCGCTCGACTGGGTTTTCGGGACCGAGACGCCGGAAGCCGCCCTGCTGCGGGCCCGCCTTCTGCTGGATCTCGGGCGGGTGGACGAGGCGGCGGAGATCTACGCCCGCGCTCTGGCGGCCAGTCCGTCGCTGGAGGACCGTGCGCTGGAAAAACGCCTCGAAGGCCGCGTTGTCCGCTTCCCCCTCAGCCGAGCTCGAAGGTCGTGATTCCGAAGGTGCGCTCCAGCGGCAGCTTGGGGGCGGGGCCGCGGTACATCCGGGCGGTCTCGAAGACCGGCGTCATGCTGTAGCTTTCGGCCAGGCGAACCGCCGCGCCATTGGGTTGAGGCGGGTCGAGAAAAACGGGTTCTCCCTTGGTCTCCGCTGCCAGGCTGCGAAACAGCAGGTCCGCGCGTTCCCGGTCGTCGGCAAAGAGCGGCCCGACCTTGAAGCCCTCGTGGCAACGGCGCAGCACGCCGTAGCCGCGCACCGCGCCGTCCTCGACCAGAACCGAACCGAAGCGCACATCACTGCGCTGAAGCCAGTTCCTCAGGAAGTCCGCGCGCGGTGCCGGGAAGAAGGGTTGGTCGTAGGTCATGATGGCCTCGACCTCTTCGGGCCCGATGGTCCGCAGGCGCGGGTCTTCCGGGGCTGCGCAGTCGACCCGGCCCCCATAGCGCACGTTGCGATGCTCCAGAACGAAGCCTTCCTTGCGGTAGTTCTCCTGCTGGTCGACCACGCCGTCGAGCCCGATGGTCCGCTCTCCCAGGCGTGCGAGGCCGGCCTGCCAGAGCCGGTAGCCGATGCCTTCCCCGCGACGCTCCGGGCGGCAGATGTAGAATCCCAGGAAGCCGAAGGCCTCGCCGTAGGCGACGACCGAGATGGAGGCGAGGGGCTGGCCGTCCTCGAAGGCCATCAGATAGCCCGCGGGATCGCAGGCATAGAAGCAATCGCCGTCGGCGAGCCCCGGGTTCCAGCCTTCCGCCCGCGCCCAGGAAACCGCGGTTTCGAACTCCTGCCGGCTGATCGGCCGGATCTCCAAAGATGCTGCCATGGCGGCGTCCCTTGCGTTTGCCCGGGCGGTTTCGGCTTGACGCTTGCCAAGCGCTCCCACCACTGTCTCTACGGTCCGGGCGCAATCATATCAGGGGAATCGCCCGGGGGAGGACTTTGGGGGGCTGTCGATGAAGGCTTTTTACGATCCGCGGCACGCGGATCATCATCCGCAATTCTTCCTGGTGCGCGGCCAGCTGCGCAACAGTACGGAGGTACCGGCGCGGGCCGACCAGCTTCGGGAGGGCCTGGAACAGGCCGGCCACAAGCTGCGCCCGCCGCGGCGCTTCGGCCTCGATCCGGTGCGCGCGGTGCACACCGCCGAGTATCTGCGCTTTCTCGAAGAGGCGCCGGCCGCTTGGGCCGCCTTGGGCGATGCCTCGGCGGAGATCATCTCCAACGTGCACCCGAACCGGCATGAGGCCGGCGGCTATCCGGACTCCATTATCGGACGGGCCGGCTGGCACATGGCCGACACCGCCTGCCCCCTGGGGCCGGAGACCTACGCCGCCGCGCTCAGCGCCGCCGATGTCGCCCTGACCGCGGCCGATGCCGTGTTGTCCGGCGAGCGGGCTGCCTATGCCCTCTGCCGCCCGCCGGGTCATCATGCCTATGCCGACATGGCCGGCGGTTTCTGCTTTGTCAACAACTCGGCCGTCGCCGCGCAGTACCTCAGCCGGCACAGCAAGCGGGTGGCGGTGCTCGACGTCGACCTGCATCACGGCAACGGCACGCAGGGCATCTTCTGGCAGCGCGGCGACGTGATGACCATTTCCGTTCATGCCGACCCGGCGCAGTTCTACCCTTTTTTCTGGGGCTATGCGGGGGAGCGCGGCTCGGGGGAGGGCGAGGGCGCCAACCTGAACCTGCCTTTGGCGCTCGGCACCGGCGACGAGGGTTTCCTGACCGCGTTGGAGGTCGCGGCCGAGGCCTTGCACGGTTTCGCCCCCTCCTACCTTGTCGTCGCGCTCGGGCTCGATGCGTCGGAGGACGACCCCTTCGGCGGGCTGGCTATCACCACCGACGGCTTTGCCCGCATCGGCGCCGCCATCGACGGCCTCGGCCTGCCCACTGTGCTGGTGCAGGAGGGCGGTTACCTGTCGCCGGTGCTCGGCCGAAACCTGGCCGCGGTGCTGGCAGCCTTCGCGTAGCGCGGCCTTGGTGCACGGACGCAGAGGGAAAGGGACGCTGCGGCGTCCGCGCAGCGCCCTCGTTGTCGCCGGATTACGGTCGACCGCTCTTCAGCTTGCCGGCTCCAGGCGCAGCAGTTGTCCGTTGGAGCTGTCGGTCAGGACATAGAGGTAGCCGTCCGGACCGTTGCGGACGTCGCGGATGCGCTCGTTCAGCCCGGTCAGCAGGCTTTCCTGGCCGACCACCTGGCCGCCTTCCATTTCCAGGCGTCGCAGGTGCAGGTGCGCCAGGGCGCCGATGAAGAGGTCGCCCTGCCACTGCGGGAACTTGTCGCCGTCGTAAAAGGCCATGCCGCTGGGGGCGATGGAGGGGTCCCAGTAGACGACCGGCTGCTCCATGCCCGGCGCTTCGGTCTTGTCGGTGATGATGGCGCCGCTGTAGTCGATGCCGTAGGTGATCACCGGCCAGCCGTAGTTGGCGCCGGCCTTCACGAGGTTCAGTTCGTCGCCACCGCGCGGCCCGTGCTCATGGGACCAGATCTCGCCGCTCTCAGGGTGCAGGGTCATGCCCTGCACGTTGCGGTGGCCGTAGGAGAAAATCTCCGGGAGCGCACCCGCCTGGCTGAGGAAGGGGTTGTCCTCCGGCACGCTGCCGTCGTCGTTCAGGCGGATGACGGTGCCGATATGATTCTCGAGGTTCTGGGATTCCCGGATCTGGCGGCGGTCGCCGAGGCTGATGAACAGCTTGCCGTCACGGTCGAAGACCAGGCGCGAGCCGAAGTGGCCGGTGCCGCCGGACTTGGGCGTGGCGCGGAAAATCACCTCGACATCCTGCAGGGCCATGCCGTCGAGCCGCCCGCGCGCGACTTCGGTGCTGGCACCGCCCTCCCCGGGGCCGGCGTAGGAGAGGTAGATGAGGCCGTTTTCCGCGAAATCCGGGTGGACCGCGACATCCAGCAGGCCGCCCTGGCCGCGCGCGGCCACTTCGGGCACGCCGGCAACGGGGCCGGATTCCAGCCTGCCGTACTTGAAGAGGCGCAGGTCGCCGCTGCGCTCGGTGATCAGCATGCCGCCATCGGGCAGGAAGGCGAGGCCCCAGGGATGGTCCAGACCCTCGGTCAGCGGGACGACCTTGAAGTCCGCCTGCTCCGACTGCTCGGTCATCTCGGCGGACTGAGCTGGGACCGCCGCTACTGCCGTGAGGGCCAGGAGGCCGGCCGAAACCAGGGCCAGTTCGTCCCACCGAAGCGTTGCTGCCTTGATCCGCCGCATGCCTGCCTCCTGTTATGTTGTGTGCTCGCGCGAAAGCCTGTTGCTGCATGACATGGGGCCAGACCCGCGCTGCATCAACGGCCCTGCGGCCAGGTTTTCTTGTGCAGCGCGGAAATCGGCCATTGGCAAGCGGGGTCCCAATCGGGTATGAACGGCACATTCCTCAACTAGGTTGAGTTAGTCGCTTGGGCGTTGTGCGACCGTGTTTCGCCTGCAACGGCTCCAGATGCCTCGGTGAGGACCGGAATCCTCAGCCTCTCTGCCTCTCGGGAGCGCGCCTTGACCGCACAGACCATCCCCGTCGACCCCTTTGAGCTGATCGTCTTCGGCGGCACCGGCGACCTGGCTTACCGCAAATTGCTGCCGGCCCTTTTTCAACGCGACCGGGCCGGACAGATCGTCGGCCCGAGCCGCATCCTCGCCGTCTCGCGCCGGGAGATGACCGACGAGGCCTTCAAGGCGGCGACCCGGGAGGCCATTGAGCGTTTCGTTGCCCCGGAAGACCGCACGGAAGACGAGGTAGCGCGCTTTCTGGGGCGGGTCGCCTATGCCCCGGTCGACGGGACCGGGGAGGCCGGATGGTCCGACCTCAAGGCGCGCCTGAACGGCGATTCCGATCTGGTGCGGGCCTTCTACCTGGCGGTGAACCCCGATCTCTTCGGGCCGATCTGTCAGAACATCGGCAAGGCCGGTTTGATTCACGGCAACACCCGCGCGGTGATCGAAAAACCCATCGGCAAGAATTTCGACACTGCCCAGGTGGTGAACGGCGCGGTGGGCGCGGTCTTCGACGAACATCAGATCTTCCGCATCGACCACTACCTGGGCAAGGAGACGGTGCAGAACCTGATGGCGCTGCGCTTCGCCAACGCGCTTTTTGAGCCGCTTTGGAATGCCGCCCATATCGACCACGTACAGATCACCGTGGCCGAGAGCATCGGTGTCGAAGGCCGCGGCGGCTACTACGACACCGCCGGCGCGCTGCGCGACATGGTGCAGAACCACATTCTGCAGCTTCTCTGCCTGGTCGCCATGGAGCCGCCGATGTCCATGGACGCCGACGCGGTGCGCGACGAAAAGCTGAAGGTGCTGAAGGCGCTGGAGCCCATCGACGGCGGCAATGTCGACCGCATGACCGTGCGCGGCCAATACGGCGCCGGCGCCTCCGCCGGCGGGGCCGTACCGTCCTACGCGGAAGAGATCGGCAGCGAGGGTTCGGCGACCGAAACCTTCGTCGCCGTAAAGGCCGAGATCGCCAACTGGCGCTGGTCCGGGGTGCCATTTTATCTGCGTACCGGGAAGCGGTTGGCGGAGCGGGTGTCGGAGATCGTCGTCGCCTTTCGTCCGATTCCCCATTCGATTTTCGACGGCGGCGCGGGCGGCATCGTGGCCAACCGCCTGGTCATCCGCCTGCAGCCCGACGAGGGCGTGAAGCTCTGGCTGATGATCAAGGACCCGGGCCCCGGCGGCATGCGCCTGCGTCACGTGCCGCTCGACATGTCCTTCGCCCAGGCCTTCGGCGGGCGCAATCCGGATGCCTACGAGCGCCTGTTGATGGATGTGATCCGCGGCAACCCGACGCTCTTTATGCGCCGCGACGAGGTCGACGCCGCCTGGCACTGGGTCGATCCCATCCTTGCCGCCTGGCGTTCCGCCGGGGACAAGCCCAAGGCCTATACCGCGGGTACTTGGGGCCCCAGCGCCTCCGTCGCCCTGATCGAGCGCGACGGGCGCACCTGGCACGAGGAAGCCTAGTGGCCGAGCCGTTCCCCACGCGCCATGACTATGCGGATGCGGAGGCCCTGGCCGCCGCTCTGGCCGATGCCGTGGCTATGCGGCTGAGATCTGGAATCGACGCGCGTGGGGCCGCGTCCCTGGCCCTTTCGGGCGGGCGCACGCCGGGGCGTTTCTTCGCCGCGCTCTCCGGGGCCGAGCTGGACTGGGCCAGGGTCTCGGTCACGCTGGTGGACGAACGCTGGGTGCCGGCGGATCACGAGCGCTCCAATGAAGGTTTTCTGCGCCGCGGTTTGCTTCAGAACAAGGCGGCTGCCGCGGCCTTCATCGGCCTTGTGAACGAAGCCGCCACGCCGGAGGACGGCGCGCCCGCCATCGCTGCCCGCATCGCCGCGCTGCCGCTGCCCTTCGATGCCGTGGTGCTGGGCATGGGCGGCGACGGGCATACGGCCTCTTTCTTTCCCGGCGGCGACCGGCTGGCCGAAGCGCTCGACCCCGACACCAAGGCGCTGGTCTTGCCGATGCGGGCCGAAGGTGCCGGCGAGCCGCGGATCACCCTGACTTTGCCCGTGGTGGCTGCCGCCCGGGCGGTCTATCTTCATATCGAGGGGGCGGAAAAGGCGGTGGTGCTGGAGACGGCGCTGGGAAGCGGGCCCGCGGAAGACCTGCCGGTCCGCGCCGTGCTGCGCCATCCGGCCGCCGCGCCGGAGGTGTTCTGGTGCCCCTGAAGCCGCTGATGAAGCCGCCGGTGAAGCGGCGGTGAGCGGTTCGTGAGACAACAAGGAGAGCGTCGATGACCCTGCACGATCGCGTTGCCGCGGTGACCGCGCGCATTCAGAAGCGCAGCAGGCCCAAACGGTCGGCCTACCTGGACCGCATCCGCCGTGCCGGCGAGGGTGGGCCGCGGCGCACCACGCTGTCCTGCGGCAACCTGGCCCACGGCTTTGCCGCCTGCGGCCTGTCCGACAAGGCGGCGCTGAAGGATGACGTCGTCCCGAACCTGGGGATCGTCACCGCCTACAACGACATGCTCTCCGCCCACCAGCCCTTCGAGCGTTTCCCTGAATTGATCAAAGAGGCGGCGCGGGAGGCCGGCGGCGTCGCCCAGGTGGCCGCCGGCGTGCCGGCGATGTGCGACGGCGTCACCCAGGGCCAGCCGGGCATGGAGCTGTCGCTGTTTTCCCGCGACGTGATCGCACTCTCCGCCGCCGTCGGCCTGTCGCACAACATGTTCGACGCTGCGGTCTTCCTGGGGGTCTGCGACAAGATCGTCCCGGGGCTGGTGATCGCCGCGCTGTCCTTCGGGCATCTGCCGGCGATCTTCGTGCCCGCCGGGCCCATGCCCTCCGGCATGCCCAACGATGAGAAGGCGCGTATCCGCCAGCTCTATGCCGAGGGCAAGGTCGGCCGCGACGAGCTGCTGGAAGCGGAGTCCAAATCCTACCACGGCCCCGGCACCTGCACCTTCTACGGCACAGCCAACTCCAACCAGATGCTGATGGAGATCATGGGGCTCCATCTGCCCGGCGCTTCCTTCGTCAACCCCAACACGCCGCTGCGCGACGCACTGACAGCCGAGGCCACCAAGCGGGCGCTGTCCATCACGGCCCTCGGCAATGCCTACACGCCCGCCGGCGAGGTGATCGACGAGCGCGCGGTGGTGAACGGCGTCGTCGGTCTGCATGCCACCGGCGGTTCCACCAATCACGCCATGCACCTGGTGGCCATGGCGGCTGCGGCGGGCATCGATCTCACCTGGGACGACCTCTCGGAGCTTTCCGACGTCGTGCCGCTGATGGCGCGGATCTACCCCAACGGCCTGGCCGATGTGAATCACTTCCACGCCGCGGGCGGGATGGGCTTCCTGATCTCCGAACTGCTGGACGCCGGGCTGCTGCACGGCGATGTCACCACCGTCTGGGGGCAGGGGCTCGATCTCTACCGCCAGGAGCCCAGGCTCGGCGACGACGGCAGCGTCACCTGGCAGCCTGCCGCCACCGCCAGCCATGACGAAGCGGTCCTGGCGCCGGTCGCCAAGGCTTTCTCGCCCAACGGCGGCCTGAAGGTGCTGGACGGCGATCTTGGAAGGGCCGTCATCAAGGTCTCCGCGGTGAAGCCGGAACGCCACGTGATCGAGGCACCGGCAGTGATCTTCCATTCCCAGGACGCCCTCATGGCTGCCTTCAAGGCCGGCGCGCTGGAGAAGGACTTCGTGGCCGTGGTGCGTTTCCAGGGACCGCAGGCCATCGGTATGCCGGAGCTGCACAAGCTCACCCCGCCGCTGGGCGTCCTGCAGGACCGTGGCTTCAAGGTCGCGCTGGTGACAGACGGGCGCATGTCCGGGGCCTCCGGCAAGGTGCCGGCGGCGATCCACGTGACGCCGGAGGCTGCCTCCGGCGGCCCCATCGCAAGGCTGCGTGACGGTGACGTCGTGAAACTCGATGCCGTGGCCGGGACCCTGACGGTCGACGTGCCGGCAGAGGAATGGAGCGCGCGCGAGCTGGCGAGCGAGGATCTCTCCGCCAGCCATGTCGGCTTGGGCCGGGAACTCTTTGCGCCTTTCCGCGCGGCCGCGGGCCCGGCCGATCTGGGCGCCCATGTTTTTGGAGCGGGCCTATGACCGGGAACCAGGGGGGGATCGAGGCGGTTCTGAAGCTGGCGCCGGTGGTGCCGGTGCTGGTGATCGACGATGCGGCCTCTGCCGTGCCTTTGGCGCGGGCGCTGGTGGCCGGTGGGTTGAAAGCCATCGAGATCACCTTCCGCACGCCGGCTGCGGTCGATGCGGTCAAGGCGGTGGCGCAGGAGGTCGAAGGCGCGGTGGTCGGTGCGGGGACCGTCCTCAACGCCGATCAGTTGGCCCAGGCGGTGGATGCCGGTGCCCGCTTCATGGTTTCCCCCGGCGCCGCGCCGCGCCTGCTGGCCGCAGCGGCGGACTGCGAGGTCCCTCTGCTGCCGGGCGCGGCCTCGGCCAGCGAAGCCATGGCCCTGCTGGAGCACGGTTATCGCTTTCAGAAGTTCTTTCCCGCCGAGCCGGCGGGCGGCGTTGCTTACCTGAAGTCCCTGGCTTCGCCGCTGTCGGCCATCCGCTTCTGCCCGACCGGCGGCATCGCGCGGGACAGTGCCGGGAGCTATCTGGCCCTGCCGAACGTGGTCTGCGTCGGCGGGTCCTGGGTGGCGCCCGGCGACAAGGTGGCGGCGGGCGACTGGGCGGCCATCGAAGCCCTGGCGCGCGACGCTGCCGGCCTCTCGGCCTGACACTTCCAAACAGAAGGATCCCCCCATGACGACAGCAGCCCTTGCCGCGGCCTGGGACGATCTGCGCGGCCATCAGGCGCAGATGAAGGACCGCCATATGCGCGATCTCTTCGCCGAGGACCCGGAGCGCTTTGACCGCTTTTCCCTGCGCCTCGACGATCTGCTGCTCGACTATTCCAAGAACCGCATCGTCCCGGCGACGATGGAGAAACTGCTGGCACTGGCGGAAGTGGCAGGGATCGAGGCCGCCCGCGACGCCATGTTCGCCGGTGACAAGATCAATCTGACGGAGGGGCGGGCGGTTCTGCACACGGCCCTGCGCAACCGCAGCGACCGAGCAGTGATGGTGGACGGACGCGACGTGATGGGCGACGTCCGCGCCGTGCTGGGCGCCATGGCGGAGTTCGCGAACGGCGTTCGCGACGGCGGCATCGCCCCGGCCGGCGGCGGGCGCTTTACCGACGTGGTCAATATCGGCATCGGCGGTTCCGACCTGGGGCCGGCCATGGTCTACCGGGCGCTCAAGCCCTACGGCCACGAGGACATCACCTGTCACTTCGTCTCCAACGTCGACGGGGCCCACCTGGCGGACACGCTGCGGGGCCTCGATCCCCGGCGTACCCTGATCCTGGTCGCCTCCAAGACCTTCACCACCCAGGAGACCATGACCAACGCCCGCTCGGCGCGTGCCTGGCTGGTGGCCGATCTCGGCGAAGCGGCCGTGGCGCAGCACTTCGCCGCGCTCTCCACGAACCTTGAAGCCGTCGCCGCCTTCGGCATCGATCCGGCCCGGGCCTTCGGGTTCTGGGACTGGGTCGGCGGGCGCTATTCGGTCTGGTCGGCCATCGGCCTGCCGGTGATGATCGCCATCGGGCCGACCCGCTTCGCCGAGTTTCTGCAGGGCGCTTATGAGATGGACGAGCACTTCCGCAGGGCGCCGCTGGCCGAGAACCTGCCTGTGGTGATGGCGCTGCTGGGGGTCTGGTACCGCAACCTCTGGGGCTTCGGCGCCCAGGCTGTGTTGGCCTACGACCAGCGCCTGGAACGCTTTGCCGCCTACCTGCAGCAGCTCGACATGGAATCCAACGGCAAGCGCGTGACCCGGGGCGGGGAGGCGGTCGCCCAGGCAACCGGCCCGGTGGTCTGGGGCGAGCCCGGCACCAACGGACAGCACGCCTTCTATCAGCTGCTACACCAGGGCAGCGACATCATCCCCTGCGACTTCCTGGCGGCGGCCGAGGCGCAGGAGGCGGTGGAGGGCACCTTCGGCGTCCATCACCCCATGCTGCTCGCCAACTGCCTGGCCCAGAGCGAAGCCATGATGCGCGGCCGTACGGCGGAGGAAGCCGGCGCCGAACTGAGGGCGGCTGGTCTCGCCGCCGAGGCGGTTGCGGCGCTCACGCCCCACAAGGTCTTCCCCGGCAACCGCCCCAGCAACACGCTGCTTTACAAGACTCTCGATCCCCGCACCCTGGGCCGCCTGATTGCCCTCTACGAACACAAGGTCTTCGTCCAGGGCCGCATCTGGGACATCAATTCCTTCGACCAGTGGGGCGTGGAACTGGGCAAGCAACTGGCCGGCGAACTGCTGCCCATGGTCAAAGGCGAGGCCGCCATAGAGGGCCGCGACGCCTCGACCCTCGGCCTGCTGAACGCGATCGCCAAGCTGCGCGGCGGCTGAGGAGCCGGATACCTAGCCCCGCTGTCATCCTCGGGCCCGTCACGGGGATCCATGGGGCCGCTTAGGCTGCGCTCGGTGCCGTGGAAGGCAGCCCGTTCCTTGATGGCAGACGGCTTCCGGCGGAAACGATGTCACCCCCCTCCCGACCTCCCCCCATCAAGGGGGGAGGGGAATTTGTATGCGGCTTCAATTAGGTCCCCCTCCCCCTTCGACGGGGGAGGGCTGGGGTGGGGGTGACAGTGTCGCCACGGCGAGCCGACCGCCGCTACACTTCCGCTTTCCGGTCTATCACCAGAACCCTTGACGCGAGCACTACAAAGCACGCCACTTCGGCAAGTGGCAACAGGCTCAACCGGATCGCATTGAAACAGGTTCGAGCGCGACGGACTGTGCAGGCGGATTGCCCTACTGCGGCGGGCTGGAGAAAGCGAGGCGGTTGCCGAAGGGGTCGGTGAGCAGGATCTCCCGCGTGCCCCAGGGCTTTTCCTCCGGTGCACCCGGCTTGCCGTATTTGTAGTCCTTGGCGCGCAGCGCGGCGGCGAAGCCGTCGATGTCGTCGCAGACGATGCGCAGGTGGCTGCCGGGCGTCGCATCGCCATGATGCTCCGAAAGATGCAGCACGCAGTCGCCGCGGGAGACCTGCAGGTAGATCGGGAAATCGTCGCCGAAGCGATGCTCCCAGTCGACGGCGAAGTCCAGCCAATCGACATAGAACTCCCGCGCTTTCGCTTCGTCGAAGATGCGCAGGACCGGGGTGGGGTGGGAAAGACCGGACACGGCGATTGCTCCTGTATTGCTCCTCAGAAGGCCGCGGCGCCGCCGTCGACCGGGATGATGGCGCCGTTCACGTAGGCGGCGGCGTCGGAGGCCAGGAAGAGCGCCATGGCCGCCACTTCCTCGGGCTGGCCCGGACGCACGCCGCCCCACTGCGCGCCCGGTTCCTCGGTCATGCCGAGCCCGCGGGTGCGTTCGGTCAGCACCGGGCCCGGCGCGATGGCGTTGACGCGGATGCCCTGCGGTCCCCACTGCAGGGCCATCGCCTTGGTGAGGGCGACGATCCCGCCCTTGGCGGCGGAGTAGGCATCCGCACCGGAGGTGCCCTTCATCGCGCGGATGGACGTCGTGTTGATGATCGATCCGCCGCCGGAGGCCTTGATGTGCGGCAGGGCGAAGCGGCCGGTGAGGAAACTGCCGTAGAGATCGACCGAGATCGTGCGCCAGAACTCCTCCAGCGGCATATCGACGAGGCTGCCGTCGTGCGCGGTGGCGCCGCCGGCGTTGTTGTAGAGCACGTTCAGCCCGCCGAAGCGCTCCACCGCCTGCCCGACCGCCGCTTCGACCGCCTCCGGCTGGGCGATGTCGCATTCGATGAAGAGGCACGTGCCGCCCGCGGCCTCTGCTGCCGCAGCGCTGCGCTCCCCCGCCGCGCGGTCAATCTCCAGGATGGCTACCTCGGCACCTTCCTGGGCGAAGAGGATCGCAGCCGCCGCGCCGATGCCGTTGCCGCCGCCGGTGATGATCGCGCGCTTTCCGTCTAGGCTTCCCATGCTTTGCTACGTCTCTCTATGAATACGGTTGGGCGGCGGCAGCCGGCTCTTCCGGCCAGACGATATCCTCGGCCAGCCAGGGCAGGGCGGCGAAGAGCTCCGGCAGGCAGCGCTCTTTCAGGATGCGGCGGATGGCGGCGGCCAGGACCTCGGTGGTGGTGCC
The DNA here is from genome assembly GCF_028281305.1 of Pelagibius sp. Taxonomy (GTDB): domain Bacteria; phylum Pseudomonadota; class Alphaproteobacteria; order Kiloniellales; family Kiloniellaceae; genus Pelagibius. The sequence goes on along the minus strand of NZ_JANQKD010000015.1, from coordinate 81,152 downwards.
GAGATCGCCGCGCCGGGCGACCAGCGCAATGGGGCGGGAGAAGCGCCCGCGGGTCATGGGCTCGACCCTCAGGCGCTCCAGCCGGCCGCGTTCCTGCAAGAGGCAGAGCGGCGTCGAGAGTGACCAGCCCATGCCGTCGCCGACGGCGGTGAGCTGGCTCGCCGCCGTGTCGAACTCGGCGCCGATGGGCACGGAAAGACGCAGGCGGTTCAACTGCCCTTCGATCTGGCGGCCGATGGCCGAGCGCAGGGAGTAGCGCACGAAGGGCAGATCGGTCATCGCTTCCAGCGGCTCCACCGGGCCCTGGTAGCTTGCCGGCAGCACCAGCACGAAGGGCTCGGTCAGGATCGGCAGGGACTCCAGGCCCTCGATCCCGTCCAGCTCGTCGGTGGTGGTGACCACGGCGTCCACCGTGCGGTTCATAAGTGCTGCGTGGTTGTCGGGCGAGATGCCGGCCCAGATGCGCCAGCGCCTGGCGAGAGCACGCTGCTCAGCCACCAGCGCCGGGCCCACCGCATTGGCGAGGCTGTCGGCCATGGCAAGGGTGAGGCTGCTGAGCGGTTCCGACTGGCCCGCGCGCAGGCTGCGCAGCAGGTCGCCGGCCTCGGCCAGCATCACCCGCCCGCGTTCGTAGAAGGTGGTGCCGGCGGCGGTCAGCGCCAGCGGCCGGACGGCGCGGTCGAAGAGCGGAGTCCCCAGCGCGTCTTCAAGATTGCCGACGATCTGGGAGACGGTGGACTGGGTCAGGCCAAGCTGCTTGGCCGCCGGCGTCATGCCGCCGGTTTCCGCCACCATCACGAAGACACGGATGGCCTTTAGATCAAAGCCTTGTGGAAGATCCATGAGAAAACAGTCGAAGCGGTTCCCGGGTCTTCGCGCCGCTTCGCGGCCATGCGGTTACACGCTGGCTCCTAGACCTTGGCGGGCGGATCGACGCGATAGCCGGTCTCGGCCGCCGCCTCGGTCAGCCAGTCCCAGAACGATAGCGCGAAGCCGCGGAAGACATAAAGGTCGAAGCTGTCTGGCGAAACCCGCCGCACCAGCACGCCCACTTCGTGGATCGCCGACTGGGCCACCTCCAGAGGCGGGAATCGCGCCGGGTCCAGGTCGATGGCGAGACCCTTGGCGAGCACCCAGGCCGCCTGCGGCCCGGCGATGCGCACCACGCTGCGGGCATGGCTGAGGTCGGTGACCGCGCCCAGCGGTGCGGGAACCCCCTCGGCGAGCTTGGCGGCGAGTGCCGGGTCCGTGCTTTCGATCAGGAAGCGACCGGGTCCGATGGCCATGATCACCGTGCCCTCCCGGGCGCTGGAGCCGGTGGCGCGCTGCGGCGGGGCGCAGTGGGTGAGGGAGGCGATCGCATCCTCAACCTGTGCCAGGGTCTCCGGCCAGGCGGCGACCTGCACCAGGCTGACGATGCGCCGCTCGGTCAGCACCACGCCCGCCTCGCCCTGGCCGGCGCCCACGACCCGGGGCTCGCTGTGGCCCTGCAGGGGAGACAACAGATCAGACATGCATCCGGCTCCCCTCGGGATCGAAGAAGTGGGAGGAGACGACCTCCACTTCGACTCTGTGGCCTTTCAGGGGATAGCTGGCGATCAGTTCCTGGCCGATGCGCTCGCGCCCGTCCTCCAGAAGGCCAAGGGCGATGTACTTCTCCAGCGCCGGGCTGTAGGTCGAAGACGTGACGTGACCCAGGCTGCGCGGCGGGCTTTCGCTGTCGTCCGCGGAGACGAGATGGGAGCCTGAACGCACCGGCTGGCCGTCGCGGGAGACGAAGCCGACGAGCTTCAGGCGCTTGGGCTCGGTCAAGCCTTCGCGGTCCAGCATGGCGCTGCCGATGTAGTCTTTCTTGCGCGAGGTCATGGCCGCGAGGCCCAGGTCTTCCGCCGTGGTGCGGCCGTCCAGTTCCGGGCCGGCCACGTGACCCTTCTCGATGCGCAGCGTTCCCAGCGCCTCGAGGCCGTAGGCGACGATGTCGTGGTCCCGGCCGGCCGCCAGGATTTTCCGCCAGACAGCCTCGCCAGAGTGCGCGCCGCAGTAGACCTCGTAGGCCAGCTCGCCGGAGAAGCTGAGCCGCGCCACGATCACCGGGATGCCGTCCAGGTGCCCCGCGCGCACGCCCATGAAGGGGAAGGCCGCGTTGGTCATGTCGATGTCGTCGAGGACGGCCGCCAGAACGTCGCGGGTGCGCGGGCCGGAGACCGCCATGGCGGCCCACTGCTCGGTGACCGAGGTGACCGCCACCTTCAGCTCCGGCCAGACCGCCGCCAGCAGGAATTCGAGTTGGGCCAGCACCGGGGCGGCGTTGGCTGTTGTGGTGGTCATGAGGAAGCGGTGTTCGCCGAGGCGCCAGGTGGTACCGTCGTCCCAGAGGAAGCCGTCCTCCCGCAGCATCAGGCCATAGCGCGCCTTGCCCTCCGGCAGCTTCAGGAAGCCGTTGGAATAGACGCGGTTGAGGAACTCCGCCGCGTCCGGCCCCTGCACGTCGATCTTGCCGAGGGTGGAGACGTCCACGATACCCACGCTCTCCCGCACCTGGCGGGCCTCGCGGATGTAGGCCTGCTCCACGGACTCGCCTTCGCGGCGGTAGACCCGCGGGCGTTGCCAGAGGCCGACCTCCATCATGTCGGCGCCCTCGGCCACGTGCCAGTCGTGCAGCGGCGTGCGCCTCAGCGGGCGGAAGTGGGCGCCGCGCGCCTGGCCCGCCAGGGCCCCGAGGCTGACCGGCGTGTAGGGCGGGCGGAAGCGGGTGGTGCCCACTTCCGGAATGGTCAGGCCGCGCTCGTGGGCCATCAGCGCCAGGCCCGCCATGTTGGAGGTTTTGCCCTGGTCGGTCGCCATGCCGAGGGTGGTGTAGCGCTTCAGGTGTTCGACGGAGCGGAAGCCCTCCCGGTGGGCGAGGCTGACATCCGAGGCCGTGACGTCGTGCTGCAGGTCGACGAAGGCCTTGCCCCCGCCCTTCGGCAGGCGGGCATCCCAGAGCGGCAGGATGCCGTCGCAGACCAACTGCTCCGTCACCGCCGGGATCGAGACCGGCGAAGGCGAGAAGCCGCAGGCGCGCGCCGCCTCGGCACCGGCGCGGGCGCCGGCGGCCAGGCAGGCCGCTGTCGCCATCTCGCCGTTGCAGGCGCCGGCGGCGATCCAGGGCTGGGCCGGCTCGCCGGGCAGGAAGGCGGCCAGGGTGTCGTCCCAACGCGCCGGGCCGCTGGCCTGGCTGGCCAGGTGGATGGTCGGCGTCCAGCCGCCGCTGACCGCCAGGCAGTCGACGGCGAGGGTTCGGGCGGCCGGGCCCTTGACGCCCGCATCGGGGTCGTAGGCGGCCAGTTCGATCCCGGTCAGCCGACGTCCGCCGAGGGCCCGCGTGACAACATGGCCGGTCAACAGTTCGGCGCCGGCCGCTTCGGCGGCGGCGCGGGCGGCTGTGCCGATGGACCGGCGCGGGTCGATCACAGCCACGACCGGAACATCGGCGGCGGCAAGGGCGTGCAGGGTGCGATAGGCGCCGTCATGGTTGGCGAAGAGGGCGACCCGGCGGCCCGGCGCGACGCCGTAGCGCTCGATGTAGACCCGTGCCGCGTCGGCCAGCATCACCCCCGGGCGGTCGTTGTCGGCGAAGACCAGGGGGCGCTCGATGGCGCCGGCGGCGATCACCAGCCGCTGGGCGCGGATGGTCCAGTGGCGCTGGCGCGGCGCGCCCTCCGGCGGCGCGGCCAGATGGTCGGCGACCCGCTCCACCGCACCGAAGGCGTTGTCGTCGTAATAGCCGTAAACCGTCGTGCGCGGCAGCAGGGTGACGTTCGGCAGGGCGGCCAGCACAGCAAGCGCCGAGCGGCACCAGGCATCGCCCCCGACCTCGCCCCCGACCTCGCCGACCGGAAGGCCGCTGCCGAGCAGGCTGCCGCCCATCTCCGCCTGTTCGTCGGCGAGGATGACCCGCGCGCCGCTGCCGGCGGCGGCCAGGGCCGCCATCAGGCCCGCCGGCCCGGCGCCTGCGATCAGCACGTCTGCGAAGGCGTTCATGTCCTCGTAGCGATCCGGGTCCGCCAACAGCGTCCCGGCACCCATACCGGCGGCCTTGCGGATGAAGTGCTCGTAAAGCATCCAGGCTTTGCGGGTCGGGCCCATGAAGGTCTTATAGTAGAAGCCGGCGGAGAGCAGCGGTCCGGCCAGACCGTTGACCGCCATCACGTCGAGGCCGAGGGAGGGCCAGCGGTTCTGGCTGCGCGCCTCCAGCCCCTCGAAGAGTTCCACGACGGGTGCCTTGCAGTTGGGCTCGCTGCGCGCGCCGCTGCGCAGGGTGACCAGCGCGTTGGGCTCCTCCACCCCGGCGGAGAAGAGGCCGCGCGGGCGATGATACTTGAAGCTGCGGCCGTAGAGTTCGACCCCGTTGGCCAGCAGCGCCGAGGCCAGGCTGTCGCCGGCGAAGCCCTGGTAGCGCTTGCCGTCGAAGGTGAAGCTGAGCGGGCGGCTGCGGTCGATCAGGCCGCCGGAGGCCAGGCGGTAGCCGCTCATGCCACGTCTTGTCCTTTGTCGCGCCGACGCTCCTCCGCCCCGGCCCAGGGGCCGACCACCTCTGCGCTTTCGATTGTGTGAGTCGCGGTGTTTCGGCGCACCTTCAGCCAAAGCCGGCAGCCCTGGGTATGGTGCCAGTACTCCAGATGGGGGCCGCGCGGATTTTCCCGCGCGAAGACATAGTCGCACCACTCCGCTGCCGAAGTGCTTCCCGGATCGGGCCGTTCCTTGGTGGCGTCGCCGCCGTAGGTGAACTCGCTCACGTCGCGCGGGCCGCAGTGGGGGCAGGGGATCAGCATCTTTTCGTTCCTTCGGCCCTCGGCATGGTTCGAGACGCCCCTGCGGGGCTCCTCACCATGAGGTTGGTTTCTTGGATTCCAGTCCTCACCCTGAGGAGGCGCGAAGCGCCGTCTCGAAGGGTGGATGACGTAATGACTTTCGCCAATTGTCCCTCAGTGCAGCCGCGGCTGTGGGCCGGCGCCGCGCTCGTCGATCACGCGGCCCTGGCAGAAGCGCTCCAGGGTGAAGGCCGCGTTCAGGGCGTGGGCCTGGCCGTTGGCGATGGTCGAGGCGAAGCACCAGCCCGAGGCCGGGGTCGCCTTGAAGCCGCCGTAGCACCAGCCGGCGTTGATATAGAGCCCCTCGATGGGCCCCTTGCAGATGATCGGGCTGCCGTCCATGGACATGTCCATGATGCCGCCCCAGTGGCGCACGAGGCGCAGGCGCGCCAGGTTGGGGAACATGGTGACTGCGGCGGCGGCCACGTGCTTGATGATCGGCAGGTTGCCGCGCTGGGCGTAGGAGTTGTAGCCGTCGATGTCGCCGCCGAAGACCAGCCCGCCCTTGTCGGACTGGGAGATGTAGAGGTGCCCGGCGCCGTAGGTGACGACGCTGTCGATGAGGGGCTTCAGCGGCTCCGAGACGAAAGCCTGCAGCACATGGCTCTCGATGGGTAGGCCGTTGAGCCCCGCCTTTTCCAGCACCACCGAGGAGTTGCCGGCGACGGCCACCCCCACCTTGCCGGCGCGGATGATGCCGCGGCTGGTCTCGACCCCGACGATGGCGCCGCCTTCGCGCAGGAAGCCGGTGACCTCGCAGTTCTCGATGATGTCGACGCCGCGGCTGTCGGCGCCGTAAGCGTAGCCCCAGGCGACCGCGTCGTGGCGCGCGGTGCCGCCGCGCGGCTGCAGCAGACCGCCCTCGATGGGAAAGCGTGCGCTGCGGGACATGTCCAGTCCGGGGACGAACTTTGCGACCTCTTCACGGCCCAGCAATTCAGCGTCGATGCCGTGCAGGCGCATGGCGTTACCGCGCTGGGCGTAGCTGTCCATCTGGCCCGGCGTATGGGCGAGGTTCAGCACCCCGCGCTGGGAGAACATGACGTTGTAGTTCAGATCCTGGGAGAGACCCTCCCAGAGCCTCATGGAGTGTTCGTAGAAGCGGGCGTTGGGCTCCAGCAGATAGTTGGAGCGCACGATGGTGGTGTTGCGGCCGATGTTGCCGCTGCCGAGCCAGCCCTTTTCCAGCACCGCCACGTTGGTGATGCCGTGCTCCTTGGCCAGGTAGTAGGCCGTTGCCAGCCCGTGGCCGCCGCCGCCGACGATGACCACGTCGTAGGCCGGCTTCGGCTCCGGCGAACGCCAGACCCGCTGCCATTTGCGGTTGCCCGTCAAGGCGTTGCCGAGCAGGGAAAAGATCGAATAGCGCACCATGGCTCCAGACTAGGGCTGTTCTCCCGGACCCATTTGCACCGGCGCGACCGCCGCCGTCCAGAAAGCGCCCGCCCCATCGCGATTTCCGATGGGCCGGATCGGCTGGGGTGATGGGGACAGTGCTCCCGCGATCCTGTGGGCAGCATCCTGTACACCGGACCGACTGCGGTCTAGCCTCCCAATGCTATGAAGTTCGACATCAATCCCAGAATCGGGGCCGGGGATTTGCGTCTTGGGATGACGCGCGGGGAGGCCCGGACGTGCTTCCATGAGAAGCCGGAGACGTTCCACCGCGGGCAGGACCCCAAGGAAACAGATTTCTTCGTTGGTGTGGGGGCCTTTGCCTACTATGACGATGCGGAAGTCGTCGAAGCGATAGAGCTAGCGGCGCCGGCACAGGCAGTTCTGCAAGGCCGGGACCTGCTCAAGATGACCTTTGCGGAAGCCAAGGCATTCCTGACCGGTTTGGATGCCGGCTTGGCTGTTGAGGTCGATGCCCTGACGGCCTGTCGGCTGGGCGTTGCTGTCTGGGCGTCGCTCGCCAAGGACGACCCGGACGCGCCGATCGAGACGGCAATCGTCTTTCGCGACGGATACTACGATTGAGCCGGTCCAGCCCTACTTCTTCATGATCCAGTCGTGGGCCGGGTCGTTCTTGAAGTGCCATTGCCTGACCGGGCCGGCCATAACGTTCAGATAGTAAAGATCGTAGCCGTGGGGAGCGCCGACGGGGTGGTAGCCGCGCGGCACCATCACGCAATTGCCGTCTTCCACGGCCATGGTCTCGTCGATGGAGCGGTCGTCGGTGTAGACCCGCTGGAAGGCGAAGCCCTGGGGCGGGTTCAGGTGGTGGTAATAGGTTTCCTCCAGGCTCGACTCCGTCGGGATGTCGTCGGTGTCGTGCTTGTGCGGGGGATAGCTCGACCAGTTGCCGTTGGGGGTGATGACCTCCACGACCAGCAGGCTGTCGGCGGGCTCGGTCTCCGGCAGGATGTTGTAGATCAGGCGCCGGTTGGTGCCGCTGCCGCGTTCCTCGAAGCCCACGTCCTCCGGCGCGATGAGGCGCACCGGGTGGTTGCCGGCGCCGGGGGCCGAGCAGACGGCAAGCTCGACTTCGGTCCTGGCGGTGACGCTGTAGGTCTCGCCGTTCGGCACATAGACGGAGGAAGGGGCCTTGCCCTCGAAAACCGACATACGCTCGCCGAGGTCGGCAAAGCTCTGGCCGCCGGCCTCGATGTCCGCTTTGCCGGTCACCAGCACCAGGCAGACCTCCTGATCGCCGGTCTCGCGGGTGAGGCTCTGGCCGGGCGTCAGCTTGAACACCTTGAAGCCGACATGACGCCAGCCGGCAGATTCCGGCGAGACGGAGAGCACCTCGCCGTCGGCATCGGGGGTTCGCGGTTTCACCAGAAGATTGGGCATAACAGGTCTCTCGTGCTCAAGGGGGTTAGCGATTGCCTTAACCGGAGGAACTGTCTTTCGGCGGCTCGTACTTCCACAGCAGCGCCCAGATGGCATAGGCCAGCACGGCGAAGGAGATGATCTGCCAGAGCGGTTGTTCGCCGATGGTCTCCAGCACCAGCCAGAGGAAACAGAGCGCGACGATCAGCACGCGCCGATAGAGCGGCCTGAACCAGGGATGCGTGTTGTCGAGCATCAGGCTGGGCTCTGGGCAAGGCCCGCCTCCGCCGCGAAGCGGGCGAGGTTCTTGTGGCCGAGGGCGGCGTAGACGGCGGGGTTGGCCTTGGCCGGGTCCTGCTCGGCTTCGACCACCAGCCAGCCCTGGTAGCGCGGTGCGCGCAGGGCGCCGAGCACGCCGGCGAAGTCGACGCAGCCGTCGCCCGGCACGGTGAAGATCCCTGCGATCACGGCGTTCAGGAAGCTCAGATCCTGGGCGTGCACCTCGGCCAGCACCTCAGGGCGCAGGTCCTTGCAGTGCACATGGGTGATGCGCGGCGCATAGCGGCGGGCGAGGGCCACCGGGTCGGCGCCCGCCAGGGTGGCGTGCCCGGTATCGAGCAGCAGACCGACCGCATCGCCGGCGGCCTCCATGAAGGCATCGGTTTCCGCTTCGGTCTCGACCACCGTCCCAGCATGGTGGTGATAGGCGAGCTGCAGACCAGCATCGCGCACGCGCTCCGCCACCGCGCTGACCCGGCCGGCGAAGGCCGTCATCTCAGCCGGGGTGAGGCTCGGGCTCCGGGACAGCGGGATGTCCTGGCGGCCATGGATGGCGTTGCTGGTTTCGGCGAAAATGACTTGCTCGCAGCCCATCGCTTTCAGCAGGGCGAGGTGCGGGCCCATGGCATCGAACTCCGCCGCCGCGTCCCGCTCCAGCAGGTGGCCGGAATACCAGCCGGAGACCAGGGAGAGCTCGTGGCTTTCCAGCAAGGGCGCCAGCGTGGCGGCGTCGCGCGGAAACTTGTTGCCCATCTCGATGCCCTCGAAGCCGGCGGCGCGGGCCTCGCGCAGGCAGGTCTCCAGCGGCGTTTCGCCGCCCAGGCTCTCCAGGTCGTCGTTCGACCAGGCGATGGGATTGGTGCCGAGTCTGATCGTCATGGCCTCACGCTCCGTCTCAATCCGCCAGGCGCTGCCGGGCTCTGGCCGCGGTGTAGGCTGCATGGGCCTCGCGCACCGGGCCGCGCTCGGAAACCTCCGGCACCGCCACGTCCCACCAGGCGCCGCCGGCCTCGGTTGTGATCATGGGGTCGGTGTCGATGACGATGGCCCGCGGGCCCTCGATGTCCTGATGCATCTGCAGGGCCGCTTCCAGGGCGTCGATCGAGTCGACCTTCACCGCCTGGGCGCCGAGACTCGCGGCATGGGCGCGGAAGTCGATCTCCGGCAGCTTCTCGTGGCGGGCATGCTGTAGCAGGTTGTTGAAGGACTCGCCGCCGGTGCCGCGCTGCAGCCGGTTGATGCAGCCGAAGCCGCGGTTGTCCAGCACCACGATGGTGAGGCGCAGGCCCAGCATGGCGGCCGTGGCGATCTCCGAATTCATCATCAGATAGCTGCCGTCGCCGACCATGACGATGACCTCGCGGTCCGGCTGAGCCAGTTTGACGCCGATCCCGCCGGCGATCTCGTAACCCATGCAGGAATAGCCGTACTCCAGGTGATAGCCGCCGGGCGCGCTGCTGCGCCACAGCTTGTGCAGTTCGCCCGGCAGGCCGCCGGCGGCGCAGACAACGATGGCGTCCGTATCGGTGTTTCGATTCACAGCGCCGATCACCTGCGCGTCGCTGGGGAGGCGCCCGTTGCCGACACCCTCGTTGGCGCGGGCCGCATCGGCGGCCTGGTTCCAGGCGCCGATGCGTGCGCTGACGGCGTCCAGCCAGTCGGACGGGCTGCGGTACTGGGAGAGCTGGGCGCTCAGGGTCTCCAGCCCTTCGCGGGCGTCGGCGACCAGCGGCTCAGCCTGGTGCTTGGCGGCATCGAAGGTTGCAGTGTTGAGCTGGATGAGCCGGCGCGCCGGGTTCCTGAAGAGTGCGCGGGAGCCCGTCGTGAAGTCCTGCAGGCGGGTGCCGACGGCCAGGATGACGTCGGCTTCCTCGGCGCTCTCGTTGGCCGCCGAGGTGCCGGTGACGCCGAGAGAGCCGAGGTTCAGCGGATGGTCCCAGGCAAGGGCGCTCTTGCCCGCCTGGGTCTCGGCGACCGGGATGCCGTGGCGCTCGGCGAAGCCACGCAGGCTGTCGCCGGCGAGGCTGTAGTGCACGCCGCCGCCGGCGACGATCATCGGCTTTTCGGCTTCGGCGAGAAGGGCGGCAGCGCGCGCCAGTTCCTGCTGGTCCGGCCGCGGCCGGCGGAAGTGCCAGAGTGTCTCGGCGAAGAAGTGTTCTGGATAGTCGTAGGCCTCCGCCTGCACGTCCTGGCAGAGCGCCAGGGTGACGGGGCCGCAGTCGGCCGGGTCGGTCAACACCGCCATGGCGCGGGGCAGGGCGGTCAAGATCTGTTCCGGCCGGGTGATGCGATCCCAGAAGCGCGAGACCGGGCGGAAGCAGTCGTTGGCGCTGATGGTTGCGTCCTGGAAGCTCTCGATCTGCTGCAGCACCGGGTCGGGGCGCCGGTTGGCGAAGACATCGCCCGGCAGCAGCAGCAGGGGCAGGCGGTTGACATGGGCCAACGCGGCGGCGGTCACCATGTTGGTGGCGCCAGGGCCGATGGAAGTGGTGCAGACCATCGCCCGCCGGCGGTTACTGGCCTTCGCATAGGCGATGGCGCTATGGGCCATGGCCTGCTCGTTGTGGGCGCGGTAGGTGGGCAGATGGTCTTGGACGCCGTAGAGCGCTTCGCCCAGGCCGGCGACGTTGCCGTGGCCGAAGATGGCCCAGACCCCGCCGAAGAACGGCACCGCTTCGCCGTTCGTCTCGATCTTCTGGGCCGCCAGATAGCGGACCAGCGCCTGGGCCATGGTCAAGCGAAGGGTGGACATGGGGCTTGCTCTCGCTCGCTAAGGTAACTCGGTCGAAGATCGTTCTTTATGTAGTAATCCCTGCGCTGCAGCGCCGCTTTTCTCAGGCGGCCTGCTCCTCCGCGGCCTGCTGCCAGCCGGCAACCAGGGTGGCGAAGCGCTGTGCCATGGCATCAACCGCTGCCGCGTCGTCAATTGCGCCGTTCAGCCAGGCCTTTGCCGGCTCCGCAAAGATGCTGCGGCCCACGGCAAAGCCTTTCACCAGCCGGTGGCGTGCGGCAAGCAGGAAAGAGCTGGTCAGCTCATCCAGCGGTCGCTCGAGCCCCAGCAGAAGAATGCCGCGGCAATAGGGATCGTGCCTTTCGATGGTCTCGCAGACCGCGCGCCAGGCCGCGTCGTCGGCCAGTGGCTCCAGCTTCCACCAGTCCGGCGCCACGCCCAGGTCATAAAACCGCGCGATAGCCCGCGCCAGGGTGGTCTCGTCCACCGCGCCGTGGCGGCTGGCGATCACTTCCAGCAGCAGCTCGTGGCCGCTGCGCCGGCAGGCATCGAACAGCCGCACCACCTGCTGCTCCTGGGCGAGACGCAGGTCTTCGGGATCGTCGGGATGATAGAAGACCAGGCATTTCACGCAGTTGGTCAGAGGCCACTCGGTGAGCGCGCCGCCCAGGTCCGGCCCTTCCTCGAAGGCCAGCGGGCGGGAGCTGGGCAGTTCGATGGGCCGGCCGACCCAGAGGTCGCCCTCCGCCGCTGCGTGCAGCGCCTCGCGCCCCAGGCGGTCGTCAATGAGAAAGCCGAACCCTCCGCGCCCGCCGGCGACCTGCCGGGCGGCGCGGAGAGCGAGGGTCTTGAACTGCCCGATGGCCGCGTGGTCCCGGCCGCAGTCCCGCGCCATGTCTTCGAGCTGACTGCGGTGATCGACCGCGAGGATGCAGAGACTGTCGTAGCGCTGCGGACGGGTGGTCGCCCAGTGGACCCGGTTCAGATCCGGATCCAGCCGTAGGGCGTGGTGGTCGCTGCCGTGTTCGAAGTAGTAGCTGAGCTCGGTCCAGGAGGGGACTGCCGGCGCGCAGCCGTGACGGGAGACGGCGAAGGCGCCGCAGGCGTTGGCGAACTTGCAGCAGGTCTCCAGCGGCTCGTCGCGCAGCCAGCCGCGCAGGAAGCCACTCATGAAGGCATCGCCCGCGCCCAGCACGTTGTAGACCTCCACCGGGAAGCCCGGGCCGGAGACGCCGTCTTCGAGAGAGTCGGGAATGGCGCTGGGAAAGACCACGCAGCCCATGGGCCCGCGTTTGCAGACGATGGTGGCGTCGCTCAGGCGGCGCACAGCGCGGATGGCCTCCAGCGTGTCTGTGGTGCCGCCGGCGATGTGCAGTTCTTCTTCGGTGCCTACGATCAGATCGCAGAGCGGCAGAATGGTCTGCAGGTGCTTGGAGACGGCGGCGTTCTCGACAAAGCGCTCTTCGCCCAGGCCGTGGCCGGTGAGGCCCCAGAGCACCGGGCGGTAGTCGATGTCGAGCACCACCTTGCGCCCGGCCTCCCGCGCCAGCCGTGCGGCCTTGCGTGACGCCGCTTCCACGCCGGGTGCGGAGAAATGAGTGCCGGTCACGACGACGGCCTTGGCCGAAGCAATGTACTCGGCATCGATGTCGTCTTCGCTGATCGCCATGTCGGCGCAGTTTTCGCGGTAGAAGATCAGCGGAAAGCTGTCCTCGTTGCGAATACCGAGAATGACCAGGGCCGTCAGCCGCTCCGGATCCGTCATCAGGCGGCTGGTGTCCACCCCCTCGGCGATGAGGGTTTCGCGGATGAAGCGCCCCATGTGCTCGTCGCCCACGCGGCTGAGGAAACCTGCCTTCAGGCCCAGTCGCGCAGAGCCGACGGCAATGTTGGCGGGACAGCCGCCGATGTACTTGGCGAAGCTGCCCATGTCTTCCAGCCGTCCACCGACCTGCTGCCCGTAAAGGTCCACCGAGCACCGGCCGATGGTGATGAGATCGAGCGCAGCGCCGCTATCCAGAGCGTCCCTGCCCAAAGAGTCCTCGCCCATGATGCGGCCGTCTCCCCTGGTGCTGACCCGAGGTCAGATTTTATTGAGAGCCGCGCTTTGTTCCGCGCTTGGAAGAATGAAACATAACATCTATTAATGGGTCAATATGGAATTCCAGTTCTATTTTGGTCCTGGAGAAGGGGGAGGCAATGCTTCGCATCGGACTGCTCGGCGCGGGCCGCATCGGCCAGATTCACGGCCGCAACGTCGCCGCGCACCCGGGCGCCGAACTGGCGGGCATCGCCGATGCCCTGCCGGCGGCGGCCGAGGCTCTGGCGGCCGAAACCGGCGCGCCGGTGCAGGCGATGGACGCCTTGCTCGAAGACCGCGGGATCGATGCCGTGGTGATCGCGGCGCCGACTGATCTGCACGCCGATCTGATCGAAGCGGCGGTCCGCGCGGGAAAAGCGGTGTTCTGCGAGAAGCCTGTGGATCTGGACGCCGGGCGTATTCGCGGCTGCCTCGACGTGGTCGCGGCGGCCGGCCGGCCGTTGATGGTAGGCTTCAACCGACGCTTCGATCCCAGCTTCGCCGCCTTGAAAGCGCGCCTGGGGGCGGGGGAGATCGGCCCGGTTGAGATGATCACCATCCTCTCCCGCGATCCCGCACCGCCGCCGGTTTCCTACATCGAGCGCTCCGGCGGTCTGTTCCGCGACATGATGATCCATGACTTCGACATGGCGCGTTTTCTCTTGGATGAGGAACCGGTGGAGGTCTTTGCCGCGGCGTCCTGCCTTGTCGATCCGGCGATCGGCGCGGCCGGCGATGTTGATACGGCGGCGGTCACTTTGAAAACGGCGGGCGGGCGGATCGTCCAGATCTCGAACTCGCGCCGGGCCACCTACGGCTACGACCAGCGGATCGAAGTGCACGGCGAGAAGGGTCTGCTGCGCGCGGGGAACCGGCGCGCCACCACCGTCGAGGCGGCAACCGCGGAGGGCTACCGCTGCGACCCCGCCCTGGACTTCTTTCTCGAACGATACCGGGAAGCCTACCAGGCCGAACTCGACGCCTTCGTGGACGGGGTCACGAACGGGCGGCCGTTGACGCCGTCTGGCGAGGACGGCTTCCGTGCGCAGGTGCTCGCCGATGCCGCCAGCGAGTCCTGGAGGGCGGGCAGTCCTGTCCGGCTTCAGGCCGGATAGTGTTCATAAAGGAAGAGACCGCCGGTCCGCTCTACCGACCGCGGCGCTGCTCGGCGATGGAGACGCAGAGGGCCATTGCCAGACAGAAAGAGGCGGAGAGGGAGCGAAAGGCGGCGAAGTCGGCTTCGACGACTTCGAACCACACCTCCGCCTGCTCGGTCAGAGGGCTGAAGGGGCTGTCTGTGATCGCGATCAGGGGGACGCCCCGCGCGGCTGTGGACCCGGTCAGCTCGATGGTTGCGGGTGCGTAGGGAGTGAAAGAGATGGATATAAGCGCGTCCCCCGTCCCGGCGAAGGCCACCTGCTCTTGGCCCAGCGTTCCGACGTTGTCGATCAGCAGGCTTTTCACCCCGAGCTTGCCCAGCGCATAGGCCATGTAGGCGGCAATGGGAAAAGCCCGGCGCTGACCGAGCAGATAGATCGTATCGGCGGCAGCCAGAAGCTTGGAAGCCTTGTTCAGGTGATCCGCATCGATGCTGTCGCGCAGGCGCATCAGGGATGTCATGCCGGCCTGGGCAAAACCGTCGAGCAGATCCGGCACGCCGCCCCGCCCACGTTCCTGGTGGCTGAGGCTCTCGAGGCGCTCCTCATAGTCCGGCCAGCGCTCGCGCAGGCGCGCCCGAAAGATCTCCTGCAGGTCCGAGAAACCCTGATAGCCGATGGTCTGAGCGAAGCGCACCAGGGTCGACGGCTGCACGGCTGCCTGCTCGGCTATGCTCGCCGCAGTGCCAAAGGCCATTTCGTCCGGATGCGCAACCGCAAAGCGGGCCACCTGGGCGAGACGCTTGGGCAGGTTCGCGTGGCGCTCCATCAGCAGACCGCGCAAGCCGGCGAAGTCGCGTGGCGGTGCAGGGAGGTCGCTTTCCGGCTCCGCCCCCACGCCTGACTCCCCCTTCGTCATGCTGTCGACCTTGACCATGTCCCCGCCTTGTTCCGCAACGCCAGCACTGCCCGGGCACCGAAAAGCCCGGCGCTTCTTGCTGCACGGAACTCCATCCAATTCTCACAGTGAAGCAAAAGGGGAATAAAAATTCTAGAAAAATCGGATCGGTCGGTTTATTCTGCGCGCAGCGACAATCTGAGCCAATCAGAGTGAACCCGGGTCCAAAGCCCGGATTCTTGCCTAGGGAAGGCGATATGCCCCGATGGACGAAGGCCGGCGGATTTCCGTTTCGGACCGTGGGCCCAAGACATCACAGCAGCCATAGCCGCAGCCGGGTCAGGAAGGCCTCGGCCCCGGATGCCCTTTCCCTTTTGCTGTGGTCCGCCCGGCGGACGCGCGGTTCTGCCGGCCGAAGTCTGCCGCGTGGTGACCGCTTTCGACAGCTGATTGCCAAGGGTCGCTGGATCAAAGCGCAGAACCTTTGCAAGGGGAGGATTGAATGAAAGCTTTGCATCGTCTTGCGGCAGCCGCCGCGTTCCTCGGCGCGGCCGGCGCCGCCCAGGCACAGGACGTCAACATCATCGTCGTCAGTCACGGTCAGGCCAACGATCCCTTCTGGTCGGTGGTAAAGAACGGCGTCGACGCAGCAGCACAGGATATGGGTGTCAGTGTCGATTACCGCGCGCCGGAGACCTTCGACATGGTTGTCATGTCCCAGCTCATCGATGCGGCGGTGAACCAGGAGCCGGACGGCCTCGTCGTCTCCATTCCCGATGCGGACGCCCTTGGGCCTTCCATCGAGAAGGCTGTTGCGGCCGGAATTCCGGTGGTCTCCATGAACTCCGGCTCCGACGTGTCCAAGAAGCTCGGCGCCCTGCTGCACGTCGGCCAGGAGGAATATGATGCCGGCAAGGCGGCCGGAGAGAAGATGGCCGCCCTTGGCGGCAGCAGTGCCATCTGCATCAATCAGGAAGTCGGCAACGTGGCGCTGGATCTGCGGTGCCAGGGCTTTGCCGACGGCTTCGGTGGCGCTTCCAAGGTGCTGCCGGTCTCGCAGGACCCGTCCGAAGTGAAGGCGAAGGTCAAGGCCGCCCTGGAATCCGACGATTCTGTCGATACGGTCATGGCGCTGGGTGCCAGCACGGCGGGTGAGCCGGCTCTGGCCGCCGCCGATGAGGCCGGCAAGGGCGAGTCGGTCATGATCGGCACCTTCGATCTTTCCTCCGATTTCCTGAAGGCGATTGCCGACGGAAAAGCGGCCTTCGCCATCGACCAGCAGCAGTATCTGCAGGGCTATCTGCCGGTCGTATTCCTGGCGAACCATGCCAAGTTCGGGCTGATTCCCGGCGGCAACGTGCCGTCCGGACCCAACCTGATCACCCAGGACAAGGCATCCCAGGTGGTGGAGCTTTCGGCTCAGGGCATTCGTTGATCTCAGGCGGGTCCGGGCGTCTTCGGGCGCCCGGATCAGCCGTTCCAATCGCTCGTCAGGTAGGGAACGATTTGACCTAGCACTCGGCGGACTGTGCGAGCGGCAAGCGCGAACCGGCGCAAGACCGGTCAAGCCCGAAAGTGGTTCCGCGAGGGAGGACGAAGATGGTTGAAAAGACGCTAGACGGTGGCAGCGAGGCTGCGGCCGAACCTCCAGAGACGGCAGCGGCAAAGGGCGACGAGCGCCTGCGCGAAGTGTCGGCCATGACCAAGCTGATGCGGCGGCCCGAGCTGGGCGCCGTCGCCGGCCTGATCCTGGTCACCGTCTTCTTCCTCTTCACGGCCAATGCCAACATGTTCACCCTTGCGGGGATCATGAATTTCATGGCGCCCGCCGCGCAGCTGGGCATCCTGGCGATCGGCGCCGCGCTGCTGATGGTCGGCGGTGAGTTCGACCTCTCGGTCGGCTCCATGGTCGCTTTCGCAGGCCTGATTTTCGGGGCCTGTCTCGTGGTCCTGGGCCTGCCGCTGCCGCTCGCCATTCTGGTGACTTTTGTTCTGGCGGCTGCCATGGGGGCGTTGAACGGCCAGATCGTTCTGCGCACCGGCTTGCCGTCCTTCATTGTCACTCTCGCCTTCCTGTTCATTCTGCGCGGCATGACGCTGGTGGGACTGAAGCTCGCCACCGGCGGATCGACACAATTGCGTGGCGTCAAGGACGCAGTGGAGGGATCCTGGGTTGCCGGGCTGTTTTCAGGCGACGCCTTTGAGGGGCTCTTCGCCTGGTTCGCCTCGATGGGCTGGATCGATACCTTCAAGAACGGCCTGCCCAAGGTTCAGGGCGTTCCGGTGGAGGTCATCTGGTTCGTCCTCTTCGCTGCGATCGCCACCTGGGTGCTGGTGCGCACCCGCTTCGGCAACTGGATCTTCGCCTCCGGCGGCGATGCGAACGCGGCCCGCAACTCCGGCGTCGCGGTCAACCGGGTCAAGACGATCCTCTTCATGCTGACCGCCTGCTGCGCCGCGCTTGTCGCCATTCTCACCGTGCTCGACGCCGGCTCCACCGATGCGCGCCGCGGCTTCCAGAAAGAGTTCGAGGCGATCATCGCAGCGGTCATCGGCGGCTGCCTGCTGACCGGCGGCTACGGCTCGGCCATCGGCGCAGCGATCGGTGCCGTCATCTTTGGCATGGTGCTGATCGGCCTGACCTACACCACCATCGACCAGGACTGGTACCTCGTCTTCCTGGGCGGCATGCTGCTGACCGCGGTGCTGTTCAACAATTACATCCGCAAGCGCGCGACGGGGGAGCGGTAAGATGACAGACGTAAGTACCAACGGCGCAAGCTCTGGCTCCAACGGCGCGGGCAATGGCACTGACGTTCTCATCGATGTCCGCAACGTGGTGAAGCATTTCGGATCGGTGATCGCCCTTGCCGGCGTTTCTATGACGGTCAAACGGGGGCAGGTGCTCTGCCTGCTGGGCGATAACGGGGCCGGCAAGTCGACCCTGATCAAGACCCTGGCCGGCGTGCACAAGCCCACCAACGGCGAGTTTCTGGTGGAGGGTGAGCACGTCGACTTCGATTCGCCGCGCGACGCCCTGGATGCCGGTATCGCCACGGTCTATCAGGACCTGGCGATGATCCCGCTGATGTCGGTGACCCGCAACTTCTTCATGGGCCGCGAGCCGGTGAGGAAGCTCGGGCCCATCCGCTTCATCAACTTCGACGAAGCCGACCGGGTGACCCGGGAAGAGATGCACCGCATCGGCATCGACGTGCGCGATCCGCAGCAGGCGGTGGGGACGCTTTCCGGCGGCGAACGGCAGTGCGTCGCCATCGCCCGGGCGGTCTACTTCGGCGCCAAGGTGCTGATCCTGGACGAGCCGACTTCGGCGCTCGGCGTGGCGCAGACCTCCATGGTGCTGAAGTACGTGGACCAGGTGCGCTCCAAGGGCCTCGGCGTGATCTTCATCACCCACAATGTGCGCCATGCCATGGCGGTGGGGGACCGCTTCACCGTGCTCAACCGCGGCAAGACCCTGGGCAATTTCGCCAAGGACGAGATCACCATGGACGAGCTGCAGAACCTGATGGCCGGCGGCAAGGAACTGCAGCAGCTTTCCGCTTCCTTGGGCGGCACGGTTTAGGGTAGAAGGCGGCCTCGGGTTTCAGGTCGCCCCCCAGATCCGGTCAGATCCGGGCGGGTCCGGGCGGCAGCAGGGGATTACACGCTTGGAATCAGTCGGGGTCGGCCTCATCGGCACGGGCTACATGGGCAAGTGCCACGCCATTGCCTATACCGCCGTCGCGACGGTTTTCGGCTTGCCGCGACCGCGCCTGGAACTGCTCTGCGAGGTCGACGAGGCGCTGGCGGCGGAAAAGGCCGCAGCCTTCGGTTTCGCCCGTTCAACCGCCGACTGGCGCGCCCTGGTCAGCGACCCCGCGGTTGACGTGGTCTCCATCACCACGCCGAACGCCCTGCATCCCGCCATGGCCATCGAGGCGGCGCGCAACGGCAAACACGTCTACTGCGAGAAGCCTCTGGCGCTGACCCTGGAGGAAGCCGAGGCCATGGCCGCGGCGGTGCGCGATGCCGGGGTCCGGTCGCTGGTCGGCTACAATTACACAAAGAACCCCGCCGTCGCCCATGCCCGGCGCCTGGTGGAGGCGGGCGCCATCGGCCGCCTCGTCGATTTCCGCGGCGTTTTCGACGAGGATTACCTGGCCGATCCGGAGCTGCCGCATAGCTGGCGCATGGAAAAGGCCAAGGCCGGATCGGGCACTCTGGGGGACCTGGCCAGCCACCTCATCAACATGGCGCAGTTTCTCTGCGGCCCAATCGAGGCTGTCATGGCGGAGCTCACCACCATGCATGCCGAGCGGCCGCTGCTGGACGGCGCGGCGGGGGCCTCCGGGCGGGTGGAGAACGACGATACCGTGTCGGCGCTGCTGCGCTTTCGCGCCGGATTCTCCGGCAGCCTGGCCTCCAGCCGCATTGCCTGGGGCCGCAAGTCGCGCTTCGCCTGGGAGCTGCACGGCAGCGCCGGCATGATTGCCTTCGACCAGGAGCGCATGAATGAACTTCAGCTCTATCAGGCCCAGGACCCGAAAGCCGAGCAGGGGTTCAAGACCATTCTCAGCGGCCCGGCCCATCCGCCCTTCGGCCTCTTCGTTCCGGCGCCGGGCCACAGCCTCGGATTTAACGACATGAAGACCGTCGAGGTGGCGCACCTGTTGCACGGGCTTGCGGGCGAGGAGACGCTCTATCCGAGCTTCGAGGACGCGCTGGCCACCGAGCGGGTCATGCACGCCGTGCTGCGCTCTGCCGAGGAGGCCCGCTGGGTCGCTCTGGATTAGAGGAAATCTCTCCGTTATAGTGGAGCGATGACGGATCAGGTTCCCCTGGATGCAGGCCCTTTGGACGCGGCCCCCCTGGATGCGGAAAGCATCGTCTCGCGCGTCGCCGAGACGTTGCGCGCGGTGCGCAAGGAACAGCAGCTTACCCTGGACGACCTGGCCCAGCGCTCGGGCGTGTCCCGCTCCATGCTGTCCCAGATCGAACGTGGCGAGAGCAATCCGACCTTGGCAACCCTGTGGAACCTGACCCAGGCCTTGGGGGTCGATTTCGCAGGCCTGTTGGGAAAGCAGCCGGCGGCGGCGCCGGCCAGCGGCCAGGTGGAGCGTCTGCCGGCGGAGCGTACTCCCACCATCGACAGCCGCGGGGAGCGCTGCCGTCTGAAGATTCTGAGCCCGCCGAACCTGGCCGGCAGCGTTGAATGGTACGAACTGCGCCTGGACGCCGGCGGCGCCCTGATCAGCGATGCCCATGCGCCCGGCTGCCGCGAGCATCTGACCATTCTGGACGGGCGCATCGCCGTGCAGTCCGGCCTGCGCGAGGAGGAGGGAGCAGCCGGCGATACGCTGCGCTATCGCGCCGACGTGGCGCACCGGATCGCCGCCCTGGACGGCAAGCCCGCCAGCGCGCTTCTGGTGGTGTTGAGCGGCTAGGGCTGTTCACCATCAGGATCGGGTTGATAATTCCGTCATAGCGGAATAATGTCCATTATCACGTAGCCGCCCCGGATGCCAGAAACCGAGGCGAGATAGGGACCAGAGCCATGATCCTCGACGATATCCGTGCCGAACTCGACGCCATTCGGGCCGACAACCTCTACAAGGTGGAGCGGCCGATTGCTTCGCCGCAGGGCGCGGAAATCGCGGTTGCGGAAAACGGCGCGGCGCGCAGCGAAATCAACCTCTGTGCCAACAATTATCTGGGGTTGGCCAATCACCCGGCGCTGATCGCCGCGGCGAAGGAGGCGCTTGACCACTACGGCCTCGGCATGGCCTCGGTCCGCTTCATCTGCGGTACCCAGGACCAGCACCGGTTGCTGGAACAGGAGATCGCCACCTTCCTCGGCCATGACGATGCGATCCTCTATGCCGCCTGTTTCGATGCCAACGGCGGTGTGTTCGAGCCGCTGCTGGGGCCGGAGGACGCGGTGGTTTCCGATGCACTCAACCATGCCTCCATCATCGATGGTATCCGCCTCTGCAAGGCCAAGCGTTACCGCTACGCCAACGGCGACATGACCGAACTGGAAAGCCGCCTGCGCGAGGCGCGGGAAGCCGGGGCGCGGCGCATCCTGATCGCCACCGACGGCGTCTTCTCCATGGACGGCTACCTGGCCGACCTGCCCTCCATCCGCCGCCTGGCCGACCAGTTCGAGGCCCTGGTCCTGGTGGACGACTGCCATTCGACCGGCGTGCTGGGTCCGGGGGGCCGGGGCACCGGCGCCCACTACGGGGTTGAGGTGGACATTCTGACCGGCACGCTCGGCAAAGCCCTCGGCGGTTCGGCGGGCGGTTACATCGCTGCCGCGCAGCCGATTGTCGATCTGCTGCGCCAACGTTCGCGACCATACCTCTTCTCCAACTCGCTGCCGCCGCCCATCGTGGGGGCGGCGCGCAAGGCGATCGAACTGGTGCGCCAGGGCGACGACCTACGGGCGCGGCTGACCGCCAACGCCGGGCGTTTCCGCGCCGGGTTGACCGCCGCCGGCTTCCGCCTGTTGAAGGGGGAGCATCCGATCATCCCGGTGATGCTGGGGGAGGCCGGCCTCGCCCAGGACATGGCGGCGAAGCTCTATGAGCGTGGGATCTACGTCACCGGGTTTTTCTATCCGGTGGTGCCCAAGGGCCAGGCCCGCATCCGCACCCAGATGTCTGCGGGCCTGACGGACGACCAGCTCGACCGGGCAATCGATGCCTTTACCCAGACCGGCCGCGAGCTGGGCGTGATCTAGACGCCGCACCATTCAAGCAGACGGCCCAAGGAGGCGTCCATGAAAGCCCTGATCAAGGAAAGGCCTGAGCCGGGCATCTGGCTGGGCGAGCAGCCTCAGCCCAAGGTCGGCTCCGACGAGGTGCTGATCAAGATCCGCAAGACCGCAATCTGCGGCACCGACGTCCATATCTACAACTGGGATGCCTGGGCGGCGAAGACGGTACCGGTGCCGCTGACCATCGGCCACGAATACTGCGGCGAGATCGCCGAACTCGGCGCCAATGTGCGCGACCTCAAGATCGGTCAGCGGGTTTCCGGCGAAGGCCACATCATCGGCGGGCGCAGCCGCAATGCCCGGGCCGGGCGTTTTCACCTCGACCCCGACACCCGCGGCGTCGGGGTGAACCTGCCGGGCGCCTTTGCCGAGTATCTTGTGTTGCCCGCGTTCAACGTGGTGCCGCTGCCCGATCACCTCTCGGACGACATCGGCGCCGTCCTCGACCCGCTCGGCAATGCCGTACACACGGCTTTGACCTTCGACCTGGTGGGGGAGGACGTCCTGATCACCGGCGCCGGGCCCATCGGCATCATGGCCGCTGCCATCGCGCGGCATGTCGGCGCTCGCAACGTCGTCCTGACCGATGTCAACGAGTACCGGCTCTCCCTGGCGCAGCAGATCACCGACCTGCGGCCCGTCAACGTCGCCAAGGAGGACCTGCGCGACGTCATGGCGGAGCTGAAGATGAAGGAAGGATTCGACGTCGGGTTCGAGATGTCGGGCGTTCCCACTGCCTTCGACCAGATGATCGACCTGATGATGATGGGTGGGCGGATCGCGTTGCTGGGCATTCCGGCGGAGGCTCGGCCCTTCGACTGGAACCCCGTGATCTTCAAGGCCCTGACCATCAAGGCGATCTACGGCCGGGAGATGTTCGAGACCTGGTACAAGATGATCGCGATGTTGGAATCCGGCCTCGCGGTCGACCGCATCGTCACCCACAG
Organism: Pelagibius sp.; assembly: GCF_028281305.1. Taxonomy (GTDB): domain Bacteria; phylum Pseudomonadota; class Alphaproteobacteria; order Kiloniellales; family Kiloniellaceae; genus Pelagibius. The sequence goes on along the minus strand of NZ_JANQKD010000015.1, from coordinate 58,711 downwards.
CTTCCCGGTGAGCGATTTCCAGGAGGCCTTTACGGTCATGCGCTCCGGCCAGAGCGGCAAGGTGGTGCTGGACTGGGCCGCCTAAGGCGCGGCCCCGGCGTCAGAGCTGGGTGATGCCGTGCAGTTCCAGCAGTTCGACCAGCATGGCGCCGGCCCGGCGGCGGTGCTGATGATGCAGCCGCCGCGCGGCCTCACCGTCCTGCCGCTCAATGGCATCCACCACGGCAGCGTGATCCTTGTTTGAGTCCACCGGCTTGGGCCGGAGCCGCAGCGTCGCCATGCGGGCGCGATGGGCCTGATCGCGGCAGGTGTTCACCCAGACGCGCAGCCGCTCATTGCCGCTGTATTCCACCAGCAGATTGTGAAAGCGCTCGTCGGCCTCGGCCCAGGCCTTCAGGTCGTCCGTGGCCAGGGCGCTGTCCATGTCGTCCACCGCCTGGCGCAGGACGGCAAGGCGGTCGGGATCAAGCCCACGCTCCGCGACGATCTCCGCCGCGGTCGATTCCAGGCCCGTCAGGATCTCGTAGATCTCCCGCATGTCGGCGACCGAAATCGGCAGGATGCGCATGCCATGGCGGGGGCGAACCTCGACGATCCCTTCCTTGGCCAGGCGGATCAGGGCTTCGCGCACCGGGGTCCGGCTCATGCCGAGCAGCTCGGCCAGTTCCTGCTCCAGCGCCTGGAACCCAGCCGGCATCTCGTTATCGAGAATGCGGCGTTTCAGCTCCTGATAGGCGCGCTCCGACTGGGAGAGGCGCTGGTTGCCGTCGGCTGCAGCGGTCTTGGTGCCCGCCTTGGCGGCGGGCGGGCGGGATTTGTCCAGACTGGTCATCTCTTTCGCGCGCGTTGACCCCTTCAAATTGCTGCGACGCCCGTGAGTCTAGCCCACCGGCCGGGTCGAACGCCACCGGGCCGCCTCTCGGGCAGGGCTAAAGCGGGATGCGGCGTCCCAGGCGGTCGGATTCGTACACGGCTTCCTCGATGCGCAGATTGGCCAGGTAGTCGCGGCCGGCGTTCATGACAGGACTGCCGGACAGCAGATGGTCGACCACGTGGCGCTGCAGGTGGAACACGCAATCCCCGCCGAAACCCTTGTTCTCCCAGGGATAGGTGATCACTTCCTCCATGTTGCCGCCAAAGGGGCGGAGGTAGAGCCGCCCCTCCCCATCCAACCGCAGGCTGCCTCCGGAGCCCTCAATCAGCATTTCTCCCATGGTCAGGCGCCGGTTTTCCGCCGCATGATCGGCCAGCCGGTTGCCGTCGAACAGCCCGCGGGCGCCGTCTTCGAAGTCCAGCAGGATGAAACCGGCATCTTCGCCGGCAATCGCCGGGTTCAGCCGGCGCAGCGCGGCATAGACGCCCGTTGCCTCGCCCAGCAGAAAGCGGAAGACGTCGATCAGGTGGATCGCCGTCTCGTGCACGAGAAAGCGCTCCATCTTCTGGAAATAGGGCTGGCGGTCCAGATACGCTTCCGGTCCCTGGCCGTCGCCGGGCCGCAGGCGAAACCCGGCCTGGTAGATCCGGCCAAGGCGGCCTTCTTCGATCAGCGCGCGGGCCTTTTGATGCCAGGGCTGGAAGCGGAAGTTCTCGTGAACCACCAGCAGAACGCCGGCTTCCTCGCAGAGGGTGACGGCTTCCTCGGCCTCTTCGAGGGTCTGGCAAAAGGGCTTCTGGCAGATGACGGCCACTTTGCGTGCTGCCGCCTGCCGGATGAGGTCCAGGTGGGCCGGCGGCGGGGCGATGATATCCAGCAGGTCAAGGTTCTCCTGGGCCAGCATTTCCGCCACGCTGACATAGGGCGTGGCGCCGTGCATCTCGGCCACCTTTTGGGCGCCGACGGCGTCGCGGTCGCAGACACCGACCAGCCGCGCTTCTGCAATCCGGGCCCAGCCGTCGTAGTGAAACTGGCTGAAATAGCCGGTGCCGACGGTCCCAAGTCTGAGCGCGTCCTGTCCTGCCACGCCGTGTCGCTCCGCGTCGCGCCGGCTTCAGATCGCAGCCACTGCCGCGGCCTCGGGGTCGCGCAGCGCCGCCATCACCGCTTCGGTCACAGCCAGGGTGCCGGACGACCCACCGAGATCGAAAGGCACCACCGCGCCGGAGGCGAAAACGCGGTCGACCGCCTTGCGGATCATCGCCGCGGCCTGCGCGCAGGCCGGCAGGCTTTCGCGGACCGCCAGCCAGTCCAGCATCATGGCGCCGGAAAGGAACATGGCTGTCGGGTTTGCCTTGCCCTGTCCGGCGATGTCGGGTGCGCTGCCGTGGCAGGGCTGGAAAACCGCATGCTCGTCGCCGATGTCGGCGGAGGGGGCCATGCCCATGCCGCCGATCAGCCCGGCGCCGAGGTCGGAGAGGATGTCGCCGAACATGTTCTCGGTCACCAGAACGTCAAAGTCCCAGGGGTGGCGGACCATGTTCAGCGCGGTTGCGTCGATGTAGGCATGGTCGGAGCCGATGTCCGGATGCAGCGCCGCGCGTTCATCGAAAACCTTGCGGAAGAAAGCGAAGGAGGTGAACACGTTCGCCTTGTCGACGCAGGTCACGCGCCCGGGCAGTCCCGCCGCCTTGCGCTCGCCGGCCAGCTTGAAAGCGAAGTCGAACAGCCGTTCGCAGACGGCGCGGGTGATGACCTGGGTGTCGCGGGCTTCGCTGTCGTTCTCCACACTTCCCTTGCCGCGGGCGGCGAAGAGGCCCTCGGTCGATTCCCGGACCAGAACGAAGTCGAGACCGGCGGCACGCGGGTCCGCCAGGACCGCCGGCGTGCCGGCGACGCTGCGCACAGGCCGGACCCCGGCGTAGAGACCGAACTCGAAGCGCAGGTCCAACTGCGGGGCCACCTCGGTTCCGTCGGGATAGCGGATGTCGGGCAAGCCCATGGCGGCCAGCAGGATGGCATCCGCGTTGCGGGCGGCCTGCAGCGAGGCCGGCGGCAGCGCGGTTCCCTCCCGGCTGTAAGTGCCGGCACCGGCGGGCAGGGACTTGAACGTCAGCCCGAAACCGCCCACAGTCTCGGTCACTGCCGACAAGAGGTCGAGGCAAGGCTGCATGATTTCGGTGCCGATGCCGTCACCCTCAAAGACCGCAATTTCGAGGCTCGTCTTCCCGCTCATGTTGATTCCATCTACTCCCACAGGTCCATATGCTCGCACGGGCGTCGCTCAGCGCGGCACGCCGGGAGCCACAGCCTTGCACTTTCATTGAAGATAATGCATACATTAAAGCATGCATATATTCCAGCGCCAATCGTTTCCTCTCATTTCCGGTGCCTTTGGGCAAGGGCGGGGACGATCGCCTGAGCCGCACCGCCCTGTGTGCAGAGCCTGAGTCGCCGCATGTTGCTGGGCTGCATTGCCGATGATCTGACGGGCGCCACCGATCTGGCGCTGATGCTGATGCGGGGCGGCATGCGGACGCTTCAGGTCATCGGCGTACCCGATGACGCGGGCAGCCTGCCGCAGGCGGACGCTGTCGTGGTGGCCCTGAAGTCCCGCACCATTCCGGCCGAAGAAGCGGTCGCGCAGTCGCTTGCCAGTGCGGAGGCGCTGCTGGCTGCCGGCGCGCGCCAGCTCTTCTTCAAGTACTGCTCGACCTTCGATTCCACGGACCGGGGCAACATCGGGCCGGTGACCGAGGCGCTGATGGAGCGCCTGGACTGTTCCTTCACGCTGGCCTGCCCCGCCTTTCCCGCGACGGGGCGCACGGTCTACCTGGGGCACCTTTTCGTCGGCAACCTGCTGCTCTCCGACAGCCCTTTGAAGGATCACCCGCTGACGCCGATGCGCGATCCCAACCTGGTTTCCGTGCTGAGCCGCCAGACAGGGCGTTCCGTCGGGCTTGTGCCCTTTGACGTCGTCGACCGCGGCGCTGACGTGCTGACCGAGGCCTTTCGCGAGGCGGAAGAGGCGGGGACGGCCATCGCCATCGTCGATGCGGTCAGTGATCGTCATCTTCATACCATCGGCGAAGCGGCCGCCGAGCTGCCGCTCATAACCGGCGGGTCCGGGGTGGCGATCGGCCTGCCGGAGACCTTCCGCCGCCGCGGCCAGATCGCTTCCGACGATCCGGTGGCCGGGTTTGCGCCGCCCAAGGGCCGCGCGGCCATTCTGGCCGGGTCCTGCTCGGCGGCCACCCAGGAACAGGTGGCCGAGGCGCGGGCGGCGGGCGTTCCTGCATTGCGGGTCGATCCGCAAGACCTCGCGTCCGGTCAGACCGGCGTGGCGGAGATCCTGGCCTGGGCGGCAGAGCAGGGCGGTGAGGGACCGCTGCTCGTGTATTCGACGGCCGCGCCGGAGACGGTGCGCAGCGTCCAGGACCGCTTGGGCCGGGACGCGGCAGGCGCCCTCGTGGAAGAGGCTTTGGCCCAGGTCGCCTGCGGCTTGGTCGACCAGGGGGTGCGGCGCCTGATCGTTGCCGGCGGCGAGACCTCCGGCGCCGTTGTCCAGGCGCTCGGTGTCCGGGTGCTGGAGATCGGGCCGGAGATCGATCCGGGTGTCCCCTGGACCGTCGCCGCAGGCACACCGTCCCTGGCGCTGGCCCTGAAGTCCGGAAACTTCGGCGCGCCGGACTTCTTTGTGAAGGCTTGGGACCTTTTGTCTTGAAAGACGGGCCGAGAGGTAAGAGGACGCAGCGATGTTCGTGGTGACGGTCGTTTTCGAGGTGGAGCCGGATTTCGCGGAAGACTTCCGCGCCGCGGTTCTCCGCCAGGCCGAGGTCTCCCTCAGCCGCGAGAGGGCTTGTTATCGCTTCGACGTGAGCAGAGACCAGAGCATGGACACCCGCTTCTTCCTCTATGAGATCTACGCTGACAAGGCGGCCTTCGATCTTCACCTTGCAAGCGATCACTTCGCTGACTTCGACGACAAGGTTGGCCCCTGGGTGACCGGGAAGACGGTGGACTGCTGGCTTCTGGACAGGGGCACAGGGGACAGGGCCACAGGCACCTGAATCCGGGAGATTCACGGGAATAAAGGCAACCGCCTGGGGGTCCATTCTCCCAGGAGGTTCGACCCTTGCAGCTTGCCCGATCTTTGATCCTCGCCCTTTGGCCAGAATACCGCCACGACTCTTGCGTCACGCAATCAAGAGAAAGAGCGGACCTTGGCTAGCGGTTCGATGGCGGAGTCCGCCCCCGGGCGGCGTGAGAGACGCGAGCACCGGCAGGGACCGGAACTGCGTCCGCTGCCGCCGCCGCTGATCGATCGCATCGCCCTGCCGGCCTTCGTGATCGCCCTTTTGTTCCTCAGTTTTCTGGGCGGGGCGATGGTGATCCTCACCAACGTGTTCCCCGCCGGCCCCCTCAGCGATGCCTACCGTGGCGGCAAGGCGCTGATCGACAAGACGCGCGCTTCGCGCGACCCTTTGACATCGGACTTCTGGATGCCCGAACGCCGGCCGGACCAGGGGGTGACGATCCACGATCCCGCGAGTGCCTTTCCGGGCTATACGCTTTACACCTCCGGCCATGGCAGCGAGGCCTTCCTGTTTTCCATGGAAGGCAGGCTGATCCATTCCTGGCAACTGCCTTACAGCGCCATCTGGTCGGCCGAAGACTCGCCGATTGTCGAGCCGCAGCCGGACCCCTTCCTGTATTGGCGCAAAGCAATGATGCAGCCGAACGGCGACCTGCTGGCGCTCTTCGTCGCAACAGGCGACACGCCCTGGGGCTATGGCCTCGTGAAGCTCGACAGCGAGTCCAATGTGCTCTGGTCCTATCTCGGTCAGACACACCACGATCTGGACATTGCCGACGACGGGCGGGTTTACACGCTGATTCACAAGATGCGCCGCACGACCTATGAAGACTTCCCGCAGCTGACCGTGCCGCGGCTGGACGACTTCGTGGTGGTGCTGTCGCCGGACGGCGAGGAGGAAAAGCGGGTCTCCATCCTCGATGCCCTGGTCAATTCCGACTATGCGCGCCTGCTGCACCGGGTGACGTGGTTCAACAAGCACGATTTTATCCACACCAACAACATCGACTACATCGACGCGGAGATGGCCGCCGTGCTGCCCTTTGCGGAAGAGGGGCAGGTGCTGCTGTCGTTCCGCGACATCGACAGCATCGCGGTCCTCGACCTGGAGCAGGAAAAGATCGTCTGGGCCCTGCGCGGCGCCTGGCTGGGCCAGCACGATCCCGATGTCCTGCCGAACGGCAACATCCTGCTGTTCGACAACATCGGCCACTTTGGACAGGGCGGTGAATCCCGGGTGATCGAGATCGACCCCCTGACCGGGGAGGAGGTCTGGGTCTACGCCGGCAGCGCCGAGCAGCCCTTCGAAAGCCGGGTCCGCGCCGCCCAGCAGCGCCTGCCGAACGGTAACACGCTGATCACCGAGTCGACCGGCGGCCGGCTGTTCGAGGTTACCGAGGACGGCCGCATCGTATGGGAGTTCATCAATCCCATCCGTGCCCGACACCCCGAGGACCCGGACCAGGTCATCCTGCCGGTCGTTTCCTGGGGCCAGCGGATCGCTGCGGACGATCTGCAGCCGGCCTTTCACGAGGCCCTTCAAAGAAAGGAAGAGGAGAGGAGCGCGCAATGAACCGGAATCCACTCGCGGCGACCGGCCTGGGTCTCGTCCTGTCGCTGGCCTGGACCGCGCCAGCACTCGCCTACATCGGACCCGGTGCGGGTCTTTCCCTGCTCGGGGCGCTCTGGGGCGTCGTGGCGGCTGTTGCGGCGGCTCTGCTGTTCCTCCTGATCTGGCCCTTGCGGCGTCTGATGAAACGCCGCCGCACGGCCCCGGTTACTTCGAGCACGTCTGCTTCGGCGACGGCGCGCAATCCGGAGTCCAAGAGCGCCGAGAAGACCTATTACGATTGACGCAGGAGGCAGAGGGTCCAGGGTGGTCCTCCGGGCCCTGGTTCGCCGCGCCGCGCAAGCATCGGATCGCTGAGATACCGCCTCCATGACCGGATTGCTCGATCTCACTTCGCCCCTGCTGTCGACGCTGGATGAGGGCCTTTCACCCTTGCTGGCCCCGGCCTGGCGGGTGGCGGTCTGGGGGCTGGTCGCAGCCTGCATCTCCATGGCTCTCTATGCGCTGCTGTCCCCGCAGAGGCGCCTGCGGCACGTCAAGGCCGGGGCGGAAGACGCCCGCCGCGCGCTGGACAGCCACGAGGGCAGCCTTGGCGAGGCCATGCCGCTGATCGCTGCCATGCTGCGCCGTGCGCTGGCGCAGTTGGGGCTGGTGCTGGGGCCCGCCGTGCTTGCCTCCCTGCCGGTGCTTTTCGTGATCGTCTGGATGAGCGGCGCTTTCGGCCACTTCATTCCATCCTCGCTTACTGTGGTTCCGCTCTCCGTGGAGCCGCAGGGGCTGGCGGCCCGCTGGATCGAGCCCCAGCGGAGCGGTGGCACCCCGGCCGGCGATGCGGTCGTCCAGGCCGCGCCCGAAGCGCCGCGCGCCCTGATCGAAGTGATCGATGCCCAGGAACGCGTGGTGGATTCCATTGCGTTCTCGGAACCCGTGACCAGCCTGCACAAGCGCCATTGGTGGAACCTGCTGATTGCCAATCCTCTGGGGTATCTGCCGGCGGAGGGGGCGCTGGAACGTGTCGAGATCGCTCTGCCGCGCCAGGAGATCATCGGCATGGGGCCGGACTGGCTGCGCGGCTGGGAGGTTCTTTTCTTTACCGCACTGGTCGGCGCTTCACTGGCGATCAAGCTGGTCTTCCGGCTGGTCTAGCGCGCAATGGCGGAGACCAAGAGCGGAACGGACAGCCGCTACGCCGGTTTTCGGGTGACACCCTGGGTGCATCACTGCGGCGGCCTTGTGGCCCGCAACCGCGCCTTCTGGATCCGCCTCGGCGATGGCGAGACACGGCTGCGCGCCGAAGAAATCGCCGAGACCAGGATCGAGGCGCCGATCTTTGTCTCGGGGCTCGCCCGCTCGGGCACCACCATCCTGCTGGAGGTGCTGGCCCGCCATCCCCGGGTCGCGAGCCACCGCTACAAGGACTATCCTTTTCTCTTCACGCCCTTTCTCTGGAACCGCTTCCTGAGCTTCGTGCCCCAAGGGCGCCAGACCGCGCGGGAGCGCAGCCACGGCGACGGCATCGCCGTCTCGCCGGACAGCCCGGAGGCCTTCGAAGAGGTACTCTGGATGGCCTTCTTCGACAGCCTGCACGACCCCCAGGTCAGCAACGTTTTGGACGGGGAGACAAGCCATCCCGCCTTTGAGCGGTTCTACGCCGATCACCTGCGCAAGTTGCTGCAGGTGCGCGGGCGCAGCCGCTATCTGGCCAAGGCAAACTACAACGTGACACGCCTGGAATACCTGCTGAAGGTCTTCCCCGATGCGCGCTTTGTCCTGCCCCTGCGCGCGCCGCTCGGGCAGATCGCCTCGCTGGTGAAGCAGCACCGCCTGTTCTGCGAGGGCGAGCGCCGCCACCCCCGGGCCCTGGACCATATGCGCCGCATCGGCCACTTCGAGTTCGGGCTCGACCGGCGTCCGGTCAACGTCGGCGACGGCGCCATGCCCGCCATCCTGACGGCCTGGGAGAAGGGGGCGGAGGTGGAAGGCTGGGCCCGCTACTGGGCCAGTCTCTACGGCTATCTCGCCGGGCGTCTGGCGCAGAACCCGCACTTGGCCGAAGCGGTGCTGGTCGTCCGCTTCGAGGAACTCTGTGCCAAGCCGTCCGAGATCCTGACCCGGGTCTGCGAGCACTGCCGCCTGCCCGGCAGCGCCCGTCTGGTGGCCGAGGCGGCTGAGCTCATGCGGATGCCGGCCTACTACCGCCCCGATTTCTCTCCGACGGAGCGGGCCACCATCGAGCGTCTGGCCGGGCCCGTGGCCGGTGCCTTTGGCTACAGCGACAGCCAGGGCGGGCTCTGACCGGTCCTAGGACGCCACTGGCTGTCGCATGCTGGCCTGAAAGCGCCCGGAACCGACGCCTAATCTCACTTTCAAGCGAACCGGACGAACCGGCGTCGGCTTTGGCATCATCCATCGTGATCCCCGCCATTGAAATCTTCGATGCCGGTGGGTCAGCATGGACGGGCCCCGGCGGAGGGAGGCAAGTAGCCAGCGGGCAAGAAGCTCCGACGTCCGGGAAATCCTCTTGCGCACAGGGATCGGCAGATGAAGTCTCATACCCAGGTTGTTGTCATCGGCGGCGGTGTCGTCGGCTGCAGCGTGCTCTACCACCTGACCAAGGCCGGCTGGAAAGACGTGGTCCTGTTGGAACGCGATGAGCTGACTTCGGGCTCGACCTGGCATGCCGCAGGCGGCATGCACACCCTGAACGGCGACCCCAACGTCGCCAAGCTGCAGCGCTACACCATCGATCTCTACAAAGAGATCGAGGAGATTTCCGGCCAGTCCTGCGGCGTCCATATGACCGGCGGGCTGATGCTGGCCAACACCGAGAGCTGGCTCGACTACCTGAAGGTCGCGCAGGGGCGCTCGCGGGTGCTGGGCCTGGACAACGAGTTCGTCTCCATGGCCGAGGCCAAGGCGATGCACCCCCTGCTGAACGAGGAGCGCTTCGTCGGTGCCCTCTACGATCCGCTCGAAGGGCACATCGACCCTTCCGGCGTCACCCACGCCTACGCCAAGGCGGCCAGGGTCGGCGGCGCTGAGATCGAGCGCTTCACCCGGGTCACCGACCTGCAGTCGCGCCCCGACGGCGGCTGGGATGTGATCACCGACAAGGGAACCATCCAGGCCGAGCACGTGGTCAACGCCGGTGGCCTCTGGGCGCGCGAGGTCGGCCGCATGGTGGGCCTCGAACTGCCGATCCTGGCGATGGAGCATCAGTATCTCGTTACGGACGAGATCCCCGAGGTTGCCGCGCGCGAGACCGAGCTGCCGCACTGCATCGACTTCGGCGGCGAGATCTACATGCGCCAGGAGCGCAGCGGCCTGGTCATGGGGACCTACGAGAAGGGCGGCGTGCCCTGGTCCGAGCGCCAGACCCCCTGGGACTTCGGCCATGAGTTGCTGCAGCCGGACTTGGACCGCATTTCCGACAATCTGGAAGTCGCCTTCGACCACTTCCCGGTGCTGGGCGAGGCGGGCATCAAGCAGGTGATCAACGGCCCCTTTACCTTCGCCCCCGACGGCAACCCGCTGGTCGGCCCGGTGCGCGGCCTCAAGAACTTCTGGGTCGCCTGCGGCGTGATGGCCGGCTTCAGCCAGGGCGGCGGCGTTGGCCTCGCGCTTTCAAGCTGGATGATCGACGGCGATCCCGGGCTCGACATCTTCGCCATGGACGTGGCCCGCTTCGGCGATTTCGCCACCATGGCCTATACCAATGCCAAGGTGCGCGAAAACTACGGCCGACGCTTCAAGATCACCTTCCCGAACGAGGAACTGCCGGCGGCCCGGCCTCTGCGGACCACGCCGGTCTACGAGCGCTTCAAGGCGCAGAACGCGGTCTTCGGGGCCGGCTACGGGCTGGAAACGCCGCTGTGGTTCGCGCCGGAGGGCGCCGAGCCCGTCGAGACGCCGAGCTACCGCCGCTCCAACGCCTTCGAGCCTGTGAAGGAGGAGTGCCATGCCGTCCGCGAAGCTGTCGGCCTCATCGAGACCTCTGGCTTTGCCAAGTACGAGGTCAGTGGCGCGGGGGCCGAGGGCTGGCTGGGCGAAATCCTGGCCAACCGCATGCCGCGCCAGGGGCGCATCGTGCTTTCGCCCATGCTGAATCACGAGGGTAAGCTGATCGGCGACTTCACGGTCGCCAAGGCCGGTCCGGAGCAGTTTTTCATCTTCGGCTCCGGCATTGCAGAGGACTACCACCTGCGCTGGTTCGAACGGCACATGGCGGAAGAGGGGGTCGCGCTGCGCTCGCTGCGCAACGAGATGGTCGGCTTCTCCATCGCCGGGCCGAAGGCGCGCGAACTCCTGGCGCGGCTGACCGCCGAGGACGTCTCCAACGAAGCTTTCCCCTTCATGGCCTTCCGCAGCATGGCGCTGGGCATGGTGCCGGCCTGGGTGGGGCGTATCTCGTTTACGGGCGATCTCGGTTACGAGATCTGGGTGTCGCCGGACTATCAGCTCAGGCTCTACGACGACCTGATGGCGGCGGGCGCCGATCTGGGTCTCCGACACTTCGGCCTGCGGGCGCTCGACTCCCTGCGCCTGGAGAAAGGCTTCGGCACCTGGGCACGGGAGTTCCGGCCGATCTACACGCCGGCCGAAGCGGGGCTCGACCGCTTCGTCGATCTGCGCAAGAACGCCTTCGTGGGCCGAGATGCGGTGCTGCACGACAGGGAGCAGGGGCCGAAGGTCCGCCTGGTGACTCTGACCGTCGATGCCGAGGCTGCCGACGTGAGTGGCGACGAGGCCGTCTGGCACGATGGTGCGGTGGTCGGCTGGGTGACCTCGGGCGGCTATGCCCATACCGTCGACCGCTCCGTCGCGCTCGCCTATGTGCCGAATGACCTGGCGACCGAGAACGGCAGCTTCGAGGTGGAGATCATCGGCGACCGGCGCGCCGCGCAGCTTCAGCCCGAGCCGCTGTTCGATCCCGCCCGCGAACGCATGCTGGGGTAGGGGGCAGCTAGAACTCGCTGAGAAGGGCGAGCAGTAGGGCCACGGAGCCGACGATGCCGACCCAGTAGACTCCCTTGATCACGGCGTTCAGCCGGGCGCCGGCCCGCTTCATCAGCACCCAGCCGGCAGCGGGCCAGCCAAGCATGGCGACCATGACGGCAAGGATCGAGAGGGTCTCAAAGGAGGCGGGTATCAGGATCAGGCCGGCGAGGACCCAGCCCACGCAGGCTCCGATGTCCGGCCATTTGGTGGCAGAACCCGTGGCCGGCTTGGCGGCGGCAGTCGCTGTCTGCGCGCTTTTCGGCGGCTGCTCGGCTTGAGGGTCCTTCGGCGGATCGTCGCTGGACTTCGCCTCGGCACCGGCCGCGGCAGGCCATAGGGATTCCGCCTTCTGCCCGCCCTTCGTCGTCGCTTCCGCGTGCGGTTTCATCTTGGCCGCAAAGCCCGACGCCAGTCCCAGCCCGTCCTTCAAGCCGGAGCCCAGGCCAGAGCCCAAACCGGAGCTCAAGCCGGACCATGAACGGGATCGCGCCTCGGGCTGGGGTTCGGTCTCGCTCTGGGGTCGGGGCTCGCTCTGGGGTCGGGGCTCTGGCTCCGGCTTTGGTGTCGGTTTTTCGGCTGCTGCGGGGGCATCGTCGGGCTGCACCTGCAGCCAGGCCGTCAGGAAGTCGCCGATGCGCAGGTTGGGGTCCAGCACCCGGTCGAGCAGCCCGTCGTAACGTGCTGCGGCACCATGGCGGGTTTCCTGGAAGGAGAGGTTCGATATCTCCAAAGCCTTGGTGAATACCATGTCCGGCAGCACGCCCTGATCCGCCATGGCGAAGAGGCGCGCGCGGATCGCCGCCCGGCGGGCCTCGCGCGGCTTGTGACTGCTTTGCGCAATCACCATCTCGCCCTGAACGTTCAGGTTCCACTTCATGGGGACCTGGTGGCTCTCGGCGATCACCTCGCGATGCACGTAGTCGTAAAGCTCGTTCATGGTGACGATGCCGTCGCCATCGACATCGGCAGCCCCGCGGATGCCGTCGATCAGGTGCTTGGTGAAGATGCCGAAGCCGTCGCGGATCTCCTCGCGCGCCGTCTGCACGTCGGTGGCAGCGGTCATGATGAAGGTCCCGCGCCCGCCGGCCATGAGGTTCAGCTGGTCTTCGACGTCACCGCGCAGAAAGGTCTTCTCGATGGCGCCGCTGTAACAACAGTCCAGGATCAGGGCCACCTTGGTGGTGCGGGCGTTGTCGATCAGGGAGCGAATGCGCTGGGCCGGGATCGACGTGGTCTCCAACTCGTCGCTGACGGTCTCGGTGGTGGCGAGATGGAGCTTCCCGGCGAGATCCGTCTTGCCGTGGCCGGCGTAGTAGATCAGCACGAAGTCGTCGCGGCCTGCCTTGCGCAGCACCTGATGGACCTTGCGCAGGGCGGCATGGCTGGGCTCGTTTTTGACGACCAGCAGTTCGGAAAAGCCGCCGATGGCCTCGTCCGTCAGCACCTCGTTGAGGCCGTCCACGTCGTTTTCGGGACAGGCGAGATCCTTCAGCTTGGGCTCGTCGGGAAACCTGCTGCTGGCGATCAGCACGCCATAGCGTTTGGGCTGGTTTGCATCCGCGCTCATCGGGCCGCCTTCCGGCTGCACTCAGCCGCTGTGCGCGCCGAAGAACGCCTGGGCCATCGCAATCGTTTCGTCGATGCGCTCGGCGCTCATGTTCTCGGTCTTGATGGTGAGTTTGCGCCCCTCGGGACCCTCAAAGGCCATCTCCAGGCTCTCGTCGCGCTCGAAGTAGGCCTTGATGACCTGAAACAGGGCAACCGCGGTGCCGCTGGTGATGACACTGAGGGCGATGGCGCCGAGTGTCACTGGGTCGCCGCGTTCGCCGGGGCGTGTAGCGCCGTTGGGCAGGCTTGCCTGCGCCGCCGTGTGGCGGTTGATGCTGCCGGCCAGTTCCCGCGCCATGGCCTGAACTTCCGCTGGCTCCAGCTGGCCGGATTTAAGAATGAGATTCTGGTTCATGACAGGAGCGCCACCTCTTCGCCGCTGTCCGAATGGCGGTACAGGGAACGGACGGCCAGGAGAGGACACCGCAGTGAAGGACGACTGAGTGTAAGAACACTGAGTGCGAAAACACTGCCGAGACTCGTATGCTGACCGTCTCCGACACTTGTTGCGACCCTAGCAGTTTCGCTTACAGGCGCATAGCTGCCCCCCGGGGGTACCGCTACTGCGTCCGCAGCTTCGCCTTTTGGGGAGGGGCTGTCGGGAGCAGCGGCCACGCATTCGCGCAAGCGTGATTTGGTCTCTTGGGCGGGCTGTGGCCTGATGCCAGCGAGACAGACGCTGTAACAGGAGTTGTGACACGCGGCCTGCGGCCAGCTTCGCTGGTAAGTGGTATGCTGGGCAAACCATTGAGTTGTCGATTTTTTTTGATGATCGCGGGCACTCGATGTGCATAATGGAAATCGTTTCCGGGATGTGGTAGCAGCGGGTTCCTTCGGGAGTCCGGCCGGGAGTTTGAAAGAAGGCTGCGGAAAGCAGCTCAAGGGATTGAACAACAGGGAGGTTCGTGGAGCGGGGGCCATCGTCGGCCGGCAGCAGGCCGGCTCGCATGTTGCCACCCGGGCTCCTGACACTTCATGATACAGCCGACGGCGCCGCGCCGAATCCTCCAGCCGGTCTGGGGGCTGCGGTCCGTATTTGCATATGTGCGCGGCTTGCTGTCCGGCTTCGGCGCCAAAGAGCAGCGGTCCGCGTCAGTGCCGGTCCTAGGGTTGGCAACCTTAGGTTTGTAAGGGCGAGCCTGTCCCCTGGTAGCGGGCCAGTGAAGTGAGGGAAGGACGTCGTGGGTAGAGCGGAAGCCCGCAAGGCTTCTGGAGCAATGGACCAACAAGGCCAACGAGGGAGGAAACTCGTGAAGAAGGACACTCAGAGCAAAAAGGTTACACGCCGCAAGCTGCTGAAGGGCGGCACCCTTGCCGCCGGTGCGGCAGCCGGCGTCATTGCCATGCCGCAGGTATCGCGGGCGCAGACCGTTACCCTGAAGATGCAGGGTTCCTGGGGTGCCGCGTCGATCTTCAGCGACATGGCCAAGCAGTACACAGAGCGCGTCGAGAAGATGTCCGGCGGGCGCCTGAAGATCGACTACCTGCCGGCCGGCGCGGTTGTGAAGGCCTTTCAGGTGCAGGATGCCTGCCATGACGGCATTCTCGATGCGGCCCACACGGTGACCGCTTACTGGTACGGGAAGAACAAGTCGGCCTCGCTCTTCGGAACCGGGCCTGTGTTCGGCGCCAATGCCTCGCAGATCCTTGCCTGGATCCACTACGGCGGCGGCAAGGAGCTCTATCAGGAACTGGTCCAGGATATCCTGGGTCTGGATCTGGTCGGCTTTTTCGCCATGCCCATGCCGACCCAGCCGCTGGGCTGGTTCAAGGAGCACGTTAAATCCGCCGAAGACATGCAGGGGTTGAAGTACCGCACCGTCGGCCTGGCAACCGACATCATGCAGGGCATGGGCCTGAAGGTGACCCAGCTTCCGGGCGGCGAAATCGTTCCGGCCCTGGAGCGCGGCGTGATTGAGGCCTTCGAGTTCAACAACCCGACCGCGGACAGCCAGTTCGGTGCGCAGGACGTTTCAAAGCACTATCACATGGGCTCCTACCACCAGGCGGCCGAATTCTTCGAGATCATCTTCAACAAGCGCCGCTTCGATTCCCTGGCGGACGAGCAGAAGGCGATCCTTGAATACGCGGCCGAGGCGACCAACACGGCCAACTACGGCTTTGCCATGGACAACTACTCCCGCGATCTGCAGAAGCTGATCAACGAGGACGGGGTGAACGTCTACCGGACCGACAGCACGATCATGAAGGCACAGCTCGAGTCCTGGGATAAGGTGCTCGAGGGCTTGGTGGAAGATCCCTTCTTCAAGAAGGTGGTGGACAGCCAGAAAGCCTGGGCGGAGCGGGTCGCTTTCTACGACCTGATGAACTCGGCCGACTACAAGCTGGCCTACCAGCACTACTTCCCCGGCAAGATCAACTTCTAAGGGAAGTAATCGGGGCCAAGATGTGGAGAGGGCGGCACGCCTGCGTGCCGCCCTTACCACAGGGCGCCGGCATGGTCGCTGACATCACATCTGGGGCGCGGCATGGAAAGCTACATACGTTTCGCCGATAAGGTTTCCGCTTGGTTCGGCAAGGCCTTCGCCTGGTTGATCCTGGTGATGACCTTCGGTGTCGGCTACGAGGTTTTTGTGCGCTATCTGTTGCGCGATCCGACCTCCTGGGCCTTTGACGTCAGCTACATGATGTACGGCACTCTGTTCATGATGGCCGGCGCCTACACCTTGTCGCGCGACGGTCACGTGCGGGGCGATTTCGTTTATCGTCTACTGAAGCCGAAGACCCAGGCGACCATCGAACTGGTGCTGTATTTCATTTTCTTCTTTCCCGGAATCATAGCGCTCATTCTGGCCGGCTGGAAATACGCCGCGCGCTCCTGGCGCTTTACCGAGGTCAGCGTGATGAGCCCGGCCAACGTGCCGATTTTTCAGTTCAAGACCGTTATCATCATTGCCGGAATTCTGCTCCTGATACAGGGCATCGCCCAGGTCTTCCGCTGCATCATTTGCATGCGAACCGGCGCTTGGCCCAAGCATACAGAGGAAGATGTCGAAGAGTTGGAGGATGTCCTCTTGCGCGAACACGAAAAGGAGGTCCTGAAGCACTCCTCCGAAGCGATCGATATCGTCAAACCCTTGGACCGGGACGGAAAAACGGGGGAGCGCCGCGATGACTGATCCTCAAATCGCGGTGATGATGCTGGGCATCTTCATCCTCGTCATCCTGCTGGGTTTCCCGATCGCCTTTACCCTGATGGCTATGGCCGTCGGTTTCGGCTACTACGCCTATTACGACCCGGAGCGCATGCGCACCATCTTCGATAACCGGGTCTTCGATCTCTTCGTCAACCAGACCTATTCGGTCATGGCCAATGACGTACTGACGGCAGTGCCTTTGTTTCTCTTTATGGGATACATCGTCGAACGTGCGAACATCGTCGACCGATTGTTCCATACCCTTTACATCGCCTCGCGGCGCATTCCCGGATCGATGGCCGTGGCGGCCCTTGCGACCTGCGCCATGTTCGCCACCGCGACCGGGATCATCGGCGCGGTGGTGACACTGATGGGCATGTTGGCCTTTCCGGCCATGCTGAAGGCGCGCTACGACACCAGCTTCGCGTCCGGCGTCATCTGCGCCGGCGGCTGCCTGGGGATTCTGATCCCGCCGAGCATCATGCTGATCGTCTACGCTGCGACTTCCAACGTCTCGATCGTCAAGCTCTACGCCGGCGCAATCATTCCTGGCTTCATGCTGGCCGGCCTCTACATGATGTACGTGATCGGGCGTGCCGTCGTGAATCCTTCGCTGGCACCCAAGCCGCGCGAGGACGAGGTGGAGGACGTCTCCGTCGGCCAGGTGGCCTTGATGCTGCTCACCTCGTTCTTTCCGCTGGCCTTTCTCATTCTCTCGGTGCTCGGTGCGATCCTCTTCGGCCTCGCGACCCCTTCGGAGGCCGCTTCCATCGGTGCCTTGGGCGGGCTTGTGCTGGCCGCCGCCTACCGCTCCTTGACCTGGCAACGGCTGCGCGAGTCCGTCTATCTCACGGTGCGCACTTCGGCCATGGTCTGCTGGCTCTTCGTTGGCTCCTGGACCTTCTCGTCGGTCTTCTCCTATCTCGGCGGCGAGCAGCTCATCAGCGACTTCGTGCTGGGGCTCAACCTCTCGCCTCTGGCCTTTTTGCTGATGGCGCAGCTCATCATCTTCCTGCTGGGCTGGCCGTTGGAGTGGTCCGAGATCATCATCATCTTCGTGCCGATCTTCCTGCCGCTGCTGCCTTTCTTCGGCATCGATCCGCTGTTCTTCGGCATCCTGGTTGCGCTCAATCTGCAGACCTCGTTCCTCACGCCGCCGATGGCGATGGCGGCCTATTACCTGAAGGGCGTGTCGCCACCGCATGTTCAGTTGATGCAGATCTTCAAGGGGGTAATGCCCTTCCTGGTGATGATCCTCATCGCCATGATCATCATGTACAACTTCCCGGGCGTCGCCTTGTTCCTGCCCGAGTACTTCTACGGGAACTGACGCGAAAGGCCGGGTGGTGGATCAGATGGTGACGGAACGCCTGCCGGGAGCAGCCGAGGCCGCAGCGGCCATCGCGGAGGGCAGCCTGCGCTCCGAAGAATTGGTGCGCGCCTGCCTCGAGCGGATCGAGGCAAGCGAGGAGGCGGTTCAGGCCTGGACCTTTCTGGACCCCGACTATGCCCTGAAGCAGGCCCGCGAGCGTGACGCTTTTCGCGGCTCCGGCCGGCCCGTCGGCCCGCTGCATGGGGTGCCCGTCGGCTTGAAGGACATCATCGACACCGCCGACATGCCGACGGAGAACGGAACGGCTCTGGACGCGGGCCGGCGGCCGCGTGAGGACGCGACGATGGTGGCCCGTCTGCGGGCGGCCGGGGCGGTCGTTCTGGGCAAGACGGTGTCGACAGAGCTGGCCTTCTATGGACCCGGGAAGACCCGAAACCCGCACGATACCAGCCGCACGCCGGGCGGATCGTCCAGCGGTTCGGCTGCGGCGGTGGCTGCCGGGCACGTGCCTGTCGCGGTCGGCTCCCAGACCAATGGCTCCACCATTCGTCCGGCTTCGTTCTGCGGTGTGGTCGGCTTCAAGCCGAGCCACGGCCTGATTCCGCGGACCGGGATGCTGACCCAGGCGCCGCTGCTCGATGCGGTGGGGATCTTCGCGAACTCGGTGGAAGATGCCGGACTTCTGGCCGATGCCATGGCCGGTCACGACCCCGCCGACGGCGAGACCTTCCCCTTGGCGCATCCGCAGCTGCAGAGGACCGCAGGAGCCGCGCCCCCCGTCAAACCCGCTTTCGCCCTGGTGAAGGGGCCGACCTGGGACGCCGCCGCCGCCGATACGCGCGAGGGCTTGGAAGAGCTGCAGGGGTTCCTGGGTGATGCCTGTGACGAAGTGCCCCTGCCGTCGGCCTTTGAGCGGGCGCACGAGCTGCACCGTGTGTTGATGATGGCCGGCTTCGCCAAGAACCTTTCATCCTACTACGAGCGCGGGGCGTCGCACCTGAGTGCGGTGATGCGCGCTGCGATCGAAGAGGGACGCCGGGTTCTGGCAGTCGACCACGCTCTCGCGGAGGAATGGCGCGCCGTTCTGAATGCCGGGCTGGAGGAGATCTTCGAGCGCTATGACGCGGTCATCACGCCAGCAGCCATCGGCGAAGCGCCGGAGGGCCTTTCTGCCACGGGCGATCCGACCTTCTGCACGCTCTGGACGTTCTGCGGGACGCCGGCGGTTTCGCTGCCCTTGTTGCAGGGCTCGGCGGGGCTGCCGATCGGCGTTCAGCTTGTCGGGCCGCGCGGCGATGATGCGCGCCTGCTGCGGACCGCCCGCTGGCTGACAGAGCAACTTGTGGAGCCCCGGGAATGATGTCTAATGTCTTTATGCGGCCGCGCAGGGCGGCACAAAGGAAGGATGCGCAATGCCCCTGATCGACAAGGTTCTGGCGGCGCTCTCCATGGCGCTTCTCATCGCCTTTCTGGGTATCCTGATCTGGTGGGTACGCGAGCCTGACCTGATCATCGTGGTCGCCGTCGTCAGCGCCATGGCCGTGTATGATTTCTGGAAGGGTGCGGGGCACGGCGAAACGATCAAGATGCACAGAGACTGAAGGCCCTTCCGATGCCGTGCGGCCTCCCGGAAGCGCACGCTGGCGGAACGCAGCGGCGGGACGAAGGGGCGGTTAGGCTGCGGCGGAAAACCCCATGACGCCGGCAGAGATGCGCGCCGCCTTTCAAGCCGACCTGGCGCGTCGCGTTGCGATGATGGAGAGGTTGCTCGATCAGCTTGAGGCCCGGTCCGCCGGTGGGGCGGAGATCGCCGATGCCCTGGCCGCGCATCTCCATGACATCAAGGGAACCGGCCGGCCTTTCGGCGTGCCGGAAGCCACCGATCTGGCGCGTAGTTTCGAGCATAGGTTGAAACAGGGCGGAGATCCGGCGGCGTTGGATCCGGCAGTGCTCCGGGAGCTGTTGGGGAAGCTCAAAGCATTGTGTTGACGCCAAGGCACGGCGCGGGCTTGCTTTTTCGGCGATCATGGCGACGTTCCAGGGTTGAACCTCTTGATCACAATTACGCGTGCTGTGATCAATGCAGCGAAAGGGCCTATACGCCACTCATCTATGCCGCTATCATCAACGTCCGGGGTTGATTGCAAGTCGTACTATTCAGAGTGGTAATTTTGCCAAAGTAAATCCTTTTGTTTGTTCTCTGGGGGTTTCTCTCAGCACTCTCGAGTGTAGCCGCATTTGGGGCCCCATAAGGCAGTTTGACACTGCACAGGACAAGAGGTCTGAAGGTGCGCGCCAGGGGCGTCCCAAGCAGGGGCGCGGAGACTGGGCGGAGACTGAAAACCGAAAGGTTTACTCCTTCCTGTTCGCTTGGTGCTGCATTGGGTTCAGTGGGGTTTCACGCGCCTGCAATTTAGCTCCGCTAGGTTGAGTTCATCACGGTCGTGGGAGAGGGAAGACCGATGAGAATTGCCCTGGCAGACGATCATGAGCTTTTCCGGGCCGGTCTCGGTTCGGCACTGAAGGACGCTTTCGGTCCGGGGGCAGAGGTCCTGGAAGCCAGCGATCGTGCGAGCTTGGCCAAGATCATTGAAGCGGAACGCGATCTGGATCTGGTGATCTGCGATCTGCGGATGCCGGGTATGGAGGACGCCGACTGCATAGCGCAGCTGGTCTGTCTGAACCCGGCGGTTCCCTTCGCCATGGTTTCCGCCTCAGACGATCCTGCCGATGCCTGCAGGGCCATCAAGCAAGGTGCCAAAGGCTATATCCTGAAGAGCGACAGCCTGGCGGTTTTGCAGCATGCCCTGGAACTGATCCTGGCCGGTGGAACCTACGCCCCGGTCCAGGCGCTCATTTCGGACACCCCGGCACCCTGCGGGCAGCGGCGGCCCTTGCCGGCTCTGCCGGCTTTGAGCAACCGTCAGCTCATGATCTTCGAACGCCTGGCTGATGGTAAGTCCAACAAGATCATCGCCCGGGAACTGGGGATTGCGGAGGGTACGGTTAAAGCACAGCTCCGCACCGTGTTCCGCAAGCTGGGCGTTGCCAACCGGGTGCAGGCCGCGCTGGTGGCCGCAGAGGTCCTGAATGCGTCGGCCGTCCCGGCGAAGGCGGACAAACCGCGTGCGTCCGGCGGCGGCACGGTCGAAGAAAACGTCTATCCCTTCCCAAACCAGGCCTGAGCGCGCTGAGCCCGCTGAGCCCAGGATGCCGCCGCCGCGCTGAGGTCGGCAGCACACCTGGGACCGCGGGGCTCAGCGCTGCTCGATAACGTCCGACAGCGCATCGAAAGCTGCGGCGCAGCGGTTACGCCGCGGCTGGAAAAACTCCACGCTCTTCCTGCGATGGCATGTCGCTTGCTTAACTTTGGGGCGAGTGGCCGAGGTAACGGTGCGGTGCTCGAGACCGGTCGCTCGGACCTGGGCGGGGGATGTGATGAACATAAGGGTTGTTGGATCGCTCCTGGCCGTCAGCGCAGCTTTGCTTTTCTTTGCGGTGAGGGCGGGATCGGCGGATTTGCCGGGCGTGGCCGTTGCGTTTCTGGACGGTGAGACGGCAGCAGTCAGTGAAAAAGAGTTGGACCGCCAGCAGGCAAAGGGCCTTTCGGATCAGGGGTTTGAAGCGCCCGGCACCGGCGGTGACTGGGGGGTCATTCTGTGGGACGAGGCAAGGCCGCCGAAACCCGGCGCGCCGCCTGCGCCTCAGCCGGGCCAAGGACATAGTTCCATCTCGACAAGCACGCGGTGATGTCAGCCGGTGGTCCTCGACGCGTGGCTGCTCACCATGCGATGGCGTTACAATCCTGAACGGCTGTAACGTCCCTGTAACACTCGCGGCAAGGATAGCGTGGGTCGCCTCGACCGCGGTCCGGTTCCCGGCAATTAAGGGGTAGAGCGGCTGACCCGAGGCTGGGCAGCGCGCGCGTGGTGTCGTTTGCCGGTGCCATCTGTTTCGTCGGGCATACAAAGCGTAAAGCAGATGTACGGCCTGTACAGCCGTCACCGCAGAGTGGTGGCGCCTCGCTTCGACCCAACCTCCAAAAAAGCACCCTAACACCCTGGGATTCATGGACTTCGGGCTGTGACCCTGATGTGGCATGGCGGTTGCTGTAAGGGTGGCAGGGGTGCGTGCGATGGACGGACTCCTGACCGGAAGGTCCCGTAGAGGTCGATCCCGGGGGCAACCCAGGGAGCAAAGGTCCGTCGGGGTCGGCTTCCGGGGTACCAAACCCCCAGGGACGGGGGCAAAGGAACCGGATGAAGCATCAAGAGGAGAAAACCATGAAGAAGTCTCTCATTGCGGGGGCCTCCGTCTTCGCACTGGTGGCGGGCTATGGCGCCTCCGCATTGGCCGATGATGTCAATGTGGCCGTCAGCCTGGGCACCTTGAACCAAACGGTCGTCAACTCGGCCACGGTGACCGAGGAAAACGACGAGGCCAACCAGGGTATCGCTGGTGGCGCGCAGGACTCGCTGAACAACGACTTTGGCAGCGACACCTTCGAAGATCAGGTTCTCAATCAGAACAACATCAACTCCGGAATCAACTCTGGTCAGCAGGGCGGCAACGCTGCGGCCATTGCCGTGGATCAGGACGGCGTTCTCGACCTTGGTCTTGATCCGGAATTCGATGCCAACGTCGCAATCTCTGGCAACATCGCCGACCAGGACGTCACCAACACGGCTTCGGTCGACTCCACCGACGGGCCGGTTCCCGACAACGCCGATCCGGAATTGGAAGAGGATGGCATTGCGGGCGAAGCCCTGCGTTCGCTGAACAACGACTTCGGCAGCGACACCTTTGACAATCAGGCGATCAATCAGAACAACATCAACTCGGGCATCAACTCGGCTCAGCAAGGCGCCAATGCCGCCGCGCTGGCCGTGGACTTCGACGGCTCCGAGGATGAAGTCAGTGTCAACGCGGCCTTTTCCGGGAACTATCTGACTCAGGAGGTGTCCAACGAGGCGCTTGTGACCGACGGTGACCCGGGCGACAACGGCAACGAGGACAACGACGCCATCGCCGGCGAAGCGGTTGACTCGCTGCGCAATACCTTCGGCACGCAGACCTTCGAGAACCAGGTGATCAACCAGAACAACATCAATTCTGGGATCAACTCTGCCCAGCAGGGTGCCAATACCGCGTCGATCGCTGCCAGCATCGGCGACCCCGACATCGATCTCGGCCCAGGTGATCCGGACTCTGAAACCGACGACGCGATTTCGGATGCCATCGGTGCCATTGAGGACGCTCTGGCCTTCGACGTCGGCGGCGCCGGTCTTGGCAACATGGGCGGCGATGTCGAAGCCTTTGAAGCCAACATCGCGGCTTCCCGCTCGCAAGGCGAACAGACGGTCGTCAATAACGCTGACAACAGCGGCGACTCCGAAGCCAACGAAGATGGTGACGAAGACGGCGGCATCGGTGGAGATCCGGTGAACTCGCTGCACAACAACTTCGGCGACGACACCTTCCGCAAGCAGGCGATCAACCAGAACAACATCAATTCTGGGATCAACTCTGCCCAGCAGGGTGCCAACACCACCTCGATCGCCACGGATACGGATGGCGCCTTCAACATCCTCGATCTGAACATCGCGGTGTCCGACTCCAATCAGACGCAGACGGTCACCAACACCGCTGCGGCGGATGATGAGGACAACGACGGTGTCGGCGGCTTCGACCCGGACAACACTGATCCGGACGAGCCGAATAACTCGCTGTTCAACAGCTTCGGCAGCGATACCTACCGGGAACAGGTCATCAACCAGAACAACATCAATGCCGGCATCAACTCGATGCAGCAAGGCATGAACACCACCGCGATGGCCATCGACAACTCCGGTTCTTTCGCTGACGGCAATGCCGCCTGGGCCAGCACCACAGGTGTGCAGAACGGTTCCAACTCGGCGACCGACGATTCCGACGGCGTGCTTGACGATACCGGCCTCGGTATCGGTGGTAATCCGAAGCAGAACAACCTCAACAACGTCTTTGGAAGCGACACCTTCAGAGAGCAGGGCATCAATCAGAACAACGTCAATGCCGGCATCAACTCCGCGCAGCAGGGTGGCAACACCTCTGCTCTGGCGGTGGCTGACAACGTGAGTTTTGTTGATGTCAACCTGAGCGCTGCCACCACCGACCTGACCCAGGGGAGCGAGGAAACCCCGCTGTCAAATCTGGCGTCGACCACGGGCGACAACAGCAGTGGCATTGGCGGCAATCCGCAGGGCCTGGGTGATGGTATCGATCCGCTCTCCAACGAGTTCGGATCCGACACCTTCCGTGAGCAGGTGATGAACCAGAACAACATCAACTCTGGTATCAACTCCGCCCAGCAGGGTGCCAACACCACGGCCTTGTCCTTGGATCTTGGTGGCCCGGGTGGCGTCGACCTGAACGGTGCTGTCAGCCTTGCCTCTCTGTCGCAGACGGTGACCAACACCGCTGTGGCCGGTGGCATGGGCAATGCCGGTATCGCCGGCGGGCCCAACAACGCCCTGAACAACAACTTCGGGAACCACACCTTCCAGGACCAGGTGATCAACCAGAACAACATCAATTCTGGCATCAACTCGGTTCAGCAGGGTTCGAACACGGTTGCCATCGCTGTCAGCGGCGGTACCGGTTTCTAAAACTGGGTAATGGCCCTCAAAACGAGGGCCGCGGGTTCCGGTGGGCGTCTCCAAGGCGCTCACCGGACACCCATCGCGAAGTTGATGTAATCCGCAATGCTCGGGAGGCGTTGCTATGAAGTACAGAAACCGAGTTCTCAGCCTTTCAGCGGCCGTTGCCGGCGTTGGCCTCATCCTGAGTGCAGCACCGGCCGTGGCCGAAGACGCCTTTGCTGAATGGGGAGCCGTATCGACGGAGGCCCTGTCCGAAGAACGGGGCAAGGCTTTCGAGATCGACGAAGACTCCTTGGCCACGGCGATCGGCGCGCAGTATCAGCACGTCACCTTTGACGGTATGGCGGCGGTCGGCTCCGGCGGCGAGATCCACCTGGGCAGCCACACCTTTGCCGACCAGGTCATGTCGCTTAACGTTATGAACACCGGCAACAATGTCGCTCTGCAGAATCAGAACGTCGTTGCGGTGACCGTCATCGATAGCAGCGTGAGTCTGCCATGACCGTCGTTTCGCATCCGCTGCAAGTCCGCTTCCGGCGGGGCGTCTTGGCTCTTGCTTGCGCGCTTCCCTTCATGGGAGCGCTCTGCCTGGTCCATGCCCCTGCCGAAGCCGGTGAAACCCGCTTCGTTTCGGCGGGCGGGATGGCCTTCAATCTCAAGGTCAAGAGCGTAAAGGAACGTAAGTGGGAGTCCGTTGTCCGGCAGGAACGCGATTTCTCTTGCGGATCGGCGGCGGTTGCGACCCTATTGACCTATCACTACGACCGTCCGACCGAGGAGGTCGAAGTCTTCGAAGCCATGTTCGCTGTCGGTGACCGGCAGAAGATCATGGCGCAGGGCTTTTCCCTCCTGGACATGAAGCGCTTTCTCGACGCCCGCGGTTTCACGGCCGACGGCTTCCGCGTTTCCATGGACAAGTTGGCGGAGGTCGGCGTGCCGGCCATCGTTCTGCTCGACATTCGTGGCTATAAGCACTTCGTGGTCGTCAAGGGCGTGACGCCGCATCACGTTCTGGTCGGCGATCCGTCGCGCGGCATTCAACGATACAAGCGCAGCGATTTCGAGAAGCTGTTGGCC
The DNA here is from genome assembly GCF_028281305.1 of Pelagibius sp. Taxonomy (GTDB): domain Bacteria; phylum Pseudomonadota; class Alphaproteobacteria; order Kiloniellales; family Kiloniellaceae; genus Pelagibius. Next base: position 33,359 of record NZ_JANQKD010000015.1, on the reverse strand, counting down.
AACGACATTGTCTTTGTCGTCCGTACTCAGGTGGAACTCGCGAAAGCGAATTTCAATCTGGAGGATGAATGGAGTGCTCACCCTCAGGCGCCTCTGGGCCCGGCGGTGAGTTCCAGCAATCTGGCCAACATCACCATCTACCTGCCGGGCACGGGAACCCGATAAGGGAGACATCCGATGACGACACTCATTGCTGTATCAGCGATCAGACGGTTCAGTATTGATGCCGCCGCTGTTCTGCGGAGCGTTGCGGCGGTCGTCGGTCTGGCCATGGCCACCGCAGCCTGCTCCGGTACGGATGCGATCAACCAAGCCGGTCAGCCGTTTGAGGCGGGAAGCGGCAACGTATTGATGGCCATGGCAACAGGAAAGGCCATCGACCCGCAGGAGGTTGTCGAAGAAGAGATCCTCGAGGAGCAGCGCGGCGGCTTCCTGACCGTTGGCGGTCTTCAGGTAAACTTCGGCTTTGAGTTCACCACAATGGTGAACGGAACGCCTCAACTCACTTCGGTCCTGACTCTGAACGACATCGTAAGCGGTAACGGCGTTGTTCCCAGCTTGAACAACATCTCAATCTCCGGTGCTGATGGCGGCATCACGGAAATCATCCATGCTGCCGGGCCGGATGGCATCAGCGCCACGATTCTCAACTCACAGAACGGAATCGATATCGAGAACATTTCAACGCTCGCAATCGACATCATCGGCCTGCGCAATGTCCACAAGGGCGGGCGGGCGCTCGGCAACGGCCGGCGCATGCCCATGGAGATGCAACAGGCCCTGATCCGCGGTCTGTCGAGGTGAACGGAGTCCGGACAGCGCAGGACGCGCTCATTCTTTAGTTCGTTTCTGTTGTTCAATGAAAAAGGGGCCCCTCGGGGCCCCTTTCTTTTGTTCGGTCAGAACTGTCTTCGCGATTGTGCCGCAGGGCCTCTTGCTCAGTCGAAGGCGTTGCCCAGATCGAAGGTGACCGGCGTCCGCAGGGTCAGCACCACATCGGGGGCGTCGTCCGTGACGCCGACCTGGGTGTTCAGGTTGAGGTTGATCTGGTCGGTGAGGGCGTAGGAAAAGCCCAGGCTGAGGCGGCCGACGTCGAAGTCTTCCGACTCCACCGTCACTCCGTCGATTTCCTGTTCGGTCTCGAAGACAAAGTCGTGAGCATAGCCGACGCTGAAAGAGGCGCGATCATTCAGCGCAAAGCCCATGCCGAAGCCGAAGCCGATGACATCGCCCGGCTGAACGTCGCCGATCTCCGATCCGCCGATGGTCTCGTCCACGTCTTTTCCGAAGCTGTGCGTATAGCTGACGCTTCCGAAGAAGACGACAGGATCGGACGGATAGATCACCGTCAGCCCGGGTTGCACAGCCCAGAACCCGGAGCCGGTCGACAGTTCTGTTTCGAGACCGTCGTCGTCGCGGTCGACATCAAAGGGACCCTGGCCACTGTCTGACTTCACCCGGGCGTTGGCGACGAAAATCGGCCAGTCATCCAGTCCGTCGTTGATCTGGTAGCGGCCGCTGAACTCGATGTCGCCGAGATTGGCCGCATCGGGGCTGCTGCTTACCGCGCCGCCGGCGCCGATGACTTCTTGCGTGATCTCGTCACTGCGGTAGACGAAGGGAACCTTCAGCTCGACCTCGGCCCGGTTGGTGATGCCGTAGCGCAGAGTGCCGGCAGCCGTGATCGTCTGCCGCTCGGCGTCCGAAACCTCGATATCGCCGACCAGGACGGTTTCGATGATTTCGACGCCATCGAAAAAGAAGCGGGTGCTGTCCGTGCTCTCGAACTCGATCGAGGGCTCGAACACAAGGTTGCCCTTTCGGGTCAGCACGCCGCCGACGTCCTGGACCCCGGAGACGTCGATCCGCCGCCGCTGCGCGTCGGGATCTTCCTCGCCCACCGGCCGGTCCGGCGTGCCCTGAGTCTGTGGTGCGCCCTGGCTCGGCGGCTGCCCCTGCTGTCCTTGGGACTGTCCCTGGTTCTGGCCCTGCTGGGCGACCTGGCCGGGCTGTCCCTGATAGTCGGCATAGCTGTAGTTGGGGGATCCGGGCTGGTATCCCGGCTGTCCCACGCCGGCGATGCCGCGGATCGCATTCTCGAGCTGATCGATCCGGCGCTGCTGCGCCTCGATCTGTGCGCGCTGAACCTGGATAAGGTCGAAGAGCTGCTCAACGGTCACCGGCGCAGCAGGCTGCGTTGCCGTGGACTGTCCGGTTTCCTGCGCGTAGGAAGCACTGCCCATCAGAGCTACACAAAGCCCGACGCCGCTCCCCAAAACGACGCGTTTGAGCGCCGATGTCTCAGATGATGATGGCACGAATCCCATAAGCTGACTCGGCTCCCCCCTCACTCATGCGCCACTATCACCGCGAAATCGGCACAAATCAAGGCTCAGGTGAGGGTCTTCGGTTTCGAAATGCGGCCGCGGTGCGTTTGCGCAAGCGGGTGCCACACGGGCGGCCAGTTAGTGTGCAGAGGGGGCACCCTGTCCGCGGATGCTGTACTTTTCGATCAAGCGATAGAGCGTGACCCTTGAAACCCCGAGGTCACGGGCGGCGACGGTGATGTTGTGGGCGTGCTTGCCCAGCGCATCCCGCACCAGCTTCTCTTCGATCCTGGCCTTTGCCTGCTCCAGCGTTGTTGCGGATTCCGATGCAGCCATAGGCTCGGCGCAGGGCTCCGGAGCGCGCGAGACCCGGGTTGCCGCGGCAATTCCGCCAAGATCGATCTGCGGCAACGAATCGATGCCCGCCGCCGCGCGGCTTGGGGCCTCCGCCGCAGCCCCTGGACCGGTCGCGAGACCGAGGTCCTCGGCCGTCAGCCGGTCGCTGTCCGTCATCACCACGGCGCGGCGCACCTTGCTGATCAGCTCGCGGACGTTCCCCGGCCAGTGATAGCGCTGCATTGCCGAGAGAGCGTCTTCGGAAAGGAAGCGGTTCTCGACCTGCATCTCCGCCGCAAAGCGTTTGGCGAAGAACGCACCCACGAGCGTGATGTCCTCACCGCGCTCGCGCAGCGGCGGCAGGTTGAGCGTGAGGCAGTTCAGCCGATGGAAAAGGTCTTCGCGGAACTGCTCCTTGCGGATCATGCGATCCAGGTTTCGGTTCGTCGCCGCTATCACGCGGCAGTTCAGGAGGATCGGTGTGTTGCTGCCGACTCTCTCGATCGTTTGCTCCTGCAGGAACCGCAACAGGTGGGGCTGCAACTCCAGCGGCATATCGCCGATCTCGTCCAGGAACAGCGTGCCGCCGTTTGCCGCTTCCAGTTTGCCGATCTTGCGCTGGTGCGCACCGGTAAAGGCGCCCTTCTCGTGACCGAAGAGTTCCGAGGCGACCAGAGAGGCCGGGAGTCCGCCGCAGTTGATGGCAACGAAGGGCCCATCGGCATAGGTCGATCGCTCATGGATCGCCAGAGCGGCGAGCTCCTTTCCGGTGCCGCTTTCGCCCTGAATCAGGACCGGCGCGCGGGGCAGAGCAAACTTGCGGATTGTGTTGAAGACGGTCTGCATGGCCGGGCTCTCGCCCACCATGTGCGGTTCGACCGGTTCTGCCACGGTGGCGGCAGCGGGGAGGGGTCGCGCCTTTGCGCATCGTGGCTGAGGGGTCTCGCCGGAAGCCGGTATCGCAGCCGGTATCAGGGCGCGAATCAGCTGAGCAAGCCCGGCGTCACTGCGACCGAGTTTCACGACCAGTTCGGCAAGTGCCTCGTGATCCCGGCTCAACACTTCATCGCGGGTGAGTTCTCGGTCGGTCATCTTGACCTCTCCGAAAGCAACGGCGGCATTTCCTTGACCCCCTTGACGCTTTCACCGGGACCTAGCTCATGGTCTCAGCCTGTGCCCGGGCAACCTTCTCGCGGGCGCCTTCCGGATCCTCAAGGGCATACTGTTGTGCACAGCCCCCTCAATCTCCGAAAACGAGTCTAGCGGGGCTCGCATCGGGGGGGCCAGGGTGCATAAGCGCTATGATCTGATCGCTTCAAGCCGAATGGCCGGATTGCATAAACCAAAGGCATAATCCCCGCGGGTCATTAGGGGAAATCAAGTACTTAGTTCGTGGAAAAGGTGTAATCCGAGCCCCGTCCAGTAGCCCCAAATCTTCTCTCGGCGCCTCTGTCTCCGCAGCCATCCGGCGCCGTTCACACCCTGCTCGCGCGTCTTTGAATTCACTTTTCCCTCTCGCGGTCGATTTCTATCGGACAGGCCCTTTTGAACCTGCGTGGGAGTTGTTGATGAAAAAGCCCTGGGCTCTGCCGATCGGAAGAAGGCTCGGCCGCGTTGTCCTGGCCGCCGTCATGGTTCTGCCGCTTGCCGCTTTCACCTCGGCGGAGCGGTTGTTTGCCCCTTCTTCAGAGCTTTGGCCACGCTGGGAGCAGCACGACCCAGCAAGTGCCGCGGTGATCGATTTCACGGCCTGGGATGCCTTTCTGAAGGCCCATGTGCAGGTAGGTGATGATGGTGTGCACCGGCTGGACTACGGAAACCTCGCCGCGGACGAGCGGGACACCCTCGCGCAGATCGTCGCTGACTTTGCCGCGGTGCCGATCAGCACCTACGGGCGGCGCGAGCAGTTTGCCTACTGGGTCAATCTCTACAACGTGGTCACGGTCAAACTGATTGCGGACCACCATCCGGTCGAGTCGATCCGCGACATCGACATCTCACCCGGCCTCTTTGCCAGTGGGCCCTGGGACAAGGATCTGGTGACGGTGGAAGGCGAAGCGCTGACGCTGAACGACATCGAGCACCGCATCCTGCGGCCGATCTGGAATGATCCGCGAATACACTATGCGGTCAACTGTGCCTCCATCGGCTGCCCCAATCTGGCGGTCGATGCTTTCACGGGCGCCGACCTGGAAGAGCAGCTTGAGGCTGCCGCAAGGAGCTACATCAACGACCCGCGCGGCGTCACAGTGGCCAATGGAGAGGTCACGGTCTCCAAGATCTATGACTGGTTCTTCGAGGACTTCGGCGAGTCGGTATCGCTGCTTCTGCAGCACCTGAAGCGCTATGCGGAGCCGTCGCTTGCAGCCCAGCTCGAAGACATCGGAACCATCAATGGCACCGCCTATGACTGGAGCCTCAACAACACCGGCACCGCGGCGGGCGGTTGAGGTCTGCGGGCCAAGGCGGATGGCGGCCGGTCGCGGTGCTGAGCCGCCGGATCCTCAGTTTTCCCGCCAAGCCTTGGTGATACTGTCTTTCAGGGGTTGGACCAGGTAGTCCAGAGCGGTCCGTTCGCCGGTCTTGATCATCACGTCGGCGGGCATGCCTGGGCGCAGCATTCGGTCTTCGCCGAGGCGCGCGACCTCCTCCTCGGGGATCGAGATGCGCGCCAGGTAATAGGCTTCGCCGCTTCGCTCGTCCTCGAAGCGGTCGGCGGAGAAATAGGCGACGCTGCCGATCAGCTTCGGCGTGGTCCGCTGCGAAAAGGCGGTGAACATGACATCGGCTTCGAGGCCCAGCGCCAGGCTGTCGACGTCGAACGGCAGTACCCGCGCCTCGACGATCAATTCGTCGTCAACCGGCACCAGCTCCAGGATCGTCGCGCCCGGCTGCACCACCTGACCGGGCGCATAAACCTGCAGGCCGACGACCACGCCGTCTTCGGGGGCACGTACCTCCAGATTGTCCAGAACGAACTGGGAGGCAGCGACCCGCTCTCTCAGATCGAAGATCTCCGTGCGCAGGTCCCGCAGTTCCAACTCGACCTTCTCGAGGCTGTCCTTGCGGAGCTGGAGGATCTCCAGTTCGGCTTGGCTGATCGAGGTCTTGGCCGCAGCGATCTCCGCGATGTGCTCGCCCCGCTCACCGCCCAGGCGGGCCGCCTCCCGCTCCAGGGCCAGGACCTTGTTCTTCTCCGCAAAGCCCTTCTCAAGCAGTTTGCGCAGACCCTCCAGTTCTTCGCCGATCAGTGCAATCTGGCGCTCCTTGGCCTCCTGCTGGGCGCGCAAGCCGCGGATCTGTTCCCCGACCTGACCGATCCGCTCCTCATAGATCTTGATTTCCCCCTTCAAGGTCTCGCGCCGCGCCGTGAAGAGGCTTTGCTGACCGCGCAGGCTGTCGCGCAGTTGAGGCTCGTCCTGGCGCGCCAGGAGGCCCGCGGTGAAGACGATGGTGTCGGCCTCGTCACGCTCCGCAATCAGGCGCGCCTCGTTCGCCTGCGCTTCGTCCAGCTTGGCTTTGAGGATGGCGAGGGAGGCATGGGCGCGGGTCTCGTCGAGCTGCACCAGCAGCGCATCCCGTGCGACGGCGTCGCCGTTGCGCACCAGGATCCGCTTCACGATCCCGCCTTCCATATGCTGGATGGCCTTGCGGTTACTGTCTACCGTCACCTTGCCGGAGGCGATGACGGCGGAAGAGAGCTCGGCGGTCGCGGCCCAGCCGAAGAAGCCGGCGAAGGTCAGGGTGACGACGGCAATCCCGGCGATGACGATAGGCAGCACGCGGGTCGGCGCTGCTTTGGGAGCTTTGGGAATCTGTGTCATGACGATGCAGCCTTGCTTCTGGTGTCCGCAGCCGCATCTCTCGGTGCCGTTTTGGGTACAGCCTTGGTGACCTTGGGCATGACCTCCGCGCGTGGTCCGAACTGTTCGATCAGGCCGTCGCGCAGGACCAGGAGCTTGTCCATGCCGGCCAGGACCGAGGGCCGGTGCGCGATCACCACCAGGGTCGTGCCGGCTGCCTTGAGTTCGGCGACGGCTTTGCGCAGTGCCTCTTCGCCGTCGCCGTCCAGGTTGGAGTTCGGTTCGTCAAGCACGATAAAGGCGGGCTCGCCGTAGAGCGCCCGGGCCAGGCCGATACGCTGGCGCTGGCCGCCGGAAAGCGCCGCGCCGCCCTGTCCGATGACCGTGTCGTAGCCCTGCGGCAGGCGCAGAATCATCTCGTGGACGTTGGCGCGCTGGGCGGCGCGCACGATCTTCTCCGGGTCGCCTGCCCCGAAACGGGCGATGTTTTCCGCGACCGTGCCGTCGAAAAGCTCGACGTCCTGGGGCAGGTAGCCGAGGGCGGGCCCCAGCAGCACGTGATCCCAGTCGCTGATGTCGGCGCCGTCCAGCCGTACGTTCCCCGCCGCGGGGGCCCAGACGCCGATGAGCAGCCGGGCGAGGGTCGATTTGCCGGCGGCGCTCGGCCCGATCACGCCGAGGCTCTCGCCGGGGCTGAGCGCAAAGGAAATGCCCTTGATCACCGGCTTATCGAGGCCCGGTGGCGCGGCGACGAGGCGTTCCACCGCCAGCGCGCCTTTGGGCCGCGGCAGGGGCAGACATTCTTCAGGTTGTTTCTCCTTGGCGAGGAAGGCTTTCAGGCGCCCGTGGGCGCTGCGCGCCAGAATGAAGCTGCGCCAATGGCCGATGGCACCCTCGACCGGCGCCAGGGCGCGGCCCATGATGATGGAGGCGGCGATCATCACGCCGGGTGTGATGATCTGCTGCAGCGCCAGATAGGCACCGGTTCCGAGAATGGCGATCTGGAGAGCCGGGCGGACGAACTTTGCCGCGGCGGTGAGCAGTCCGCCGCGGTCGCTGGCCTGCGCCTGGGCGGCCAGCGCGGCCTGGTGGCGCTGCCGCCAGCGCTGCCGCAGGGCCGGCATCATGCCCATGGCCTCGATCACCTCGGCATTGCGCAGCGTGTTCTCCGTGAAGTTATGGGCGGCAGCGCTGTCCGCAGAGGCATCGCGCAGCGGACCCCGGGTGGTCAGCTCGCTGATCACAGCCAGCGTGAAGAGGATCACCGCGCCGCCCAGGGCGACCAGCCCCAGCAGGGGATGCAGCAGGAAGATGATCGCCAGGAAGAGGGGGGTCCAGGGTGCATCGAAGAACGAGATCAGTCCATTTCCGGTGAGGAAGCCGCGCAGGCTTTCAAGGTCGCGCAGGGGCTGGGCTTCGCCGCCCTCGTTTTGCCGCAGGCGCCGGCGCAGCAGACCGCCGAACAGTGTGTCGCTGAGCGAAGTGTCCAGCCGCGATCCGATGCGCACCAGAATACGGGCCCGAACGAACTCCAGCAGGGCGCTGGTCAGGATCATTCCGATGGCCACAACCGTCAGCATGATCAGGGTGTGGCGGCTGCCGGAACTCAGCACGCGGTCATAAACCTGCAGCATGTAAAGCGGGCCGGTAAGCATCAGCAGATTGATGAAAAAGCTGAAGAAGCCCACCGAAAAGAACGTGCTGCGCACCCGCTGGAGCGCCTCTGAGAGGGGGTTCTGGCCTTGCTTTCGCGCCACTGTGGTCATCGTCTAGCCTTAAGAACTGCCTGCTCTGGAAAAGCCGCGAGGCGGCGGCGCCATTCGGCACCGCCGCCCCGCTGGGGTCTGATGGCTTTCGGGCTGATCAGACACCGGTGATCATGAAGTCGTCAGAAGACAGGTCTTCCTCGTTCACGCCGACCAGACGGATCTCGTCGCCGGCCACCTCGTCGAGGGTGATGACCACGTCGTCGCCATCGTTTACCGCCGCGTCCAGCAGGTCATCGAAATCGGCGATCGAGAAGCCGTCGAGCTTGATCAGGTCGTCGCCGGGTTCGAAGTCCTTGATGACATCGCTGCCGCTGCCGGGATTGTAGACAAAGACATCGTCGCCACGGTCCCCTTCCAGCGTATCGTCGCCTTCGCCGCCCTCCAGCGTGTCGTCGCCGCGGCCGCCCTCGATGACGTCGTCGCCTGCACCGCCGGCGATCTCATCGTCGCCGCGGCCACCGTCGATGACGTCGTCATCCTCGCCGCCGTCGATGGTGTCTTCGTCGCGGCCACCGTCGATGGTGTCGTCGCCGGCCCCGCCCAGAATCAGGTCCTCATCGCGGCCGCCGTCGATGAGATCGTCGTCGTCACCGCCATCGATGGTATCGTCACCGCGATCGCCCTCAATGGTGTCGTTGCCGTCACCGCCACTGATCTCGTCATCGTCCCGGCCGCCGTCCACAAGATCGTCGCCGGAGCCCGCTTCGATGGTATCCTCGCCGCGGTCACCCACGATTGTATCGGCGCCCGTTCCGCCGTCGATCAGGTCATCGTCCCGGCCGCCGTCCAGCTCGTCGTCGCCGCCACCGCCGTTCAGGGTGTCGTCGCCGCGGCCGCCGCCCAGGGTATCGTTGCCGGCGGTGCCGTCCTGCAAGTCATCGCCCCGGGTGCCGTTGTCGCTGATCGGGTCCGGCAGTCCGTCGAGCACCGTGTCGCTGCGCTCGTTGAGGTTCTGGATGCGGGTGTCGTCGGCGGCATCTGTATCGGCCTCACCGAAGGGCGTGGTCGAGAAGTTGGCCAGCAGGAACTCAGCCAGCGCGTCCTGTTCGCTGCCCGGGTCGGCAAAGTCGGAAGCCCCGGCGTCGCTCAGAACGTCCTTGAGCTGAACCACGTCGGCAAAGTCCGGATCGGCTGCCGCGAAATCCGGGAAGGGATAGCTGTCGCCGCCCAGGTTGGCCAGGAAGTCGAGGGTCACGATGCGGATCGGCGTATCCGGGTCGATCGCCAGTTCACCGTTCTCGACCAGCGCCATGACCGGGTTGCCGTCTTCGTCGATGATGGCCGCCGACTGTATGCGCGCGCCGGGCGCCGCGTCGGGATCGAAACTGAAGGAAATGCCGCCGACCTGCGGGAACTGTCCGGGGGTCTCGCCCGGCCCGGTGGCGGCGACCCCGTGCTCCAGGACCTCCAGAAGCTGCGCCGCGGTCAAGGTCTGCAGCGTCAGACCGTTGTTGAACTTGAGGGTGTTTTCGACGTCGAGCTGGGAGACCTCGCCGGCCTGCTTGCCCGAGGCCGGGTTGTCCTGGGGCGGCAGCTCGACGAAGTTGCCGGAGCCCGGCGGCTGCTCCTCGATCACGCCGATGGGGGCCCGGATGCCGCCACCGTTCTTGATCGAGACCATGACGCTGTCATCGAATTCCTGGGCCAGGGCCAGGTTGGCGTCGGCGGTGAGGTTGCCGAAGTTGGTTTCCTCGGTCCGCACGTCGTCGCGGCGCCCTTCCAGATAAACGTCTGTCCGGCCGAGGATGACACCGTCTTTGGCGATCACGATGTCTTCCACTGCGTCGGTCAGGGTCTTGACCTGACCGCCTTTGGTGCCCTCGGCGAAAGCGTCGTTATTGCCCCACAAGGCCTCGACCTGCTCGTCCGTCGTGGCAAAGGCACCGCTGACGTCCTCGTCGGTCGCCTCGCCGTTCTCGGTGATGAGAACGCCGTTTTCATCGAACTCGATCACCAGGCGTCCGACGTAGGAGTACTCGCCGTCGGTGCTGACGATGACCGCCGGATCGCCATCCTTGTTGAAGGTGTTAAAGGGATAGTCCTCGTCCGCCGTATCGCCTTCGTTGAGACCGCGGTCGATGTCTTCCTGGTCGGCCTGCAGGGTGTCGGAGCCGCCGGCGATGATCACGTCGACGCCGCTCAGCTTGCCGATCAGTTCCTTCTCAAGGCTGATCTGCTGCAGGTGGGTGACCAGGACGATCTTGTTGACGCCCTGGGCGATCACGTCGTCGATGATCGGCTGCAGGACGGCGGCCAGGGCGTCCATGTCGTCCGGGTTATCGCCGTCGATCACGGTGGTGTCGCCCGGCGAGGAGATATTGGCAAGATTCGGGGTGGTGGCGCCGATCACACCGATCTTCTCGCCGCCTTCCTCCAGGATCGTCGCCTGGGCGATCTTGGGCGAAGGTGTGCTGGTCGCCGACTGCTCCGGCCCGGTCTGGAAGTCGGTGTTGGGCAGGATCTGATCGGTGAAGAGGTCGGCCAGGTTGTCGTCGTTGGAAAAATCCAGGTTGGCCGCCAGGTAGGGGAACTGGGCACCGACCCAGCGGTCGTCGGCCACGCCGTCGTCGTTGCGGAACTGCGGGGCGATGATATCAGCCAGAGTCGCGGTCCCAAGGTCGAACTCGTGGTTGCCCAGGGCCGAGGCGTCGAAGCCGATGGCGTTCATGATCGAGATATCGACCCGGCCGCCGCCCTCGCGCAGGCTCTCGTAAAGCTCGTCCGGTGCCTCCAGGCCGAAGAAATCGTTGTAGAAGTCGTTGAAGACGCCCTGGTCGCGGAACACGTCGCGGTCGTCGGCAGCGCTGAAGAAGGGGCCGCTGAGGAAGTTGTCGCCCGCGGAAAGGGTGATGGAATTCGCGTGGGTGTCTTCCAGGAAGTCGACAATGGCGGCGAAGTTGCCCGCCCGCTCGACCGCTTCGACGCCGCCCTCCAGGTCAGAGGCGTGGAGGATCTGCAGCTTGAAGGTCTCCGGCTGTGACTCCAGGGTGATGCGACCGACGATCGGCTCGTGGTCGCTGCCGGTCTCGGTGCCGCTGCGCGCGCCGTCGTCGAAGTCGACGTTCACGTGAACGATGTCGAATTCGGTGTCGTCGGCGAGGTTCTCGGTCACCAGGAAGTGGTCGAGGACCTGGGAGTTGCCCTCGAAGTTGAAGGTGTAGACCTCGTCGTCGGTCAGCTCGTCGATCTGGTTGAAGAGCACCTGATCGCCATCGGACTCGCCGGTCAGGATGGGTGCCGGCGTGGCGAACTGGAAGTCGTTCAGGTCGCCCAGAACGATGACATTGGCGTCCGGGTCGGCCGCTTTCAGGCCGTCGACGTAGTCGTTGATGGCCTGGGCCTGGGCCTCGCGCTCATCAAGGCCGGCGTCGACAAAGGGCTGCTGCGAGCCGTAGACCGGCGTCGAGCCGAACTTCGAGGAGAAGTGGTTGTTAATGACGGTGACCTCGTTGCCCTCGAACTCGAACTGCGCCTTCAGGGGGACCCGGCTGCCTTCGAAAGCCTCGAAGTCGAGTGCCTGGACCGAGCCCTCCAGCAGGTCGACGCGGTCCGGATTGTAGAGATAGGCGACCCGGATGTTGCCGCCCGGCACGCCGCCCTGGCTGCCGTCCTCCGGCGCTATATCGAAGAACTCGTAGGTAGGTCCGCCGGCGGCGGCGATGGCGTCAACCAGCTCCTGCAGCGTCTGCGAAGCGTCGGTGGTGCCGTCGTCGGTCGTGCCGTTGTTGTCCTGAATCTCCTGAAGCGCGATGATGTCCGGGCTTTGAAGGTTGTTGACGATTTGCTGACCCAGGATGTCGCGCTGGGTGTCGTCGCTGGCGGTTGCGGAGAGGTTCAGAACGTTGTAGCTGGCCACGGTCAGCTGGTTGGCCGTGCCGGTCAGAGCGGTGGTCTCGGCCTCCGGCCCGGCGTCGGTCACGACGGCCACCGGGCCGGTTGGGCGGACCTCGTAGTTGCCGAAGTCGTAGCCCAGCACGCCGGTGACGTCGCCCAACCCGTCGCCAACGTCGGCGCCGAGGTCCGAGTTGGTCTGGATCTGGATGCGCTCGGGATTGATGTCGTCGGGTGCAAGGTCGATGCCGCCACGGGGATTGAGACCGTCGGGGCCCACGTTGTCGCCGTTGTTGGCGACGACCCAGGTCTCGCCGAAGCGGTTTGTGGCCGAGGTGGCGACGGCATCCGGCACGGTGACCAGCATGCCTTCCAGGCTTTCGAAGTAGTCGAGCCCGTCGAGTTCGGGGTCGAAGGAGCCGAAGGAGTCGTCCTCCACCACCTGCTGCGGCGGCACGCGCCCGCCGGTTCCGAGCACCACGGCCGCCGGCAGCGGGTTTCCGCTGCTCAGCACGTTGACGGTCGGGCTGCCGCCGATCTGCGTCGTCGTCAGGTTGTTGGCATTGCCCCCCGGCAGGTCCTCTTCGACCGTGCCGGTGACCTCCACCGCGTTGCCGATGGCGACGGTGTCCCCGGAGGCGATGAAGATGCCGTCGGAAGTGGCGATGTCGGCATCGCCGTTGGGGTCCTGGATGAAAAAGCCGTCCGAGGCCAGGGCGATGACAATGCCGGTGGTGGTCACGACCTGGTTTTCAAAGGGCGAGGTGTGGCCTGCGCCCTGGATCTCCATGATGGTGACCGCCTGGACCGGCTCTTCCTCCACCATGTTCTCGCTGCCCGGCGTGTTTATGGCTTCGCCCGGCGCCGCGTTGGACGGAGCGGAAGGGCTGGTGAACTCGTTCTCGACCCAGTCGTCGGCCGTATCGGTGTCGGTACCGTCGGGAATGCGGGAGGCGCCGTCGACGCCCGCCAGCACCGGATCCGCATAGGTCTGGTCGCCGCCGTCGCCGTCGGAGACGGCAACGGAGTCGATGATCGATGTCCAGGGGCCGGACTCGGGAACACCGTCGTTGTTGGTATCCAGGTCGTCGCCGACGCTGCCGGTGAAGTCCTCGACCAGGAGCAGCGTCACCGTGCCGTTCTCGAATTCGCCGTTAAGGAAACCCGTTGTCCAGAAGCCGTCGGCATTGGTGGTTCCAAGCTGAATGGCCGTATCGATGGTGCCGGCGCCGCTGCCGTCGCCTTCGATCTGGATCAGCCAGAGGTTGGAGTAGTCGGTGTCCGGTGCGCCGAGAACCTCGACGAACTCGCTGTCATCGGTGCTGGCGTGATCGAAGACGAATTCGTTGATGACCGGAATGACGGGAACCTGGACGTTGCTGCTGCCCGGTGTGTTCTCCGCCTCGCCGGGGGCTGCATTGGAGGGATCGTTGGGGCTGGTGAACTCGTTGCGCGCCCAATCGGCCGGAGTGTCGCTGTCGGTGCCATCGGGGATGCGCGAGGCGCCGCCGACGGTGAAGGTGTTGCCGTCAAAGCCCTGCGCCAGCTCAGTTTCGGCGTAGGTCAGGTCGGAAGCGCCGTCATCGCGTACAGCAACCGAGTCGATAATGGAGGTCCAGGGCGCGGAATCGGGGGTGCCGTCGTCGTTGATGTCGAGATCGTCGCCGACGCTGCCGGTGAAGTCTTCCACCAGCAGCAGCGTCACACTGCCGTTCTCGAACTCGCTGTTGAGAAGGCCGGTCGTCCAGAAACCGTTGGCATCGGTTATGCCGACCTGGATCGCGCTGTCGATGGTGCCCTCGTTGGAGCCACTGTCCCCTTCAATCTGGATGAGCCAAAGGTTCGAATAGTCGGTGTTCGGATCGCCGAGGATCTCGACGAACTCGGCGTCGTCGCTGCCGCTGTGATTGAAGACAAACTCGTTGATGACCGCCGACATATTGGCTCCCCTTCGTATGTCGTTCGCAGGTTCGGGCTTCGGGAGCAGCCGACCCGGTTCCCTTGCGCCTCAACGGCGGCCGGTCGGCGCTCTGGTCGCGATGTGCAAGAACTAATGCAGACAGTGCCTCTGAAGATTCCTACGGGCTGGAGACAGCCTTCTTTTTGGTTAAGCGGGCGCAGCGAAAGTCTCGCGAAGCCATGAAGGTCGCGTGACACACAGTCGAAATTTTTTTGAAACCAAGCCTCAGGTTGGCTGCGCCGCCGGCGCACTCGCCTGTGTCAGAAAAGAGGCGGTGTTTCAGAAATCAGCCGAGCAAGACGGGGTGACTCTATGTGTCGCCGTGAACATTCTCGCTCGCTGATGGAGTGCGCGACAGCGCATTTCGCTGTGGCCGCTTTCCCGTCTTGCCTGTCCGCCGTTCGGATCTGTAGAGGCGTGCCAGGACGTCGGGCGACACACCCAGGTAGTACAGCAGGTGGATCAGCAGCCAGCCGGTGACGATTCTCGGTGGCCAGCGGCCTTCGAATCGGCGCGAAGACGTCGTCACAGGCGGTTCGGTAATGCAGACCGTCTTGCCGCTGCGCTCGAGTCGGCGGCAGAGGTCGTAGTCCTCCATCAGGGCGATGGGCCGGAGTCCGCCCATGCGCTGAAGGGCGTCGCGCCGCACGAAAATCGCGGAGTCCCCGTAATAGAGGCCGAAGCGCCGGAACCAGGCGTAGAACCGGGTCAGCCAGCGGTCGAAGGGGCTGTTGCCGTCGAAAAGGATGCGGAAATTGCCGCCGACGACATGAGGGGCGGCCATGGCTTCGCGCAGAGCATCGAGGCTTCCGGGGGCCAGTCTGCTGTCGGCATGCAGGAACAAGAAGACGTCGCCCTCGGCCACTTCCGCGCCGAGGGCCAGTTGTTGGCCACGTCCACGTGCGCTGCGGATCGCCCGTGCCCCGGCTTTCAGGGCCATAGCCACGGTGCCGTCGGTGCTGCCGCCATCGATCACCAGGATGTCGCTGTCCGGATCCTCCCGGCGCAGCCGGTCGATCAGTGCCGGTATGCGCTCGGCCTCGTTTAAGGTGGGGACGATAATCGAGAGTTTCATGGTGCGAGATCGGGGTCGGCGCCCATGGGCTGCGTTGCGGAAGGACTGATGCCCAGCAGTGCGAGTTGCGCGTCCCAGTGCGACCATCGCCGTCTCGCCCAGGCCCGCGCCCAATGACGTGCCAGGGGGCCGCTGGCCCAGGGCAGCGGGGCGACCTGCGGCAGCCGTTCCATGCAAGCAAACCACAGCCCGCGCAACCAGCTATGGATCTCGACCCGCTCTCTTCGAGTCAGAGCCTGCAGGGCGACCGGCAGATAGACGCGCCCGAAGGCCACGTGCCGCGCCTCGTCGCGTGCGATGGTATGCGAAAGGACGGCAAAGCGCCGGCAGTGCGTGAAGCGGCGGGCGGTTTCCTGAAAGGCGAGGGCCTCACCCTCGATGATGACCTGGACGGCGAGCAGCACGGCTTCCGGCGGGCCCTGCCAGGCCAGGATGGCGTCGCGGGCCGGGCTCAGAAGACTGGGGCCGGCTTCGCTGGCCGGGTCCTTGCCCAGGCCTCCAACGGTGCTCTTGCCCCCGCTCTTGGCCAAGTAGCGCCGGTAAAGTTCCGCATGGCGATGCTCTTCCTCTGCCTGAAGCGCAAGGCAATCGCGTGCGCGAGCGTGGGAAAGCCGGCTGGCCAAGGCGTCGCAGACCGCCGCCGTGGTCTCTTCCCCGGCCAGAAACTGACCCGCGAGAGTCCGGGCCAGCCGGTCCTCCCCGGCGGGACCGCGGTCGACAATGTCCTGCCAGAGACTCCCCACCGGAAGAGCGAGGGCTTTTTGCCCTTTATCCAGCAACAGGCCAAGCAACTGCGCCCGTGTGTCCGTCACGGACGGCCCGCCCAACGATCCAACCAACGCCCTTCTTGCAGCGAAGGCTGCAACAAGGCGCGATCCCCGAGGCTCCAGCGCAGATGCTTGATCTTGGCCAGCGACATGCCGCCCAGGTCGTCGGTGTCGGCCGAGATAGCGATGTAGAGGCGCTGCGGCGGATCTTCGCCGAAGGCGTCCCGGTAGTCGGCGATGAAATCGACGCGTTCCTCGTACCAGGTGCCGAGCCCGGCCTCGGCCCCGCGCAGAACCGTCAAACGCCCTTCGTCGAAGTGGGGATGGTCGAACACGGTGCCGCGCTCGCGCTCGCCGCCCCAGACATAGGTCATGACGCGCCCGATAGACGGATAGCCGAACAGCCCACCGAGTCGGTCGAAGAGGGAGCGCTCGGCTTCGGGCGGCGGAAACCAGAGATGGATCGCGAGAGGCCGGTCGTCCTGGCCGACCCGGTCCTGCGCACTCGGGGCAATGCCCCGGTCGACACGCCAGCGCCACGTGAGCTGGGCGCCGGGTTTGACGGTGACCTCGGCATAGAGGAAAGCCACCGCGCCATCGGCCTCCACAATCAAGGTGTCCGGAGCGGCGATGATGAAGTCGGCCGGCGGCTTCTCCGGCAGGGTCAGCACCTGCCACTCGTCGAAGGGCTGCAATGCTTTGTCGCCCGCCAGGACCGCGGCCTGGGCAAGGCCGGGTCCTGCGGCAAGAACGGCCATCAGGCCGGCAAGGGCGGCCCCGGCGAGGGTTCCGGCGAGGGTTTGCTTTCGGCCCGGTTCTCTGCTCACGGCGGCGGCTCCGTAGGGTCATCGGGGAGGACGAGGTCCGCTGGGTCTCTCGATAACCTGGAGGCGGGGAGGTCCGGCGGCAACTCACAAGGTGTCACGCAGTGATCAACTGCGCTTGAGGGCATACCTGCGGACAGTTGCGTTCTGGGCTGCCCCAGTCGCGGATGGGGATATAGCCCTCCTGCGCGCTGCCTGCGTGTTTCAAATGTTGCTAATGTGAGAATCCCCACTGGTGGCTTGCCCTGCCAGGCGTAGGGACAACACTGCCGGATCCGGGGAACGACCCCCGCCCGGCGCATCGCCGCCCAAGAAAGAAGTGTGGGAGTGCGGAAGGACATGATGAGCCATGTCGATGCGCGAGGCGAGCCGGTGAGCGGAGCCTCCGAAGATGCCATAACGCTGTATGAGAAGGCCCTGGCGCAGCTGCAGTGCTATCAGGGCGATCCGGTCGAGACCATAGAGGCTGCCGTTGCGGAGAGCCCCGAGTTCGTGATGGCGCACTGCCTGCGCGCCTATGTTTTCGCCCTGGCCACCGAAGTGGATGCCATGGCGGAAGCACAGAAGAGCTTCGAGGCGGCGCGCGGCCACTCGACAACGGCGCGCGAGCGCCGCCATCTGGCAGCGATCGATCAATACCTGAAGGGCAGCTGGGAAGGGGCCATTGCGGTGCTGGAGGACACCCTGGTCAACTGTCCGCGCGATGCGCTGGCGCTGCAGGTCCTGCATCTCAGTGACTTCTATGTGGGGGACGCCCGCCACCTGCGCGACCATGTCGCAAGGGTTCTGCCGGAATGGTCGGCCGATGACCCGGGTTACCATGCGCTGCTGGGGATGTACGCCTTCGGTCTGGAGGAATGCGGCGACTACGAACGGGCCGAAGAGATGGGCCGGCGTGCCATCGATCTCAATCCGCGCGACGCCTGGGCCCAGCATGCCGTGGCCCATGTCATGGAGATGCAGGGCCGCCAGGAAGACGGAATCGCCTGGATGCGCGGGCGCGAAGGCGACTGGGCAAACGACAGCTTCTTTGCCGTTCACAACTGGTGGCACCTGGCGCTCTACCATCTCGACCTCGACCAGTTCGATAGCGTCCTGGCGGTCTATGACGACAGCATCCGCAAGGACCGCTCTCGGGTCATGCTGGATCTTCTGGATGCTTCAGCGCTGCTGTGGCGGCTGCACCTGCGCGGTGTGGACGTCGGCGATCGCTGGATCGAGCTGGCGGATTGCTGGGAGCCGCTGGGTGAAGACGGCTTCTACGCCTTCAACGATGCTCACGCCATGATGGCCTTCGTCGCCGACGGGCGCACGGCTGCTGCCGAACGCCTGCTGCTGGCGCAGCAGCGGGCCATGACCGGTACCCGCAGCAACGCCATGATGACCCACCACGTTGGTTATCCCCTGTGCAACGCGCTGCGCGCCTTTGGCCGGGGTGACTACGTGACGGCGGTCGATCTGCTGCGCCAGGTCCGTGGCCGTCTCAGCCGCTTTGGCGGCAGCCATGCGCAGCGGGACGTCTTCGATCTGACATTGATCGAGGCTGCACGCCGCGACGGCCAACTCTCCCTTGTCCGCGCCCTTGCCAACGAAAGGGTCGAGCTGAAGCCGAGCAGCCCGCTGAACCAGCGCTACCGCGAGGAAGCGTCCCGGCGCCTGGCGGAGATATCCGGCGCCGCGGTCGTGTGACCTGCATCAAGCCTTTCTGGCGACGATGAAGCGGCGCGGGCGGGCCGCTTGGCCCGCCGCCCGGGTGGGCTATCGCGAAGAGGGAGGTAGATTGACGGGATCAGCCCGCTGCGGCGGAGGCCGGCGTGTGACCGGCGATCAGGTCCCGCCAGAATTTCTTCTCCAGGGCCTTGGGAAGGTCCTGGGGGTCCTGGACGGTCATCAGAAAAGCGCCGGGCCCGCCGATGACATTCTCCCGGAAGTAGGCCGGCAGGTCCCGGCGCCCGCCGAAGACAACGCCGTTGACCGTCGCGCCCTGTCGGATCGCCTCGTCGCGCAGCATGGCTGGATCGAAGCCTGCGTTGTCGACGCCGTCGCTCAGGATGTTGATGACGGCGCGGCGGCCCTGGTACGGCGCAGCGGCGGCAATGCGCGTGGCCGCGCCGACGGCCTGGGCGATATCGGTCATGCCGCCGGTCGACGCGGCGGTGCCGGCGCCACCGCCGGCTTGCGGGGCCTGATGGTTGCCGTCGTAGTGGGAGCGGTCGATGCGCGGAGCGTCGCGCAGCTGGGCGGCGACACGGGCGGCGTCCTCCGGCCCGGCGATAACCGTCCAGGGCACGACGATGCGCACCTGGCCGTCACTGGACCAGGTAAAGGCCATGAAGCCGATGCGCTGCATCAGCCCTTCGCGCACCAAAGAGACAAAGCTGGGATGGACGACCCCGCGGGAGAGGCCGGTAAGTTGAAGCCATTCCTCATGACGGCTGATCGAGTCCGAAACGTCGATCGCGGTAATCAGATTGAAGTCGGTGGACAGCGGCGCGCTGGCACCCTGCGCCTCCGCCTTCTGCAGAGGTGCCGCGATCCCAAGAATTAGGACAACAATCAGCGTTCTGAACAGCATTCGTTTTGCTCCTCAGTCGAAATCTCAACATGCAACACACAAAAACTGGTTAACGAGGCACCAGAGGCATTGTGTGTTCTTGGTTGTGCGGCTTTTTTACCCGTGGCATTCCGCGGGTTTTGTCATGGCCCTGTGTCCGCCGACGGTCTCGATTGGGGGCCTGTAGCCAAAGACTTGCCCGGTATCCTTGGGCAGGCATCCTGTGGAGGTCGACGTCCAGTGGGGATCGATGCGGTGAAGCCTCTCCAGACGTGTATTCACCGCAGAAGGTGAAAAATCTTCCGTATCAAATCGCGCTTCTCGAAAACCAGGACGACCAGTAATTCCTTGGTCTATAAGGTGCTATTGGCTGTCGAACAGTGTAATGGCGGGTGGTTTCTGTGTGATGTCTTGGGGCGGGCAGAGTGTTTCAGTTGTTCTTCCCGCCCAGACAAGAAGGCTCCGGCTGTGACCGGGTGCAGGCTAGGCTGCCAGAGGCGACCCAAAGGCGGTTTTCGGCAGGCTGTAGCGCTTGGTCAAGGGATTGAACATGACCGCGCAGCGTGCAGACATGTCGGCCAGATAGGCTGCAGCGGTCGCCGGCTCCAGGCCCGCGGCAAGCGCAATCTCCTCCAGCGTCGAGGGAAGCATGTCGGCCAGCGCCCCTGTCAGCAGGGCGCGGGGGTCTTCCGAACTGCCGGGCAGCGCGCTTCGCCGGGCACCCGGTGCCTCGGCGGCGTGGTCGTTCGGCGACAGAACTACGCTGCAAAGCCTTGAAATAAAAGAAAAGTGAACGGCAACCATCTCTTAAGATCCTTGGCTGAAGAGGTCCTGGTCAGGGCCAGATTGCTTCCTGTTCAGATCTACGCGGCCAAGGCCGTGAGGGTTTCACCGCGGGTAGGAAATCAGTCAGGTCCTCAAGGCACGGCGCCGTCAGCAGGCGCCCGGGAGATCGCGTCGACAAACTGGTCGACGGCCGCCTCCAGACTGCCGCCGTTGACGATGGTGACGGTTCGAACCCCGGGCGGCAGGGCGGCGCTGCGGGCGAGGCGCCGGCGCACCGCCGCAAGATCCTCTCGTCCACGCGCCAGCAGGCGCTCTTCGAGCACGGCCTGCGGCGCGGTGACCAGTACGACGGTGGTTTTCGGATGTTTGCGCAAGGCTTCAGCAATAACGGCGCGGGACACGTTCGCGATCACCGTGGCCCCGGCGTCCAGTTGCTCGGCAACGGAGGCGGGCAGGGCATAGCGCAGGGCATGAGCGCCCCAGTGCAGAAAAAAGGCCCCGCTTTCCTTCAGGGACGCGTACTCGTCCTCATCGACCGTCTCATGGACCTCGCTCGCCGGATCGCTGGTGCGTGTGATGATCCGGCTTGGAAAGACATAGCCCTCATCTACGGGCAGGCGCAGCCTCGCGCCGTTGATCAGACTGTCCTTGCCGGCGCCGCTCGGTCCGACGACAAGAACCAGATGGCCGGATGCCGCTTTGGAAGGCCCTGGGGAAGACGCTCTCGAAGCTCCTGCCATCTCAGGGCGCGGTCCTCAGGGTCCGCTCGATCACGGCTTCGAAGTCCCGCAACGGCGGCGTCTCCATGGCCGGGTCCTTCGCGGCTTCGTCCCAGCGCCGGAGGGCGAGGGCCGCTTTGGCGTGGGGTCCCGCCAGAAAAGCCTCCGCCTCCTCGGCCGTGAAGGGACCGCCCTGAAGCGCGAGGCTGCGGACGGACTCTTCGGAGAGCGTCTGAAAGTAGCCGGGTTCGGCTTGGCAGAGATAGCGTTTGGCGGCGACGTGCTGCGCGACCGGCGCCGTTACGGCGGGGCCGAACCAACGGGACAGATAGGTCGCGCCGATGGTTTCGTGGGCTGCGTCGATTCCGGCGGCGGCGGCACCTTCATCCTTGGGGTTCACAAGATGGCCGATGTCGTGCAGCAGAGCGGCGGCGATCAATGCGTCTTCCGCCCCGGCGCTGCGGGCCAGGGTGGCGCACTGCAGGGCGTGATCCAACTGGCTCACCGCTTCGCCGCCGTAGCGGCTGCCGCCCAAGGCCTCGAGTTGTGAGAGCAGGGCATCCGCAATCGCCGAGGGGCTTTCGTCTTCATCCGGCATGCCTGCGGCCGCATGGCTGTGGGTTCGTTCACCTGCATTGCTCATCGCGCAAGTTCTCCTCTTTCCGCGTCTGCCGCATCGGGCGCCCTCGGACCCGAAAGACGGACGCGGTCCATGAGCTGAAAGGGGGTTTCCTGATTGTGCTGGCCATAGAGGCAGACAGTGTCCACGTGAAAGGGCGCCGCCGTGTGCGGGCTGAAGAGGTCGGTCAGGTGACTTTGCAGCAGCTCCCTCTCTGCGGTCTCCAGAGGGCCCGTCAGAGTCATGTGAAAACGAAACTCTTCCATGACGTAGGGATAGCCCCACTGACGCAGCAGGGCTTCCTGGCGCGGGGTCAGCCCCGATTTCTGTCGCCGCTGCAGGTCCCCTTCGCGAAGCGGCGCACGCAAAGGCTCGAAGTCGCGCACCGCAGCAGCCGCAAGCCTGTCCATTTCTTCCGAAGGCTTGGAGAGTGTCATGGCCAGAAAGGGCCCAAGGGCCCGCACCGTCAGCGCTGGTGCTTCAAAGGGGCTCTGCCGGGCGGCAAAGACGGCAAGCGCATCGTGCAGATCCCTTAGCGAAGTGCCGGGCGCCAGGCGGAAAGGCGCCTTCAGCGTTGCATGAAAGCCGTAGCGGCGTGGACTTGCCGTGGCGGCATCCAGGTCAATGGCCCTCAGCCCATCGATCTCCGGACGCACCAAGGTGGCACCGCTCTCGCAGTCGCGGCCCAGCCAGCGCTGTGCTAGTTCCCAAAGGCCGCCGCCCGGCGGCGGTGCGTAGTAGATGGCGTAGCGGGGGTGGGTGCTCGAACTCACGGACTGACCTCTTTGCGAACCATGGCAGGGCGAAACATCATGGGTAACCTGATCGAACCGGTACTGAAGCGGACTGAGTCCGAAAGAACAGTGGCTTCGAAAGAACACTGGCTCTCGCTCTGCGTTTGAGCGAAACCCTAAAGCGACTGAGCCGATGCACCGGGCTTCATGCCCAACTTTCTCCATGACTTTTAGGTCATCGACGGCATCGCCGTACAGGGCGTCAAATCTTACAGTTTCATGACTGTTTTGTGATTTGTGAAGCATTTGTGATGGATCGCACAGATGACGCTGAACCGTTTCAGTAACGAGTGCCGACCGAAACAAAAGAAACCGCGTGTCGGAGCCGAAGCAATCCAGGCGTTACAGGAAGACAATAGAAGGAGGCCCACCCGGGTGTGCAGCGATTGCGCGTGGCATCGACGCCTCCGTCAGTCAGGATTTTTCGGCCTCCGGAGTCCGGGTTATTCGGTCATTCGTATTCTTGGGGACTTGAGATGAAACATCTGGTGTTTGCCGCGGCGGCGGCCACGATGCTTTTCGGCGCGCAGGCCGAGGGGCGCGATACCATCCGCATTATGTCTTCCGAATCCAACTTTCCCTTTACCGCCATGGTGGGCGAGAGCTTCGCCAGCAATTACCGCCAGCCAACACCCATTATCGAACGAACCACGGCGCGCAGCAGCACCCGCAGCTTCTGTGCCGGGGTCGGCCACGAGTTTCCGGACATCATCGGTATCCCCAGGCGCATGTGGAACGCCGAATTCAAGGAGTGCCAGGAGAACGGAGTCAGCCGGATCACCGAGATCAAGATCGGCTACGACGGGATCGTCCTCGTCGGGGCACAGGACGGCCCGGTTGTCCGGCCGACCAAGGCGCAGATCTTCCAGGCCCTGGCCAAGCGCCTGGTCGTCGACGGCGCGCTGGTCGACAACCCTCACACCCGCTGGAATCAGATCCACGACTCCCTGCCCGACATGCCGATCCGCGTGATCGGCCCGCTGGTCAATACGGACCCGGGTAATGCCTTCCTGCTGGAGGTTATGGACACCGGCTGCCGCAAAATCGAAGCGATGGCGCGCCTGCCGGAGGAGGTGCGCGATCCGGCCTGCGTCAGCCTGCGCAATGACGAGGCTTTCGAGTCGGTTTCCAAGAGCTATGACGAAGCCGTCCGTCTGGTGAGTTCGCGCGAGCATCAGCTGGCGATCATGCCGTTCTCGTTCTATGAGATCCATGCGGACAGCCTGACCCTGCACCCCATCGACGGTGTCCTGCCGGACGAGCAGTCCATTGCGCTGGGCGAGTACCCCGTGATCTGCACGCTCTTCATCTACGTGAAGGTTCAGCACTACGAGCAGGTGCCCGGGATCCTGGAGTTCGTGACGGAGTACACCAGCGACCGCGCCTGGGGCCCGGACGGCTATCTGGTGGATTTGGGCATGATTCCGATGTCGCACAGCGACCGCATCGACCAGCGCGCCAACGCGATCGGGCTCAATCCCATGTGGCGCTGATGCGTTCGGCACGAGAACTGCCATAGAACCGACGACGTGCGGTTTCCGGGGGGCCTGTACGTTGCGCAGGCCCCTTTCGCGTGAGGCAGGGCCCGAGTCTCTGGGCCCGAGTCTCTGGGCCCGAGTCTCTGTGGATGAAGCGCCTCCAGTCTGCGATTCGCATCGACAAAGTAATCGTCCGCGGCGAAACGAATCGGGATTTCGATGCCTTCATTAACCAAAAGTAATTGCTGCATGTACTTTCTGTGACAGTGCAGTGAAGCTGGGATGATATCTGTGGCTTATTTGATCGTATTCCTTTTTCCCGCTTCAGCATCTTGATATAAGCCGGCGAAAGATCACCGTTTTTGGTGATTGCAATGGGATCTAGAGAGTGGACCCATGGACGGCCTGGCACCTTCGCGACCGACCCGCTACCGCAGCATCTTTATCTCCGATATCCATCTCGGCACCCGGGGCTGCAAGGCGGACTACCTGCTGGACTTCCTGAAAGAGACCGAGTGCGAGACGCTCTACTTGGTCGGCGACATCTTCGACGGTTGGCGCCTCAAGAAGAACTGGTACTGGCCTCAGGCTCACAACGACGTCGTTCAAAAGCTTCTGCGCAAGGTGCGCAAGGGCATGCGGCTGGTCTATGTGCCCGGCAACCATGACGAGGTGCTGCGTGATTACCTGGGCATGCACTTCGGCGGCGTCGAAGTGATGAAGGAGGTGATGCACGAGACCGCCGACGGCAAGCGCATGCTGGTGATCCACGGCGACGAGTTCGACGGCATCGTCAAGTACGCGCGCTGGCTGGCTCTGCTCGGTGATTGGGCCTATGTGACCATGCTGCACGTCAATACCTGGTTCAACTACCTGCGCCGCAAGCTGGGTTTCGGCTACTGGTCGCTCTCGGCCTACCTCAAGCACCGGGTGAAGAATGCCGTTCAATTCGTCTGCAACTTCGAGGAGGCTGTGGTCGCCGAAGCGAAGCGTCACGGCGCCGACGGCGTGATTTGCGGCCACATCCACATGGCGGAGATGCGGATGATCGACGGGATCCTCTACGTGAACGACGGGGACTGGGTGGAAAGCTGCACCGCCCTGGTGGAGCACTTCGACGGCAGGCTGGAGATCCTGCCCTGGGCCGAGCTGCGGGCCTTTCCCATGCTGGAGCCGGCAACCGCCGCGGCGTGACGGAGATGCGTATCCTTCTGGCCACGGACGCCTGGTATCCACAGATCAACGGCGTGGTGCGCACTCTCAACCGGGTGCGCGAGGAACTGGAGCCGCAGGGCGACGTCTTCGAAGTCCTGGCCCCGCATATGTTCCGGACCTTTCCCTGCCCGACGTATCCGGAGATCCGGCTGGCGGTCCTGCCGCAGATCGGCCTGAAGAAGCGCATCGAGGCCTTCCGGCCCGACGCCATCCACATCGCCACCGAGGGACCGATCGGCGTGGCCCTGCGCGGCTACTGCGTGAAGCACAAGCTGCCCTTCACCACCTCCTACCACACCCGTTTCCCGGAATACCTCTCCGCGAGAATCCCCGTGTCGGCCGATGTCGGCTACCGCTTCATGCGCTGGTTCCACAGGCCCTCCAGCGGCGTCATGGTGGCCACCCAGTCGATGCGTGAGGAACTGGAGTCCCGCGGCTTCGAACGGCTTGTCGATTGGACCCGGGGCGTCGACACGGCGCTGTTCCGGCCGGAGGCACCGCACGCGTTGGATCTGCCGCGGCCGGTTTACATGTACGTCGGCCGCGTCGCGGTGGAGAAGAATATCAAGGCCTTCCTGGATCTCGAGCTTGACGGCAGCAAGGTGGTGGTGGGTGACGGTCCGCAGCGTGCCGAACTGGAGGCGGCCTTTCCGGACGTCCATTTCGTCGGCGCCAAGCAGGGCGAGGACCTGGCCGCCCACTACGCCTCAGGCGACGTCTTCGTCTTCCCCAGCCGCACCGACACCTTCGGCCTGGTGATGCTGGAGGCGCTGGCGAGCGGCATGCCGGTGGCCGCCTATCCGGTACCGGGACCGCTGGACGTGGTGAACGGGGCGGGGGTCGGCATCCTCAGCGAAGATCTCGGCAGCGCGACCCGCGAGGCCATCAAGATCGACCGCGACCACTGCCGCGAGCACGCCCTCAAGTTCTCCTGGGCCAACTGCGCCCAGATGTTCCGCGACAACCTGCAGCCGCTGAGCTGAAAGTCAGTCGAAGCCCAGTCCCCGTTCCTCGATGACCATGGAAAGAGCGGCGGGCGAGACGTCATCGATCATGTAGAGGCGGATCAGGCTTTCGGCCTTGTTCAGGTTTTCCTCCGAGAGGACGCAGGAAATGTCGAGCTTGTTGATCCGCGCGACATCCGGATCGGTGAGTTCAAGGTAGGCCCGGAAGAAGGTTTCCGGCTGAAAACCGTAGCCTTCCATTTCCTCGGGGTCCTTGAGCCAGATGGCAATGCCCTTCCGTCGCGCTTCGCAGTACTGGGTGTAGACGGGCATGCTGTCGTCATAGAGACGCGTACCGTTGTTGAACGTTCTGTTCATCCACTGCGTCCACATGGGCCCAGTATAGTCTTCACACTTGATTCGATCGAAGAGCCGACGGAGGACGTGCTCCGCCTCGAGGTACCTCATCGGATCGCTGAAGATATCGGGGATCAGTACGGCCATGGTGCTTGGATTCCCTGAGGCGCCGACCGCGTCGCGGTCAGTTTAGGCAGGA
This sequence comes from Pelagibius sp., assembly GCF_028281305.1. GTDB lineage: Bacteria > Pseudomonadota > Alphaproteobacteria > Kiloniellales > Kiloniellaceae > Pelagibius. Next base: position 7,002 of record NZ_JANQKD010000015.1, on the reverse strand, counting down.
GGCTTCTCCGTTTTGGTAGCTCTGGCACCACTCATCCTTCAGCCTCGAGATCGCTTCCGCCCAGTCCTTGAGGTAGGTCACGACGAAGTAGGCTTCTCTCGCTTCCATCGCGGGAGCCAGGTCCGCAGCGTGTGCCCGGACCCGGCGATAGGCGTTGTCAACGCGCTCGATCTCCAGGCGTAGTGGCTCCTGATCGCAGATCTTCGATTTGAACCACTTGCCGTCTCCCGCACACCATGCCGCCAACTCAATAACGGCAAATCTGTACTGCAAAGATGCGAATTCGGGATCGCGCAGAGCACGGCCGCAATCCGCCAATGACCTTGAGAGGAAGAAGCTGAAGGTGAACACCAGTTCGCCTGTTTGCATGCGCCTGTCAGATTCGAAAAGGACCAGGCGCCCGTCCGATCTCGCGATAAACACAGCAAAGCCCTCGTCCGTCGGCCCGAAGTCGAAATAGGGCGGTTCGCTCGTCCAGACCGCAAAGGTGTTCACCCGTTTCAGACCAGTAGTCTTTCGCGTAACAAAGTTCTCCGCCTTCTCGGCGATCTCATCGGGGGTCCAGGGAACGAAGTCGGTATCGATCGCGGCTCCGAAGTGCTTCTTGAACTCCGCCGCGATCCTGAATTCCTGGCGGTTCTTCCAGTTCACATCTGGCCTCGTTTCTTCGACCAGCGTGCAGATCAACTGATCGGCGCCGTGGCTTGGCGCCGCGGCCAAGCCCATCACCGCCACCAGAAAACAAAGCAGCTTCTTCGTCACGCTCTCCCCCGCGACACATCTCGGTCCGGCAAGGTTTATCATAGCTGTACAACCGCTAATAGATGTCTCGGGTTTGACAATTGGCGCAGCGGGCGCCCGGCGCTACACTCTCCACGACAGCGGGCGGCGAAGCCCGGGCAACGAGGGGAGGGGGCCGATGAACCCGGACTACGACGTGCGCGACCCGCGCTTCAGGGACTACCTGCTGGGCAACTGCGCGGTGGAGAAGCTCTATACGGGCACGCTCTGGGCGGAAGGGCCGGTCTACTTCTGCGATGGCGACTTCCTGCTGTGGAGCGACATCCCCAACAACCGCATCCTGAAGTGGACGGCGGGTGCCGGCGTCACCGAGTACCGCCGCCCCTCCGACTATTCCAACGGCCACACCCGCGACCGGGAGGGCCGCTTGGTGAGCTGCGAGCACGGCGCCCGGCGGGTCACCCGCACGGAGTGGGACGGCAGCGTCACCGTGCTGGCCGAGAGCTACCAGGGCAAGCGCCTGAACTCCCCCAACGACGTGGTGGTGAAGTCCGACGGCACGGTCTGGTTCACCGATCCGCCCTACGGCATCCTCTCCGACTACGAGGGCTACAAGGCCGACAGCGAGATCGGCGCCAACTACGTCTACCGCCTCGACCCCAAGGCTTGCGATCTGACCGTGGTGGCCGACGACTTCGACAAGCCCAACGGTCTCGCCTTCTCGCCGGATGAAAAGACCCTCTACATCGCCGACACCGGCCTTTCCCACGATCCCGAGGGGCCGCGCCATATCCGCGCCTTTCAGGTCGGCGACGACAACAGCCTCTCGGGCGGGGAGGTCTTCGCCGTCTGCGACACCGGTGTCTTCGACGGCTTCCGCCTGGACGAGGACGGCAACATCTGGTCCAGCGGCGGCGACGGCGTGCACTGCTTTTCCCCCGCGGGAGAGCTTCTCGGCAAGATCCGCATCCCGGAGAAGGTCTCCAATGTCACCTTCGGCGGCGCGAAGAAGAACCGTCTCTTCATCACCGCCACAACCTCGCTCTACGCCGTCTACCTGAACCGCCGCGGCGTCCAATGGCCGTGAGGCGACGGCCGCTCGACCACTGAACCGTCACGCTCTGACGTGACAGAGGGGATGAGGGCTTTGGCGTAGAACGGTCGGTCGGCTAGCCCTGCACTCTCTGGCCGCGGCCGTAGACCAGCAGCATGCCGATGATGACGCAGCCGTAGATGATCTGGCGCCCCGCTTCGGGCATCTGCATGACCGAGAGGATGGACTGCAGCAGGGAGATCAGAATGACCCCGGCCACCGTGCCCAGATAAGTCCCGCGCCCGCCCAGGATGTGGGTGCCGCCCAGCACCACGGCAGCGATCGCGGGCAGCAGGTAGGGGTCGCCCATGGCCTGGTAGCCCTTGTTGGAGTAGCCCGCCAGCAGGACGCCGGCCATGGCGCTGCACATGCCGGAGATGGCGAAACAGGCGATCAGTACGGCCTTGGTGTTGACGCCGGAGAGGAAGGTGGCGCCCTCCTGGTTGCCGATGGCGTAGATGTAGCGGCCCAGCGGCGTGCGCTTCAGCAGGATGACCACGGCAATCCCGATGACCGCCCAGATGAAGACGGCGTTGGGGATGTTGAGGAAACTGCGCTCGACCGCCAGCCAGCGCATCGTTTCGCTGGCATGGTCTTGGGGCGCGAAGCCGCCTGTGTGCAGCACCATGACGCCCTGGGCCACGGCGTTGATGCCGAGGGTGAAGATCATCGAGGGCACGCGCAGGATGGCCACGCCCAGGCCGTTGATGAGCCCGAAGACGAGGCCGCAGAACAGGCCGAAGGGAATGGCGTACTCCGGCCCCCACCAGCCGGCCGCGGCGGTCGACATCATGCCGCCGACCGTCACCAGCCAGGGGATCGAGAGGTCGATGTGCCCCAGCAGGATCACCAGCATGACCCCGGAGGCGATGATGCCCAGGAAAGCCGCGACCTGGAGCTGCTGCAGCAGGTAATTGGCCGAGAGGAAGCTGGAGGAATAGAGGCTGCCGGCCAGCAGCATGACGACGATGAAGCCGAAAGCGATCACCACCGGCCTGTCGACCGACTTCAAGGCCCCCTGCAGCGCGCCCTGCATGTTCTCCTGGATCGACATGGCTATTTGAAGAGCTCCAGGCGGTTGCGGATCTGGAAGACGCGGGCGGCCCCCAGGCTGACGGCGACCAGCAGCACGACGCCCTGGAACAGCGGCTGCCAGAGCGGCGGCAGATCGAAGACGAAGAGCAGGTCGTCGATGGTGCGCAGGATGAAGGCCCCGAAGATGGAGCCGATGGCGCCGCCGGCGCCGCCGTAGAGCGAGGTGCCGCCGATCACCACCGCGGCGATGGAGTTGAGCGTGTAGGTGCCGCCGATCGGGGCGCTGGCCTCGCCGGAGAAGGTGACGAAGGTGAGCATCAGTCCGGCGAGCCCGGCCAGCAGCCCGGCGAGGGTGTAGGCCGCCATTTTCGAGCGGCCGATGGCGACGCCGGTCATGTAGGCTGCGCCCTCGGCGGAGCCGACGGCATAGCAGCCGCGGCCGACGACGGAATTGCGGAAGGGCAGCCAGATGATCAGCACCGCCGCCAGCAGCACGACCAGGGAGGTCGGCACCACCTCGAAGACCGTGTAGGTCATGAAGTCGGCCAGCTCCTCGTCGACGTCGCCGCCGGGCACCGGGCGCAGCAGCAGGGCGATGCCGTAGTAGACCGCGCCGGTGGCCAGGGTGGTGATGATCGGCTGCAGGCGCCCGTAGACGACGATCACGCCGTTCACCAGGCCGGCCAGCGCGCCGGCCAGCAGCACCACGGCGGTGCCGATGGCGATCTGCAGCGGGTCGCCGCTGACCATGCTGGAGGCCAGGCAGTTGGTCATGATGAAGACCATGCCCACCGAGAGATCGAGGCCGCCGGTCAGCACCGGCAGGGTCTGGGCCATGGCGACCAGCGCCAGCAGCACCGCCTTGTTGGCGGCCGTCGTGACCACCGGCACGGTGAGGCCCGCCGGATGGTTGGCGATGTAGAGCGTGAACATGAGAAAGAAGACGACGATGGCCAGGATCACCCCCTGGTTCTGGCCGAGCCGCAGTTTCAAGTCGTTCATGCCGGCTCCTCCGCCTGGGAGGAAACCTCGGAGCGGTCGTCCAGCATCAGGTTCAGGGCGCTGGCGACGATGTTCTCCTCGTTGATGGCCTCGCCCTCGAGCTCCCGCACGATGCGGCCGTCGTACATGATGCTGACCCGGTCGCAGCAGCCGATCAACTCGTCGTAGTCCGTCGTATAGAACAGGATGGCGGTTCCGGCGGCAGCCAGATCGCGCAACAACTGATAGATCTCCTGCTTGGTGCCGACATCGATGCCCCGCGTCGGGTCGTTCAGCAGCACGATGCGCGCGTTGGTCATCAGCCACTTTGCGATGACGACCTTCTGCTGGTTGCCGCCGGACAGCGTGGCGACCGGGTCGTCGACATCGCCGGCCTTGATGGAGAGCCGGCGCACCATCTCGTCGATCTCCGCGTTCTGGCGCTCCCGGTCGATGAAGAGGCCGCGGGTGAAATGGCTGATGGAAGCCATCGAGATGTTGTCGCGCACCGACATGGGCAGCAGCAGCCCCTCGGACTTGCGGTCCTCCGGGATCAGGGCGATGCCGACGGCGCTGGACTTGGCGAACTGCGGGCTGGTCAGGCGTAGCCGGCGACCGGCGACCTTCACCTCGCCGGTGACGCCCCGCAGCACGCCGAAGAGCGCCAGCAGCAGCTCGCGCTGGCCCTGGCCGTCCAGCCCGCCGAGTCCGACGATTTCGCCTTTGCCGACGGAGAGCGAGATGTCGGCCAGGCGGTTGCCCCAGGTGAGGCCGGTGATCTCCAATTCCGGCTCCGGCGGGGTTTCGTGCTGGGGTTTGGGCGGATAGACCTGGGTGTATTCCCGCCCGATCATGAGCTGCACGATCTCGCTGTCGCTGCGGGTGCCCTTGGCGAAGGTTTCGATGTGGCGGCCGTTGCGGAACACCGAGCAGGTGTCGGCCAGTTCCTCGATCTCGTGCATGCGGTGCGATATGTAGAGAATGGCGAGGCCCTGCGCGCGCAGCTCCCCCAGGATCGCGTAAACCTTTTCCACGTCGGCGGCGGTGAGGGCAGAGGTCGCCTCGTCGAGGATCAACATCCTGGGGTTTCGCCCCAGGGCCTTGGCGATCTCCACCATCTGGCGGCGCGACAGCGGCAGGTTCTTCACCAGCTCAAGCGGGTTGACGTCGTCGCAGCCGACCTTCGACAGCAGTTCCTCGGCGCGCCGCCGCTGGGCGCGGTGGTCAATCAGTCCCCAGCGCAGCGGCGGATCGGCCATGGAGATGTTGTCGGCCACCGAGAGGTCCGGCATCAGGGAGAGCTCTTGGAAGATGCAGACGATCCCCTTGGCGTTGGCATCCTGCGGACCGGCGAAGGTGACAGCCTCGCCGTCGAGGAGCAGGGTGCCGGCGGAGGGCTGGACGACGCCGGCGGCAATCTTGATCAGGGTCGACTTGCCGGCGCCGTTTTCGCCCAGAATCGCGTGGATCGCGCCGGGATGGCAGGCAAAGTCTACGCCGTCCAGGGCGACGACACCGCCGTAGCGCTTGCTGATTCCCCGCATCTGCCAGAAGGCGGCGGGGTCAGGAGGCCTTGAGACAGGTTCTTCCGCGGGTGCGTTCATCGGGCCAAGCGGACTCCGGGCAAGCTGTGTTTCCATGAAAGGGCGCCGCGTCCGGATTGCGGACGCGGCGCTTCAGCTCCTGGGCGTCTAAACCCGCCCCTACTGGTCTTCTTCCGTCTTGGCCATGATCTCCGTAGCGGTGATGTTGACCCCGCAGGGCGGGAACTCGTTCGGCGTGAAGAAGTTGTCCGTCAGGTCCGGGTAGTAGTTCACGTTGGCCTTGAAATCCGGGTGCTCGACCAGCGGAATCGGCACCGAGACGTACTGTGGCAGAACCTTGCCCTGCAGCGCTTCCAGGGCCGTCTTGGCAGCGATGGCCACAAGGCCCGGAGACTGCCCGGCCGACGAGCACAGCAGGCCGTCGCCGGCGTGCTGGGCGCAGAGCTTGCGGAAACCGTTTTCGGCCTCTCCGGCCACCGGCACGAAGGGATGGCCTGCGTCGATCATCGCGCGCACGGCCCCGGTTGAGCCGCCCTGCACGAAGACGCCATCGAACGTGCCATGCACCGCGATGGCATCGGCGGTCACTTTCTGGGCGGTGCCGTCGTCCCAATTGCCGACCACTTCGACGATCTCGAAGCTGTTGCCGCCGGCCTCCATCAGCTCGCGGAAGCCCAGGTGGCGGTCGCGGTCGACCGAGTTGCCGGGCAGGCCGCGGACCTCCAGAATCTTGCCGTTGCTACCGACGTTCTTCAGCAGCCAGCGCGCCATGATGCGGCCGATCTCCGACTGATCCTCATTGACCTGGATGATCTTGTCGCTGTCCAGCACGTTGTCGAAGGGCACCAGGACGACGCCGGCGCGATTGGCGCGGCGGATCACCGGCCCGAAGGCGGTGGGATTGACGGCGATGGTCAGGATGGCGTCGTAACCGGCGTTGATGAAGTTGTCGATGGCGGCGACCTGGGCAGCCACGTCCGTTCCCGTGGAGACGATCTTCAGTTCTTCGATCAAGGGCTTCACGTCCGGCTGCTCGGCATAGGCCTTCAGCGTCTTGATCATCTGAATCCGCCAGGTGTTGCCGACAAAACCATTGGCCAGCGCGATGCGGTAGGGCGGCTCTTTGGCCTGGAACTGGAAGTGCTTGGTTTCGGCGCTGAAAGGCGCGAAGCAGCTGGGATTATAGCCGGGTCCGCTGACTTCTTCGGGGCCGGCAGCGAGGGACGGGGACGCGGCCCCGGCTGCCATCAGGCCCGCCAAGACGGCAGAGGCTATCGCTTTCTTGACCATGAACAATCCTCCCAGGTGTTGGGCGGGTTTTCCCGCGCATTGTCTTATCGATGTCTTCTCGGGCCGAGCCTTTGTGCCATGGCGGCAGACGCCAAGATGCCCATTTGCATGCGGATGACGAGGCTCGTGTTCCCTCTAGGGCGCGCTAGCGTGGCCCAGGTTAATCAAGCAGTCAATTGGTCAGTCCGGTGATTGGTCATGGGGCTAACGCCCGACTTGGCCTAGGCTGTGGTGACAATTTATGATTTTGGGGATTCCCTTTTTCATCTGGGCATGATTCAAGACTGACCTTTGAGGAGGTCAGTCTTGGGTCGGCAT
>NZ_JANQKD010000125.1 GCF_028281305.1 Pelagibius sp. | reverse complement strand
GCACGCTATCGCTGGCGATGCCTGGCCTATTGTCTGATGCCGGACCGCTACAGTCTGGTTGTCGTGACGGAGGCGCCAACGCTTTCGCGCGGCATGCGGCAAATCAATGGACGCTACACCCAGGCTTTTCATCGGCACCATGGGACCGCAGGCCACCTGTTCCAGGGCCGCTACCGTGCGGTGATGGTCGAACCGGGGCCTCTGCTTGCCGCGGTCTGTTGCGAAGTCCTGCGCCAGCCGGTTGTCGAGGGCCTGGCGCCCGACGCTGCCGCTTGGCGATGGTCCAGTGCGCGCCACTGTTTGCACCGCCCGGTGGCGGGCGGCCAGGCCCGTGATGAGGAAAGGCTGCCCTGGCTCGACAGCGCGGGCTTGCTGGCCGCCTGTGCGTCCGGTGAGGGGCAGGGCGATGACGGGACGGTCAATGATGGCGGGGTGGCCAATGATGACGGGGTGGCCAATGATGACGGGGCGGCCAATGCAGAGCAGGCCCAGGCGCGGCTGGCGGCCCGGATCGCCGCCGTGCCCGAGGTATCGGTCTGGGAACATCTGCGCCATCAGGTGTTTCTGGGGTCGCCGGCCTTCGTCGAAGCCATGCGCGCGGAAGCCCGCAGCGCCGCCGCGGAACGAGGCAGCCTGTCGGAGATCCCGCGCGCCCAGTGGCAAGAGCCGTCGCCGCCGCTTCAGACCTTTGTAGAGCAGGCGCGGAGCCGTGACGAAGCCATGGCGCTGGCCTATCGATCCGGACACTATAGTCAGGCCGGCATCGCGGCCTATTTTGATGTACACTACAGTTCGGTCAGCCGCGCGATCCGGCGCCACGAACGCACCCTTGCGGCCGAGCCGGCCGATGCGCGATCCTGACCGTCACGGCTTGATCTCTAGGAGGAGAGGACTCCCGTGCCTTTGTTGAGAAGGCTTCTGTTTTCCGCGGCGCGCCGCCTGGCGGAAGACCCCGAGATGCAGGCCAAGGCTGCGGACGTCTACCAGCGCGGCGTCAAGCCGAAGCTGACGGCTGCCAAGGACGAACTCCGCGACCTGACGAACGAGGTCAACCCGCTGGACGACCCGGCCGGCTTTGCACGGCGCCTCGGCCAGCGCATCCGCGACGTGAACAAGCAGGACTGAATCGGGTAGGAGTGGCGGCCCGCGCCGACGGTGCGTCCGCGCAGCCAGCCCGCGCCACTGGTATGCGCCGCCGGTCTGCGCCGGGCAACCGTTCCCGCAGCCTCTTCACACAAGCTTCACGAAGCTGTCGCCCCGGTACTTTGGGTTTTGCTAACCCTTGATGGTATAGTGGGCGTTTGGGTCCGTTCCGCCTTGGCAGCGGCGGTGCGGGCCGGATCTGACTCATGCTGCTGCAAGGAGACCGGGGATTTCCGGCGGGTTTACAGAGGCCGAACGGCAACGCTTCCACAATCTGCTGCAGCTTGCGGCGGAGAGCCCCTTTGAGGGCGAGCGGGCCAACGCCCTGGCTGCGGCGACGCGGCTGGCGGCGCGCTTCGGCTTGACGCTGGACGAGGCGGCTGCCGGTGGCGCGCAGCAGGAACCGCCCCCGGACTTCACGCGCAGCGACGCCCACATGGCCGACGACATCGGTTTCCGACCGGAGACCCTTGACCGCTTTGCCCACGCGGTTCACCTGATGGACGGCTTTATCTCGGACGACAAGGCGCGCCGTGCGGCCGCTTTGCGTGAAGCCCAGGCGCGGGGCCTGGACGCGGAGGAACTGCGCCGTTCGGTGGCCAGCACGACGGTCCGCTGGCGCGCCAAGGCGCGGCGCATGAATCCCTACCGCCATGCAGCCACGCTGCTGCGCGAGACCTCTTTGTCCTTCCGCGAGATCGCCAGCATCACCGGCCTGGACATCTACAAGGTCGTCGGGCTGAAGCTGAAGCTGCGCCAAAGCCACTGATCCTTCGGGTCGGCAGTTCACAATCCGTCGGATCGCCGATATCCGCGCAGTTTGCGCGAATGCCCGACAAATCCGATTTGCCCAAAGGACGCGTTGGGTTTCGGTGCCTTTCTACCCCGGCTTTTCCGTCAAATTGCCGCGGTCTGTGACAAGATCGGAACCTCCGGGGCGCGGTAAGATTCGATAAAGCCTGATTGGCCCACACTTCTGCCTGCGACAAAAAAACCAGGCCTCCGACGGGTCTGCCATGGCCCCGCAGTTCTTTCGCGGGGAGGGCATTCCTCGGAAGGCTGGCGATGCGGTTGTTTGAGGTGAGGAACGAAACATGGGCAAGATCAAGAAACGAGTCCTGGCCGGGGTCGTGGCTGTCTGCGCGGTGGGTACGACCATCAGCGGTGCCAACTCCCTGGTCTGGCCGATGTTGATGGATGGTTCGGTCGAGGATCGGGCGGCGACCATCTTCACGTATCAGAACCAGGTCTCTTCAGCTCTGGCACAGACGATTGTCGATGCCGAGGCGGAGAGTGCGGTCATTCTCGATGCGCTCTATGCCGTCGAGGAGCAGCTCAACGTGGCCTGCGCGCCGGTGCAGGAGGCGGGCCGCCGCCATATCGACGACGAGCCGATCGGCGGGCTGTTGCAACTTGCGGTGCTGAACAGCATGGAGGAGTGCGAGGCGAAGACGGACGAGGTTGCCTACTATGTCCGCCTTGCGCGCGGGAACTCGGCCGAGGCCTTCGTGCGGATCTTCGACGCCGCCCTCGACTGACCCTTCGACTGCCGTGCTCTTGGCCGGCGGTGCTCCCTGCCAGTGGGCGCCGCAACTGGTCTGATGCCAAAACCGGTCCGGTGTGCTTTGGGACAGAAAGCCCAGGATCGGGCCGGTTTGTGTCTGGGTTTGTGTTCCGAGGGACTCGCCAAGGCCCTCCCGACCGCCTAGGTTGCCTTGGCGGGGGAGCTGTCGCGCCAAGCGGCAGATGGCAAAAAGAGTTCGGAACAGAGGCCCATGGAATCCAGTGAAGTCCTGCCTTTAGGGGTGGTGGTCGAGCGGCGGCGCATTGACCATCCCTGGAAGGACTATGCCTGGCGTCCCGTCGCCGTCATCCCCGGTGCGCCACCCCTGGAGCCCGATGCCGACTGGACGGTGCTGCGCGAAGGCGAAGACTGGGTTCACTATCATTGCGGCACTCTGCCCCTCGAGCTGTTCCGCCGGGAGACCGAGGGCTACAAGGTCAATCTGACCCAGGATCCGCCGCAGGTCTTCGTCCTGCTGCGCAGCGAAGACGATCCCGACAGCCGGCACGAGTTTCTTCCCTTCCTGGTGACGGCCAGCCCCTACGAGGCGCAGGACTACCTGGACAGCGGCGAAGAGATCGTCGAGGGCGTCCCCATGCCGCCCGACCTCGTGGCCTTCGTCCAAACCTTTGTCGACACCCATCACGTCGACGAAGTCTTTCACAAGCGCAAGCGGCAGAAGGCCCGCAGCGGCGACGACGCCTTCAGTCGCCGGCCTCCGATGGCACGCACCGCGGCAGGCCGCGGCCGCCGGGACTGACGGGTCATGGCCGGGCGCAAGCCGTATAGCCGCGAAAAAACAGGCCGCGGAGACAGAGGCCAGGGAGACGGCGACGGAGGCTTTCTCTCGCGCTGGTCCGAGCGCAAGCGCGAGGCGTCGGAACGCCCGCGGCCCGACCCCTCCGCTGATTCCGAAAAGGCCGCTGAGGCAAGCGGCGCCGAAGCCGGGGCAGCCGGTGAAAGCCGCCCAGCCGAACCGCAAGAGAGCGATTTCGATCCGAAGGATCTGCCCGATATCGAGACGCTGAGCCGGGATTCGGATTTCTCGGTCTTCATGCACGAGAAGGTCCCGGAAGCCCTGCGCCGCCGCGCCCTGCGCCGTCTGTGGCGTGTGGATCCCGTGTTCGCCCACCTCGACGGCATGAACGACTACGACGAGGACTACACCGATGCCGCGCTGGTGGTCGAAGGGCTGAAGACAGTCTATCAGGTGGGCAAGGGCATGCTGGTCGAGGAGCCGGACGAAGCCGACCCGGCCCTGGGTGAAGCAGGCGGGGCTGAAGCAGGCGGGGCTGAAGCAGGCGGGGCTGAAGCATCTCCGGCCGCGTCGGCTGACGACGCCGCTACTGGCGAGCCGGACGAACCTGCGGCCGGCCTTCAGGACCGCGAGGAGAACCTGTCGGAAGCCGCCGCCGCCGAGCCGGACCAGCAGGGCCGGCCGACGCCGGTTCCGGATGAGACTCCAGGCGGCGATTCGCGGGAGAGGCTCAGAGGGGCGGCGGTTCGGCGGCGCTGGGGCGATGGATCAGGCTGACTGCACGTCATGGTTGGCGGCTGCGTTTACAAAATCGGTTTCGGTGTATCCGTAAGGGCCTGTTTTGGCTGGGTTTATTCGTGAGTCCTCAGTTGTGCAGTGCAACATCTGATTTAGTTGACAGCCGTGCGGTAAAGGCAGTCTAATCAGCCTATAAGTGGCAAAAACCCTGGGAAAATCAGGGATATAACGACAGTAGGAATTACGACCGAGGTTGGGGGTAAATCGGGTTTGCCGAGCCAACCTGGATCAGCTGTTTAAGTGATTTCTACTGCAGGTTGGGAGAGTTGTGCGCTTGAGCGGTTTCGCTGCGCAGGTACCCATTTCCGAGGAAGACCAGCTGCGAGCCGGATGGTACGCACTGCTGGGCCAACTGCTTGCCGGCGAACCGAGCGAGGCGATGCTGCGCATGCTGGGCGGGCTGAGCGGCGACGAGTCTGAACTCGGCGAGGGCATCAAGGCGCTCGCAGCAGCAGCCCGCGGCACCAATGTCGAGACGGCGCGGCAGGAGTACTTCGATCTCTTTGTCGGCCTGGGGCAGGGCGAACTGCTGCCCTATGCCTCCTACTATTTGACGGGTTTCCTCAACGAGAAGCCGCTGGCTAGGCTGCGCGGCGACATGGCGCGCCTGCAGATCGCACGGGCGGACGATGTCAGCGAGCCCGAGGATCACATCGCCGCGCTCTGCGAGATGATGGCCGGTCTGATCAAGGGCAGCTTCGGAGCGCCAGCAGACCTGGAGGAGCAGCGGAAGTTCTTTGACACGCACATCGGCTGCTGGGCGCCGCGGTTCTTCGAGGACCTGCAGGCGGCCCAGTCGGCGGTGCTGTTCATGCCGGTCGGAACCATCGGCCGGGTGTTTATGAACATCGAAAGCCAGGCTTTCGAGATGGCGGCCTAGCGCCAGCGATCTCCCGGGGCCATGAGGCCCTGGGGCCGCGATACCGGGAAGCGACGACCCGCTGGGCAGTTTCGTCGCACAATGAACAGGTCACCACACAGCAAGGAGGGTGAACCGTTGAGCAAGAAGGAAGAGATCAAACTCGGTCGTCGGGACTTCTTCAAGAAGGCCGGCCTTGGTGCCGGTGCGGCCGCGGTTGCCGTGACAGCCTCCCAGGCGGGCGCTGTCGAAACCGCGTCTCCGCAGAAGAAGTCTGCCGGCTACACCGAAACTGACCACGTACGGACGTTCTACGATCTGGCCCGCTTCTAGAAGCCTGTGCCCGTGACGAGATCCGGGGCATCCCGCCCCACCGTACCGACCGCGAATTAGGGAGAGGTCAATGCTTACCAAAAGGACGAATGGGGTTGCGAATGGCCCCCGTTTGTCAAAGGCGTTTGCCGGTGCTTCCGGAAGCGCTATTGACCGCCGCACATTCCTGAAACGATCCGGCTTGGCAGCCGGCGGCGCCGCCGCTGCCACGGTTCCCTTCGGGATGGTGAAGAAGGCCGAGGCGGCCTCTGCGGCGACAGGCGACGTTAAGCTTGTGAAATCCGTGTGCACGCACTGCTCTGTGGGCTGCACGGTGATTGCCGAGGTGCAGGACGGCGTCTGGACCGGGCAGGAGCCCGGCTGGGACAGCCCCTTCAATCTCGGCGCCCACTGCGCCAAGGGCGCCTCGGTGCGCGAGCATGCCCACGGCGAACGCCGCCTGAAGCATCCGACCAAGCTGGTCGACGGTAAGTGGACCAAGATCTCCTGGGATCAGGCCATCAACGAAATCGGCGACAAGATGCTGGAGATCTACGGCAGCTCCGGCCCCGATTCCGTTTACTGGCTGGGCTCTGCCAAGCACAACAACGAGCAGGCCTATCTCTTCCGCAAGTTCTACGCCTTCTGGGGCTCCAACAACGGAGACCACCAGGCGCGGATCTGTCACTCGACCACGGTCGCGGGTGTTGCCAACACCTGGGGCTATGGTGCGATGACCAACAGCTACAACGACATCCACAACTCGCGCGCCATCTTCCAGATCGGCGGCAATCCGGCCGAAGCCCATCCGGTGGCCATGCAGCACATGCTGAAGGCCAAGGAGCAGAACAACGCACCCTTCATCGTCTGCGACCCGCGCTTCACGCGCACGGCCGCCCATGCCGATGAATACGTGCGCTTCCGCCCGGGCACCGACGTCGGGCTGATCTGGGGCATTCTCTGGCACGTCTTCGAGAACAACTGGGAAGACAAGGAGTTCATCCGCCAGCGCGTCTGGGGTCTCGACCAGATCAAGGCCGAGGTTGCAAAGTGGACGCCGGAGGAGACCGAGCGGGTCACCGGCGTGCCGGGCTCCCAGTTGAAGCGCGTGGCGCGGACGCTGGCCAACAACCGTCCCTTCACCATCATCTGGTGCATGGGCGGCACCCAGCACACCAACGGCAACAACAACACCCGTGCCTACTGCGTCCTGGGCCTGGCCCTCGGCGTGATCGGCACTTCGGGCGGCGGCACAAACATTTTCCGCGGCCACGACAACGTGCAGGGCGCCACCGACCTGGGCGTGCTCTGCCACACCCTGCCGGGTTACTACGGCCTGAAGACCGGTTCGTGGAAGCACTGGTCGCGGGTCTGGGATGTCGACTACGAGTGGCTGAAGGGCCGCTTCGCCAGCAAGGACATGATGGAGAAGTCCGGCGTGCCGGTTTCCCGCTGGTTCGATCTGGCGCTCGAAGCCAAGGAGAATATCGATCAGAACGATAATCTCCGGGCCATGGTCTTCTGGGGGCATGCGGCGAACTCGCAGACCCGTCTGCCCGACATGAAGAAG
>NZ_JANQKD010000085.1 GCF_028281305.1 Pelagibius sp. | reverse complement strand
GGGCGGCGCTGCCGGTGAGCACGCCGACCAGCAGGCCGGCGCCGGCGTTGCGGCCCATCTCCATGTCGTGGCGGCTGTCGCCGACCACGGCGACGGCCTCGGGCGCAAGGTCCATCGCCTGACAGAAACCCTGGACCATGCCGGGGCCGGGCTTGGCGCCGTGGCCGGAATCGTAGCCGGCGACAAAAGGGAAATGGTCCAGCACGCCGAAGGGGCCCAGGCTGTTGTAGGCCCCCTCCTCGCTGTCGTTGGTGGCAACGCCGAGCACGAGACCCCGCGCCGCAAGGGCGGCCAGCGTCTCTGCGAGACCGGCGACGGCCACCGCCGTGGCGGCGCTGCCGGCCTCGAAAAGCGCGGAGAGGCGGTCGGTCAGTTCCGCCGCGTCGGCCTCCAGGATCTCCGCCCAGCAGGCGCCGAGGTCGTCATTGCTGCCGCTGATGAGGACGGAGTCCGGGACGATGCAGTCCTTGGCCGCGTCGTAGCCGCCGGCGGCCAGAAGGCGCTCCGCCAGCACCGCATCGGCGCCCGCCGCCGCCAGCGCCGCCTCCCGGTTCAGCGGCATCCAGGTGGCGTGATAGTCCAGCAGCGTGCCGTCCTTGTCGAAGAGGATGCCGCGGATATCGCCAGACGTCCCGCTCACGACGCTGCCGCAGCCTCCGTATCGTTCTGGTTCTCGTCCGCTTTATCCGCCGCCCGGCTCTGGCGCAGGATGCCGGCGTAGATCTCCTCATCGCCGCAGACACCCACCAAGCGGCCGTCCTCCATCAGCGCAACGGGATGGCCGGTGGCCTGGCGCAGCTCGATGGCCACGCGCATCGACATGTCGGTGGGCGCGGTGATCAGGGCGACGTCGGGAAGGTCGGTCATGTCCATGCCGTCATCATAGGCCATCAGGCGGCCGAGGTAACCGTCCAGGGTGACCGACTGCGGCGCGCCGCGGTCGTCCAGCTTCACCCGGAAGCGTCCCCGGCTGTCCAGCAGCACGGTATCGTCTTCGCGTTTCAGCTTTTCGACAGGGGTCATGAGGGAACCGCCGCGCAGCACGTTCAGCGGGTTCATATGGGCGACGAACTCCGCCACGTAATCGCTCGCGGGCTTGAGGACGATGGACTCCGGCTCGCCGTACTGGACGATGCGGCCGGACTCCATGATGGCGATGTGGCTGCCCAGCTTCAGCGCCTCGTCGAGGTCGTGGCTGACGAAGACGATGGTCTTCTTCAGGCGCCGCTGCAGTTCCAGCAGTTCGTCCTGCAGGTGGTCGCGGATCAGCGGGTCGAGGGCGGAAAAGGGCTCGTCCATCAACAGGATGTCGGCGTCGGTGGCAAAAGCGCGGGCGAGGCCGACGCGCTGCTGCATGCCGCCGGAGAGTTCATGCGCGAACTTGTCCTGCCACTGGGAGAGGCCGACCAGGTCGAGTTTCTCCGCGACGATGGCGTCGCGCTCCCCCAGCCCCATGCCGCGCAGTTCCAGGCCGAAGCCGACGTTCTCCTTCACCGTGCGCCAGGGCAGCAGGGCGAACTGCTGGAACACCATAGCGATCCGGTTCATGCGCAGGCGGCGCAGGGTGCCGGCATCGCAGGAGGCGACATCGACCATCTCAGCGCCATTTGGACCGCTCTCGTCGCGCACCATCACGGCGCCCCGGGTCACCTTGTTGAGGCCGTTGACGGCGCGCAACAGGGTCGACTTTCCGGAGCCGGAAAGCCCCATGAGCACGCAGATCTCCCCCTCCTCGATGGCGAGCGAGGCACCGGCGACCCCCAGCACGTTGCCGGTGCGCTGCAGAATTTCGTCGCGCCCGGCGCCGCTGTCCAGCAGGGCCAGGGACTTCTCCGGCTCCTTGCCGAAGATGATGTCGACGTCGCGGAAGTCGACGACGGTGTTCGGTTGGGCGCTCATGGCTCAGCGCTCCTGCGCGGCGGCGCCGCGCTGCTTGCAGAGCCGGTCGAGGACGATGGCGACGATGACGATGGCAAGCCCCGCCTCGAAGCCGCGCGCCACGTCCACCGTGTTCAGCGCGCGCACCACCGGCTTGCCGAGGCCGTCGGCGCCCACCAGGGCGGCGATCACCACCATCGAAAGCGAGAGCATGATGCACTGGGTGAGACCGGCCATGATGGTCGGCATGGCATGGGGCAGTTCGACCTTCCAGAGGAGCTGACTCTTGGTCGCACCGAAAGACTCGCCGGCTTCTACCAGGTTGGTGGGAACGGAGGAAACGCCGAGGTAGGTCAGGCGGATCGGCGCGGGAATGGCGAAGATGACGGTGGAGATGAGCCCCGGCACCACGCCGAGACCGAAGAGGATCAGGGTCGGAATGAGGTAGGCAAAGGTGGGAATGGTCTGCATGAGGTCGAGCACCGGCCGGATCGCCGTATAGAGCCAGGGCCGGTGCGCGGCGGCGATGCCGACGGGCACGCCGATCACCATGCAGAAGAGGGTCGCGTAGATGACGAGGGAGAGCGTTTCGATGGTCTCTTCCCAATAGCCGAGGTTGATGATCAGCAGCAGTGAGAGCGCGACACCGACGGCCAGCCAGATCGAGCGCTGCAGCCAATAGGCCACAGCGGCGATCAGCAGCACCAGCAGCAGCGGCGGCGCGAACTGCAGAACGTCGATGAGCCCGTTGATCAGAAACCCCAGCACGTCGGAAATGCCATCGAAGAACCAGGCGGCGTTCTCGGTCAGAAACTCCACAAAGCCTTCGATCCACTTGCCGAGCGGGATCTTGTTGTCCTCCAGCCATTCCATGCCGAGGTCTCCCCCCTTGTTTGTCAGGCCTGCAAAAAGCAGAACGGCCAGGCACGCTGGCCTGACCGTTCCAAGCTTACATCCAATAAGATCAGCTTTTACAGGCCCAGATTATAGGCCCGGATTACGGGTCCGCATCACAGGCCCAGGTGCGCCTTCACGGCTGCCAGACCGTCACTGCCGTCGAGGGTCTTCACACCCGCCAGCCAGCCGTCCAGCGTCGCGGGGTTGGCCTTCAGCCAGGCCGCCGCAGCCTCTTTCTTGTCTTCGCCGTCGAGGATGGCCTCCATGATGGCGCCTTCCATCGGCAGCGTGAACTTCAGGTTGGTCAGCAGCTGGCCGACGTTGGGGCAGTCGCTGGTGTAACCCTTGCGCACGTTGGTGTAGACCGTCGCGCCGCCGAAGTCGGGGCCGAAGATGTCGTCACCGCCGGAAAGATAGGTCAGCTCGAAGTTGTTGTTCATGGGGTGCGGCGCCCAGCCCAGGAAGACGATGTGCTCCTCGCGCTTCACCGCGCGGGCAACCTGGGTCAGCATGCCCTGCTCCGAGGACTCCACCAGCTCGAAGTCCTCCAGACCGAAGGTGTTCTGGTCGATCATGTCGAGGATCAGGCGGTTGCCGTCGTTGCCCGGCTCGATGCCGTAGGTCTTGCCGTCCAGTTCCTTTTCGAACTTGGCGATGTCGGCAAAGTCCTTGATGCCAGCCGCTGCCGTGTAGCTGGGGACGGCCAGGGTATACTTGGCGCCCTCCAGGTTCGCGCCCAGCACCTCCACCGAGCCTTCGTCGCGGTACTTGGCGAGATCGCCTTCCATGGTCGGCATCCAGTTGCCGAGGAAGATATCGATGTCGCCGTTCTTCAGGCTGGCGTAGGTCACCGGTACGGCCAGAAGCTCGTCGCTGGGCTCATAGCCCAGGCCGTCGAGAACCACCGAGGTGGCCGCCGTGGTCGCCGTAATATCGGTCCAGCCGACGTCGGCGAAGCGCACCTCCTTGCAGGCCGCAGGGTCTGCCGCCCAGGCAGCGCCCGCTGCCGAGGAAACCACCAGGGCCGCCGCCGCGGCCAGGCCGAACTGGAAACTCCTTTGCATGGACTTCAAGCCTCCTCTTCCCTTTTTGTCCGATCTTCGTGCGATCGCTTGTTTCTGGTTCTGTTTCTGGTCCTATATATGGGCCGGCGCCTGCAACCCGCATGGACGCGCCTTCACGCTCCCCGGGGAACCGCCGACCTTTCGCTGATGAGGCGCTCAGCCTAGGTTTTTTTGATTGAACGTTCAATCAAAATAAAATACGTCTTGAGGATAGCGCTTAAGCGTGCCGCCGGCGCGTGTGCAGTGACGGGTTTCAGGGGAAGGCGAACGCCGACGATGCCCAAGGTTGGAATGGAGGATCTGCGGCGCCGGCAACTGATCGCGGCGACCATCACCTCGATTCACGAGCAGGGTTTCGCCAACGCCACCATTTCGCGGATCAGCCGCAACGCCGGCCTGTCCGGCGGCATCGTCGCCCACTACTTCGACGACAAGGCGGGCCTGCTGGCCGCCACCATGCGCTCCCTCGCCCAGGATCTGCTGGCCGAGACCGTGCGCCGCCTGAAGGCCGCCGCGACTCCGGCGGAGCGCATCGATGCGGTGATCCAGGCCAACTTCTCAGCCGACCAGAACGACCCGGAAACAGTCTCCGCCTGGCTCGCCTTCTGGGCCGAGGCGCGAACCTTTCCGGCGCTCTGGCGCATTCAGAAGATCAACGAGCGGCGCCTGCTCAGCAACCTGCGCCACGCCTTCAAGCAGGTGCTCCCGGACGCAGACGCGGAGATGGCGGCAACCGGCCTGGCGGCGATGATCGAAGGTCTCTGGCTGCGCTGCGCGCTCTCCGACGGCCTGCTGACCATCGATGAGGCCCGGGCCATCGCCCGCGATTACGTGACGCGCTGCCTTGCCAAGGCCAGCGCTTAAGAGGACCGGCTGAGAGGACCCCTGAGAGGACCGATGCGTAACCTTCCCGAACAGCAGCTCTACATCGGCGGCGGCTATCGCGACGCCCGCAGCGGCCAGAGCTTCGAGACCCTGAACCCGGCGACCGGCGAGGTCATCTGCAGCGTGCAGCAGGCCGGTGCCGAGGATGTGGAAGCCGCCGTCGCCGCGGCGCAGGAAGGTTTCGCCGTCTGGTCGGCCATGAGCGGGGCGGAGCGCGGGCGCATCCTGGGGGAGGCCGCTCGCATTCTGCGCGCGCGCAACCGCGAACTGGCCGAGCTGGAGGTGCTGGACACCGGCAAGCCGATCCAGGAGGCGGAGGTCGTGGACATCATCTCCGGCGCCGACTGCATCGAGTTCTTCGCGGGCGTTGCCGGCAGCCTGCACGGCGAGCATCACGACTTCGGCGGCGACTTCGCCTACACCCGGCGTGAACCGCTGGGCGTCTGTGCCGGCATCGGCGCCTGGAATTATCCCATGCAGATCGCCTGCTGGAAGTCGGCACCGGCGCTGGCCTGCGGCAATGCCATGATCTTCAAGCCGGCGGAACTGACGCCGCTGACCGCCCTGAAGCTGGCGGAGATCTATACCGAAGCCGGGCTGCCCGACGGCGTCTTCAACGTGGTGCAGGGCTTTGCCGAGACCGGCCGCCTGCTGGTCCGCCATCCCGGCATCGCCAAGGTCTCCCTCACCGGCGAGGTGGGCACCGGCCGCAAGGTGATGGCCGATGCGGCAGAGACCCTGAAGGCCGTGACCCTGGAGCTGGGCGGCAAGTCGCCGCTCATCGTCTTTGACGATGCAGACCTTGAGAACGCGGTGCACGGTGCGCTGCTGGCCAACTTCTATACGCAGGGCGAAGTCTGCTCCAACGGCACGCGGGTCTTCGTGCAGGAGGATGTGCACGACGCCCTCCTGGAAAAGCTGGTGGCCAAGACCGCAGGCCTGAAGATCGGCAATCCGCTGGACCCGGCAACCCAGGTCGGCGCGCTGATCTCCCGGGAACACACCGAGAAGGTGTTGGGCTACATCGACCAGGGCCGCTCCGAGGGCGCCCGGGTCGCGGTCGGCGGCGGGCGCCCGGATGACCCTGCGCTCGCCGCCGGCAATTTCGTCGAGCCGACCATCTTCGCCGGCTGCGCCGACGAGATGACCATCGTGCGCGAGGAAATCTTCGGCCCCGTCATGACGGTGCTGCCCTTCCGCGACGAGGACGAGGTCGTCGCCCGCGCCAACGACACCGAGTTCGGCCTCTCCGCCGGCGTCTTCACCCGCGACCTCGCCCGCGCGCACCGGGTGATCGCCAGGCTGCAGGCCGGCACCTGCTGGATCAACACCTACAACATCACCCCCATCGCCATGCCCTTCGGCGGCATGAAGCAGTCCGGCCTGGGGCGCGAAAACGGCCTGGCCGCCATCGAGCACTACAGCCAGTTGAAAAGCGTCTACGTCGCCGTCAACGGCGTCGACTCGCCTTACTAGAGTGACCGCCATGCTTCGAGACGGCCACTGCGCGGCCTCCTCAGCATGAGGTTTGAAACAGACCTCACCCTGAGGAGCCTTGCGCAGCAAGGCGTCTCGAAGGGTGGGCTCCGCATCGAGAAGCATGAGATGACCGAGTAACCAGCTTATGCCCGCGTCCAACAGTTTCGACTACATCATTGTCGGCGCCGGTTCGGCCGGCTGCGTATTGGCCAGCCGCCTGACCGAGGACCCGGAGGTTTCCGTGCTGGTGCTGGAGGCCGGCGGGCGCGACTCCTCGATCTTCATCCATATGCCGGCGGCGCTGGCCAAGCCGCTGGCCAACGACAAATACAACTGGTTCTACCATTCGGAGCCGGAACCCCATCTGGACGGCCGCCGGCTTTACTGCCCGCGCGGGCGCGTGCTCGGCGGCTCCTCCTCCATCAACGGCATGGCCTATGTGCGCGGCCACGCGCGCGACTACGACCGCTGGGCCCAGGGCGGGCTCGCCGGCTGGTCCTACGCCGACATCCTGCCCTACTTCCGCAAGGCCGAGACCTACGAGCGCGGCGCCGACCCCTACCGCGGCGGCGAAGGGCCTTTGCACGTCTCGGCCGGCGCCTGCAAAAACCCGCTGTTCCAGGCCTGGATCGAGGCCGGGCGGCAGGCGGGCTATCCGGTCACTGCCGACATGAACGGGCGCCAGCAAGAAGGCTTCGCCCACATGGACATGACGGTCCATGACGGGCGGCGCTGGAGCGCGGCGGTCGCCTATCTGAAGCCGGCTATGACGCGCCCCAATCTCACGGTCTGGACCCGCGCGCTCACCACCCACGTGCTCTTCGACGGCTACCGCGCCGTCGGTGTCGAACTGGCCAAGGGCAACACCAAAGCCGAGGTGCGGGCGGAGCGCGAGGTGATCCTCTGCGGCGGCGCCGTCAACTCGCCGCAGACCCTGCTGCTTTCCGGCGTCGGCCCGGCGGACGACCTCACCGGGCACGGCATCCATGTGGTGCAGGACCTGCCGGGGGTCGGCAAGAACCTGCAGGACCACCTGGAGGTCTACGTGCAGCACGCCTGCACCCAGCCCATCACCCTCTACTCGGCGCTGAAGCCCTGGAACCAGGCGAAGATCGGTTTCGACTGGCTGTTCTTCAAAAAGGGCCTCGGCGCCTCCAGCCACTTCGAGGCCGGCGGCTTCATCCGCAGCCGGGCGGGCATCGAGCACCCGGACCTGCAGTACCACTTCCTGCCCATCGCCATGAATTACGACGGCAGCAACCCGGCGGGGAGCCACGGCTTCCAGGCTCATGTCGGGCCCATGCGCTCCCAGAGCCGCGGGGAAATCACCCTCGCCTCCGCCGACCCCAAGGCGCCGCCGCGCATTATCTTCAATTACATGAGCCAGGAGGCCGACCGGCAGGAGTTCCGCGCCGCCGTCCGCCTGACGCGGGAGGTCTTCGCGCAAAAGGCCTTCGACCCCTTCCGCGGCGCCGAACTGGCCCCGGGCCCCGAGGTGCAGTCAGACCAGGAGATCGACGCCTTCGTGCGCCGGCACGTGGAAAGCGCCTACCACCCGTCCTGCACCTGCAAGATGGGAACCGACCCCATGGCGGTGGTCGACGGCGAAGCAAAGGTGCATGGGCTGGAGGGCCTGCGCGTGGTCGATGCCTCCATCATGCCCGACATCGTCAGCGGCAACCTTAACGCCCCGACCATCATGCTGGCCGAAAAGCTCGCCGACACGATCCGCGGCAAGGCGCCCCTCCCCGCCTCCGACGCCCCCGTCTGGATCGCCGACAACTGGGCCACGGCGCAGCGGTAGACCCCCTCACCCTCCCGCTCACGCGGGTCCCTCCCTCTCCCCCATGGGGAGAGGGTTGCGCAGGCTTGGCGAGACGGAAGGCGAGCGTAGCCGCAGCTGGGTGAGAGAGGCTTCCAAGCCGATGCTTACCGCCTCGCCAGAAAACGTCGCAGCGGCCGGTCGTCCCAGATCTGCACTTCGATGAATCTGTCGCGAACCTTTGGGATAGCGTGGTCTCCCTGGGGCGCAGGCATCCCGAACTGCGCGATCACATCCTCGATCTCACGCAGCGTGAAGACCTGGCCGTGATAGGATTTGCGCTCCGACAGATGCGCCTCCTCTATCGCCAGAGACAGGCTCGCCATGCTGTCGGGATAGGTGAAAGTGAGTATCTCCGGCGGCAGTACTGCGAGCGGGATCATCAGCGACTCGGGCCGGGAAGGGTCCAGCCCATCGGCGAAGTCTCCCAGAAAGAAGTAGATCGGATGCTTGAGATGCGGCCGGCCGAGCTTCCGCGTGCGCTCTCGCAGGAGCCAGTCCTCGGTCCCGAGCCGCCGTTCGAGATAGTCGGCCTTTATGCGCAAACGTCCGGATGCCCGGATCGCGGCCAGGATCGCCTCAGCCTGGTCCGCGGGCAGGTCACAGAGGTTCTGCAGCGCGCCCCGCGCTGGATCGTAGTTGTGTGTGATGACATCTGGCAGGCTTCGCATCTTTGACTGGAGAAACTTACTCCGCCGCGATGCTCAACTCCAGCAGGGCTGCCAGTTCGGGGAGTTCGAAGTCGGCGGTGAGGTCGGGGTCGTCGGCCAGGGCCACCAGTTCCTGCGCCACGTCCAGCCGTCCCCCTTCGGCCAGCCGCACCGCGGCGACGTTGACGAACAGCCACTCGAAGTCGGCCTGCTTCAGGCGCTTGGACAGCAGGAGTATCTCTTTCGGGGTCAGATCCCACGGCAAGCGCTTCGCGATCATGGCGGTGCGGCCGTAACGCTCGTAGAAGCTGTCCCCTGCGACGAGGACGATCATGTCGTCGATGGCGCGCAACAAGGCCTCCCGGGCACCGGCCCGTGCTGCAGCCGCGGCCAGCCGGTCGAGCGTGTCAAAGCGGGCTTCCGGTTCCTGCAGCCAGTCGATGAGGCTCCGCGCCCGGTCGAACTGCCGCAGGTTCAGCTGGGTGTCGACCAGCATGCCATAAACGCTCTCCGCACCCGCGATGGCGTCCATCTCAAGAGCCATCTGCGCTTCCTCGGCCAGCGCCAGCGCGCGGGCGCGCTCGCCCTCGACGATGCTGAGGGTCATGGCGAGTCCGAGCTGCCCGGTCACCCGGTGGAGGATGGACGGATCTTCCGCGACGATGCGCTCCGCCAGGTCGAAGGCGTTCTGACGGGCCGCGGTCCGCGCGAGCGCCTGGCGCGCGTCGGAGCGACGGTCCGGCGCCTCGATGCGCGCGATCACCTGGAAAGCCTCGTCGGCAAAGCCGGCCTCGACCATGAACTCGGCCTGCCGGGTCAACGCCAGAGTGCGCTGCTCGCTATTGGCGGTGTTTGCAGCCGCCGCGACGTTGTTCTTCAGCATAGAGAGCGCCGCGTCAGTCTGACCGCTTTGCGCCAGGGTCGGGGCGATCCGCCCGGCGGACTCAAGCCGGCGCTGCACATCCCGGATCTCCGCAGCCACGGCCAGGGCCTCTGTGGCGCGGCCCGCCGCCTCCAGCGCCCGCGCGATGCTTTGCCTGAGATCGTCTGTGTCTTCGCTGCCGGCGGCCTCCGCTTGCGCCAATCCCTCAAGGGCGCGCGCAAAAAGCGTCTCGGCGGCATCCGGTTTCTTCAGGTCGTGGGCCTGCTGCCCCAGCAGTGCGAAATCGCGGGCTCGGACCTCAGGGTCGTCAATCGCTTCCAAGGACTGCAACACGTCGGCCAGAGGCTGCGACGCCAACTGCCGGGATGCCAGACCGAAGAGCACGTCGGCGCGCCGGCCCGCGTCACGGACCTCCAGCGCATTGGGGAGGGTCAATTCGAAGCGCCCCTCGGCGGCAAAGCGGACGACCAGCGCGGCCTGGAAGCTGTCCGACAGCGCCGCATCGTCAAGCGCCTTGGCTAAGGTCCAGGCCGGTTCGACATCACCGTCGGCCACGAAGCGCTCGACGATGGCGGTGTAGACCGGCAGGCGCTGCTGCGGATCGCCGATCAGATCAGCGATGGCGCTGGCCTCTGCGTAGTGCCGCTGGTTCGCCTGCAGCACCCCGATCACCGCCAGTTTCACGTCCCGGGTCGGCGCATGATCGATTCCCACCGCAACCTCTTGTGCGAGATCCAGGCTGCCCAGGTTGATCAGCTTGTCGGCCAGGGCGGCTTTCAAATCCGGCTGATCGTACGGCCGCTCGGCCGCGATCCGCTCCAGCAGGTGATCGAACAGGGACGCCGTGCAGTCGGCGGCCACCGGTGCCTGGCGGCAGTGCTCCGGCAAAGCCCCTGCCGATGCCAGGCTGCCGCCGGCAAGGAGGCTGGCGCCAAGGAGGAAGCCCAAAAGAACAGGGCCCAGAGACTTTGCGTTCATTTTCGATCCCCTCGCACGCAAATGCGCCCGCGCCGCCACCGAAGGTTGGTCGCATGGTTGCCCCCGAAGGTTCAGGGGTCGCCGGTTTCCGGACCGCGATGGCACGACGCCTTCAGGCCGCCGCCAGCAGTACCTTGGCATCACAGTTATGCTTCGGACGCGACCGGACGGCTGCTATGCTTCCAACTCTGCCGCATCCTTGTCGTTCGCGCCCCCACAGCCCACGGCGGCGGCGCGGCTTCCACCATAAAGGACTTCTCCATGGCCTATGGCTTCAATCCCCCGGGCATCTGGGGGCCGAACGGGCGGGCCTTCTCGCAGGGCGTGATCGCCGGCGAGGGGGTGACGCTCTACATCACCGGGCAGGTCGCCTGGGACGCCGAAAGCACCGTGATCGGGCCCGGCGACTGCGCCGCCCAGATGCACAAGGCGATCGAGAACACGCAGGTGATCCTGGAGGCCGCCGGCGGCACCCTCGACGACATCGTCTCGATGACCATCTACTTCCTCAACCGCGACGACCTGCCCGCGATCCAGCAGGTGCGCAGTCAATACTTCGAAACGCCGAGCGCGCCGGCCAGCATCCTGATCCAGGTGCCTGGCCTGGTGATCCCGGAGCTGTTGGTGGAGGTCGTCCCCATCGCCCTCATCCCCCACAAACGCTTCAAGCGGCCGGAGGGGTAAGCTCCAGTCCCCGGCACTGCTCGTCATGCTCGGGCTTGACCCGGGCATCCCTGCAGGTGCCCGACCCGAACCCCAAAACGGACTACCGGATCGCCGGCGCTCGCGCTGCGGAGGGATGGACCCTCGGGTCAAGCCCGAGGGTGACAGCTGTGCCAAGGGTCCCCCTCACCCAGCTTCGCCTAGGCGCGGTTCCCTCGCCAAGGCTGCGCAGCCCTCTCCCACCAGGGGAGAGGGGATCTTTTTCAGCGCCGCGCCGTTTGTGTTCCCTCTCCCCTTAGTGGGAGAGGGAGGGGCCCGCGTAAGCGGGAGGGTGAGGGAGGACCTCCCCTCACCCCTCGATCAGTTTCTCCAGGGTCGGCAGGCGGTCGGCTTCTTCGATGGGCTTTTCCCAGCGGATGCGGTGGATGCGCGGGAAGCGCATGGCGACGCCGGACTTGTGGCGCTTGGAGCGGTGGACGGCGTCGAAGGCGACCTCCAGCACCAGCCCCGGCTTCACTGCGCGCACCGGCCCGAAGCGCTCGGTGGTATTGGCGCGGACCCACTTATCGAGGCGCAGCAGTTCCTCGTCGGTGAAACCGGAATAGGCCTTGCCCACCGGCACCAGCTCCGGCTCGCCGTGTTCGCCGCTGCGCCAGGCGCCGAAGGTGTAGTCGGAGTAGAGCGAGGAGCGCTTGCCGTGGCCGCGCTGCGCGTACATCAACACGGTGTCCAGGGTCAGCGCATCGCGCTTCCACTTGAACCAGGGGCCCTTGGGCCGCCCGGCGACATAGGGGCTGTCGCCGCGCTTCAGCATCAACCCTTCGATGGCGCGCTCGCGCGCCGTCTCCCGTAACGCCGCCAAGTCCTCCCAGCGCGCGAAGTCAAGCATGGGGGAGAGGTCGATGCGCGCCGGGCCGGTTTCCGCGTGCCAGGCTTCCAGCCTGACGCGGCGGTCGTCGAAAGCCTGCTCGCGCAGATCGTCGTCGCCGTGGAACAGAATGTCGTAGACCCGCAGGTGGGCGGGATAGCTCTCCAGCATCTTCGCCGTCACCCGCTTGCGGTTGAGGCGCTGCTGCAGGTCGTTGAAGGGGGCGATCTCCCCGTCGCGCATCACCAGAAGCTCGCCGTCCAGGACCGCATCGAAGCGCGCGGTCTCCATGAGATCGGGAAAGGCCTGGGTGATCTCGTCGCCGGAGCGCGAGAACAGCCGCGCCTCGCCGCCGCCGGCGGCAAGCTGCACGCGGATACCGTCCCACTTCCATTCCGCGCGGTAGTGTCCGGCGTCGAGCTTTTCCAGGTCCGCCTCGTCCAGGGGATTGGCCAGCATCAGCGGGCGGAAGGCGCGGCGCAGATCGATCTGCGGCATGGGCGCGCGGCCTTCCAGCCAGGCGAAGACCTCGGTGAAGGGCGGGGTCACGCCGTGCCAGACTTCCTCGATCTCCTCCAGGGAGACATCGCCCAGCTTCGCCAGCGCGGTCTTGGCCAGACGCGCCGAGACACCGACCCGCAGCCCCCCGGTGATGAGCTTCAGGAAGGCCCAGCGGCCGGTGGCATCCAGGGCATCGAGCCAGCCCTCCACCAGCGCCGGCGAGTCGGAGCGGCTGGCGGTCGAAAGCCGCTCCACCACCTCGGCCAGCTCCGGCGGACGGTTGGCGCCCGGGCGCTGCGGCCAGATGAGCGCCACCGTTTCCGCCATGTCGCCGACGTAGTCGTAGGACCAGCCGAAAAGCACAGGGTCGACGCGCTGTTCGACCAGACCGCGGATCATCGCCGGCTTGGCGGTGGCGAAGTCGAGCCGTCCGGTGAGCGCCGCCAGCGCATAGCCGCGGTCCGGGTCCGGCGCGGCGCGGAAGTAGTCGGCCATGAGGGTCAGCTTGGCGTTGCGGCCCGCCGTGTAGGACAGGCGGTCGAGCAGTTCTGCGAAGGCCTTCATGGTGCCGCCTCCCTGGTCTCCTCCTTGCGCTCCTCCTCTGCCGCCCCGCCCTCCTGCTCCTCTTCGCCGCGGCCGATCAGCGCCAGGGCGCGGGCGCGGATGCCCTTGCCGGAGGCATAGTGCACCAATGCTTCCTCGTTGCCGTGGGTGACCCAGACCTCCGGCGCCCCGACATCCTCAAGCGTCTGCACCAGTTCGTACCAGTCGGCGTGGTCGGAAAGGATCAGCGGCAGTTCCGCGCCGCGCTGCTTGGCCCGGGCGCGCACCCGCATCCAGCCCGACGCCATGGCGGTCAGGGGATCCGGCAGGCGCCGCGACCAGCGGTCGTTGAGGGCCGAGGGCGGGGCCAGGACGATCTGCCCGGCCAGGTCGGCTTTGCTCGCACCGGTGGCCGGCTTCAGTTCGCCCAGGTCGACACCCAAGTCACGGTAGAGATCGCAGAGCCCCTGCAGCGCGCCGTGGATGTAGAGCGGGCGGTCGTAGCCCGCCTTTCGCAGCAGGGCTATTACCCGCTGCGCCTTGCCGAGGGAGTAGGCCCCCACCAGCACGGCGCGCTCCGGAAACTGTTGCTGCGCCGTCAGCAGCTTCTCAACCTCTTCCGCGTCGGGCGGATGGCGGAAGACCGGCAGGCCGAAGGTCGCCTCGGTGATGAAGACATCGCAGGGCATCACCTCGAAGGGCGCGCAGGTCGGGTCGGCGCGGCGCTTGTAGTCGCCGGAGACGATGATGCGGCAGCCCTTCCATTCCAGAACCGCCTGGGCGCTGCCCAGCACGTGACCGGCGGGCAGGAAGGAAAGCGTCACGCCGCCGATATCGCGGGTCTCGCCATAGGCCAGCGGCTCCAAGGCCTCGCCCGCCTCGTCGCCGTAGCGCCGTTGCATGATGGCCAAGGTTTCGGGGGTTGCGAGCACGGCGCGGTTGCCGGGCCGCGCGTGGTCGGCATGGCCGTGGGTCACCACGGCACGCTCGACGGGCCGGTGCGGGTCGACGTAGAAACCGCCGGGCACGCAGTAGAGCCCGCGCTCCGTCACCTTCAGCCAGGTCTCCGGTTTCGGCGCGGACATGGCGCAGGCGCCCGTCAGCTCTCGCCGCCGAGCAGGATCGGCGCGAGGAAGCTCCCCAAGGCCTCGTTCGCCTGGGCCCGCACCTCGTCGTTGCGGCCGATCAGATAGCCTTCCTCGTCGGTGCAGAGGCCGAGGATGACCCGGCGGTAGAACACGCTGGACATGGGCAGCCAGAGCCAGCGGTCGCGCACGGTGCCGTCGCTCTCCACCACGAAACGGCAGTCGGCGAGATTTCGGCCGATCTGGCGCTCGCCGGCAAAACGCCCATCCCACTGGTGCACCGCCTCCGGGTAGACGATCGTCTCGACGGGTGTGCCACCCTCCTCCAACTGTTCGGCAACCCGCGCGCAGCGCTCCGGGTCGACGATGGCATCGCGGCCGCCGTAGAGCATCAGCAGCGGCGCGCCGGTGGCGCGGCTGTCCTGGAACTCGGCGATGCAGGGCGCGTAGAAGGCCACGTGAGCGGCAAAGCGCGGCCCCTCCGGCGCGTAGCGCTCGGCCACCTGCGCATAGGCCGCATAGGTCGCCACCATCCCGCCATAGGAAAAGCCGATGAGTGCGATGCGTCCGGCATCGATCTCCGGCCGCGCGGCGAGGTGTTCAAGGCCTGCATAAGCATCGGCCAGGAACATCGCCTCGGTGATTTCCAGCAGGCGGTTGACGAAACCGGTCGCCCGGTCGCGGCGCGCGCCGAAGACATCGATCACCAGGGCGGCAACGCCACGGGCGGCGAACTGGCGCGCGTAGGTCAGCTCCCGCACCGACTGCACGCCCGAAGCGCCGTGCAGGATCACCACCGCCGGCACGGGGTTCTCGGCCGAGGCCTCCGGCGGCAGGTAGAGCTGGCCGAGGCCTTCGGTCTCCGGCGATTCCTCCGGGCCGTTGCCCACATTGGAGAGCGCAAAGGGGCTGCGGCTGGAAAAGCTGATCGCGGTGCCGCCGCTCCGGCCCTCCAGGGCCGCGTCGGGCCAGGGCAAAGCGAGATCCGGCATGGCAGTGGCGCCAGACGGAAGTACCACGGTCGGAAGCGCGGTGGCTGCAAGCAGAAGCATCGCCGCACCGGAAAACCGTGTGACGGCGCGCTTCGCTTTCGCGGCTTTCGCGACTACGGTGGGCGCGCCCATTTTGGAACGGACCTCGAAACCGGAAAATCGCTTGCGCATGACCGACGACTTTGTCCTCCACGAAAGGCTGGCGGCCGACTGTATCACGATCGACGACTGGCCGCTCTGCCGCGTACTGCTGATGAACGACGCCACCTACCCCTGGCTGATCCTGGTGCCGCGCCGCCCGGGCCTGCGCGACTTTCACGACGTCGAGGCGGCGGACATGCCCCGCTTCACGGCGGAGATCTGTGCCGCCTCCCGCGCCCTAGAGGCCGCCGTCAGCCCCGACAAGATGAACGTGGCGGCCTTGGGCAACATGGTGCCGCAGCTTCACCTCCACGTTATCGCCCGCTTTACCGGCGACCCGGCCTGGCCCGGCCCGGCCTGGGGCCAGGTCCCCGCAGCCCCTTACGAGCCGACAGCCCTGGAAGAGCGAGTTAGGATGCTGAAGGACGCTTTCAAGGCGATTCAACCGTGACCAAGACCATTCAGCCAACGCCTGAGTTCCTGAAGTTCGCCGCCAAACTCCATCAAGACATCTTCGAGATTCACAACAGCCCTGAAGAAGCTCTTGAAACGGCGCTGAACGAACTCTCAAAGGCCGAGCAGCTGTCTTTGAGGGATTTTCTGGAGTCTGCAATCCGATCGCAATTGAGCGATGAAAGCCTCTATGCCTGGTGGATCGACTCAAGCGCCGATGTTTTTCTGGAGGACCCGCGCCAAGTCCGTCCCTTCTATCAGCAGATCGTCGACCTGATTCCGCAGCGATAGATCAGCTCTGGTACGGCAGGTTCAGTGCGAAGCCTTCGAAGTTCTGGGTCACAACGGCGTTGAAGGCCGGCGGGTCCGGGTAGGGATAGGGGTCGGTGTCGGTGAGTGCGGTGACGATCTCCTCCAGCACGCGCTCGCTGGTCTTTGTCGGCCGCTGGATCTCGTAGGTCGCCAGGGTCTCGTTCTCGGTGGCGATGATGCCGCCCCAGACCTGGCGCCCTGTCGCGCCGTCGACGACCGAATAGCTCACCCTGACCTGGCGTTTAGCCCACCGGTAAGTGGTCCCCTCGATGTCCTGGCTGCGCTTGCTGACATCGTCGCCGATCACCTGGGCGGAGACCTGGTAGCGCCCCCGCGTGCCGACGAAAACGTCGGGCCGCTTGCTGCGGATCGCCGCCGTCAGCATGGTCTGCAGGGACTGAGGGCTGACCGTCCTGCCGTCCAGCGTCGACCGGACGCCTGTGTCCCCGATGCCGCCGTCGGTCAGCGCGACAGCGGTGAAGTCCGGGGCCAGCAGCAACCCCTCGACACCCGGCGCCGTGAGATGGTCGAGCGTCTCGCAGCCGGCCAGAAAGGCTGCCGTGACCAAGGCAGAGAGCACCTTCAGATTGAATATCCGCACCATCACAGTTGAGAAGCCCATGCCCTCGATCCTGTACTGGTTGGATCAAAAAAATCTTGCGTTACAGTTACTTGAGACAAGAAACCGAATGACAGTAGATCCCCCGTCGAAAGCTGTCCAGGGTTGTCTTTT
Source organism: Pelagibius sp. (assembly GCF_028281305.1). Lineage (GTDB taxonomy): Bacteria > Pseudomonadota > Alphaproteobacteria > Kiloniellales > Kiloniellaceae > Pelagibius. The sequence goes on along the minus strand of NZ_JANQKD010000085.1, from coordinate 18,861 downwards.
CGGCCATCGGCGGAATGCCGGCGCGGTGCTGTCACCCGGTCAGGACGTCGAGCCCGATATCCAGACTGGGAGCGCTGTGGGTGAGCCAGCCGGCGGAGATGACGTCCACCCCGCTGGCCGCGACCTGGGCAATTGTCTCCCGCGTGATTCCACCGGAGGCCTCGGTGACGGCCCGGCCGGCGACGATCCGCACGGCCTCGCGCAGTTGCTCCGGCCTCATGTTGTCCAGCAGCACCGCATCGGGGCCGGCGCCGAGCGCCTCTTCGAGCTGATCCAGCCGGTCAACCTCCACCTCGACCTTCACCAGATGGCCGGCCCGCGCCCGGGCGCGGGTCACGGCCTCGACCACACCGCCGGCCAGCGCAATGTGGTTGTCCTTGATGAGGATCGCATCGTCGAGGCCCAGGCGGTGGTTGGCGCCACCGCCGGCGCGCACCGCGTACTTCTCCAGGGCGCGCAGGCCCGGCGTGGTCTTGCGCGTGCAGGTGACATGAACCGGATGGGGCCGCACGGCGGCCACAAGCTCTGCCGTCGCGGTGGCGATGCCCGAAAGGTGGCAGACCAGGTTCAGGGCCACCCGCTCGGCGGAGAGAATGGCCCGGGCCGGCCCCGTCAGCCGCAGCACGCTGTCGCCCGGCGCCAGCGCTTCGCCGTCGGCTTTCAGCGGCTCTGCTGTCACCGCCGGGTCCATGATCTGAAAGGCCAGCGCCGCCGCATCGAGCCCGGCCAGGGTTCCCGCTGCTCGCGCCACCAGGAACGCCTCTGTCGCCTGCTGCGCGGATACGACGGCCTCGGTGGTGAGGTCGCCGCCGCGCCCCAGGTCTTCCAGCAGGGCCGCCCGCACCAGGGGCTCCAGCATCACCCGCGGAAGGGGCTGCGGCTGCCTTGTCATGGCCTGTGCTCCGGGTGCTCTCCCCGCGCTATCCAACAGCCAGCATCCGCTCGACGGCAACCCGCGCGCGGGCTGCGACCGCCGGGTCCAGTTCGACCGCGGGCGAGAGGGTCTCCAGCGCCCGGCGGATCTTGGGCAGCGTGATGCGCTTCATATGCGGGCAGAGGTTGCAGGGCCGCACGAAGTCGATCTCCGGCAGTTCGACGGCGACGTTGTCGCTCATGGAGCACTCGGTCACCATCAGCACCTGGGCCGGGCGTTCGCGGCGCACGTAGTCGATCATGCCGGCGGTTGAGCCGACGAAGTCGGCGGCGTCCAGCACGTCGGGCGGGCATTCCGGATGGGCGATGACGGTGAGGCCGTCATGCCCCTCGCGGAAGCCTTCGATCTCGGCGCCGGTGAAACGCTCATGCACCTCGCAGCGCCCCTGCCAGTCGATGATCTCGACATCGCTGTTGCGCGCGACGTGGGTCGCGAGATAGGTGTCCGGCAGGAAGATCACCCGTGGCGCCTTGAGGGACTCCACAACCTTGATGGCATTGCCCGAGGTGCAGCAGATGTCGCATTCGGCCTTCACCTCGGCGGAGGTATTCACGTAGGTGACCACCGGCACACCGGGATGGGCCTTGCGCAGGTCCCGCACATCCTGTCCGGTGATGGAGGATGCCAGCGAGCAGCCGGCGTCCATATCCGGCATCAGCACCGTCTTCTCCGGGTTCACCAGCTTCGCCGTTTCGGCCATGAAATGCACGCCCGCCAGCACGATCACCTCGGCATCGGTCTCCGCCGCCCGCCGCGCCAACGCAAGGGAGTCGCCGGTGATGTCGGCCACGCCGTGGAAGATCTCCGGCGTCTGGTAGTTGTGGGCCAGCACGATGGCATTGCGCTCCGCCTTCAGGCGGTTGATGGCGTCGATTTCCGGCGCATGCAGCGGCCATTCCAGCGGCGGCACTACGGTCCTGATGCGCTCGAAGATCGCGGCGGTGCGCTCCGCCACCTCCTCGGTGAACGGCAAGCTGCCGCCTTCCTGCGTGCCTGCAATAGCCATGTCCGCCCTCCTTATACTCATTTTGAGCATTATTGTGAGCCGAAGAAAGGGCTGAATGGGGATCCAGCCCTTATGCTCCAACAGAGCATATTGGCGGAGCAGCCGGGGAGTCAAGCGGCGCCGTTGCGCCCCTTCGTCCGCCCCTGGGTCACGGCACGGCGGAAGCGCATAAGCTTTGCGGGCCGGCCGCCGGTTTCGAAGTCCAGCGCGCCGATCTCCTCCACCAGGCCCTGCTGGGTTACGAGGCGGCGGAAGTTCTGCTTGTGCAGCCGGGCACCGGTCAGCGCCTCCGCGGTCCGCTGCAGCCGGAAGAGGGTGAACTCGGCGGGCAGCAGCTCGAACAGGACCGGTCGGTACTTGATCTTGCCGCGCAGGCGGCTGATTGCGGTGGCGAGGATGCGCCGATGGTCGGAGGCCATGGCCCGGCCGGCGAAAGCCGCCAGGTCCTCGGGCGGCGCCTTGCCCTTGTCGTGCCAGGCCTCCGGCACCAGAGCGGCCTCGTAGAGCAGCTCGTAGCGCTCCAGCGCCCTCTCCTCGTCCCAGCCCCCAGAGGAGGTCCCAGAGGAGCCCCCGGACGCCGGCTCGAAGGCGGCGCGGAGACGCTCCTGGCGCCGGCGTTTTTGCTCGGCATCGCCCTGCCGCGCCCAGGCACGCAGAGGGCTGCGCAGGGCTTTCAGAACCGGCGGCGCGCCCGCGCGCCAGTCCTCCCAGGGAAAGGCCGTGTACCAGGGCTGCCAGTCGGCCGGGCCCGCCGCCTCGCCTTCGGTGGCCGGGACAAGCGCCAGATAGGCGATGGAGAGGGTTCTGGGCTGGCCACCTCCGTGATCCCCTGATGGGGCGGGGCGGTCGCCGAAGGTGTAGAGCTGCTCGATATAGCCGAGCCGGCGCCCGGCCTGCTGCTCGACCCAGCTTCTGAGCCCCGCCTGCAACGTGCCGTGGTCGGGGCGCAGGGGCCCGGAGGGAAGCGCGGCGCGGCGCGAATCAGCCGCCGGCACCACCAGGGCCTGCGGTTCGTCATCCCGAACCGAAACAACCACGGCGGTCAGATCGACGTCGACGCCACTGGCCGCCGGCCCGCTTCGGCCCATCGCTGCTGTCCCCCTCTGGTTGCTGGCACTGGTCGCCCGAGAGGGATCACGATGCAGCGGCGGCGGTCAAGCGATTCGACGCGCTCTGCCCGGCCCTCCCCCGCAGTCGGGAGGAGGGCCGGCGGCAAAGACTACATGGAAATTCGCAGGTTGGAGACCTGGCGCGCGATGTCCTGAAAGGCCTGCCGCAGCTGGGTGCCGCTTTCCGGCAGGTAGACATGGTCGGCGTCGGTGGCGCAGTTGTTCACGAAGGTCGTGGCCGCGGGCAGAGTGGCAAGCTCCAGGCCGACGGTATAGACCTTCACGCCCTCGGCCTTCATGGCGGTGCAGAGCGCCTGCGCCTGATCGAAGGCGCTGCCGTTGGTGCCGGCCTGATTGATCTTGTGTTCATCATCACCACTGCCACTGGTCGAATTGTTGGCGACCACGCCGGAATGATAGATGGTGTTGAAGTCGCCGTCGGTCATGATAACCACGACCTTCAGCACCTCCTGGCCCAGGTGAATCGCACCATAGTTCGCCGGCTGGCCCTCGCCGGAGAAGAGATAGGCGAAATTGGGCGAGATCATGTACCAGCCCCAGGCCGTCCCGATCTGGCCGGCGGTGGAACCGCCGGTGGTCAGCCCGTTGATGGCGCTGTTCAGCGCCGTCTTGTTGCTCGTCAGCGGCATGATCGTCGCCGAGGGGCAGGGATTGTAACCGCCGTCCGGCCGATGATAATGCGTTCCCAGCGGTGCCAGGCTCGGCGCGGCATCGGTGGAAAGATGCGTGCCCGAACGCTCGGTTGCGCAGGTGGTGGCTGCAAAGGTGGTGGAGCCGCCGCTCTGCCGCGTGAATGTGAAGTCTTCGCAGTTCGGCGTAGCAGGGTAGGTGCAGCCGCCGGAGGTGATGGCGCCGCGGACCTGCGTGGCATAGCTGCCGACGTTGACGGAGTTGGAATAGGGAACCAAAGCCACCTTCGAGTAGAAGGGGTCCTGCAGATCCTGGACAACGATGTCGACCAGTTCGATCGCCGCCGCCTTGAGAGAGGTCATGCGGCTGCCGTTCATCGAACCGGTGACGTCAAGGACCAGCGCCACCTCCACATCGCGCGAGGACAGCGTCGCCTCGGCGCTCGCTGCGACATCGGTGGAGTCCGTGCCGAAGATGTTCATAAAGAAGGTCGGGATGTTGGCTCTTGCCGTGACCGTGACGGTGCGGGCCTGGTCATCCGGAACGATGCTCAGCGGCTCCAGGATAGAGCCCATGTAGCCGGCTTCGAAGTTGGCATCGAAGTAACGCTGGATGTCCGCGTCGCGAGTCGGGCTCGCATAGTTGCGCGCACCGGCCAGCGCTGCGGCATCGACCGCCGACGCCAACTGAGAGCGCACGTTGTAGGCGACCGAGGTATCGATGGCGATACCGACGGTGCCGACCACGGCAAAGGCGCCGAAGGCAAAGAAGATGGCGACGTTGCCGCCGATATCCTCTCTGAACTTCGCGTACTTCCGCCGCAGTTTTTGCAGTCGCGTTATCATTGCGGGGGCCTCCCCGAAACTCTGTAAAATCCGATACTTAGGATAGAGATTTAGGGTCAAGACTTCGTTAAGCGCCGGCGTTTTTCGACCGGAAACGGCAAAGCCCCGCCGGCCCAGAGGCTTGGCGCCCAAACCCGAAGTCCCGTCGCACCGCGGCAGTGAAGACAGGAAAAATCCGCGATGCATTTATGCGAAATCGCAACGGAAAGGAGGGAGCGACCGCAGCACGGTGGGAAGTGTGGAAACGACCGCGGCGGCCTTGGTGAGTCAGCAGCATTGCAGGAACCGGACATTCCGCCATGGCGCGCCTTTCCCCGTCTCCGCGCCCGCTCTATCTTAGGCCCCGTGAGCCAGCCAGCCCTTCTCAGCGACTCGAACCTCTCGGCCCTGCCGCCGCGCTTTGCGGCGTGGTTTCGGGCCCGCGGATGGCAACCTCACCCGCACCAACTGCAGATGCTGCGGGCGGCGGATGCCGGCGAATCGGCGCTGCTGATCGCCCCCACCGGCGGCGGCAAGACGCTGGCGGGCTTTCTGCCCAGCCTGGTCGATCTCGCTGCCCGTCAGGGTGAGAGTCGAACCGAAGGGCTGCACACGCTCTACATCTCGCCCCTGAAGGCGCTCGCGGTGGATATTCACCGCAACCTTACCCAGCCCATCGAGGAGATGGGCTTGGCGATCCCCTGCGAGACCCGCACCGGCGACACGCCGCAGTCCAAGCGCCAAAGGCAGCGCCGCAAGCCCCCGGCCATCCTGATGACGACGCCGGAGTCCCTGGCGCTGCTGCTCAGCTACTACGACGCGCCGGAGGTCTTCGCCGGCCTGAAGTGCGTTATCATCGACGAACTGCATGCCCTGGCCGGAACCAAGCGCGGCGACCTTCTGTCGCTCGGCCTCACCCGCCTGCAGAGCCTGAGCCCGGGCTGCCGGCGCGTCGGCCTCTCCGCCACGGTGCACGACCCGGACTGGCTGGCGGCCTGGATCTCCCCGACCGCCGGGCCGGCGGGCGTGCGCCGCATCATCGGCCGCGACGGCGCCGAGGCCGAGGTCGAGATTCTCACCACCAAAGAGTACCTGCCGTGGTCCGGCCACATGGCGGTGCACGCCATCGCCGAGGTCTACCAGCGGATCCGGACAGCGGAGACCACCCTGGTCTTCGTCAACACCCGCGCCCAGGCGGAGCTGGTGTTCCAGGAACTCTGGCGCCTCAACGACGACGGCCTGGCCATCGCCCTGCATCACGGCAGCCTCGCCGTGGAGCAGCGCCGCAAGGTGGAGGCGGCCATGGCGGCCGGCAAGCTGCGCGCGGTGGTGGCGACCTCCTCCCTCGATCTCGGCATCGACTGGGCCGCCGTCGACCTGGTGGTGCAGGTCGGCGCCCCCAAGGGTTCGGCCCGGCTGCTGCAGCGCATCGGCCGCGCCAACCACCAGCTCGACCAGCCGAGCCGCGCCCTGCTGGTGCCGGCCAACCGCTTCGAGGTGCTGGAGTGCCGCGCCGCCCTGGAAGCGGTGGCCGCGCGCAGTCTGGACGGCGACCCGCCCCGCCCCGGCGGACTTGATGTGCTGTCTCAACACATCCTCGGAACCGCCTGCGCCGGGCCCTTCGCGGCGGACCGGCTCTACCAAGAAATCATCACAGCCTATCCCTATAAGTCCCTGACAAGACAAGACTTCGACAAGGCCCTGGATTTCGTCTCAACAGGCGGCTACGCCCTGAAATCCTATGAACGCTACCGCCGCTTGGGCCTTGATCCGCAAGGCTTTTACCGGGTCGCTCATATCTCGCATGTAAAGCGTTATCGCATGAACGTGGGGACCATCGTCGAGGCGCCGGTCCTCAAGATCCGGATGAGGAACGGCCGCGTTCTGGGCGAGGTGGAAGAGTATTTCGTCAACGGGCTGCTGCCGGGCGACAGCTTTATCTTCGCCGGCCAATTGCTCTGCTTCGAGGGCATGCGCGACAACACGGTGCTGGTCAGCCGCGGCAAGGGCGGCGACCCCAAGGTGCCCGCCTATGCCGGCGGGCGGCTGCCGCTGTCCACCCACCTCGCCGAGCGCGTGCGCGGCATTCTCTCCAACCCCGCCCAGTGGCAGGACCTGCCGCCGGCGGTGGCGGAGTGGCTGCGCATCCAGCGCTGGCGCTCGGTGTTGCCCGACGCCTCCGGCCTGCTGGTCGAGACCTTTCCGCGCGGCGAGAAGGAGTTTCTGGTCGCCTACAGCTTCGAGGGGCGCAACGCGCACCAGACCCTCGGCATGCTGCTGACGCGGCGCATGGAGCGGGCGGGGCTCGCCCCCCTCGGCTTCGTCGCCACCGACTACGTGATCGCGGTCTGGAGCCTGAAGCCGGCCGGCGATCTCGCCGCCCTCTTCGATGAGGACATGCTGGGCGACGACCTGGAGGAGTGGATGGCCGAGTCCTCCATGCTCAGGCGGACCTTCCGCAAGGTGGCGGTGATCGCCGGCCTGATCGAGGCGCGCTCGCCGGGGCAGGAGAAGTCCGGCCGCCAGGTGACTTTCAACGCCGATCTTATCTACGACGTGCTGCGCAAGCACGAGCCGGACCACATCCTGCTGCAGGCCACGCGCGCCGATGCCGCCGGCGGCCTGACGGACATCGGCCGCCTTGCGGAGATGCTGAAGCGCATCCAGGGCCGCATCGAGCACCGCCGGCTGGAGAAGATCTCCCCCCTGGCGGTGCCGGTGCTGCTGGAGATCGGCAAGGAACAGGTCTACGGCAGCGGCCTGGACGAGCTGCTCGACGAGGGCGCCCAGGCGCTGATCGAAGAGGCCACTGCCGGCATGGAGATCGGCCGGGGCCAATCGGAGCTGCCGCTGTGAGCGGCGCGGCGGAGACCCCGGCGCCGCAGCCGGAGCGGCGCAGCGACCGGCTGCTGGTGAACGGGGTGGAGCTGATCGCCGACCATTGCGGCGCCCTGCTCTGGCCGGAACGACGCCTGGCCGTGGTGGCGGACCTGCATTTCGAGAAGGGTTCGGCCTTTGCCGAGCGGGGCCAGTTCCTGCCGCCCTACGACACGGCGGCGACCCTCGACAAGCTGGAGGCGGTGCTGGCCCGCCATGCCGTGGAGCGGCTGGTCTGTCTGGGCGATTCCTTTCACGACCAGGGGGCGGCGGCGCGCCTGCCCGCCCCCATTGTGCGGCGCCTGCGCGATCTGACCGCGCGCCACCACTGGATCTGGATTGCCGGCAACCACGACCCGGCGCCGCCGGAGGATCTGGGCGGATCGGTGGAGACCACCTGGACGGAAGGCGCCCTCACCTTCCGCCATGAGGCCGAGCCGGGGCCCAAAGCGGGCGCAGTCTTTGGTGAGGTCTCGGGCCACTTCCACCCCAAGGCCGCCGTGCGTGTGCGTGGCAAGCGCATCTCCGCGCCCTGCTTCATCACCGACGGCCGGCGCCTCATCCTGCCCGCCTTCGGCGCTTACACGGGCGGCCTCCACGTTCTCGACCCGGCCATCGCCGGACTTCTGGCGCCGCGCTTTCAGGTCATGCTGCTGGGCCGCCGCCAGGTCTTCGCCTTCCCGCACAGCGCCGTGGTCGGATAGCGCAGATCAAACGGAAAGCGGCCGCCCCCGGGGGATGGGGCGGCCGCTCGAACGCTGCCGCCGGGGGGATGGCGGCATGCGGATTGGGGATGGTCCTTTACTGGGGCAGGACCACGGTGTCGATGACGTGGATGACGCCGTTGGAGGTCTCAATGTCCGCCTGGATCACCTGCGCCTCTTCGACCTGGACGCCGCCCTTCATGGCATCGATGGTGAGCTCGCTGCCCTGGACCGTCGTCGCTTCGGTCATCTTTCCGGCGATGTCGCCGGACATCACCTTACCCGGCACGACGTGATAGGTCAGGATCGCGACGAGCTGGTCCTTGTTCTCCGGCTTCAGCAGGTTCTCGACGGTGCCTTCCGGCAGTTTGGCAAAGGCTTCGTCGGTCGGCGCGAAGACCGTGAAGGGGCCGTCGCCCTTCAGCGTCTCGACCAAACCGGCGGCCTGGACCGCGGCCACCAGGGTTTCGAACTGGCCGGCCTCAACGGCGGTGTCGACGATGTCGGCCGCCTTGGCGGCGATGGACGAGAGTGCGAGAGGGGCCGCAACGGCGGCGGCGAAAAGCGTACGTGAAAGGGCCTTCATGAGGTGCCTCCTCCATGAGTTTGGATTTCTTGCTGAGACGAAGGCAGCGACTGTTGCTGTCAGCCAAACCGCTTTCATCGGTTTCGATGCCGTTCGCTTAAGACCCGATTTAGCGCGACGGCCGAAGGCATCAAGTGGCTGATCGGATGAAGAAAATTTAAGATTCGGGCGCTTACGGCCTAAGCCCTTGATCGCGTGCCGGCGCGGCCGCAGCGGCCCCAGAAAGAACACAGCCAAACCAGCATCCAGGCCGGTTGCCATCGTGCTCCGCGCGTCATCGAGTCCTGCTCCGTGCGACTTCGAACTGCGTTGGGGGCCGCCAGTGCTGCAGAAGTAAAGCCGCCCCTACAGCATTGAGCAGCGCTCAGAACAACAACCGCGAGCACAGCAACGGCCGCCCCGAATGATCGGAGCGGCCGCTCGCTGAAACACTGCCGCCGAAGTTAAACGGCGGTGCGCAGTCTGACGTCTTACGTTTGACGTATTACTGCGGCAGCACCACGGTGTCGATGACGTGGATGACGCCGTTGGAAGTTTCGATGTCAGCCTGGACGACCTGGGCGTTGTCGACGGCAACGCCACCATTCAGGGCGTTGATGCTGAGCTTGCTGCCCTGGACCGTACCGGCCTTCATCTGCTTGTTCGCAAGGTCACCGGACATCACCTTGCCCGGCACGACATGGTAGGTGAGAACCGCAATCAGCTGGTCCTTGTTTTCAGGCTTCAGAAGGCTTTCGACCGTGCCGGCCGGCAGCTTGGCGAAGGCTTCGTCGGTCGGCGCGAAGACAGTGAAAGGACCATCGCCCTTCAGCGTCTCGACCAGACCCGCGGCCTGCACTGCAGCGACGAGAGTCTCGAACTGGCCGGCCCCAACAGCCGTGTCGACGATGTCGGCTGCCTTGGCAGCGATGGACGAAAGGGCGAGCGGGGCCGCGACGGCGGCGGCGAAAAGCGCGCGCGAAAGGGTTTTCATGAAGATGCCTCCTCTAAAACAGTGATCTTGCTGAGGCGGCGACAGAGGCTGTTGGCGATAGCCCGACCGTTTCCCCCGGTTCTCTTGTCGCGCGCTTATCTCGGGAGCTAGATCCCGAATCCAGGCCGTCAAGGCGCCAGACCAAAAAAATGTGAATTTTTCCCACGATGACAACCGAACCGCCTGAAATCTGTGTGCAAATGACATCTCGGAGGGCTTGGCTTCCCCAACCCGCGCTATATCTGGTAGGGCAGTTCCTTCCCGATACCGGCATGAAATCCCCAGGCTTGGTACTGTGATGACCGTTTCACCCAGCATCGTCTGGCTGCGCCAGGACCTGCGCCTGGCCGACAACCCGGCTCTGCGGGCCGCCTGCGCGCAAGGCGGCAAGGTGTTGCCTCTGTTCATTCTGGATGACGCCAATGCCGGAGCCTGGAAGCCCGGCGGCGCGGCACGCTGGTGGCTGCATCATTCCCTGGCCGCGCTGGCCCGCGACCTCGAGTCGCGAGGCGCACCTTTGTGTCTGCGCCGCGGCGACGCCGAAGAGATCCTGCCGGCCCTGGCGGCGGAGACCGGCGCGACGGCGGTCTACTGGAACCGCTGTTACGAGCCCTTTGCCATCGCTCGCGACAAGGCGCTGAAAACAAGCCTGCGGGAGAACGGCCTGACGGTCGAAAGTTTCAACGGCAGTCTGCTCTTCGAGCCCTGGGAGATCCGCACCGGCAGCGGCGGCCCCTACAAGGTCTTCACCCCGTTCTGGAAGGCCATGCAGACGGCCCCGGCGCCGCCCGCCCCCGAGGCGGCACCCGAGACCATCGACGGCTTGAAAGGTGTCGAGAGCGAACGGCTGGAAGACTGGGATCTGCTGCCAGGCAAGCCCGATTGGGCGGGCGGTCTGCGCGATCGCTGGACGCCCGGCGAAGCGGGTGCCGCAAGCCGGCTGCGGGCTTTCCTGGACGAGGCGGCCGGGGCATACAGCGCGCGCCGGGACCGACCCGACGAACCGGCGACGTCGCGGCTCTCCCCGCACCTCCACTGGGGCGAGGTCTCCCCAAGACAGGTCTGGCAGGCGGGACAGCAGGCGATCGCCGCCGGCACCGCAAAGGAAGACGGGGTCATGGGCTTTCTGCGTCAACTCGGCTGGCGCGACTTCTCCCATGTCCTGCTGTATCACTGGCCGGACTTCGCCGAGCGCTCCTGGCGGCCCGAATTCGACGGCTACCCCTGGCGCGATGACGATGCCGGTTTCGAAGCCTGGTGCCGTGGCCGCACCGGTTACCCCATCGTCGATGCCGGCATGCGCGAGCTCTGGCACACAGGCTGGATGCACAACCGGGTGCGCATGATCACCGCGTCCTTCCTGGTGAAACACCTGCTGATCCCCTGGCAGCGGGGCGAGGCCTGGTTCTGGGATACGCTGGTCGATGCCGACCTGGCCAACAACGCCGCCGGCTGGCAGTGGGTCGCCGGCTCCGGCGCCGATGCCGCGCCCTACTTCCGCATTTTCAATCCCATCACCCAGGGCGAGAAGTTCGATCCTGAGGGCCGCTATGTCAGACGCTGGGTCCCGGAGATCGCGAAACTGCCGGATGCCTATTTGAACAAACCCTGGGAAGCCCCTGCCCCGGTGCTGGCGGACGCCGGCATCGTTCTTGGCGAGACCTACCCCAAGCCCATCGTCGACCACAAGGCGGCCCGGGCCCGCGCGCTCGGCGGCTATGAAGACATGAAGAAGGCCGCAGGCGCTTAAGGGTCAGGTGCTCGGCGCAGGCCAGGCCCGCCAGAGCTCCTCCTCCTGCCAGCCGAGCGCGTTCAGTTCCTCGGCGCGAAAGCTTCTATCCTGGTTGAGAAAAAACTCGTCGAGCTGCGGTGGCTCGACCCCGGCGGCAGACAACAAGCCGTGCGCCTGGCCGCGATGGTGGATCTGATGCTGGAAGAGATGCAGCAGCACCCGGTCGGCGCGTTCGATCCTGTCGCCGCCCGCGCGGATGAGGCGCACCGGGGCGCCAAGCGCTGTGTCGCCCAGGCCTTCGCAGAACGCGATCAGGCGGTGGTCGACGGCGGCCTGTTCCCGCTGCAGGTCGGCCGGCGTCTTGCAGGGCTCCTCGTCGCGCCAGGCGGCGGGGCCCAGGCTGCCGCCCTCCAGCGCGTCGACGTAGTACCAGTCGACATAAAGGATATGGTTGAGCGTGGCCCTCAGGCTGCCGAAGAACCCGCCAAGCGGTGCGCTGAACTGCTCTTGCGGCACGGCGGCGCAGGCCGCCAGCAGGCGCCGGTTGGCCCAGGCGTTGTTGCGCGCCTGCGCCAGAAGGTGATCCGCAGCGTTGACCGTTGTCGCCTCCGTCACGGTTGCTAGACGTCGCGCAGGGGATCGATCGGCGCCTGTGCCTCGCTCCAGGCCTGAAACCCGCCGACCAGGTTAACAACCCGTTGGAACCCCATCTCCGTCAGGGTCTTTGCGGCCAGGGCCGAGCGTCCGCCCGACGCACAGAACACAACCAGTTGTTTAGCCGGATCAAAGGACGGGTTGTGCATCGGGCTTTCCGGGTCGGCGACGAACTCCAGCAGCCCGCGCGGGACATGGGCCGCGCTCGGAATCGTCCCCTGCACCAACTCCTCGCGCTCGCGCAGGTCGATGAAGGCCACATCCGCATCCTCGAGCATGTCCATGGCTTCGCGCACCGAGACCACGTCGACGACCGCGTTGGCTTCTGCCAGCAGATCTTTAAATCCCTTGGTGATGACCATGGCTGTCTCCTTGCTTTGATGCACCTGCACCATAAGACATCAGCCGACCCGCTTCATTACGATTCGGCCAATGCCTTCAGGATCGGCAGGCCAGCACCGCTAAAGCCGGGGCCCGGGAATATCGAGGGCGTAGGACTGCAGCTGTTCGGTGATGAAGTCGAAGGCTTCGTCCACCGAGTCCGTGCGAAAGAACAGTTCGAGGTCCTCCGCGCTGATGGTGCCGTAGCGCTCCAGCGCTTCGAGATTGATCACCTCGGCCCAGTACTGGCTGCCGAATAGGACCACAGGCATCTGCTTGCGGATCTTCCCGGTCTGCACAAGCGTTAGCAGTTCGAAGAGCTCATCGAGCGTACCGAAGCCGCCCGGCATGACCACGACGGCCTTTGCCAGATAGGCGAACCAGAACTTGCGCATGAAGAAGTAGTGGAACTCGAAGTTCAGTTCGCGGCTGATGTAGGGGTTGTCGAGCTGCTCCATAGGCAGGGAGATGTTGAGGCCGACGTTCAGCCCCTTGGCCTCGGAGGCGCCGCGGTTGGCTGCCTCCATGATTCCCGGTCCGCCGCCGCTGCAGACCACGAAGCGGCGGTCATCCGCCTGCAGCCCCTTCGACCACTCGGTCAGGCGCCGGGCCAGTTCCCGGGTTTCCTCGTAGTAGCGGGACATCTCGAGGTCGCGCTCCGCACGCTTCAGGTCGCCGCCCTCCGCTTTGGCGGCATCAAGGCGCTTCTCCGCCTCGTCCCGCGGCAGGATGCGCGCCGAACCGAAGAAGATGATGGTGTCGTCGATCTTGTAGTGGTTGAAGCGGCTATTGGGCTCGATGTACTCGGAAAGAATGCGCAGAGCCCTCGCCGAAGCCGATTCCAGAAAGTCGAGATTGCGGTAGGCCTTCTTCGGAAGGCCGTCTGTCGAGTCGCTCATAGGTGCCCAGTTCTCTCCCCAAAATCGCTGGCGTTGCTTTGGTCCCACGGAGACCATCCACCGAAGGTGACGGACGACTCCCCCTACGCCAAGCGTCCTTCAAGCTATCGCAGTCGCCGGGCCCTGCAAAGGAAACGCCCCCACCGGGGAGGTCGGCGGGGGCAAGAGAAGGGAAGCTTTCTTGGGGAAGAGAGCACTGAAATGCAGGCTCTACTGCCGCTTCTTCTTAAAGTTTAGCGCATCGGAATCGAGATCACAACCTTAAGGTTGCATCTTCTTCCTCATTTCTGCGTTTTGGTGTTGCGCCTTACTGATCGAGCTGCCACTTGCGCACGAAAGAGCGGGCCAGATCGCGAAACCCGATGTTGGTCAGAACCACATGATCGCGCTCGCCCGTGACGAAAAGGCCGGAATCACTCCACATCAGCACCTGACCGGCCCGCTCCACCTGGGTCTGGCGGTCAAAGTAGCGGGTGTTCTGGGTGGCCATGGCCCCGATGGTCGAGATGCAGGTGCCCCCTTCGTAGACCACCGTCGTCGCCGTCACCACGATGCGCACGTGGGCGGACCTCTGAACAGAAAGGCCCTCGGCAATCAGCGGCTGCTGGAACGACTCCAGAACCAGGTCCTGCTGCAGGCCGCAGCGCTGCGAATCCGCACTGAGCGGCGCGACGCTGATCTGCAGGACGTTGACGCCCGCAAGCGGGCCGCCGGCAGGCGGCGGCGCGGCCGGTTGTGTCTGATCCTGGGCCTGATCTTGGGCCTGGACCCCGGCAGCGGAAAACAGCAGCAGGACAACGGCCGCCAAAAGACGGCTTGGCCGTAAGGTCATGAACTCCTCCGAAACGATCGCATCTGCAACGACGGCCGGGAGTATGCCACGCAGCCGGGCGAGCGGCCACCGCCGAGGTCCCGGCCGCCAGGTCCATGCGGATTATGGTCAGGCGCCCGACGCCAAAGCGGGCTATAAGGGGGATGGGACAGGCAGGGATGAGCGGCCGACCGGGAACCGGCCGTGCCGACCGCAAGAAGGCCAGCCGCAAGAGGAAACGGGTCATGCTCAGAGATCGTCCGGATGGCCGCCGCCCGGCGCCAGCAACACCACATCGCGCACTCGCTCTGGGCGGCCTGGCCTTGCTGCTCCTCCTCCAAGCCTGCGCGCCGAGACAGGAGGCCCCGCCGACCCCCTCGCCCACCCGCGACGGGACGCCCCCCGCAGCAACGCGCAGCGACCCGACCCCGCTGGACGGTCGTGCAATCGCCGATGCCCATGAGTACCCCTGGAGCGCGCTGGGGCGTGTCAATCTGGCCGGTCAGGGTTTCTGCAACGGTATCCTGATCGCACCGCAACTCGTCCTGACCCAGGCGCAATGCCTCTATTCCAAGCGCGAAGGCCGCTGGTGGCAGCCGCAGGAACTGCACTTTATTGCGGCCTATCAGCGCGACCGCTTCCTGGCCGACTCCAAGATCGCCGGCTTCACCCCGGCGCCCGGGTACACGCCCGCCGCCGGTGCCAACCTGGCCAATCTGACCAACAACTGGGCGGTTCTGAAGCTGGCGGAGCCGATCGGTCTCAAGACAGGCTGGCTCGGCTTGCAATGGCGCGATGCCGGCCTGGAAGCACGCGAAGCCCGCGGCGAGGCCGTCACACTGCGGGCAGGCTACCGCGTCGACTGGCCCCACGCGATCTCTCTCTACTTCGGCTGCAAAGGCCGGGGGGCAGGGGCCACCGATCTCTGTCAGGCCACACCCTCTGAGCGC
Organism: Pelagibius sp.; assembly: GCF_028281305.1. Taxonomy (GTDB): domain Bacteria; phylum Pseudomonadota; class Alphaproteobacteria; order Kiloniellales; family Kiloniellaceae; genus Pelagibius. Next base: position 3,770 of record NZ_JANQKD010000085.1, on the reverse strand, counting down.
GGACTGCCGCCTTTCGTCCTCGCCGACGGGGAGATGCGCGTCCTGGCCGACTTCTTCGTGCGCGGGGCGGCGCAGGGATCGGCGCTGGCCCGTCAGGCGGCGATGACCCGCCGGGGCAATCTGCTGGGCGACCCTGGCCAGCCTCCGGACAGAGGTTCGGTGCGGGCAGCGCCGACGGCCTCAGCCACCACGCTGCTGCTGGCGCTCGGTTACGCCAACGCGTCCCGCGACGTTGAGGCTGCGGCGGCCGACTATGCGGCGGATCTGGGACTGCCGCCCCGCAGCCCCCTCGACCTCTCCCTGCTTGCCGCCATGATCCGCTCCGCCCAGCGCATCGAGTAGCAGCCAGGAACGAAGTCGCTTCCGGCAGTTCTCCGCCCTTTCCGGCGGCTGGGCGGCGGACGAAAAGGGGGCGGACGAAAAAAGGGGCGGCCGAAGCCGCCCCAGCAGTGGAACCCTCTGCCTTGCGCGACGGAAACCGAAAAGCTCCCGGCGCGCGGCGTTCGGCCCAGGCTTATTGCCAGCGCTTGATGATTTCCTCATAGGCGATGGTCTCACCCTGAGGCTTCTCGTTCGCGAGCTTGGCCTTGGGGCCGTCCGGCTTGCCGAGCCAGGCCGACGCGTCCTGCTCGTCGTTCAGGCGCGGGCCGCAGCCGCCGTAGACATTGGCCTGTTCGTCGGCCGCCTGCATGCGGGCCATCACCTGGTCCATCTCGCCGGCAAGGCGGTCCATGGCCTCCTGCGGCGAGAAGGCGCCGGAGTTCACGTCACCGATCTGCTGCCACCAGAGCTGGGCCAGCTTGGGATAGTCAGGAACGTTGATGCCGGTCGGCGACCACAGGACGCGGTCGGGCGAGCGGTAGAACTCGACCAGGCCACCCAGCTTGGGCGCCCGCTCCGAGAAGCTCTCGTGCCGCACGGTTGAGTCGCGAATGAAGGTCAGACCGACATGGCTCTTCTTGACGTCGACGGTTTTGGACACGACGAACTGGGCGTAGAGCCAGGCCGCCTTGGCGCGGTCGATCGGCGTCGACTGCAGGATGGTCCAGGACCCGGCATCCTGATAGCCGAGCTTCTGGCCGTCCTGCCAATAGGGGCCGTGCGGGCTCGGCGCCATCCGCCAGAGCGGGTTGCCCTCGTCGTCGACGGTGTTGTTGCCCTCCGCCTTCGGCTTGACCATGGAGGCGGTGAAGGCCGTGTACCAGAAGATCTGCTGGGCCACGTTGCCCTGGCTCAGCGCCGGCAGCGACTGGTAGAAGTCGTAGCTGGCCGCCCCCGGAGGCGCGTACTGGCGCAGCCATTCGTCCCATTTGCGGATGGCATAGACGGCCGCAGGACCGTTGGTACCGCCACCGCGCGACACCGAGGCGCCCTGCGGGTTGCAGGAACCCGCTTCCATCCGGATGCCCCATTCGTCGATCGGCACGCCGTTGGGCAGGCCCGTCGAGCCGGCACCGGCCATCGACAGCCAGGCGTCGGTCATGCGCCAGCCGAGATCCGGCGCACGCTTGCCGTAATCCATGTGGCCGTAAACGCGCACACCGTCGATCTCTTTCACGTGGACGCTGAAGAACTCGGCGATGTCCTCGTAGGCCGACCAGTTCACCGGCACGCCCAGGTCGTAACCGTAAATCTCCTTGAACTGAGCCTGCAGCTCCGGTTTGTCGAACCAGTCCTTGCGGAACCAGTAGAGGTTCGCGAACTGCTGATCGGGCAGCTGGTAGAGCTTGCCGTCCGGCCCGGTGGTGAAGGACTTGCCCATGAAATCATCGATGTCGAGCATCGGGTTGGTCACGTCCTTGCCCTCACCTTCCATAAAGTCGGTGAGGTTGTAGGCAAGCTGGAGACGCGAGTGCGTGCCGATGAGATCGGAGTCGTTGATGTAGGCGTCGTAGAGATTGCGGCGCGTCTGCATCTGCGTCTGCACCGCCTGGACCACCTCGCCCTCGCCGAGAAGCTGGTGATTCACCTTGATACCGGTGATCTCTTCGAAGGCCTTGGTCAGGACCTCGGACTCATAGCTGTGGGTCGGAATCGTCTCCGACAGCACATTGATTTCCATGCCCTGGAAGGGCTCGGCGGCTTTGATGAACCAGTCCATCTCCGCGAGCTGCTCGTCGCGAGTCAGCGTCGAAGGCTGGAACTCCTCATCAACCCACCTCTCCGCCGCCGCCATGTCCGCGAAGGCAGGACCCGCCCCGCAAAGCATGGCCAGCGCGGTGGCTGATGCCAGTAGCTTCTTCATATTCCCTCCTCCCTTGAGGTTCTCATGCGCCCGAAAACGGGCCCAAAAACCGGCTGAGGGGAGCTTGGAGCCCCCGCCCGGCCGCCTTCGCCAGCGCCCTTCTGCAAATCCGGCACGGCTGTGCCCGGAGCGAAAGCGAATTCCATGTCAGCAGCCCCCTCAAACCCAGCGGAAGACCGCGAGCGCGTAGATCACCGCAATGATGGTGGCGATCCACAGCGGCCCGGTGGCGAGGGCCAGCCAGGCGAGATGAATGTAGGCACTGCCCAAAAGCGAAATAAACAGACGGTCGCCGCGGGTCGTATCGAGACCCAGGATGCCGCGGCGCGGGTTGCCGCCCGGCCGCCGCCATTCCCAGACCGTCATGCCGACCAGGAACAGGGCGATGACACTGAAAAAGGTCGCCGTCTGCCAGGTCCAGGCCATCCACGAGAGGCCCATGATCAAACCCTCCCCATCGCAAAGCCTTTGGCGATGTAATTGCGCACGAAATAGATGACGATCGCGCCCGGAATGATGGTCAGCACGCCGGCCGCCGCCAGCAGGCCGAGTTCATAGCCTGACGTACTGGCCGTTCGGGTCATCACGGCGGCAATCGGTTTGGCCTCCACCGAGGTCAGCGACTTGGCCAGCAGCATCTCCACCCAGGAGAACATGAAGCAGAAAAAGGCGGTCACGCCGATGCCGCTGCCGATCAGCGGCATGAAGATCTTGGTGAAGAAGCGCGGGAAGGAGTAGCCGTCGAGATAGGCGGTCTCGTCGATCTCCTTCGGAACGCCGGACATGAAACCCTCGAGAATCCACACGGCCAGCGGAATGTTGAACAGGCAGTGGGCCAGCGCCACGGCGATGTGGGTGTCGAACAGCCCGATCGAGGAATAGAGCTGCAGGAACGGCAGGGCAAAGACCGCCGGCGGCGCCATGCGGTTGGTCAGCAGCCAGAAGAAGAGGTGCTTGTCACCCAGGAAGCGGTAGCGCGAGAAAGCGTAGGCCGCCGGCAGTGCGAAAGAAACCGAGATCACGGTGTTGAGTGCGACATAGATGATCGAGTTGATGTAGCCGCTGTACCAGGTCGGGTCGGTGAAAATCTCGATGTAGCTGTCGACGGTGAACTCGGCCGGGAACCAGGAGAAGCCGCCGAGAATCTCGTTCGTGGTCTTGAACGACATGTTCAGCAGCCAGTAGATCGGCAGCATCAGGAAGACGATGTAGAGCGTCGGGATCAGCCAGCGCAGACGCCTCATTTCTTCTCTCCCTGCATGGTGATCGTATAGAACAGCCAGCACACGAGCAGCGTCATCAGGAAGTAGATGATGCTCATGGCCGAGGCGACGCCCAGATTGAATTCGCCGAGCGCTGCCTTCACCAGGTCGATGGAGAGCACCGTGGTGGTGTTGCCGGGCCCTCCGCCGGTAAGCACGAAGGGCTCGGTATAGATCATGAAGCTGTCCATGAAGCGCAGCAGGATGGCGATGGTCAGCACGTGCTTCATCTTCGGAAGCTGAATGTAGCGGAACACCGCCCA
>NZ_JANQKD010000114.1 GCF_028281305.1 Pelagibius sp. | reverse complement strand
GACGAATGCGTCGCATTCGCAAATAGGGGACCGGCACGGGCCTTCGTGCCGCGTTTTTGCGTGAGGGGGGATAGCAGTGAGGATGAAGGATCGAAGGACGCCGCGCCGTAGCGGCGTGATCGTAGGGGCCGGTCTTGCAGGGGTTGGCGGTGTTTTGCTGGTACTGCCCGCGGCGGCGCCAAAGGCCGGCGACTGGCAGCAGCAGCTCCTGGAGATGGAACGCGATGCCAGCACGCCACCGCTCCGCGCCATCAGCCTGCCCGCCGGCAATCAGATTGCCCAGGCCGCGACCCGGACCTTCGCCATCCCGCCTCAGCCGTTGTCCTCCGCCCTGACCCAGTTCGGGCGCCAGGCGGGCCTGCAGGTGGCTGTCGACAGCGCTTTGCTGGAAGGGCTTCAGAGCCCCCGCGTGGATGGCAATCTCACACCCGATGAAGCGCTGACCCGCCTGCTGGCCGACTCCGGCCTCGAATTCCGCTATCTGGACGCGACGACCGTGATGCTGACGGCTGCCCGCTCCGGCAGCCAGACCGCCGGTCCGGAGGCCGGTGAACCAGTGGTAACGGACAAAGTCGTCGTCTCAGCCTCGCGCTTCGAGCGGCCGATTTCCGAACTGCCCGCCTCCGTCACTGTTCTCGGCGAGCAGGAGTTGGAGGAACAGCCGAGCCTTCAGCGCGATCTGATCGGCGGGCTCTTTAAAGCCGTGCCGGGGATCAGCGTCCGAAGCCCGCTCGGCAGCAGTGGCGCACTGCGCGGGCGAGACGCGTCTTTTCGCATCAACAACATCGAAATCAACCAGCGCTTCCGCCCCTCCGCCAACGCGATCTACGACGTGCCGCCCTCCGCGTTCAAGCGGGTTGAGGTGGTCCGCGGAGCCGACGCCACCTTTGGCTTCGGTGCCAGCGGTGGCGCGGTCAACTTCCTGACCGCCCAGCCGGTTCCCGGCGAGCCGACCTTTCAGACCACGCTGGGGTTTTCGTTCCAGCCAACGGATCTGGAGGAAAGCATCAGCCCGGAGCTGCGCCAAAGCCTGACCGGCAGCGAAGGCGCCGTGGACTTCTGGCTCGAGGTAGGCGGCAAGATCAACGGGACGCTTTTCGATCCGGACGGCGATCCCTTGCCGGACAGCGACAGCACCTTCCCCAACAGCAATGTCATCGACGCCAACGCCGCCTTCACGGTCAACGTCGATGACGACTCGCGGATAAAGTTCACGCACTTCTTCGTCAAGACGGATCAGGAGCCTGAGTTCATTGCCGTGGCTGACGGCGATCCGGATACCGACACAAAAACCTCGACCGTGGATTTTGAGAGCTTCGGCGGCATCTTCGACGACTCCTTCCGCAGTCAATACATCGGAACCGTCAGTTACGAGAACGACGACGTCTTCGGCAGCCGGGTCAGCCTGACGGGCTATTACCAGGACCGATCCCTCCGGCAGATTCCCGGTGACGTCGGTGGCGGCACGATCCTGCAGGTGCGCGAGGACAATGAACGCCTGGGCGGCAGGCTCAGCGTCGAGACGCCGCTCGGGTTTCTTGACGACACCTTCTTCCAAGGGGCCGCGCTGATATGGGGCGGCGACGCCCAGGTCTTCGAGTACGAGGCTGAAGAAACCAACAACCTGGGACTTCCGGTGCTCTTCCTGGTTCCGGAAGCGACGGAGAACACCACGGCCGCCTTCGCGCAGATTCGGCTTCCGGTGACCGACTACTTCCTGTTGACCGGTGGACTGCGCTACGAATATGGCGTTGTGGACATCGGATCCGGCAATCTGTCGCCCTTTTTCGGTGGGCCCTTCGTGGGGGGCGAGGTCGATTACGATCAGTTTCTCTACAACGCCGGTCTCGTCTACTTCGCTACCGATGAAATTGAACTCTATGGCAGCTTTACCCAGGCTGCCGATGTGCTCGATCTGGCGCGTGCTCCGCGCCTGACCAGCATCACCTCTGCCGACCAAATCCGGCCAGAGCCAGCGACGACCGATCAGTATGAAATCGGCATCCGGGGCGAATGGGATAGAGTCCAGGTTTCGGCTTCGGCCTTCTACAGCGAATCCGATAGTGCCAATCAGTACGACGTTGTCCCGGGAACGGGATTCGCCGCCCCCGTGCGCCGCCCTCAAGAGATCTGGGGTGTTGAAGCGACGCTGGACACGCAGCCCTTTGAGGACTGGGGCTTCGGTGGCAGCTTCTCTTTCAGCGACGGTGAAACGGAACTGGAAAACGGAAACACCGTTGATCTGGGTCCCGAAACGGTCCAGTCCCCGCGCTTCACCGGATATGTCGGTTACAGCCCCTTCGCCTGGTGGCGCAACCGCCTGCAGGTCACGCATCAGCTTTCCGCCAACGCAAGCCCGGCGCTCAACGAGTTTGGGGTCGATGCACAGACCTTCGTGGACTTCTTCGCGGAACTCGACGCGGGGCCCGGCAAGCTTCAGATCGGCATCGAGAATCTCTTCAACACGACCGAGTTCAATCCGAGATCCCAGATAAACCGCAATTCGATCTTGGGTCAGACCGACCATGTGCCCTTTCCCGGCACGACGGTGGTGCTGCGCTACGCGATCAAGTGGTGACGTCGTGGGGCCGGTCGTGAAGGCAGCAGAGGAGGAGACGCCTGCATGACTTCGCGCGGCTGGTTTCGCGTACACAGCTTTACCGGCGTCATTACCGGTCTGCTGCTGTTCTTCGTCTGCTGGACCGGAACCGTTGCGACGGTCTCCCATGAGATCGACTGGCTGGTCACACCCGAGGCACGCGTTCAGCCAGACGGCGAGGCCCTGGGCTGGGAAGCCCTTGTCGGCGCGGTAAAGGCGGCCTACCCGGTCGAAGAGATCCACTTCCTGACCGCGCCGCTTTACGAAAGGTCGGCGGCCGAGATCGTCGTGGATCTGCCGGAGCAGCGCTTTGTGCGAGTGTATGTCGATCCCTACACCGGAAAACTGCAGGGTGCTCGCAGCGCGGTCAATCTGCAGCGCATCTTCCGCGACCTGCACCGCCGCCTCTTCATTCCCGGGTCGGCGGGCATTCTTCTGGTCTCGGCCTTCGGGCTGACCCTTCTGGTCTCATTCATCACGCCGCTGATTTTTTACAAGCGCTGGTGGCGGCGGTTCTTTTCCTTCCGCGCCGGTTCGCCGCGGGCCTTGTGGAGCGAGCTTCACAAGCTGAGCGGTCTCTGGGGCCTTTGGTTTGTCGCGGTCATCGCCATAACCGGGGTCTGGTACGGCATTGAAGCCCTCAAGGTGGTTCCGGGTGTCCAAGGGCCCGGCGCTGCAGCGGAGGCAGAGGCGCCGCTGCCGCTTGACCGGCTTTTGGCCAGTGTCCGCGCTGCACGGCCGGACCTGCGCATCGAAACGATTGTCCCTCCTGGCGGCCGCTTCGGAGGGGCGCTCTACGCGGAAGGTCAGACCGGGTCCATCCTGGTGCGGGACCGGGCGAACCACGTGATGGTCGGGGCCCGCGACGGCTCGGTGCTGACGAACTACAAGGCGGGCGACGGGGGCCTCTACGTTCGCTGGACCAACACGGCCGACCCGCTTCACTTCGGCGACTTTGGCGGCCTTGTTTCCAAGGCAATCTGGTTTGTCTTTGGCGTTGCCCTTTCCGGGCTTTGTCTGACCGGCGCCTATCTGCATGTCTTGCGCCTGAGTCGGGCGGCCGGCCGGCCGACAGCGAACCGGTGGTCCGGAATGAGGACCGTACTGGCGGGTTCGCTCATGGTCGTCCTGGCCAGCCTGCCGCTGGGATACCTGCGCTACCGGGCGGCGGGCCCGGTCATCGATGGCACACGCCATCTGCCGGAGCTGGCGCCTGGGGTGACCGCGTTTCTGGCGCTTTGGGTCTTGCTGACCCTGGCGGTTCTCCTTGCCTGGATCGTCATGCTCTGGCGTGCGGGCGGCGAATCTTCCAGGCAGACTGCGCTTGGCGCCCAACGACCCAAGACGGATTGCGTTTGAGCGCAAGCCTGCGAAGAAGCTTGGGCGTGCGACTGCAAGCAGGACGGCGCCGTCAGGGGCCGGGCCGGTCCAGCGAGTAACCGGCAGAACGCACGGTGCGGATCAGGTCTTCGCTGCCGTTCTGGTTCAGGGCCTTGCGCAGCCGGCGGATATGCACATCGACCGTGCGCGGCTCCACATAGACATCGCGCCCCCAGACCGAATCGAGAAGCTGCTCGCGGGTGAAGACCCGGCCGGGGTTCTGCATCAGATGCCGCAGCAGGCGGAACTCGGTAGGGCCAAGGTGTACGTCATGGCCGTTGCGGCGGACCCGGTGGGCCGCCAGATCCATGGCCAGGTCCTCGAAGGCCAGCATTTCGCTGCTGAGCTCCGGCTTGCTGCGGCGCAGGACCGCATTGATGCGCGCGATCAGCTCGGCCGGCGAGAACGGCTTGGTCATGTAGTCGTCGCAGCCGCTGTCGAGGCCGCGGAGCTTGTCGCTCTCCTCGCCGCGCGCCGTCAGCATGATGATCGGCACACGCTTGGTGTCCGGCTTGCTGCGCAGTTGGCGGCAGACTTCGATGCCGGACATCAGCGGCAGCATCCAGTCGAGCAGGATCAGGTCCGGCACCTCTTCCGCCGCCACCACCAGTGCTTCTTCGCCGTCGCTCGCGGTGTTCACCCGGAAGCCGGCACCCTCCAGGTTATAGCGCAGCATGGTGACCAGGGCTTCCTGGTCCTCGATGATCAGAACAAGAGGTCTCACGCGCCCTCCTTCTCCTTCCCGTCCTGGGCGGCCTCTTCGCCTTCGGGTTCGACAACCTGAAAGCTCGTGGTGTCGCTCTTCGGTCGTCCACCTTCGATGCGCTTGCCCGTCGTAAGGTAGTACGTTGTCTCGGCGATGTTCGTGGCGTGGTCGCCGATGCGCTCCACGTTCTTGGCGATGAACAGCAGATGGGTGCAGGGCGTGATGTTGCGCGGGTCTTCCATCATGTAGGTCAGCAGCTCGCGGAAAAGCGCCGTATACATCTCGTCGACCTCTTCGTCGCGATGCCAGACGTCCAGCGCACGGTTGGCGTCGTGATTGGCATAGGCGTCGAGCACGTCCTTGATGATCGCCTGCACCAGCTTGGCCATGCGCGGAATGGATCGCACCGCTTCGTGGTGCGCCAACTGGTTCAGCGCGATGGTGCGCTTGGCGATGTTCTTGGCGTAGTCGCCGATGCGCTCCAGGTCGCTGGAGATCTTCAGCGCCGAGATCACCTCGCGCAGATCGTTGGCCATGGGCTGGCGCAGTGCCAGGGTGCGGATCGCGTCCTCGTCCAGTTCCAGATCCATCTGGTCGACGGCTTCGTCGCCCTTCACGACCTTCTCCGCCAACGCGGAATCGCGCCGCACCAGGGCGTCGATCGCGCCGGCAAACTGCGCCTCAGCCACACCGCCCATGCGCAGCACCACGGTGTTCAGCTGCTGCAATTCTTCGTCAAAGGACTTGACGATGTGTTCGCTGTTCATATCTGCCGGTCCTTCGGCTTGGCGAGAGTGGTCGGGCTAGGGTGCTAGCGGCGCGGCGTCCCCGGGGTCACCCGAAGCGGCCGGTGATGTAGCCCTGGGTCCGCTCGTCGCGCGGATTGGTGAAAAGCTGTTCGGTGTCGCCGACCTCGACCAGGTTGCCGAGATGGAAGAAGGCGGTCTTTTGCGAAACGCGCGCCGCCTGCTGCATCGAGTGAGTGACGATCACAATGGTGAAGTTCTGCCGCAACTCGTCGATCAGTTCCTCGATCTTCGCCGTGGCGATCGGATCGAGGGCCGAGCAGGGCTCGTCCATCAGGATCACTTCCGGATTGACCGCGATGGCGCGGGCGATGCAAAGGCGCTGCTGCTGGCCGCCGGAAAGACCGGTGCCGGGGGAGGTGAGGCGGTCCTTCACCTCCTCCCAGAGGCCGGCGCGCGAAAGGCTCAGTTCGACGATGTCGTCGAGCTCGCTCTTGCTCTCGGCGATGCCGTGCAGCCGCGGGCCATAGGCGATGTTGTCGTAGATCGACTTGGGAAAGGGGTTGGGTTTCTGGAACACCATGCCCACCCGCGCGCGCAGCTGCACCACGTCCAGCCCGCTGCGATAGACATCGATGCCGTCCAGGGTGATCTCGCCTTCCACCCGGCAGCCGTCGATGACGTCGTTCATCCGGTTCAGGCAGCGCAGGAAGGTGGACTTGCCGCAGCCGGAGGGGCCGATCAGCGACGTCACCTGATTCTCGCCGATATCCAGATCGACGTCGCGCAGGGCCTGGCTCTCGCCATAGTAGACGTCCGTTTTGCGCGAGGTCATCTTCGGCGAGTTCCTGAGGGCCGGGCTTGGCGCGGCGGCTTCTGCGACTGCTTCCATTGCGGTCTCCACTATCGTTCGATCCTGCTGTCCTTCTCTACCACTGGCGCTCGAAGCGCTTGCGCAGCAGAACGGCAAGGGCGTTCATGAGGATAAGGAAGCCCAGCAGCACCATAATGGCACCGTTGGTCTTCTCGACAAAGGCGCGCTCGGGCGCGTCGGCCCAGAGGAAGATCTGCACTGGCAGGACGGTCGCCGGGTCGGTGACGCCGCCGGGAATGTCGACGATGAAGGCGACCATGCCGATCATCAGCAGCGGCGCGGTCTCGCCCAGGGCCTGTGCCATGCCGATGATGGTTCCGGTCATGATGCCCGGCAGCGCCAGCGGCAGCACGTGATGGGTCACCACCTGCAGGCGCGAGGCGCCGACGCCCAGGGCGGCTTCGCGGATTGAGGGCGGAACGGCCTTCAGGGCGGCGCGCGCAGCGATGATGATGGTCGGCAGGGTCATCAGCGCGAGCACCATGCCGCCGACCAGCGGCGCCGAGCGGGGCAGCCCGAAAATGCTGAGGAACACCGCCAGGCCCAGCAGCCCGAAGATGATCGAAGGCACCGCCGCCAGGTTGTTGATGTTCACCTCGATCAGATCAGTCCATTTGTTCTTCGGCGCGAACTCTTCCAGGTAGACCGCGGAGAGCACGCCGATGGGGAATGTCAGGACCAGGGTGATGAGCAGGGTGTAGAACGACCCGACAACGGCACCCCAGATGCCGGCCTGCTCCGGCTCGCGCGAGTCGCCGGCGGTGAAGAAGGTGGTGTTGAACTGCGTCTCGATCGCGCCGTCGGCCTCCAACGCTTCGATCCAGACGATCTCGTTGTCCTTCACCCGCCGGTCGGACTCCGGCAGCGTGCGGTCGATGTAGCCTTTCACCAGGCTGTCGATGTCGTCGGAGGACTTGACCCAGAGGGTTTGCGTCGTGCCGATGATCGACGGGTCGGAGAGCACTGCGTCACGCACGTCCAGCCCGGCGCCGTTGGAGAGGATGCCGTAGAGCTTGAGGCGGTCGCGGCGTCCGCTCACATCGGGAAAGCGGTCGCGCAGGCTCGTCCGCAACAGGCCCTGATAGTCGGCGCGGCCCATGATCTGCGGGTCGTTCGTGTCCTGCGGGTCGATGACCTGCGGGTCCAGGTAGACCGGAACGGCGATGTGGGTCTGGACAAAGGCGGTGTAGCCGTTCAGCACGATGGTGCCGATCAGCAGGCCCAGAATCGCCAGCGCGGCGAAAATCGCCATCAGTCCGTAGGCCCGGAAGCGCTTCTCCGCGGCGTAGCGGCGGCCCAGACGTTCTTCCGAGAGGTCGGCGCGGCGCAGGGCCGCGGTAGGTGCCGTGCTGTCAGTCATATTTCTCTCGGTACCTCCGGACCACGTTCAAGGCGATCACGTTGAGCGTGAGTGTAACGGCGAAGAGCACCAGCCCCAGGGCGAAGGCCGCCAGGGTCTTGGCGCTGTCGAATTCCTGGTCGCCGACCAGCAGGGTGACGATCTGCACCGTCACGGTGGTAACCGCTTCCAGCGGATCGGCGGTCAGGTTGGCGGCCAGGCCCGCAGCCATGACCACGATCATGGTCTCGCCGATGGCGCGGCTCATGGCAAGCAGAAGGCTGCCGACAATGCCGGGCAGGGCGGCCGGGAAGATCACCTGCTTGATGGTCTCCGACTTGGTCGCGCCGAGGGCAAAGGCGCCGTCGCGCAGTGCGCGCGGCACCGCGTTCATGACATCGTCGCTCAGCGAGGAGACGAAGGGAATGATCATGATTCCCATGACCACGCCCGCGGCCAGCGCCGATTCAGAAGAGACGGTCATGCCGAGCGACTCACCGGTGCGGCGAATGAAGGGGGCCACGGTCAGGGCGGCGAAAAAGCCGTAGACCACTGTCGGCACACCGGCCAGGATTTCCAGCATCGGCTTGACGATGGCGCGCATGCGCTGCGGCGCGTACTCCGACATATAGATGGCCGAGAACAGGCCGATCGGCACCGCCACGCACATCGCGATGAAGGTGATCAGCAGCGTACCGGCGAAGAGCGGAATGGCACCGAAGGCTCCCGAGGCGCCAACCTGGTCCGCGCGCAGCGCGGTCTGCGGGCTCCACTCCAGGCCGAAGAGGAACTCATACCAGGGAACCCGCGCGAAGAAGCGCATGGCCTCGAACAGCAGCGACATCACGATGCCGATGGTGGTGAGGATTGCGATGGTCGAAGCGATGATCATCAGCACGCTGACCGTGCGCTCCACCAGATTGCGGGCGCGCAGTTCCGGCGAGATGCGCTTGCGCGCGAACGCCAAGCCGAGCACGGCAATGGCGATGGCAACCACCGTCATGGCGGCGTTGCCGATCTGGCGCACAGAAGCGTAACCGTCTGCGGCGGCCTGCAGCGAGGCATCGACCTCGCGGCTGACGATGTTGCCGGAAGCCAGGTTCTTGACGTCGTTCAGGAGCAGCGAAAGCCTGTCTTCCGGCAGGCTCTGGATGTCTTCCGGCAGATTGGAGATCAGCATCCACTCGGCGACATGCGGCTCCAGGATCAGCCAGAGCGCCATCAGCAGAACGCTCGGGATGCCGCACCAGAGCGCGACGTAGAAGCCGTAGTATTGGGGCCGCGAATGGAGCGTCGACGGGTGGCCGCCGCTCACAGAACGGGCGCGCCGTTGTCCGAATTGGTAGCCGACGGAGGCCAGTACCAGCAGGATCGCGATAAGGAGAAAGCTGTTCATGGCGGCCCATCGGATCTCGAGGAAGGAGCCTGCCTGCGCCCTTCCCAACGCACCCTTCGCGGTCGAAGGGCCGGGGCGCCGGCTTTGTCACACCTTGGCGGTGATTGCTCCGACCGGTTCTGTGATTGCAGGTTTCATTGACGTTGTTCTTGGGGAGCGAGTCCGGCGGAGATCTCTCTCCACCGGACTCTCACCCGATTACATGCCCCGATTACATGCTCAGGGGAGCCATGCCGTTAGCCGACTCCATCATCGACTTACGGTCGCCGGTGGGCAGCGGGATCAGACCCTTTTCCATAAGGTAACCCTCGTCGCCCCAGGCCTTGTCGGAGGTGAACTCGGCCACGAACTCCTTGATGCCGGGGATGGTGCCGACATGCTCCTGCTTCACATAGAAGTAGAGCGAGCGGGAGATGCCGTACTCACCGGAAGCGATGTTCTCGAACTCCGGCGCAACGCCACCGACGGTCGCGCCCTGCAGCTTGTCGGCGTTCTGGTCGAGGAAGCTGAAGCCGAAGATGCCGAGTGCATTCGGATTGGCTTCCAGCTTCTGTACGATCAGGTTGTCGTTTTCGCCGGCCTCGACGAAGGCGCCGTCTTCACGCACGGAATGCGCAGCGGCCTTGAAGGCATTCTTGTCCAGAGCCTTGATCTCCGGGAACTCCTCCGCGGCGGCTTCCATCACCAGCTCGACGAAGGCGTCGCGGGTGCCGCTGGTCGGCGGCGGGCCCAGAACCTCAATGCGCTCGGCGGGCAGCGACAGATCGATGTCGCTCCAGAGCTTGTTGGGGTTGGCGACCAGCTTGCCGTCGACCGGGATCTCCTTGGCCAGAGCCAGGAAGATCTGCTTCTTGGTCAGGGCGAAAGGCGAATGCGCCTTGGAGTTGGCCAGGACAATTCCGTCAAAGCCGATCTTCACCTCGGTGATAGTGATGCCGTTTTCGCCGCACATCTCGAACTCGGACTGCTTGATGCGCCGCGAGGCGTTGGTGATGTCCGGATGCTCGGTGCCCACGCCGGCGCAGAACAGCTTCATGCCGCCGCCCGAACCGGTGCTCTCGACCACCGGGGTCTTGAAGCCGCTGGTGCGGCCGAAATTCTCGGCCACTGCCGTGGAGAAGGGGAAAACGGTCGAAGACCCGACGATGCGGATCTGATCACGCGCCTCGGCCAAAGCCGGCGCGACCATGACAAAGCCGGCAACGGCCGCCACGGCTAGCGTTCTTTTGCTCACGGGGAGTACCTCCGCTGAATGCCCATTGGTGATGTTGTCTCGATGTTGCCTTCCGGCGATTTCCCTTCGGCCCTCTCAAGGCCCAAGCCGGGAACAACGTTGGCGCCGACCTCTCGTCGGCGGGCCCAAACTACGGTCGCTCAGCGATGGTATTACTGCAGATTTGTGACAGTTAGATGACAGACACGGAGATTCTCGATATTTCCACTGTAAATTAACCTTTTCCCGGGCGAGGGCCTCCCGCGGCGCACGCCCGAGGGCAAAGAATGCCTTCAGGAGGCCTTGGACTGCGTGGGCGCAAGGCCGGCCTCAGCCGGCACGGCGGAGGGCAGATAGACCGAGAAGGTCGCCCCCTCGTCAGGGCGGCTCTCGATCTCCAGGACGCCGCGGTGGCGGTTGACGATGTGCTTCACGATCGCCAATCCCAGGCCGGTCCCGCCAAGGCGCCGCGAACGGCCGCTGTCGACGCGGTAGAAGCGCTCGGTGAGGCGCGGGATGTGCTCGCGTTCGATCCCCTCGCCCTCATTGAAAACCGAGATCTTCACCCCGGCGCGGCCCAGCCGGCGCTCGCCGGCGCCGCCCTTGGACAGCGGCCGGGCCGCGACCCGGATCACGGTGTTCTCGTAGCCGTACTTCAGGGCGTTATCGAGCAGGTTCTGGACCACCTGGGTCAGCTCGTCGTAAACGCCCACCACCGGCGGCAGAGCTTCGCAGGCGAGGTCGATGCGCATGCCGTAGCGCGCCGCCTCCAGCTCCAGGGTCGAGCAGGCGGAGCGCAGGATCTCCGCGACATCGCACTCGCTGTCCGGCGGGGTGTGCTCCTGCAGTTCGATGCGCGACAGCGACAGCAGGTCGTCCACCAGGCGCGACATGCGGTGCGCCTGTTCTTCCATGATCTTCAGGAAGCGGATCTGCGCCTCCTGATCTTCCAGCGCCGGGCCGCGCAGGGTCTCGATGAAACCGATCAGGCTGCTGAGCGGTGTGCGCAGCTCGTGGCTGACGTTGGCCACGAAGTCGGCGCGCATGCGCTCGGTCTGTTTAACGCCGGTCAGATCGTAAAGCGCGATCATCAGCCGCGCCTGCTGCGGCGCGGCCGCCGGCAGGCGCAGCACCCGTGCGGCGATGCTGCGCTCGACCTTGCCGGGGATGGAAAACTCCACCGCTTCCTGCTCGCCGCCCTGCAGCACCGCGTCGACGGCGGCCAGCAGGTCCGGGTTGCGCAGGCCGAGCGCCAGATCGCGGCCGGCGAGGTCCTGTCCCAGCAGGGCCTCGGCGGCGGGGTTCAGGCGCAGCACCCGGCGGTTCTCGGCCACCAGGATCAGGGGGTCGGGCAGACCCGCCAGCACCGCGGCGTTCATCGCCATGGTGTCCTGCAGGTCGTTGCGCCTTGCCCGCTGTTCGCGCGCCGTCTCGGCGATGGCGTCCACCAGCCCCGGCGACAGCAGGTCGCCGCCGGAGGGCGCCGGCGGCAGCGGGCTGTCGTCGCCGGCCTCGCGCAGCCGGCCGAGATAGCGGGTCAGGGTCCGCACGCGGCGAAAGTGCTGGTTCAGCATCACCGCCATCAGCGCCAGGATCGCGACGCCGCCGACGACGGCGGCCGTCATGGCGAGCTGTCCGCCCAGCACGAAAGCGCCAAGGATCAGCGCCACCGGAACGCAGAGCACCACGGTGGCCAGCACCACCCGTCCATAGAACGGCGGCGGTGCGTCGGTCTGTGGCGTGGCGGCCCTGGCCGGACGGTCTGAGGGCTCTTCGATCATGAACGGCTGCCGGACATGGGCGGTTTGTGGGGCGCAATCACCTGCAAGTCAACGCGCATATTAGCATGTGCCTGCGCCCGAGGTCGTGAAGGTTTTGCAATGGCTTCACTGGGGATTGGCAACGCGGCGTTTGATGTATCGGTGCATAAGCCAGTAGACCAGGATCATGGTGCCGGTGGTCGCGACGAAGAGAGTTCCTACTTCCACCGGCTCCGCCGCGAGGCGTTCCGGCATCTGGAGGGGGAGAAAGAAGACGATCATCAGACCCAGGCAGACCACCCCCCAGGTCCGAAAGGCGGTCAGCGTCCAAGGCTTCATGCGCCACAGGCCAAGGGTCGTCGCCCCTGCCGTGAGCGCATAGGCGCCCATTATGACATCGATGTAGACGGGCCAGCCGACTTCTTTGGTTGCAGATAGTGCTGCCCCGAACACAGCCCAAAACGTCAGCCATCCCATCCACAGACTGAGCAAGGTCACGCCGAGCGGGCGTTTCCGCGCTGCACCGCTCTCAGGCGCTTCTGCAGGCATGGCGGCAGCCGCCGGTTCAGAGCAGCTCGCCGGTGGTCTGGGACTCGTAGGCCGCCAGGGCCGCGGCGGTGACCAGATCGTTCACCGTGGCGCCCAGCTGCACCACCTGGGCGGGTTTGGCCAGGCCGATGAGGACCGGTCCGATGACCGTGCCGCCGCCGCCCTGCTGGACCAGCTTGGCGGTGATGTTGGCCGAATGCAGACCCGGCATCACCAGGACGTTGGCCGGGCCGGAGAGGCGCGAGACCGGATAGTGGTCCTGCATCAGGTCGTAGTTCAGCGCCACGTTGGCCTGCATTTCGCCATCGTATTCGAAGTCGGGCTCGCGCAGGTCGAGTATCTGGACCGCATCGCGGATGCGCTGGGCTGCCGGGTGCCAGGGGTTGCCGAAGTTGGAATAAGACAGCAGCGCGACCCGCGGCTCGTGGCCCATGGCGCGCGCCTGGGCGGCGGCCTGCATGGCGATGTCGGCCAGCTGCTCGGCGTTGGGCAGTTCGTGCACCGAGGTGTCGGCGATGAAGACGGAGCGCCCGCGCATGACCATGATCGAAAGGCCGAAGACGCGCTGCTTGGGCAGCGGATCGATGGCGCGGCGGATGTCCTCGTAGGCGACGCCGAAGCTGCGCGTCAGACCCGTCACCATGGCATCGGCCTCGCCGCAGGCGACCATGCAGGCGGCGAAGACGTTGCGGTTCTGGTTGGCCATGCGCTGACAGTCGCGGCGCAGGGAGCCGCGCCGTCCCAGGCGCTTATAAAGATAGTCGACGTAGCGCGCGTTGTTGCTCGACAGCCGCGCGTTGTGAATCTCGAGCTGGCTTTTCTCCAGGCCGATGGACTTCATGGTGGCGCGCACGATCTCCTCGCGCCCCACCAGAACCGGCGTGCCGTAGCCGGCCTGCTGAAAGGCCAGGGCGGCGCGGATGCTGCGCTCCTCCTCGCCTTCGGCGAAGACCACGCGCTTGGGGTTCTGGCGCACCTTGTCGAAGATCCGCTGCAGGCTGGAGGCGGTGGGGTCGAGGCGGGCGGAGAGTTGTTGCTCGTAAGCTGCCATGTCGTCGATGGGCTGCCGCGCAACGCCGCTGTCGATCGCCGCCTTGGCCACTGCCTTGGGCACGGCCACGATAAGGCGCGGGTCGAAAGGCGCCGGAATGATGTAGCTCGGGCCGTAACGCAGCGCCTTGCTGTGATAGGCCTGGGCGACCTCGTCCGGCACGTCCTCGCGGGCCAGTTCGGCCAGGGCCTGGGCGGCAGCGATCTTCATCTCCATGTTGATGGTCGAGGCGCGCACGTCCAGCGCGCCGCGGAAGATGTAGGGAAAGCCGAGGACGTTGTTGATCTGGTTCGGATAGTCGGACCGCCCGGTGGCGACGATGGCATCCTCGCGCAGCTCGGCCACCTCCTCCGGCGTGATCTCCGGGTCCGGGTTGGCCATGGCGAAGATGATCGGCTGATCGGCCATGGAGCGGATCATCTCCGCCGTGAAGGCGCCCTTCACCGAAAGCCCCATGCAGACATCCGCGCCCTCGAAGGCGTCTTCCAGACTGCGCGCCTTGGTGTCGACGGCATGGGCCGACTTCCATTGGTTCATGCCCTCTTCACGGCCCTGATAGATGACGCCGCGGGTGTCGCAGAGCACCACCAGGTCGTGCGGCACCCCCATGGCCTTGATCAGCTCGGCGCAGGCGATGCCGGCGGCACCGGCACCGTTGATCACCACCTTGGTCTTCTCAATGGAGCGGCCGGTCAGCGCCAGGGCATTGAGGAAGCCGGCGGCGGTGATGATGGCGGTGCCGTGCTGATCGTCGTGGAACACGGGAATGTCCATCAGCTCCTTCAGCCGCTCCTCGATGATGAAGCATTCCGGCGCCTTGATGTCTTCCAGGTTGATGCCGCCCCAGGACTTGCCGAGAAAGCGCACGCAGTTGACGAAGTCGTCGACCTCGCGGGTGTCGACCTCCAGGTCGATGCCGTCGACGTCGGCGAAGCGCTTGAAGAGGACGGCCTTGCCTTCCATCACCGGCTTGGCGGCCTGGGCGCCGAGGTCGCCGAGACCCAGCACCGCGGTGCCGTTGGAGATGATGGCGACGATGTTGCCCTTGGCGGTGTAGTCGTAGGCCTTGGCCTCGTCGGCGGCGATCTTCAGGCAGGGGACGGCGACGCCGGGGGAGTAGGCCAGCGAGAGGTCGCGCT
>NZ_JANQKD010000096.1 GCF_028281305.1 Pelagibius sp. | reverse complement strand
ATGAACTTGTCGCTGTCGACCTGGAACTTCTTCAGGGCCGTGTCCCATTCGATCTCCGGGATCACAGGCGCCTTGTCCTGGGCCTGGACTTGGTCGATCCCAAGGGACCCGAGCGACGCCCCGACCAAAGCGGCAGCGGCGAGTAAGGGCAGTTTGCGTTTCGTCATCAAGAAGTCTCCTTTGCGTTGGCGTTAGGGCAGGCGTCAACGCGGCACGGGCCGCAGGCCGACGCATCCCGGAAGCCGGCAACCGGCAAAAGATCTGCCGAGCCGTATCTGGGTGGTCGTGGCGTTCAGCCTGTTGGTTCAAAGAAGTCCGCTTCAAAGGACTCGGGTCTGGACGGCAGGGCAAGCGGTGTCCGGCTGGGGCCGCTTGATGTGCTCTCGCTGGTTCCCGCGCTTCGGGGCGCTGGAAGGTGCCCGTCTTCAGCCAATCCGACGCAGGGCCGCCAGCGCCTCGCGCAGGGCTTTCGTGAGCACCTTGTCGCGGCGCATGACCAGGGCCAGAGTGCGATTGAGCTTGGGTGACAGGGGCCGGTAGTCGAGCTGCCTGCGCGCGGTCTTGCCGCGCACCGCGATCTCCGGCAGCACAGCACAGCCGAGACCGGCACCCACCAGTTCCTTGATGGCCTCCACGTTGCCCAGATCCATGACCGGGGTCGGGGCGATCTCTGCCCGTGCGAACCACTCGTTCACCACGCGGCGCGTGTTGCCGCCGGCCTCGTAAAGCACGAGGGGGCGCTTTGCGAGAACCGCTGGCGTCACCAGCCTGGGCAGCGGCTCCCCATCGGCAGCGGTTACGGCCACAAAGGCATCCTTCATCAAAGGCGTCACCTCGAACATCCGTCCGATCACCGGAAGCGTGACCAGTCCAATGTCCAGCGCGTTCTCTTCCAGGCTTTTCAGGACATCGCCGGTATCGCCGGTTCTCACGGTGATCTCCAGCGTCGGGAAGCGGCGCCTCAGATCGCGCAGAGCGGGCGGCAACAGGTAGATGCAGGCGGTCGCGCCGCATCCAATCCGCACGCGCCCCAGCGCGCCGCTCGCATGAACAGCCATGCTGTCCAGCGTCGCGGTGACGGTCTCCTCGATGCGCCGCGCATGGTCCAGCAACTCCACACCTGCCGCTGTCGGCGTCGCGCGCTTTCCGACCCTCTCGACGAGACGTACACCCAGACGCTTCTCAAGATCGCGGACCTGAAGGCTCACGGCCGGCTGGCTCAGTTGCAGCCGCTCGGCAGCGGCGGAGAAGCTGCCGCGCGCGATAACCTCGGTGAAGGTTTGAAGCTGATCGAGCTTGAGGTTTCTCATATCAAAGCTCTCATTATGATTTGCATAAAGAAGCAAATATTTACTTATCTTCAGAGAAGCGGCTTATAGAAGAACCGTGGCCTGCCGGTCAAGGGTTCAGGTCCCGTTTACAGGCTCAAAGTCGAGGACCGAGATGACGAGAGTTCGAACGCGCGCCGATGGCTTGTTTCTTGTTCTGAAAGCGCGCGACATGGCCAATGAATTCCTTGGGTTGGCGGCTTTGGGTCTATACCTGCGCATTGCCAGGCGCCTGCGCGTTGCGGCCGGCCTGGACGGCACCGGCAGTGTGGCGACCACCGCATCGCGGCAGCGATGAGCGAGCCTTTCCCCATGGCGATTCTCCGATGCCGGTCGAAAGCGGGCGGTGGCGACCAGGCCCTGATCATCCGCGACGCCCGTCCGTCCGACATGCCGGCCATCGAAGAAATATACGCCCGCGAGGTGCTGCAGGGGCTCGCGAGTTTTGAAGAGGTGCCGCCGACGGCGAACGACCTCTTGGCACGGCGTGAGCGGGTGCTTGCGCTGGGTCTTCCCTACCTTGCGGCGGAGCTTGGCGGAGAGGTCGCCGGCTATGGCTACGCCAGCCCCTATCGGCCGCGTCCCGCCTACCGGCATACGGTCGAGAACTCCGTTTATGTGGCGGACGGCTTGCAGGGGCGGGGGATCGGCCGGGCGCTGCTATCGGCCCTGATAGCGCGCTGCGAGGCCGGTCCCTGGCGCCAGATGATTGCGGTGATCGGCAACAGCGGGAATACCGGCTCCATCGCCCTGCATGCGTCCCTGGGCTTCGAACGCGTGGGCGTTCTGCAGGCTGTCGGCTTCAAGCACGGGCGCTGGGTCGATACGGTCATCATGCAACGCGGCCTCGGCGCAGCCCGGCAAAGCCCGCCGGAAAGCGGTGCCTTGTCCGGGCGCTGACCTGCAATGCCCCGCCGCACGGTTTTCAGCCTGGCGCTTTCGCAGCTCATCTGTTGGGGCGTGTCGTTCTACCTGATCGGCGTCTTCGGCAGCAGGATCGGTGCCGAGATGGGATGGAGCGCGACGCTGGTCCACAGCGGCCTCTCCGTTGCCCTTGTCGTGATGGGTCTGATCTCCCTCCCGATCGGCTGGCTTATCGACCGCTTCGGCGGCGGGCCGGTCATGGCGGCCGGCTCCCTGTTCTCCGCGGCCGGCTGTCTCGGTCTCGCGATGGTCGACGGACTTGCCGGCTACTATGCAGCCTGGGTCTGCCTCGGGTTCGCCATGCGGGCGACGCTGTACGAAGCGGCGTTCGCGGCTCTGGCGCGGATCGGCGGTGCCCTGGCGCGGCGCCCCATCGCCCAGGTTACCCTGCTGGGCGGCCTGTCGTCCTCGGTCTTCTGGCCGCTCGGCTATGCCCTTGCCGAGGCTTTCGGGTGGCGCGGTGCCCTGGTCTGCTATGCCGCCCTGGCGCTCGCAACCCTGCCGCTTCATCTCTCTCTGCCTTCGACGCGGCATGTCGCTTCGTCGATAGGCAAAGGTAACCGCGGCGTTGTACCGCCGGCGCGTCCGGCGGTGC
Source organism: Pelagibius sp. (assembly GCF_028281305.1). GTDB lineage: Bacteria > Pseudomonadota > Alphaproteobacteria > Kiloniellales > Kiloniellaceae > Pelagibius. The sequence goes on along the minus strand of NZ_JANQKD010000096.1, from coordinate 148,848 downwards.
GCGCAAGGTCTCTCGCCCTGCTCTACGTCCTCGTCATGACGCTGACAACGGCCCTCAGTGCGGCCATGGCGGCCCACATGATCGGGCTGTTGAGCGAACTCGGCCTGGGCGCCGCCGTCGCGGTCGCCGTCTCCGCTCTGCGCGGCCTCGGTCAGACCCTGGGGCGCCTGCTGGAGGTTCTCTTCGGGAGCCGCATCGATCCCATCGACCTGAACCTGGCGGCAACGCTTCTGCTGCCGGTCTGCTTCATCGTCGGCCTTGGCGCCGCCATCTCCCTGCCGGCTGCCGCATCCTTCGTCCTTGTTTACGGCGCCGCGAACGGAGTCATCACCATCACGGGCGGCACCATGCCGCTCAGACTCTTCGACTCGGCGGCCTACGGTGCTTCGGTCGGTGCCTTGCGCAGTCCTGCCTTCCTGGCGGCAGCGGTCGCGCCTTTTGCTTTTGCGGCAGTCTTGGAGCGCTGGGGCGCCGAAGCGGTGCTGGCGGTCTCGACAGTCCTCGCCATCGTCGCTGTTGCCGCTTCGGTGGCTTTGCGGGTTTCGGCAAGGCGCGTCGCCCCGCTGGCTTCGAGGGCGGATGCAGCCAGTGAACAGCGCTCGTAGGTGTTGCCCCTTGTTGGCGGGCGGATGTTTCAGAACCGGGAGAGGACCAGGCCGGCGCTGACCAGGGCGACGGCGCCGATCCTCTGGAGCGTGATCTCCTTGACGGCCAGTCCGAATGCGCCCGATGCATCCAGGATCAATGCCGCTGTGAGCTGACCCAGGATGAGCACCGCGAAGGTGGTGACGACGCCCAGACGCGGAACGCTCCAGAGCACCGCCCAGACATAGAAAGCGCCCAAGGCGCCCCCGGTCCAGCACCACCAGGGCACGGCTTTCAGAACAGCCAGACCGGGAAGGCCACCGCGCAGACTGACGACGGCGAGCAACAGCAGAAAGCCGATACCGAAGGAAATCATCGCAGCGGCGACTCCGTCGTCGACGCTGCGGCCCAGCGCTGCATTGATCGGCGCCTGCACGGCCAGCGCAATGCCACCCAACCCCACCAGCACCAAGGCCGTCCAGAATGCTGCCCCCACCTGATCCTCCTGTTGCCGGTGTTCGGAAGCGGCAGTTTAGCTGCCGCGCAGAGGCGTGGATACGAGGACGTTGGTATCGTCGGCTTTGCAGCTACAGGTGCCGGGTGATCCAGGTCCGGGCTTGTTCAAGGGTCTCGGCGGTCTCACCCGCCAGGCCGGGTGGCCTGTCGACCATCACCACTGGCAGTCCGAGCTGCCGCGCCACGGCGACCTTGGCATAGGTCGCCGGGCCGCCGCTGTTCTTGGTCACCAGCGCCTCGATCCCGTGGTCCTGAAAGAGGCGGCGCTCACCGCTTTCCTCGAAAGGCCCACGCCCGAGCACGACCTGGCTCCGGACCAGAGGCAGCGCTTGGCGCGGTGGATCGATCATGCGCACCAGAAACCAGATGTCCCTCAGCGGCTCGAAGGGCGCCAGCTCCTGGCGGCCGACCGTCAGGAACACCCGCTTGGCCAGACCTGAAAGCGACTCCGCGGCGGCCTTGGCATCCGGGACTCTGATCCAACGATCGCCTGCGACCGGCTTCCAGGCTTCGCGCTGGACCACCAGGCGGGGGGTGCCGCTTTGCCGGCAGGCGGCTTCGGCATTGGCCGAGATTCGGGCGGCAAAGGGATGGGTTGCGTCGACCAGCAGGTCGATGCGCTCTGCGTCCAGGTAGCGCACCAGCGCCTCCACCCCGCCGAAGCCGCCGATGCGCAGGGACCCGGGAAGGGCCAGCGGTTGTTCGGTTCGCCCGGCAAGGGAGGAGATCACCTCGATGCCCGCGGTGCCGGCAAGCCACTCCGCCAGAGCGCGGGAGTCGTCGGTGCCGCCGAGCAACAGAATTCGCCGCACGTCCCTCATGGCCGCCCGATCATCCTTCCCAGCCCCGCGCGCGGGCGGCCTCTTGGCCCTGGCGGTCGAAGATCATCACCTCGACGGCAATGTCCGGATGGTCGAGGGTGGCCAGCGCCACCGTCCTTGCTTTTTCTGCGACGGCGTCGGCCAGCGGCAATCCCGCGGCTGCGGCCATCTCCAGCACCTGTTTGGCGGTATTCGCTTGCTGTGCCTCTTGGACTGCCTCCGGCGTTGCACCGAGGTCGCGCAGGACCGATGCCAGCAGGTCGAAGTCCACCTGGCTGCGGCCTGAGTGGAGATCGAGATGGCCGGCCGCCAGCTTGCACAGCTTGCCAAAGCCACCGGCGAGGGTAAGACGCGGCAGCGGGTGCTTGCGGAGATACTTCAGCAGGCCGCCGGCGAAGTCGCCCATGTCCAGCAACGCAATTTCCGGCAGGCTGTAGAGTCTTTGCACCGCCGCCTCCGACGTCGATCCGGTGCAGGCGGCGGCATGGGTAAGGCCGTTGGCGCGGGCGACGTCGATACCGCGATGAATGGAGTGGATCCAGGCTGAGCAGGAGAACGGGACCACCACGCCGGTGGTGCCGAGGATGGAGAGGCCGCCGAGGATGCCGAGGCGCGGGTTCCAGGTCTTCGCCGCCAGGGCCGCGCCGTTGTCGACCGAGATTTCGATTTCGACGTCACCGGCATCGCCGTGCGCCGCCGCAACCTCCTGGACCACGGCCGTCATCATCTGGCGCGGCACCGGGTTGATGGCCGGCTCCCCCACTGCCAGGGGCAGGCCCGGCTTGGTCACGGTGCCGACCCCCGGCCCGGCCTTGAAGATGACTCCCTGGCCGGCTGGCGAACGCCGCAGGGTGGCGCCGACGAGGGCGAGGTGGGTGACGTCCGGGTCGTCGCCGGCATCCTTGACGATGGCGGCGCTGGCCTGGCCGCCCTCCAGCCTCTCCCGCGCCAGGGCGAAGGCCGGCTGCTCGCCCTTTGGCAGGGTGATGCTGACCGGATCGGGAAACTGCCCGGTGAGCAGCGCGGTGTAGGCGGCCTTGGTGGCCGCCGTGGCGCAGGCGCCGGTGGTCCAGCCCCGGCGCAGGTCTCCCTCGGGTTTTCGGGTCATGTCGCTATTCTACAAATCGGCGCATCTTGTTGGCTAGGCTGGCGAGGTGTCGCGGTCTACACTCCAGCCAATGAAACGCGACTCCCTCAACCTTCCGGTCTTTCAGCCCGGCAGCGTCTGGCTGGTCGGTGCCGGCCCCGGCGATCCCGGCCTTCTGACCTTGCACGCCGTCAACGCCCTGGAGCAGGCCGATGTCCTGGTCTACGACGCGCTGGTGGGGGAGGCCGTGCTGGACCTCGCGCGGCCGGACTGCGAGCGTCTCTATGCGGGCAAGCGCGGCGGGCGCCCTTCGCCGGTGCAGGCCGACATCTCCCAGCGTCTGGTCCGCCTGGCCCAGGAGGGGCGGCGGGTTCTCAGGCTGAAAGGCGGCGACCCCTTCGTCTTCGGGCGCGGCGGGGAGGAGGCCCTGGCCCTGGTGTCTGCCCGCATTCCCTTCCGGATCGTTCCGGGCATCTCGGCGGGGATCGGCGGCCTGGCCTATGCCGGCATCCCGGTCACCCACAGAGATACCAACTCGGCCGTCACGTTCCTGACCGGCCATGGCGTCGGCGGCAGCGTGCCCGACGGCATCGACTGGGCGGCGGTCGCCAAGGGCTCGCCGGTGATCGTGCTCTACATGGCCATCAAGCACATCGCCGCCATTGCCGGCGCCCTGATGGCAGAGGGCAGGGCCGCCGGGGAACCGGTGGCGGTGGTCAGCCAGGCAACCCTGCCGGCGGAGCGTATCGTCGAGACCACCTTGGGATGCTGCGCCCAGGACATCGTGGAGTCGGGCATCGAGCCGCCCTGCATCGTCGTGATCGGCGAAGTGGTGCGCCTCAGGGCCGGCCTCGACTGGCAGGGTGCCGCCGCAGGCCGTGTTCTGGACGCGGACCCCCTGGATCTCCGCAGTCACCGCGAGACCGGTTGATGGCCGGTCCTGCTGGATGTCGGCCTGCCGGATTTCTGATTGCGGCACCGGCCTCGGGCAGCGGCAAGACCACGGCCACTCTGGCGCTGCTGCGCTACCTGCGTGACACGGGCCGCCGGGTCTCCTCCATCAAGGTGGGGCCGGACTACATCGACCCGGCATTTCACGCTGCGGCTTCCGGGCGGGCCTGTTTCAATCTCGATGCCTGGGCCATGCGGCCCGAGACGCTGGAGGCGACTTTGGCGCTGGCGGGCCGGGACGCCGAGTTGATCGTCGGCGAGGGGGTCATGGGGCTCTTCGATGGTGCCGCCGCGACCGATGCACGCGGCTTTGCAGCCGGCTCCACGGCCTCTTTGGCTGCGCTCCTGGGCTGGCCGGTCGTCCTTGTGGTCGACTGCAGGGGCATGGGGGCGTCGCTGGCAGCCCTGCTGCGCGGCTTCGCCGAGCACCGTGCGGAGGTGGTGCTGGGCGGTGTGATTCTGAACGCCGTCGCCTCCGAAAGACATGAGGCCCTGCTCCGGACCGCCTGCCGCGAGGCCGGCCTGCCTGTGCTCGCCGTTCTGAGGCGCGATGGGCGTCTGGCCCGGCCGTCGCGCCACCTTGGGCTGGTGCAGGCCGGCGAAGATCCGGCCCTGGAGGGCTTCCTCGACCATGCTGCCAGGGCCCTGGGCGGGACCTTGGATTCCGACGTCCTGCAGGCCCTGTCAAGGCCTGCGCGCGGGATTGCGGCCGAAGCGGCAGACGTCGCACCTGAACGGCAGCGCCCGCCGGCCCGGCCGCTGACGCCGCTGGGCCAGCACATTGCCGTCGCCAGGGATCTGGCCTTCTCCTTTGCCTATCCCCTGGTGCTCGAAGGCTGGCGTGCTGCGGGTGCCGAGATCTCATTCTTCTCGCCCCTTGCAGGAGAGGGCCCCGCTCCGCAGGCCGACGCTGCCTACCTGCCCGGTGGCTATCCGGAGCTGCATGGGGCCGCCCTGGCGGCGAGCGGTGGCTTTGCGGCTGGGATGCAAGCGCTGGTTGCGCGGGGCGGCACCGTTTACGGCGAATGCGGTGGCTACATGGCGCTCGGACGGTTCCTTGAGGACAAGGACGGTACCTGCCATTCCATGCTTGGGCTGCTGCCGCTCGAAAGCTCGTTTCGCGAACCCCGGCGCCGCCTCGGATATCGCCGCGCAGAGCTGCTGGCGGAGGGGCCGCTTGGCCCGGCGGGTACAGAATACCGCGCGCACGAGTTCCACTATGCCAGCGCGCAGGGGTGTGCCGGCGCGCAAGGGGCGGACGGGGAAGCGCTGTTCCGCCTCACCAACGCAGCTGGCGAAGAAGCAGGCCTGGCCGGGCGGCGCGTTGGCCGGGTGATGGGTTCTTTCCTGCATCTGATCGATCGCGAATCGGAGCCGGCGGCGGCCTTCAGCGGCTGACGTAGGCAAACCCTAAGGTTGTAATCGTCACAGAATTGTTTTTGGATTGGGCTTGCGAAAGGCGTTCTAGTCCGGACAGCCTTTCCGAACTGGTCCGCAGAACACTTTGAATCTGAAGCTAAGCGGGCCAATCAGATTTACTTTGCTAATTGATTAGATTACCTAGAAAGCGAACGTCAGCGGCGAACCGGCGGATATCAAGGGCCACAGGGACTGCGGTGGGAACGCGGTCCGCATTGTACGGGGCCTGAGGCCGGTACCGCGGGGTCGCCGGAAAGCAGAGCAGAAGCCAAGACAAGCGCGGCCAAGGCGAAGTCCGCCATGGACCGCGCCAGCACAGTGGGGGACGGATAGATGGAAGAGTCTGTATCCAACGTTTGGGGCATGGTCGTCGGCCTGGTGACCAGCTACGGGCTGAGCGTCGTCGGCGCCATCATTATTCTCATTATCGGCTTCATGGTGGCCGGCTGGGTGAAGTCGGGCGTCAACAGGGCACTCAGCAAGATCGAAAAAGTCGACGAGACGCTGCGGGCCTTTTTCGCCAGCCTTGCCTACTATGCTGTCGTCATTTTCACCGTCATTGCCGTTCTCGCCCAGTTCGGTATTGAAACGACCAGCTTCATCGCCGTTCTCGGTGCGGCCGGCCTGGCCATCGGCCTGGCGCTGCAGGGGACTCTCAGCAACGTCGCCGCCGGCGTCATGCTGTTGCTCTTTCGCCCGTTCAAGATCGGCGACTATATAGAAGGCGGCGGCCTGGCCGGGACCGTGAAGAGCATCACCCTCTTCGTTACCGAACTGGCGACGCCGGACAACGTGCAGATCATTGCGCCGAACTCCCAGCTTTGGGGATCGGCCATCAAGAACTACAGCTTCCATGCGACCCGCAGGGTCGACCTGGTCCTGGGCATCGCCTACGAGGACGACATCGACCGCGCCCTCAGCGCCTGCCTGGACGAGGCGAAAAAGGATTCGCGGGTGCTGGCCGATCCGGCGCCGATGGCGGCCGTCACCGATCTGGGCGACAGCTCCGTCAACTTCACCATCAGGCTCTGGTGCAACGCGGCGGATTACTGGGGGCTGAAGTTCGACATGACCAAGAACTTGAAGAACCGGATGGATGCCGAAAACATCTCGATTCCCTATCCGCAACGGATGGTTCACACCAGCGTCGCGGCAGCGGCCGAGTAAGCGACCCGCCGCCCGCGAGGGCCTGCGGCTTCTCGGTCTGAGAGTGCTGGCCGCGACAGCGTTCTCCGCCGCCGTGGCCGGAGCCGCGGCGCTGCCTGCCGGTCCGGCGCTGGCTCAGGGCAGCCTGCTCGACAAGGCAAAGGATCTTCTCGGCGGCGAAGGCAGTGCCGGCGCTGCCGGCAGTCTCAGCACCGCCGAGATCAGCGATGGTCTCCGTGAAGCCCTGCGCGTCGGGACAGAGCGGGTCGTCGGCCAGCTGGGCCAGACAGACGGCTTCAACGCAGACCCGGATATCCACATTCCGCTGCCGGAGTCGCTGCAAGGCGTTCAGAAGGCCTTGCAGACCGTGGGCATGTCGGACCTGGCGGACGACCTGGAACTGCGCCTCAACCGCGCGGCCGAGCAGGCCACGCCGCAGGCCAAGCAGATTTTCTGGGATGCCATCTCGGCGATGACGGTGGAGGACGCAGAGGCGATCCTCAACGGGCCCGATGACGCGGCAACGCGCTACTTCCAGGACAAGATGACCGCTCCGCTGGGTGAGGCCATGCGCCCGGTCATCGATCAGTCGCTGGACGATGTCGGCGCCATCGCCGCCTATGATACGATGATGGGCGAATACAAGGCGCTGCCCTTCATGCCGGATGCGAAGGCGGACTTGACCGATTATGCCTTGGAGCAGGCGCTGGACGGTCTTTTCACCTACGTCGCGCGGGAGGAGGCGGCCATCTGCAGCGATCCGGCGAAGCGCACGACAGAGATTCTGCAGAAGGTTTTCGGGGGTTGAGGGTTTTCGGGGGTTAATGCGCCGCGGCACCGGCCCGGCGCCTGGTTAGGAGGTCTTGAGCGACATGAAGAAGCTATTGATCGGCCTGGGCGTGATTGTCGTGCTGCTGATCGCGGCCGTGGTCATCGTCCCGATGGTGGTGCCCCTGGAGAGCTACAAGGCGGAGATCCAGGCACAGGCCAAGCAGGCGACGGGGCGCGATCTGCGCATCGACGGTCCGATTTCGCTCTCGCTGTTTCCCGCCATCGCAGTTTCGGTCGAGGATGTCGGATTCTCGAACGCCCCCGGCGCCGGAGCGCCGGAGATGGCCACGATCGAAAGACTGGATGTGGCCCTTCAGATTCTGCCGCTGATCGGCGGCGAAGTGGCGGTTGACCGCTTTATCCTGGAGCGGCCCGTCATCAATCTGGAAGTCGACGCCGAGGGCAAGGCGAACTGGGACCTCGCGACGGGCACGGCTGCGCCGTCCGAGCCGTCGGCTTCGGGTGGTGACGCCGCTCAGGATGGCGGGGGCAGCGCCGTCAATGAAATCCGCCTGGGCGAGGTGCGTCTGATCGACGGAACCATAAACTACCTGGACCAGCAGAGCGGCCGCCGGGAAACGGTCAGCGAGATGAACATGGAACTCTCGCTGCCCAGCCTGGCGTCTCCCTTCGCCGCCGAGGGCTCGGCGGTCTGGAACGGTGAGACCATCGCCCTCACCGTGAATGCGGAGAGCCCGCGCGGCCTGATGTCCGGCGAAGCCAGCAATCTGGCCATGAAGGTAGAGGCGGCTCCAGTGACGTTCGCCTTCGACGGGGCAGCCCGCAACGCAGAAGAACTGGGGCTGCAGGGCCAGTTGAGCCTCGCGGTTCCGTCAATCCGCAACCTCGCGGCCTGGGCGGGGACTCCCCTGGAGTTCCCCGGTGAAGGCCTTGGGCCCTTCAATCTGGAAGGCATGCTGGAGATGACCGGCGCCAAGGTGGCGCTGACCGAGGCCAAGCTCGCCATCGACGAGATCGCCGGCGACGGCCTGTTCTCCGTCGACGCGCGGGGCGCCAAGCCGGTAATCAAGGCGGAGCTCAATGTCGAGCAGTTGAACGTCAACCCCTACCTGCCGCCTGAGGCGCCGGCGGGTGAGGGTGGTGACGGCGGTACGACTGCTGCTGCGTCCGGTGGCGGCACGCAGGACGCCGGCGACTGGAGCGACGAGCCGATCGACGTCTCGGCCCTCAGCCTTCTCGACGCCGACCTGGCCTTCAATGCCGGCGGTATCCAGTTCCGGGAAGTGAAGATCGGCCAGAGCAGTCTGGCCGTGCTGCTGCAGGACGGCAAGCTGACGGCCGAGCTGGCGGAGATGCAGCTCTATGAGGGCAACGGCAAGGGCACGATCGTGGTCGATGGCTCGAGCGGCCAGCCCGCAGTCGCCGCGGACTTCGACCTGGCGAACTTCCAGGCCGGCCCGTTCCTGAACGATCTGGCCGACTTCGACCGCATCCTCGGCACCACGGAAACCAAGCTTTCGGTCACCGCAGCCGGTGCCTCGCAGCGCGAACTGGTGTCCAGCCTGCAGGGGGACGGCGCGGTGGTGTTCCGCGATGGGGCGGTGAAGGGCATTAACCTGGCTGCGATGATGCGCAACATCTCGGTGGCAGCCATCGATCAGTCCTTTGATGCCGCGGAGCAGACCGACTTCGCCGAGCTTTCCGGCACCTTCCAGATCGACAAGGGGATCGTCTCCAACCAGGATCTCTCCCTCGTCGCGCCCCTGGTGCGGATGACGGGCGCCGGCACCATTCCGCTGCCGCCGCGCACCGTCGATTACGAAGTGACACCGAAGCTGGTTGGTTCCCTGGAAGGGCAGGGCGGCCAGTCGGATCTGGCTGGTGTGGCGGTTCCCATCAAGGTCACCGGCCCCTGGCACGACATCTCCTACAAGCCGGACCTCGCCGGTGCGCTGACGGATCAGATCAAGGATCCCGGCGCGCTGCTGGAGAAGGTGCCGGAGGCGGGCGACCTGAAGGATGCCACGGAAGGCGGCGCAGAGGGTCTGCTGGACAGGTTGGTACCCGGTAGCGGTGGAGACGGCGAGTCGGAGTCGCCGCTCGACCTCAGGCGGGGCCTGTTCGGGAACTGACCGGGAAAGTCATGGGACGCCGGAGCACAGGCACGGATTGGTCGTCAAGGGTGGCGCGTGTGATCGCGCTACCCTTACTGCTGCTGGCCGCGGCCTGTACCTCGACGCAGCCGATTCCGCCGCAGGTCTTCATCAGCGATCTGCGTTTGCTCGACAGCTCGGTTTTCGAGCAGCGCTTCCAGATCGATCTGCGGATCGGAAACCCCAACGACTTTGCCCTGCCGCTGGACGGCATCACCTTCGATCTGGATGTCAACGGGGCCGACTTTGCGAGCGGCTTTTCCAACCAGTCCGTGACCGTGCCCCGCCTGGGGGAGGCCGTACTCTCAGTGACTGCGTCCACCACGCTTGTCGATCTCGTTCAACAGATGGTTCTGTTGGCCGAGCGGGGCGACCTGACCTACAGGGTGCACGGGGTGGCCTATCTCGACAGTCTTGCCCGGCGGCGCGCGCCCTATGAGTCCATCGGCACCTTCCGGCTGTTGCGCGAGCAACAGATCAAGGCCGAGCGGGCGCCATTCCCAGCGCTCGACTGAGGGCTGTGGGCCGGCGTTGCGAAAGATCGCCCGCGACCTAATCACTTGTATCGAATCCTAAGCATTTGAAGTGGGGACTGCCTCTTCCGCAGTGCCTGCCTTGCGGGTATTCTTCTTGCCCAGCGCTTGTCTCAGGTATGACAGCGCGGGAGGCAGATAAGAACAAAATCAGATGAACACAGAATCTGACAGGCAGTTGGGAGGACACGGCATGACGGTAACCCACAGCGAGCTCGGCAGCGGATTCCCGCCGGTGCGCCGGCTGGAGCTCGAGCGTCCCTGGACCTGGCTTTCCGCCGGCTGGCAGGACATGTGGCAGGCGCCCGGCGTCAGCCTCGTTTACGGCGCGATCTTTACGCTGGTGTCCTTTGTCATCACGGCCGGCGTGCTGTTGGCCGACTTGGCCTATCTGCTCCTTCCGCTGGTGGCCGGTTTCATGCTGGTGGGGCCGATGCTCGCGGTCGGCCTTTACGAGACCAGCCGGCGGCTCGAGACCGGGGCGCCGGTTACCCTGGGCGCCGCGCTCTTCGTCGCCACCCGCTCGCCTATGCGCCTGGCCTTCCTCGGCGTCACCCTGATGATCGTGCTGCTGGTCTGGATGCGCCTGGCGACCCTGCTCTTCGCCCTCTTCCTCGGCACCACCGAGGTGCCGCCGATGGCGGACATCGTGCCGACGCTGCTGTTCACGCCCAATGGCCTGTCTCTGCTGATCGTCGGCTCGGCGGCAGGCGCGCTGCTGGCCACCTTGGTCTTCGCCATCAGCGTGATCTCCGTCCCGCTGCTGATGGAGCGCGACGTCGATTTCATGACCGCGGTCATCACCTCGATCCAATCGGTACTGCGCAATCCGAAACCGATGCTGCTCTGGGCCTGGCTGGTGGCGCTGCTGACCGCTGGGGGGCTGGTGACACTCTACCTTGGCCTCATCATCACCTTCCCTTTGGTCGGCCATGCCACCTGGCACGCCTACCGCGATACCATCGGCCGCTGAATGGGACTGCCGCTCCATTTCTGACCGCTAGAGCGGGTCCGCGCCTGCATCAACTGCGGTGGTGCCGATCCGACTCGTTCTTTGCGGCCTCATCCTCCTCCTCTTCGTCCAGCAGGACGCGGTGGGCAGCGCCGTCGAGGTCTTCGAACTGGCCGCTTTTGAGCGCCCAGAGAAAGGCGACGAGGCCGAGCAGGCCCAGCAGGAGGGCGACCGGGATCAGGTAGATCAACGCGCTCATGCGCCGTCGGCCCGGTTTTTCAGGTTCAGGCGCATGGCGTTCGCGGTGACGATGATCGACGAGCCCGACATGGCCGCTGCGGCGATCAGCGGCGTCACGAACCCGGCCACTGCAATGGGGACCGCGATGAGGTTGTAGAGCATGGCCAGGCCGAAGTTCTCGAACACCAGCCGGCGGGCGCGGCGTGCGGTGCCGATGGCCTCGACCACAGGCGACAGGCGCTCGCCCTGAAAAACGATGTCGGCGGCGATCTGGCTGACATCGGCGGCCTCGGCCGGGGAGAGGGAGGCAAAGGCGGTGGCGAGCGCCGGGGCGTCGTTCAGGCCGTCGCCGATCATCGCCGTGCGGCGGCCCTGCGCCTTCAGGTCTTCCAGCCGTGCGATCTTGTCGGCGGGGCGGCAATCGCCGTGCCAGACATCGATCCCCAGGTCTTCGGCAAGTCGCGCCACCACGCCGCTGCGGTCGCCCGACAGCAGCTCCACGGCAATCCCTCGTGCCTTCAGGGCAGCAATCACGTCGGCCGCGTCGGCCCTGGGGGCGTCGTTGAATGTGAGCCGCTGAGGAGCAAAGTCGCCGCCGCTCAGCCAAAGCTCCATCGCGTCGTCGGCAGAACCGTCATCGATCCCGCACCAACCGCGGCGGCCGAGGCGGATCGTCTTGCCGTCGATCTCGGTCGAGAGGCCGTCACCGGCATGTTCCTGGACGGTGAGATCTCTCCCAGTGCCTGCTGCCGCCCGGCTCAAGGCGCGGGCCAGCGGGTGGCGGCTGTGACGGGCGATATCGGCGGCCAGGGCGAGCAGGGCGGGGTCGACTTTCGCGCGGTTCTGCAGGGAGGGGCAGCCGCGTGTCAGGGTGCCGGTTTTGTCGAAGACAACGGTATCGACCTGAGCCAGACGCTCCAGCGCGTCGGCGGACTTCACCAGAATACCCTGCTTCATCAGGCGCCCGACGGCGGCGACCTGGACCGCCGGCACCGCCAGGCCCAGGGCGCAGGGGCAGGTGATGATGAGGACCGCAATGGCGATCATGAGGCTGTCCTGCCAGGGCAGGCTGGAGAGCGCGAGCCAGCCGGCGAAGGTCGCGGCGGCCAGCAGGTGGACGACGGGCGCATAGAGGCGGGCCACCCGGTCGGCGAGGCGCACGTAGCGGTCGCGGCCCTGCTCGGCGGATTCCATCAGCCGCACGATTTCCGCCAGCAGGCTCTCGTCGGGCAGCGCGGTGACCGCGATGCGCAGCGCACCGCCGCCGTTGACCGTGCCGGCATAGACCGCGGCGCCCTCGTACACGGGCTGCGGCAGGCTTTCGCCGGTCAGGAGCGAGGCGTCGACCTCCGAGCGGCCGGACAGGACCTCGCCGTCCATGGGAATCCGCTCCCCGGCGGCCACGGCCACGGTCATCCCGGGTTTCAACCGGTTGATGGGGAGGCTCTGCAGGCTGCCGTCGGCGGCAACCACCGTTGCCGCCGTTGCCTTCAACGCCGTCAGGTTCTCGGCGGCCGAGCGGGCCTTGCCGCGCAGGCGCAGATCGAGGAATCGCCCGATCAAAAGGAAGAACAGCAGCATCACGGAGGCATCGAAGAAAACATGGTCGCTGCCGCGCAGGGTTTCCGAAAGGCTCATGCCGGCCGCGAGGATGACGGCGAGGGAGATCGGCACGTCCATGTTGGTGTGGCCACTGCGCAGCACCGTCAGCGCTGAGCGGAAGAAGGGCCGCCCGGCATAGGCAACGGCGGGCAGGGCGATCATTGCCGAAACCCAGTGCATCAGGGTGCGTGTCGCCGGTCCCATGTCGGTGACCAGGCCCGACCAGACGGAAACCGACAGCAGCATCACGTTGCTGGCGGCAAAGCCTGCAACCGCCATGGCCCAGAGCAGCTCCTTTTCCTCCGCCGCCGAAGCGCTCTGCAGCTGCTCCGGATCCAGCGGCACCAGGCGGTAGCCGCGCGCGGAGACTGCCGCCAGCAGGGGCTCTGCCCCTGTCTTCTTGGGATCCCACTGCAGTTCGAGACGGCGGGTGCTGAGGTTGACCCGCGCCTTGATGAGGCCGGGTGCGCCCTCGACCGCCGACTCGATGCTGCGGATACAGCTTGGGCAGTGCAGGTTCTGCACCACGAGAGTCAGTGCTTCGCTGCCGTCGTCCTTGCGGCGGAGCTGATCGGCGAAGTCGGCCGCAGTGAGGCCCGTTTCCGTCGTCTGCGCGAGTTCCGCGACGACGCCTCCGGGGCAGCAGCCGGCGGCGGCTGCCTGGGGCGCGGCCGTCTGGGGCGCGGCCGTCTGGGGCGCGGCCGCCTGGCTCGCCGCCTTGGCGCGCGGGAGGTCGGGGGCTATTTCAACCATAGGCGCGTCTTCATCTCAAAGGCCGTGCCCTGCACCGTCGCGCGGCCGCCTTCTGCGAGCAGGGTAAGATCCCAGTTGCCGCGCAGCGGCAGGGTGACGTCGGCCACGTACTCTCCTGGCGCTGCCTCGGTGAGGGTCACCGGCTGGTCGTGGCCATCATGGGTCGGGCGCTTCAGAACCCCGGTCACGGTTAGTCCGGTCACTGCGGCCCCGTCGCGGTCGCGGAGGGTCACGGTCAGTTCCTCGCCGTCGACACCCAGGTCGGTCATGGCCACAGCGGCCTGCCAGCCCAGGCTGCGTTGCGCGTCGCGGTCGGCCAGGGTCTCGTTGTAGTTCAAGCCGTCCTGATAGGCGCTGTCCGTCGTCACTCCGGTGAAGGTATCGAGGGCCAGGTAAACGAAGACCGAGTTGACGGCGATGATCACCCCGAAGAAGCCGAGCATTGCCGCGAGCACGTGTTTGCCGCGTATCTTCATGGCTGCGCTCTCCATGCCTGTGGTGTTGCTCATCGGCTGCTCCTAATCCTCTGGTCCTAATCCTCTGGTCCTAATCCTCTGGGCCACGGAAGACCGTGTCGTTGCTGGCTGCGCCGCCGGCCTGGTCGACGATGCGGAAGGTGACGTCGACCGCGCCGTCGGTCACGCTGTCGCGCGGGGCGGTTGCGAAGACACGGAAGCTGGCAAGGCTGTCCGGTCCGACCGCAAGGGCACCGGGATCAGCGCCGGCGCCGACCACCGTCAAGACCGCGCCGGGCAGGCCCACCAGCTCGAGCCCGAAAACCCGCTCCTGATGCTGCTTGTTGATGATCTTCACCGTGTAGCCGTTGCGGATCGACCCATCGGAGAGCGCGACGAAGAGCGGGTTGCGGTCGCGCAGGATGTTGAGATCCAGATCGGCGCGGGTCACCAGGGTAAACAGCATGATCGCACCGACCACGGCGATCAGGCCGGAATAGACGATGGTCCGCGGGCGGATCAGCCTGAGACGGGGCTTCTCGCCGGCGCGGACGCGCTCGACATTGGCCAGGGTGCTGTATTCGATCAGGTTGCGTGGCAGCCCTACCTTGTCCATCACCGAGTTGCAGGCATCGATGCAGAGCCCGCAGGTGATGCACTCGAGTTGCTGGCCGTCACGGATGTCGATGCCCATGGGGCAGACGGCAACACACTGGTTGCAGGCGACGCAGTCGCCCAGCGCAGAGGGGTGGTCGCCTTTTTTGCGGGCACCGCGCGGTTCGCCGCGGTCCTCGTTGTAGGTGATGACCAGCGACTCTTCGTCCAGAAGGCCGCCCTGGATGCGCGGCCAGGGGCACATGTAGGTGCAGACCTGCTCGCGCGCGAAGCCGCCCAGGAGGTAGGTGGTGAAGGTGAGGACGCCGATGGTGATGTAGGCCACCGGCGCGGCCTGAAAGGCGAGGAGGTCGGCGGCCAGTGTCGGTGCATCGGCGAAGTAGAAGACCCAGGCGCCGCCTGTGCAGACGGCGATGACAACCCAGGCCACCTGGGTGCCCACCTTGCGCAGCACCTTCTCAACGCCCCAGGGCGCTTTGTCGAGGCGGATGCGCGCTGCCCGGTCGCCCTGGATCGCGTGTTCCACGGCGATGAAGAGGTCCGTCCAGACCGTCTGCGGACAGGTGTAGCCGCACCACACGCGCCCGGCCAGGCTGGTGATCAGGAACAGACCGATCGCCGCCAGGATCAGCAGACCGGTGATGTAATAGACCTCCTGCGGCCAGATCTCGATGAAGAAGAAGTAGAACCGCCGGGCCGGGAAGTCGATCAGAACCGCCTGGTCAGGCGCGTTGGGGCCGCGGTCCCAGCGGATCCAGGGTGTCAGATAGTAGATCCCGAGGGTCACCGCCATGATGACCCATTTCCACCGCCGGAAGGCGCCCTTTGCCAGCTTCGGATAGATCTTTATCCGCTTCTGGTAAAGGGAGCGCTTCTCCTTTTTGTTGACCGGTTCAGCGTCGGAGCGTTCTACGCCCCCCTGTCGGCCTGCCGTCACTCCCGCGGTGGTGTGCTCCACGACCGCCTGTTCGACCATGATCTCTCCTCATACCAAGGCTACCCTTGGTCACCACGTCACTCACCGCCCCCGAGGGAGTGAACGTAGACTGCCAGTTGCTTGATGGTCGCCTCGTCGAGACGACCGGTCCAGGCCGGCATCATGCCGGCACGGCTGTTGGTGATGGATTCCACCACAGCGCTCTTGTCGCCGCCGTAGAGCCAGATGGCATCAGACAGGTTCGGCGCCCCCAGTTCGTAATTGCCTTCGCCGTTTTCCATATGGCAGGCACTGCATTGCTCGGCGAAGGTTACCTCGCCCCGTGCCGCCGCCGCGGCGTCTTCCCCGCTCCCGGAGAGCGCGAGGACGTACTCGGCGACGTCGTTGATTTCCTCGCGCGTCAGAAGTTCGTCGCGGCCGTAGGCCGGCATCTCGTTGAAGCGGGTCTCTTCATGATCCGAACGGATGCCGAAGTGGATGGCGTGGCTGATTGCCTCCAGGCTGCCGCCCCAGATCCAGTCGTCGTCATTGAGGTTCGGATAGCCGACGTAGCCGGCCGCGCCGCGCCCGTGGCATTGCGAGCAGTTGACGGCGAAGGCCGATCCGCCGCCGGCCAGGGCGAACTCCAGAAGCTCGCTGTCGGCGACGATCTCCTCCAGGGAGGCGTCCTCGATGCGGTTCAGGTAGACGCTCTGCGCCTCGCGCGCCGTGGCTACGGTCTTGGCCAGCTGCTCGCGCGAGGAGTAGCCCAGCACACCGGCGGTGTGGCTGCTGATCAGCGGCCAGGCCGGCATCACGATCCAATAGGCAAAGGCCCAGAGGCAGGTCGCGTAGAAGGTCCAGAGCCACCAGCGGGGCAGGGGATTGTTCAGTTCCTTGATCCCATCCCACTCGTGTCCGGTGGTCTCGACCCCGGAAATCTGATCGACTTCTTTGTTGTCGGCCACGATCAGTCCTCCTCAAGCGGGCGGCGCGCCGCTTCTTCGAATTTCTTCTTGTTCTTGGGCCAGAAGGCGTAAACCAGCACGCCCGCGAACAGCACCATGAGATAGAGCAGGCCGTAGGTGGCGGCGAACTCCGCGACTTTTTCGTAGGTCGAGTCGGGTGTCATCGCGCGGCCTCCTAGCGGTAGTTCGCTTCGGGCTCGTAGGTCTCGAAGTCGACCAGTGTGCCCAACATCTGCAGATAGGCGATCATCGCGTCCAATTCGGTCAGCTCGGGATTGCCATCGAAGTTGGCCACCTTCGCGCCGGGATAGCGTTCCAGCAGCGCGTCGGCCGCGTCGGTGTCCGGCGTGACCTGGGCCAGCAGATCCGCCTCCGCCGCCTCGATCATCTCGTCGCTGTAGGGGACCCCGACCCCGCGGTTGGCGCGCAGGTGGTCGGCGATGAAGCGGACGTCCAGCGTCGTCTCGGCCAGGAAGGGATAGCCCGGCATGATCGACTCCGGCACCACCGAGCGCGGGTCGTTCATGTGCGCCACATGCCAGTCGTCGGAGTAGCGTCCGCCGACCCGTGCCAGATCCGGCCCGGTGCGCTTGGAGCCCCATTGGAAGGGATGGTCGTACATGCTCTCGGCCGCCAGCGAGTAGTGGCCGTAGCGCTCCTGCTCGTCGCGCAGCGGACGCACCATCTGGCTGTGGCAGTTGTAGCAGCCTTCGCGGATGTAGATGTTGCGGCCGACCAGTTCCAGCGGGCTGTAGGGCCGCATGCCCTTCACCTTCTCGATCGTGCTTTCGAGATAGAACAGCGGCGCGATTTCGACCAGGCCGCCGACGGAGACCACCAGCAGCGTCAGCACCAGCAGGAGGATCGAGTTCTTTTCGATGACGGCGTGTTTGAATGCCATGATTGCCTCCTTACTGCGCGGCTGCGGCCGGCTGCGGCGCTGCGGCGGGAAGGCCGGCGACCTTCTCCTCCTTCAGATCGCCGCGGATGGTCCGCCAGCAGTTGTAGACCATGATCAGAGCACCCAGCAGATAGAGGGCGCCGCCCAGGGCACGGATCACATAGAAGGGGTGCATCGCTTCCACCGTCTCGACGAAGGAGAACTCCAGGAAGCCGAGGCTGTCGTAGGCCCGCCACATGAGACCCTGCAGGATGCCGGAGACCCACATCGCAGTGATGTAGAGCACGATGCCGATGGTCGCGACCCAGAAGTGGAGGCTGACCAGATTGACCGAATAGAGCCGCGTGCGGTGCCAGAGCTTGGGCACGAGGTAGTAGATGGCACCGAAGCTGACGAAGCCGACCCAGCCGAGCGCACCGGAGTGCACGTGGCCGACGGTCCAGTCGGTGTAGTGGCTCAGCGAGTTCACGGCCTTGATGGACATCACCGGACCCTCGAAGGTGCTCATGCCGTAGAAGGCCACCGAGACCGCCAGCATGCGCAGGACCGGGTCGGTGCGCAGCTTGTCCCAGGCGCCCGACAACGTCATCAGGCCGTTGATCATGCCGCCCCAGGAGGGCATCCACAGCATGATCGAGAAGGTCATGCCCAGGGTCTGCGCCCAGTCCGGCAGAGCGGTGTAGTGCAGGTGGTGCGGGCCGGCCCAGATGTAGAGGAAGATCAGCGACCAGAAGTGCACGATCGACAGGCGGTAGGAATAGACCGGCCGGTTCGCCTGCTTCGGCACGAAGTAGTACATGATGCCCAGGAAACCGGCGGTCAGGAAGAAGCCCACCGCGTTGTGGCCGTACCACCATTGGGTCAGCGCGTCCTGCACCCCGGCAAAGAGCTGGTAGCTCTTGGCGCCGGTCAGGGAGACCGGCAGTGCCAGGTTGTTGACGATGTGCAGCATCGCGATGGTCACGATGAAGGCCAGGTAGAACCAGTTGGCGACGTAGATGTGGGGCTCGCGCCGCTTCATCAGCGTGCCGAGGAAGACCAGCAGGTAGACGACCCAGACGATGGTCAGCCAGAGATCGACGTACCACTCCGGCTCCGCATATTCCTTCGACTGGGTGACACCCAGCACGTAGCCGCTGGCCGCCATGACGATGAAGAGCTGATAGCCCCAGAAGACGAACCAGGGTGCCCAGTCGCCGGCCAGCCGTGCCTTGCAGGTGCGCTGGACGACGTGGAACGAGGTCGCGAGCAGGACGTTACCGCCGAAGGCGAAGATCACCGCCGAGGTGTGTACCGGGCGCAGCCGCCCGAAGTTCGTCCAGGGCAGGTCGAGGTTGAGCGCCGGGTAGGCCAGCTGCAGCGCGATCACCAGCCCGGCCAGGAACCCGACGATCCCCCAGAACAGGGAGGCGATGCAGCCGGCGCGGACGACACCGTCGTTGTAGAGAACGCCGCCTTCCTCGCGCGCGATCGGATCGGCGCCGTCGTAGTGGCGCTTGATCATCCAGAAGACGCCAAGCGTGCAGAAGGCGACGAAGAGATAGCCGTGCAGGGCGATTGCCCCGTCTCGCGCGTTGGCAACGAGGAATAGGCCCATCAGGCCGCCGGCGGCCAGAATCAGGCCCAGACCATAGGTGAGTGGTGAGGTAGCCTTGACCTCGCTCGCGCTGTTCATGGAGTGCCCCAGTAGTGACGTGTTCTGGTCCGGCGATGACCGCAGCTGAAGGTGCTCTGACACTCTTGGCGCCGCCGGTTCGACGACGTCGCAATCCCCCCTCCAGCGTCGGCGACCACCGACCCTTTCAGGTTTTTCATGACAGTCTCGCTCAAGCTTGCCATTGATCCAGGTCAAAGCCACATAAGCT
The DNA here is from genome assembly GCF_028281305.1 of Pelagibius sp. Classification (GTDB taxonomy): domain Bacteria; phylum Pseudomonadota; class Alphaproteobacteria; order Kiloniellales; family Kiloniellaceae; genus Pelagibius. Next base: position 129,578 of record NZ_JANQKD010000096.1, on the reverse strand, counting down.
GCGGTAGACTTCGGGGAAGGCCGCGGTCTCAGGGAATGCTAATCTTCCGGCTGCTCTTTGCGCCATGCGTCACAAGGCCGCGCGGCAAGCTGTACAAAAGCCAGTAAAGACAAGCGGTTGGCGGGTCAGACCTCGGAGGGCAGATCCCGCTGGGGCGGGCCCTTCAGGCCGGACCCGGGCCAGAGGCAAGGCCGAGCCGCGTAGGTTGGGTTAACGTAAGACAACGGAGTGAACCGCAAGGTGCCCGCAAAAGACAATCAAGCCCCGAGGAACGACTCGTCGGGAAACAACGAGGCGGAAGCCGGTCAGCCGGGGCCGCTTAGCGCACCGGTTGCCCCCCCGGTCGCCCCCAGGCATCCCAAGCAGATCACATTGCACGGCATCGTGCGTGAGGATCCCTATGCCTGGCTGCGGGCGGACAACTGGCGCGAGGTCATGACCGATCCTGCCGCGCTGGGCTCCGACATCCGTGCCTATCTGGAGGCAGAGAACGCCTTCACCAAGACGGGAATGGCCGCGACCGAAGCGCTTCAGAAGACCCTGTTCGAGGAGATGAAGGCTCGGCTGAAGGAAGACGACAGCTCGGTGCCGAGCCCGGACGGAGCCTTTGCCTACTATCATCGCTTTGAGATCGGCGGCCAGCACCCCCTGTTCTGCCGCAAGGCGACCGGCGGCGATGTCGAGGAGGTCCTGCTGGACGGCAACCGCGAGGCGGAAGGGGAGACGTTTTTTCGCGTCGCTTCCTGCGAGCACAGCCCGGACCACCGCTTCCTCGCCTATGCCGCCGACCGCAACGGGTCAGAGCAGTATGTGATCAACGTCAAAGACCTGGAAACCGGCACGCAGCTCAAAGAGAGCATCACCGGCGCTCAGGGGGCCATCGCCTGGGCGAACGACGGCCAGACCCTCTTCTATGTGACCTTGGACGCGGAGCACCGGCCCTCGAAAGTCTTTCGCCACCGCCTGGGAAGCGACCCCGCGGAGGACGTCCTGGTCTATGCGGAGCCCGATCCCGGTTTCTTCATCGGCCTGGGCGTCACCGAAAGCCGTCGCTTCATCATCATATCCGCCCATGACCACACGACCTCCGAGGTGCGGGTGGTGCCGGCGGATCGGCCGGAGGAGGACGCGCGTCTTCTGGCGCCGCGGGACAGCGGCGTCGAGTACTCTGTGAGCGATCAGGGCGACCGCTTCCTGATTCTCACCAATGCCGACGGGGCCATCGACTTCAAAATTGCCGAGGCGCCGCTCGACGATGCAGGGCGCGATGCCTGGCAGGACCTGGTACCGCACCGCCCCGGGCGCCTCGTTCTCAGTCTCCTGGCCTTCAAGGACTACCTCGTCCGCCTTGAGCGCGTGAACGGTGTGCCGCAGGCCATCGTCACCGCCATGGCCGACGGCAGCGAGCACACGATCTCCTTCGACGAGGAGGCCTACTCCCTGGGACTGCTGCACGGCTACCTCTACGACACGGCGACGCTGCGTTTCGTCTACAGCTCGCTGACCACGCCGGTGCGGACCTACGACTACGACATGGCGCAGCGCAGCCGACAGCTCCTGAAGGAGCAGGAGGTGCCGAGCGGACACGACCCTTCCGACTATGTGAGCGAGCGCTTTCTCGCGAAGAGCCACGACGGCGCGGAGGTGCCGGTCTCCCTGGTGCGGCACAAGTCCACCCCGCTGGACGGCTCGGCCCCGCTGCTGCTTTACGGCTACGGATCCTACGGCCATGCCATTCCGGCGGGCTTCTCCACCAACCGCTTCAGCCTCATCGATCGCGGTTTCATCTATGCGATCGCCCATGTCCGTGGCGGCACCGACAAGGGCTATGGCTGGTACCTTGACGGCAAGCTGGAAAAGAAAACCAACACCTTCCTGGATTTCATTGCCGCCGGCGAGGCATTGGTCGCGCGCGGGCTGACCCGCAAGGGCCGTATCGTCGCCCACGGCGGCTCGGCCGGCGGGCTGCTGGTGGGGGCCGCGGTCAACATGGCGCCTGCGCTGTTCGGCGCGGTCATCGCCGAGGTGCCCTTCGTCGATGTCCTGACCACGATGTGCGACAAGGAACTGCCGCTGACGCCGCCGGAGTGGCCGGAATGGGGCAACCCCATTGAGGATGCGCAGGCCTACGCAACCATCGCCGCCTACTCGCCCTACGACAACGTGGCGGCGCAGGACTATCCGCCGATTCTGGTCACGGCCGGCCTGACCGATCCGCGGGTGACCTATTGGGAGCCGGCCAAGTGGGTGGCGAAGCTGCGGGCCGTGAAGACCGACCGCAACCCGCTGTTCCTGAAGACAAACATGACGGCAGGGCACGCCGGGGCGGCCGGCCGCTTTGACAAGCTCAACGAGGTGGCTCTGGCCTATGCCTTCGCCCTGACGGTCTGCGGCGCGGAAAGCGGCCAGCCGGCCGAGACGGTTGCCGCGGCAGGCGGATGATCCGCTGACTGCGGTACCCGCCGGGCAGGCCATCCAAAGAAGTCCCTTCCGAGCCCTTGACCCTCACGTAGCGTGAGGGCCTATCTGACCTCCTCGCGGAGGTGCAGACGATGCGGAAGTTCACGGTGAAGGAGGTGGCAAAGCTGGCCGGAGTGTCCGTCAGGACGCTGCACCACTACCACGACATCGGGCTTCTGACGCCTGCGCTGATTGGCGAGAACCGGTACCGCTACTACGGCGAAGAGGAACTGCTGCGGCTGCAGCAGATTCTCTTCTACCGGGAGTTCGGCCTGCCTTTGGCGCAGATTGCCGAACTTCTGGACCGGCCCGACTTCGACCATGTGTCGGCACTTGAAGAGCACAGGGCCAAGCTGATTCTGGCGGCCGAGCGCTATCGCCAACTTATCAGGACGGTCGACCGCACGATCGCCAGATTGAAAGGAGATAGGGCAGTGAAGGTAAAGGAACTCTACGTTGGCTTCCCGCCGGAACGGCAGCGCGCCTATGAACAGTGGCTGACCGAGCATTACGGCGGTGACATGGCCGATATCGTCGCAGGCAGCCGGAAGCACTTCCAGGCCAAGTCTGAGCAGGAAAAGGCCGCCGCCATGGCGGAACTGGCCGATCTCGAAGCCGGTCTGGTGAGAAAGCTCGAGCACGGCATAGCAGCGGACTCCGATGTTCTCGACCCGCTTCTCAAGCGGCACCATGACTGGATCGCCGCTATGTGGGGGCGGCCCTGCGCGCCCGAAGACTATGCCAGTCTGGCGGATCTCTACCAGTCGCATCCGGACTTCACGAAGCGTTACGAGGCCCTGGCCGAAGGCTTCACCGCCTACCTGACCACGGCCATGAAAGCCTATGCGGCCCGCCAGGAGGATGAAGGCTGAAGGAGGGCCGGACCTCGCGCTCCGGCAGGCGGGGGCGGGGCCATGCTGCCGGTCCTGCTCCTGCCCCTCTTTTTCTCGCTGTCCTCAACTGCGACACTGCGGCCCGTCGTTACGGGAGCGGAGGAGATGGCGCGTGAGCCTGAAGATGTATGACCTGGCTGGAAAGGACCCGGCAGTGCGCTTCAGCCCCTATTGCTGGCGCATCAAGATGGCGCTGGCGCACAAGGGCCTGCCGGTCGAGACTATTCCCTGGCGCTTCACGGAAAAGCACGTCATCGCGTTCTCCGGTCAGGAGCGTGTGCCGGTACTCGTGGACGGCGAGCGGCTCGTCACCGACTCCTGGGACATCGCGCTTTACCTGGACGAAACCTATCCGGAACGGCCGGCGCTCTTTGACGGCGCCCAGGCCCGCGCGGCCGGGTTCTTTATCAAGCGCTGGTGCGAGACCCAGCTGCACCCGGCTCTTGCGCGCCTGATCCTGGCCGACATCGTCCAGGTCCTGACGCCGGAGGACGCGACCTACTTTCGCCAGAGCCGCGAGGCGGCACTGGGGAAAAGCCTGGAGGATTACTGCGAGCCGCGCGCGGACCACTTGAAGGCCTTGGATGCCTGCCTCGTACCTTTACGCTCCTGCCTCAAGGTCACCGGATTCCTCGGCGGAGCGACTCCGGGCTTTGCCGACTACATCGTCTTCGGCGCCTTCCAGTGGGCGCGCTGCTCGTCGCGAGAGCCGGTCCTGCAGCCCGGCGACCCCCTGGCCGAGTGGTTCGGGCAGATGCTTGGCCTCCATGACGGCTTCGGCGCCAAGGCGCCCTGCGCCTTCGCGTCATAGCTGCAGAGACGTCTGCCGCAAGTCTGTCCGTAGAAGCCGGAGGTGCTAGCGGGCCATGTAGTCGGGGTCCAGTTCCTGATAGACCTCGTCCACCATCCAGTCGCGGATGACTTCCGGAATGTCGGTGTCGCTGAACCGGCTCTGCACGGCGGGACTGGAGGCGAAGGCGGCAATGTGCGCCAGCTCTTCGCCTGTCAGCTCGATCTGGTAGCCCATCTCCATTTCCTGCAGCACGATCATGGTCGGCGCGCCCCGCCACATACGCGCGGTGAAGTCGAGCACGTCCAGATACGGCGCGTCAGGGTCGGCATCCAGGGCCGGGGCGGCTTTGCCGCCAACGCCGTTGACCGCATGACAGACGACGCAGCCCTTGCCGACAAAAAGGCGCAGCCCTTCTTCAGGGTCGGCGAGGGGGATCACCAGTTTTTGGCTTTCCTGCTCCTGAGCGGCGGTGGGCAGGGCCCAGAGGGCGAGGGCGGCAAGAGCGGTCAGAAAGAGGCCAGCGGCCAGGCGCGCGGCAGGGGTCATGCAAGCATCCTTTCACGGTCAAGCGGTCGGGACTGCCCAGTCATCCCTACAGAATCGAATCGGATGCTAGCATCTATGCCGGCGGCTGGCGACCGCGGGAGCGGCGCTCGCTCAGCTGGTGCCCGGCGGGCTCAGGTATCCTTGGGGACGCTGTCGCTTTCGGGCAGCGGGGTCGGCAGGGGCGGAAGCGGCATCAGTTCGGGCTTCGCCGGCGCCGTTTCCGCCGGCGGCTCGATCACGGGGCCGGTCTCGGCCGTTCCGGCCGGCTTGGGAACCATGGAGTCGCTTTCGGAGCCGTCGACTGTGTCGGCCGGTGTAATGGCCGGCGCGATGGTTGCGGATACGGCTTCGCCCGGTCCGGGCGCTTTGGCGCCTGCCTCCGCATCCGCGGCATTCTTCTGCAGTTCTTCGCTGATCACCTCGGCAATTTCCAGAAGGCGCTTCTGTTCCATCATGCCGATCAGGCTGTAGGCGAAGCTTCCGCTGCGCCAGAAGAACTGGGACGCTTCGCCTTCGCGGGTGAAGGTGAAGCTGGTGTTGGCGTTGGAGCGGCCGGCCCGCATGAAAAGCGAGATCCGCTCTCCATCCTCGTCCTGGTACAGCAACTGTGCCGCGCGCTGGCCATTGGCGCCGGGCGTCACCCGCTCCGCGACAAGCTGGAAGCCAAGGCTCTCCAGGTCAGGCACACGCAAGGGGGCGCCCTCGGGCTGTTCCGACAGCCAGGTGACCACCTGGCGGCCGCCGTTCTCGCTGCCGGCAAGCTGCCGTTCCGCCAGACGCGCGTGAGCCTCGGCTGCCTGTTGGGTGAAGGCCACCAGGGGGTCGGTCGGCCTGAAGAATTGCTCGTAGGTCAGCCAGCCGGCGCCGCCGGCGGTGATCATGACCGCAAGGGCGGCCGCCAGGCTGCGCAGCGGACGGCTGTAGCTGCGCCTTGGCGCTGCGGCCCGAAGCTTGCCGTCGAGTTGCTGTGCCAGCATCGCCATCTGCGGCGGCAGACGGTCGAGATCGTCCGTGCTGCCAGACCCGTCGTTGCTCGAATCGAACAGGCCGTGCAGACCGATATTCTGTTTGCGGTAGGCGGCCAGGCGCTCGCTCTCGTCGGCGCGCAGCGCCAGGTAGGCCTCAATCCGCGCGCGATCGGCCGCCGGCAGCAGACCGTCGACATAGGCCTGCAGGTCTTCTTCGGAAACGCTGTTGTCGTTTCCGGAAGGCGGCTCCTGCCACTGCGGCGGTTCCCGGCCGGTTGGGGACATTGGCCCTACTGTACCTTCCTTAGGTTGGCCATCGGCGCCCCGCTGGTAAGGCGTCTGAGCGCCTCCCGACCACGCGAAAGACGGGACATGATGGTGCCGATGGGCACTTCCATGACGGCGGCAGCGGCCTTGTAGCTCATGCCTTCATAGCCGACCAGCAGGACGGCCTGGCGCTGCTCCTCGGGAAGTCTTTCGAGCGCTTCGGCAAGGTCTCGCAAGGCCAGTCGATCGGTCTGCGATGCCGGCCTGGACAGACGGTTTTCGAGGAACTCGTCGGTGAGATTGTAGCTCCAGCGCTGCTTCTCGTTCAGCCGGTCCACATGCGCATTGTGCAGGATGGCGAAGAGATAGGCTCTGAGGTTGCGGATCTCGGAGCCCTTCTGGCGCCGGGCGAGTGCCCGGCTGAGGCATTCCTGAACGAGATCGTCGGCTTCAGCCGGATCGCCCGTCAAGGCGCGTGCGTATCGTCTGAGACCGGGGATATGCTCCAAGACCGAGGTTTCTGCTTCAGCCACGCTTGGTACCTCCCTGGATATGGTGCTCTCTCGGGAAGGGCTCTCCCCAACCCGATCGATTTGAAGGTAGGCGTCGCGGCTTTGGCTGTCCTGGAACCTTAACGGGACTGATTTATGGCGAATTGTGGCGCAAAGGCGGGCAAACCCGGCGGCCTGCTGCCGCCGGAGTCCGCCTGCGCTGCGGGTGATGGCCGTAACGCGGCCGCGATTGCCCGCAGCGAACATGAAACTACTGCGTGCTGCTCGACGCGGGATCGTCGGCGGGGGCCGGCAGGTCGTCCTGCTGCGGCGCCGTGGCGCCGGCCTCCGGAACGGTCGACTCCGGCGTGGTGGTCGGAGGCAGAGCCGTGCTGCTGCTGGATCCCGAATCGGCGGGCACTGCGCCCTGCTGCAGAGGCTGGCTGCTGCCGTCGCCGCCGTTCTCGGACTGCTGCTGTTGGTCGCAAGCGCCGAGCGAGAGGGCGAGAGCCGCCGCGACAATACTGGTGGAAAGAAGCGTCTTCTTCATAGTCGGATCCTCCGGGTGCAATGACCGCTGCTGTTGCGGACAATTCTGTTGGCACGCTGCCCAGTCGTTCTCCTGGTTCTCAGCCACCGCTGACGCGTGGTTGAGGGAGGGGTGCGGCCGGCGCCATGGGGAGAGAGCTGCGCCGGCCGCCAATACGGGCCGTGAGGGAAGGGCACCGCCCGTAGTTCTCAACGTCACCAAAGTCGTCGGGCACGACGTTGCCTGTTTCGGTCAATACAATTTCACTTGGCACCTTCACCCGTGCCCCCATCCTCTGCTTTAATCGCGCCGCCGTCAGATGACCGGCTGGCCAGTCGTTGGTTTGCCGGCAGCGAAAGGAAGGAAGTCACAGGTTCCGTGCTTTCATACTTAGAGACCGCCCAGTCTGGCGGTTTATTCCCCATCGCGGCGCCTTGTTTCAGCCGGCCGTTGTGGCGTCGCGTTAACGCCCCGGTAATCTGCATTCAGGCATTTAGATGGGTGTCTGACAGATGGTGGGGCTGGTGGATGGACGCCGTCGCGCGCTGCGCTTCCCACGGCTCTGGCGGAGAGGGGGCGGCGCGCTCACACCGGGATCGCTGACGACAATGCGGTGGTTTGACGGACTTTCAGCTCTTGCGATATCTGCCCTGGCGACCCTGCTGGTGGCGCAACCCGCCGTGCGGGCACTGGAAGGCCCCGCCCTTGATGGTCTCTTCGCCCTTAGGCATGCCCTCTACGGGCAGCGCCATCTTCGCCAGGCATCACCGACGGTTATCATCGGCGTCGATCGCGAGACGCAACTGCGCCCGCCGTTTGACCGGCTGCCCTTCGAGCTGTGGACGCCCCAGGTGGCAGAGGTTATGGCCGCCGTGCGTGAAGGCGGTGCCGCGGTCATGGCTCAGTATCACGGCTTTACGGCTTCCGGCGAAGCCGCGGCACCGGGCTATGACACAGTCTACACCGGCTTCCTGCGTGAAGCCGGGCAGGCCAGCCAACTGGTGCTGGGCCGCCGGGCACCGGGCCCGGACCGCCTCTCGCCTTTGCCTGCGCACATCGCCGCCGTCGGTGGCTATCGCCACGTCCGCCTTGCGGAGCTGCAGCCCGACAGCGATGGGGTCGTGCGCCGGATTGCCCTCTACCATGAACTGCCGACGCCAAGCGGCATCACACGTCTGGAGCCATCGCTGCCGCTGGAACTGGCCGCCCGTGCGCTGAACGAGCGGCCGGAACTGGTGGCGGGCAGCGATATCCGCCTCGCCGACCGCTCGGTCCCGGGCTCCGCTGCCAATGCGATGATCCTGAACCCCGACAGCGGCAACGGTGGGATTCCGGTCTACTCCTTTGCCGATCTGCATGCCTGTGCCGGGCAGGGCGAGCGAGACTTCTTTGAAGAACGGTTTCGAGGCAAGGTCGTTCTGCTGGGACGCGTGGAAGCGCCTGCGGGCCGGCATCTCACCTCCGCGCGCTATCTCGACGCCGGCAGCAGTGGGGCTTTGAGCCCCGGCCGCTGTCAGTTGCCGGCAATGCGCAGCCTCGAGGCGCTCGAGGGGCCGCCCGGGACGGCCGATGTCGTCGTGGCTGCCACGGCGGTAAACAACCTGCTGCGCGGCGAAGCGATCAACAGCCTTGTTGCGCCTTTCGGTATTGTCGTCGCCGCACTTCTGTCTCTTGCCGTGGCGGTTGCCGCCTTGCGGATCCGGATCTGGATCGTCCTGCCGGCGGTCGTTCTGTTCGCCGTGCTATGGATCTATGCAGCCGCCGCCATGCTGGACCGCGAGGCTTGGCTGATGCCTTTGGTTCAACCGCTCCTGGCAGTCGGTGTCAGCTTCCTGCTTGCACTCCTTTACCGCTTTGCGCCGCGCCGGCGTCGTCGGGTCGCCCCGGGCTGACGGCTGGGCGCAGCGCCCTTTGGATCTGCGGCTGGGAAGGGCAGTCTGCCGACCGCAGTTTGAGCCAAATCAAGGCCTTGCTTCTGGGAACCGGCGAAACTTCCTGAGTTAAGTCGCATCGCTCGAGGAGTATTCGCAATGCCAGGGAAGACGACCCGGTCGCGTGTTCTTGTGTCTGTCGCTTTGGCCGCCGCGCTGGCGTCATCACCGGCCCTCAGTCAGACCTCCGAGCAGGAATGGGGCCCGATCCTGCGGGACCAGATGCTGGTCAGCTACGACTGCGAGGTCGCCTTCTTTTCCCAGGTCGCCGAGCGCAACGTGAACGGCGAGGTCATCGTCATTGCCAAGGTGCACTGTATCGACAAGCGCACCTTCGATGCCTATCGCCCTGGCTCTTTCGAAGCCTTTGAAGTCCACCCCTGCGAGAACCCCGAAAACCGGGTTTGCTAGCGCCCCTCTGCCAAGTTGGCTAGGCGGTCTTCTTCGTATCGAAGAGTGACGGCAGGGCCGGCATCAGGAGGCGGAACGGCACCAGCATGAGTGCCGTCATGGCGATCTTCACACCGAAGTCGCCGAGCGCCCAGGTCTGCCAGGGCAGCCCGGTGCCGGCAAAAGCGATCGACCAGAAAAGCGCGGTATCCACCGCGGAGCCGAGCAGGGATGACACCAGCGGCGCCCGCCACCACAGGCCGCTGCGCAGCCGATTGAAAACCGCGACATCGAGCAGCTGGGCGACCAGAAAGGCCGACCCTGAAGCGACCGCAATGCGTGGATCGGCAAGCCAGAGTGACAGCACCACCGCCAGCGCGAAGCCTGCGTAGATCACGCGGCGCGCGGCGCGCGGCCCGAGGCTGCGGTTGGTCAGGTCGGTGATGAGGAAGGCGACCGGATAGGAAAAAGCCCCCCAGGTCAGCCAGTCGTTGATCGGAAACTGGACCAGATAGTTCGACAGCGCGACGATAGCGGTCATCGCCGCGACGCCGGCGGCGATACCCTTCGCGGAAACTGTAAAACGCGCTTCGGTCATTGATCACTTCCAGGCCTGAGTGCAGGCGCGAGCCCTGCCCGCGACCGGCGGACTTCCTATCAGACTGGAAGGGGTGCGGCCAGCAGGAAATGGCTCCTTTTGCCGGTCTGGCGTCAGGCGATCACCGGCAGGGGTCGCTGCCGTCCGAAGGTGTTGACGGCCGGCGGCAGCTCCAGCCAGCCCTGTGCCAGGGTGGCGTAGAGTTGGCGGAAGTCCAGGCTGTGGATCAGATCGCCGCCCTGCAGGTCGCCGACAGAGGGTTGGTGTCCGTAAAGCCCACCACGCAGTCTGCCGCCGAGCAGGAAATGCGGGGCCGCCGTGCCATGGTCCGTGCCGCCGCTGCCGTTCTGCGCCACCCGGCGGCCAAACTCCGCATAGGTCACCACAAGGCAGCGGTCCCAGGCGCCTGCTTTTTTGAGCGCCTTGGCGAAAGCGCTGAGGCCGGCGCCGAGGTCGGCCAGCAGACGCGGATGGCGCGCGGCCTGATTGGCGTGGGTGTCGTAGCCGCTGTGCTGCACCTTGATGACCGCTGCCGGTGCGCGCGCCGCGATGACAGCGGCGGCGAGGCGGAGTTGCCGGCCCAGCGGCGACTTCGGGAAATCCGACTTGATCTGCTTTGCGGATTCCAGCGCGGTCGTCAGCCGGCCGGCCGCATCGCGGGCTTGGCGGCGGACCGCGAGAATATGATCCAGCGCCGGATTGGCGCTCTGCGCGTCGCGGCCGTCCAGCAGACGCGTTGCGGTCTGCAACTGCTTGCTGTCTTTCAGAACTACCGGCGTCAAGGCTTCGCCGGCCAGCGGTCCGACCGGGCCACCCAGCACGACGCCCAAGGGCCCCAGGCCCTGTGGCAGGCCGCCGGCCTCGATGATGGCGCGATGCAGCCATCCATCCTGCAGCGTCTGCTCGCTCTCGGAAGCCGTGTTCCAGATCTCGATGGAGCGGAAATGGGAACGGTTGGGCCGTGGATAGCCGAGCCCCAGCACCACCGCAAGTTCGCCGGTCCGCCAGTGAGGCATCAGGGGTTTGAGGTTCGGGTGCAGCCCGAGGGTTTCGTCAAGGTGCAGAACGCGGTCGCGCTCGACGGCGAGCCTCGGGCGCGTCTGGTAGTAGGCCGGGTCGGTGTAGGGCACGACCGTGTTCAGTCCGTCGTTGCCGCCGCTCAGTTCGACAAGCACGAGGGTCTTTGCCAGCCCGGGGTCCGCGGCGGCCGGGGCTGCCCTGACAGCGGACAGCAACGGCAGTCCCAGTCCCAGGGCGGCGGCGCCCTTCAACAGGCTGCGGCGTGGAATGGCGGCCCGCCTTGGGCTTCTCCTGTCGGGGCTCTTCATTTCAGATGATATGCCGGATCGCCGAGCAACTGGCGCACCTGCGCACCGCTGGCGTGAAGGTCGAGGATTTCGGAATCGACCGGCGCAATCGGCAGCAGCAGCATCGTCATTGCACCGGCGCTACGCCAGGGGTCCGGCAGGCTCGCGACCCAGTTGTCGAACAGGCGGGCGCGCCGTGCCTTTCCAGTGTTTGCAGCGGTCCGCATGGCGGCCGGCCCGGCGATGGCTTTGCTGTCCCCGGTGATCCGCTCCAGCAGATCCTGGCGGTCCACGAGGCTGCTCGCTGTGATCCAGGCCGTCCCGCCCGGCCAGCCCTTGACGTTCGGCGGATCGAAAAGGTTTTGGCCGAGGCGGCCGGTGAGCCGCGCCAGGTCCTCGTAGCGTTCGACGGGGAGGTCGAAGAGGCGGACCGTTCCGACCACAAAGTCGACGGGCGACTTGATCAGGCGGCCGCGATTCTCGGGCGCCCAGAAGGACTCGCTGGTGAAAAGCGCCGCAAGCAGGGGCTTGATTTCGTATCCGCTGTCACGAAAGACGGCGGCGAGGCGCTCGACCTCCTGCGGGTCGGGCCGTTCGGAGATGAAGTGCCGCCAGAGCTTCTCGACAACAAAGACGGCGGTGCGCGGATGCTCCAGCAGGATGGTGATCACATCGTCGCCGTCCAGCGGACCCTGCGTGCCGAGCACCGTCTTCCGACCGTCGTCGTGCCAGCGCTTGCGAAGGGTGAAGCCGGCGTCCTTGCGGTCGACGCTCCACCCAGTGAAAGCGCGCGCCGCCTCCTTCAGGTCCGCTTCCTGATAGTGGCCTTCGCCGAGGGTGAAGAGCTCGAAGAGTTCCCGCGCGAAGTTTTCGTTCGGGGCGTTCTTGCGGCTGCGGGCGCCGTCGAGGTAGATCAGCATCGCCGGGTCGCGGGCCACCGCCCGCAGCAGGCGGGCGAAGTTTCCGACCGCCTCCTGGCGCAGCAGCCGGTTCTGGCGGTACATCAGAACCGGTGCCTTCACCTTCTTCAGGCTGGAGGTGAAGTGGTTGTGCCAGAACAGCGTCATGACCTCGGTCAGAGGGCTGGCGGTCACCGTCATTTCCTGAAGCCACCAGGCTTTCAGTTCCAACGCCTGCTTGCGCATCAGCTTGCGCAGCGCCTGCTTCTCCTCCCGCGACAGATCCGGCATGCGCGGCGGTGTCCAGTCCGCCGTCCAGCCGGGTGGTGCGGTTGTCGCCTCTGACGAGCTCGTGCCGAGGATGCGTTCAACCGCTGCGCTACGCGAAAGGGGTAGGAGGGCGTCGATTGTCTCGGGCTCGGCGGCAAAACCGCTGCGCGCGAGAAGATGCCGGGCCTCCTCCCGGCTTAATGCCGCAGCGGCGCCGGGAAGCAGTGCAGCCAGCACAAGCAGTGCTGCCAGTGCGGCGGAAAAAGAGCGGGCCTGTGAACGCACCATCGTCATTCCGGAACCCTGCAATCCCCTGTCGCCCATGGGCGGGCGCAAAAATCGCCCGGACTTGCGAGTTATCCTCATTATACGCCCTTTGCGAGGCTTTCGTCCCCCCTTGCTCTTGGGCTAGCTTCATCGGGCCGTGGCCGCAGGTTTGTTTTCGGGGGAGTAGTTTTTGCCGTCCGCCAGTGGTTGGGGATCGAAGGGCCGGGCCCGCTATGTCCGGGCGTGCCTTTCGTCTCTGCTTATCTTGTTCTTCGCAGGTTTTGTTTCTCCGCTTCCTGCCCAAGACGTTGCGCTCCCTCCGGCGCCTTTCAAGGCGTTGCCGGAGGGAACCCTGATGGTTTGGGAAAACATGGACACCGGAAAGCGTGTGGAGAGCGTGGTGGGCCGGACCGTCGGCAAGATCGTGAGCTGGATCTGGGAAGGCAGAACCTTCTCAAGCTGGGGGCACGTCTGCATCGATTGTGTGGCGGCCGGCGTTGCGCCCGACGGGGGCGTTCTTGGTCTTCTCTATCCTCTTGAAGTGGGAAAGACCGTCTCATTCACCCGCAACTGGGGCGGACAGAGCTGGACCGACCGCATCACGGTGGCGGGTACGGAGCGGGTCGAGGTTCCGGCCGGAACATTCGACACCTTCGTTCTGCTGCGTCAGTCGGAACAGGTCGGCAGCGACTGGCGGGCCGAGCAGCGCAACTGGTTCGCGCCGGAATTGGGCTGGGTTGTCCGCTTCGAAGGGTTCAACAACCGTGGTTCGGGGGAGCGTTGGCAGGCGGTCCGCTTCGAGTAAGCGCTCTGGCCGCCGATTCCGGCCATAGACCCACAAGAATCCACAGTTTTCCACATATCTGGTCCTAGACAGCCATAATCTCCCCCTATATTGTGCTGAAATCAAGTCGCCGTACGACATATAGTACCCTGTACCAAATGTAGCATTAGACATAGAGGCAAACGCATGACTTGGACCGAAGAACGTGTCGCCGAACTCATGCGGCTTTGGGAAGCCGGTCGCAGTGCTTCGGAAATCGGTCGCCTTCTGGGAGTGTCAAAGAACTCGGTCGTCGGCAAGGCCCATCGCATGAAGCTCGCGGCGCGGCCCTCGCCGATCAAGCGGGGCGGAAGTGCGACGAGCCGCCGGCCGGCAGCGCCAGCGGCGCCCAAGCCCGCAATGCGCGTAGCGGCCCAGCCCAAGATCGAGCGGCCGGTTGCAGCGCCGGCGCCGGCAGCCGTGGAAGTGCGCCGCCCGGCGCCGATTGTCAGGCGCGCCAGCGGCAAGGGGCCCAACTGCCTCTGGCCGATTGGTGACCCGGGCGATCCCGATTTCCATTTCTGTGGCGCTCCAGCGGTGCCGGGCAAGCCGTACTGTGCGGAGCACTGCGCCCGTGCCTACATCGTGCGCAGCAACCGCTCGGATTCGGAAGCGGCTTGACGCAGCCGGCCTGACGCAGCCGGGACGTCTTACGAGAGTTGGCAATCGACCGTGCCCGGCGCCTCGCGTCGGGCACGGTTGCTTTCAGCCATAGACGACACGGGCCGCGCCACCGCGGCGCGGGTCGCCTGCGGCACTGAAGGTTCCTTCGCCATCGCGTGCGACGCCGTGAACGCCGCCGAAAAACAGATTGTGCTTCGGCCAATCGATAGCCTCGTATCCGTTGTCAGCCAGAAGCTCGCTGCCGCCGTCCAGCAATCCGCCTTCCAGGTTGGCGAGTCTGCCTTCCAGGTGCAGGCGCGGCGCCTCGGTGGCGGCCTGCAGGTCCATGCCGTGATCGAGCAGGTTGGTCAGCACCTGCAGCACGGCGCTGCGGATGCGGTTGGACCCGCCGGAACCGATGGCGAAGAGCGAGCCCTTCGCGGTCCTGGCGAGGGTCGGCGCCATCATTGACGACAGGCGGCTGTCTGTCGGCCAGCGGTGAAAGCCGCCGCGGTTGAGATCCTCTTCGCCGAGCATGTTGTTCAGCGTGATCCCGCTGCCCGGCAGTTGGCGCCCGCAGCCCTCCCCATTGGAAAGGCTCATGGCGGCAAGGTTGCCGGCGGCGTCGACGACGGAGATGTGGGTCGTACCGCGGGTGAAGCCGGCATGGCCCGCGACCTCGGTGGCATAGCGCTTAAGCAGACCGGGATCGAAGAGACGCTCGGCGGCAGCGGTCTCCTCCGCTTCGCCGCTGGCCTCTTCCAGGCGTGCCTCCACCCGCGCCTTGTTGGTCAGCTCCATGATCCGGGCCATCAGCAGCAGATGCTCTTCGCTGTTCGGCCGCAGCCGCCCGAGGTCCTCTTCGCCCAGCAGGTGCAGGGCAAAGCCGATCAGGATACCGCCGCAGGACGGCGGCGGATTTGTCAGGACCTCCGCATTGCGGTAGCGGCAGGTGAAGGGATGTCGTTTGATCACGCGATAGCCGGCAAGATCCGCCGCCGTCAACTGGCCGCCGCCGTCCCGGCAGAGGGATACCAGTCTTTGTGCCATTTCGCCCTCGTAGAAGAGGCCGTCTCCCTCCCGCGCGAGCGCGTCCAGGCTGTCCGCCAGCGCGTCCTGCCGAAGGGTGTCGCCGGCACCCAGCAGCGTACCCGAAGGGCCGGTAAAGAGGCTGCGCGAACAGGCTTCCGCGGTCAGGATCGGCGCGACGACGCTGAAAAGGTAGGCATCGATGGGGCGCACCACGACCCCCTCGCGCGCCAGGCGGACGGCAGGGGCCACGAGCCGCGGCAGCGGCAGGCTGGCGAGGTCGCGATGGATGGCGAAGATGCCGCGCACGGCGCCGGGGGTGGCCATGGCCCCAAGGCCGATGTGGAACTCCTGCGTTGCCGTGCCGAAGTCGGCGTGGATGGGATAGAAGTCGAGCGCTTCCGGCGCTGTGCGCTGCCGGGGCGTCTGGACGAAGAAGTCGTAGAGCGCCGGCTCGGCCTCGTCAGGCTGGGCGAGGAGGAAGCCGCCGCCGCCCAGGGAGCAGAGCACTGGCTCGGCCACGCAGGAGGCGAAGAAGGCGGCCAGCACCGCATCGAAGGCATTGCCGCCATCGCTCAGGACTTCTTCCGCCGCCGCTGCCGTCGCCGGGTGGCCGCAGGCCACGGCCCCCAGCGGCCGACCCGCGGCGGTTGCCTTGCCAGACGTCATGTGCGCTGCCCTGTCCCCTGTTCCCTACGCCTCTTGCGGAGGCCGATACGCAAACCGCGCGGCGCCCCTTTGTTGTCTGACAGGGTGGGCACTTTCGCCTGCCTTGGCAATGCTTTCGCAGGCCTCTGTGCAGAGCCGAGTCTGAGCCGGTTCAGAGCAGCTCTCCGGCTTCCCGCTGGAAGGCGAGGTAGCGCTCATATCGCCCGAGCAGCAGGTCACGCATCCCTGCATCCGGTGCAATGGTGGCCTCGCTGGCCGGTTTGGCCGACAGGCAGGCTGCGGCTTCCGCATCGCCGGCCGCCACCCGGCCGAGGCGGGCGGCGCCGAGGGAGGCGGCGACGTCGCGGCCGCTGGGCAGGTCGACCGGGCGGTCCAGCAGGCTGGCGATCATCTGACACCACAACCGGTTCTGCGCGCCGCCGCCGACGATCTGAAGATTCTCCGGCTTGAGGCCGACTTCGGCCTGCGCCTCCAGGCACTCGATGAACTGAAAGCTGACGCCTTCCATGACGGCCCAGCCGAGCATGCCGAGGTCAGTCGAGAGCGAGAGCCCGGCCAGGAGGCCGCGGGTCGCCGGGCGGTTGTGGGGCGTGCGGATGCCGTTGAGAAAGGGCAGCATGACCGGTGCCTCGGCGGCGCGGCCTTCGGTCCAGAGGCGGTCGGCTTCGCCGGCCATCGTGGAGAGGCTCTTGCCGCCGATGCCGAGCACCCAGTCGACACTGGCCGTCGCCGCCATCACGCAGCCCATGGAAAGGAAGGCGTCGGGGGCGGCATGGGCATGGGTCAGCACCGCCTTGTCGGGCAGCGGGCGGTACTGGGAGTCGACGATGCAGACCACGCCGGAGGTGCCGATGGTGATGATGGCATCGCCGGGCCGGGCGACACCGACGCCGACGCTGGCGGCCATGTTGTCGCCGGCGCCGGCGGCCACCGGCGTTCCCGCCGGGATCTTCCAGCGTGCCGCCAGGTCGGGCAGCAGGTCGCCGCCCGACGCCCAGGAGTCGATGATCGGCGGCAGCCTGTCGGCACTCCAGCCGGCTGCCGTGCAGAGTTCATCGCTCCAGCGCCGGCTCTCGGTTTCCATCACCAGCATGCCGCAGCCGTCGGAGGGCTCGGTGGCGCGCTGGCCGGTAAGGCGCAGGCGTACGAAATCCTTCGGCAGCATGACGCAGTCGGTCTTCGCGAAGACCTCCGGTTCATGTTTGGCGAGCCACAGCAGCTTGGGCGCGGTGAACCCGGGGTCCGGCGTGCAGCCGCTGCGGTGACCGATGTCGGGGGCACGCCGCAGCAGTTCGCTGCATTCCTCCAGGGCACGGCCGTCGTTCCAGAGAATGCCGCTGCGCAGCGCCCGGTCCTGATCGTTGACGACCACCGCCCCCAGCATCTGCCCTGACAGGCCGATGCCGCGCACCTGGGCCATGAGGCCGGGGTGTTGCCGTGCAAGTTCGTCGAAACAGCCCTGGGTCGCCGTCCACCAGTCGTCCGGATGCTGTTCGCTCCACCCCGAGTGCGGCCGCGAGACCTCCAGCCGGTAAGAGGCGGAGGCATGGATGTGGTCGTCGGCGTCGGCGACCACGACCTTGACGCCGGAGGTGCCGATGTCGATGCCCAGATACATGGCGTTCTCCCTCAGGTGATCCGTTTTCTTGATGTTCAGGCGCGGGCCTTGCCCTGCGGGCGTTCGCCGGCGGCGGCGAGGATAGCCTGGGCGGTGTCCTCGTCGGAAATGAAGACATCCACCGCTCCAGTGCCGAGCGCCGCCGTCAGGATCGGTACCTTGTTCGCACCGCCGGCGGCGAGGATGACCGAGTTCATCTCGAAGAGGTCGCCGAGGCCCACACCGATGACCCGGTCGTTGATGGGGTGGTCGACCAGCCGCCCTTCGGCGTCGAGAAACTGACCGAGGATGTCGCCGACGGCGCCGGCCTCGATCAGTTCCTCCACGGCGATGTCGCTGGGCAGGCCGTCTTTCACCAGGATCGATTGCTTGCTGGTGTCGCCGGCGGCCATGGTGACGGCGTCGACCCGGCGGATCTTGTCCAGCACCGCGCGGAAGACGTCGAGGCCCATCAGGGTATCGCGGCTTTCCTTGGAGCCGGCATAGAGCGGGGCTGTGAAGTAACTGTGCTGCGCGGCGCAGAGATCGGCCAGCCGCGTGGTGACCTCGAAGGTGTTGATGTCGGAGCCCTTGGTCATGCCGCCCATCATGGAGACGATCTCCAGGTCCGGGCGGTGCACAGGCTCCATGAAGCGCGTCGCCAGGTTCAGGGTATTGCCCCAGGACATGCCGAAAAGCGTGATCGCCGGGTCCGCCAGGATGCGCGTCAGGTGGTGGCCCAGGGCGGTGCCGACGATGGTCTGTACATTGCCGGGATCTGCAGGGCTGGGGACGATATAGGCCTCCGCGAGGCCGAAGCGCTCGCGCAGGCGGGCATCGAGGTCGACGCTGCTGGCGAAGGCCGAATTGATGGAGATGCGCACGATGCCGAGACGCCGGGCATCGGCCAGCGCCTTGTTAACGCGCAGGCGGGTGACGCCCAGCCGTTCAGCGACCGCGCCCTGGGTCAGGCCCTCGACGTGATAGAACCAGGCGACGCGGGTGAGGAAACGCTCCTCCTCGTCGATCTGCAGCGTCTTCGGCGCTCGTGCCACGGCCGTCCTTTCCTTACCCCCGGGCGTCCAGAATCGCGTCCGCAAGTTCCTGGAAGCCGGCGGCGCTGCGGCCCTGCGTAACCCATCGCGGCGGCGTCTCCAAGGCAAAGTCGCGCACGTTGGCGACACCCACGGAGTGCTCGAAGAAGGCGAACATGGGCTGGTCGTTGGGCGAATCCCCGGCGAAGGCGATCTCCGCCTTGGCGGCATCCAGGTCGAGCCCGAAGCGTTCGGCCAGGCAGCGCCGGGTCATGGTCAGCTTGTCGTACTGCCCGAACCAGCCGTTCACATGGATAGAGCTCACCTTGGCGGTGGCCCCGGCCTCCTCGAAAAGCCGGACGATGTGCGCCACCGCGCTGTCGGGAAGGGGCGCCACGTCCTCGCAGAAGTCGATGGCCAGATCGGCGAGGCGATAGTCCTGGTCGGAGGCGATGCCGCTGCCCGGCACCGCCGCCAGGATGTCATGGCGCAGCGCCTCCAGGCGTTGGCGGTCGGCAGCGCGTTCTTCGGCGGACTTGGCAAAGCCCTGATGCATGCGCCGTTCTTCTCGGTCGTAGGAGAAGTAGAGGGCACCGTTCTCCCCGACCACGGCGTCGACGGGCCACATGCGGGCGATGTGGTCGCACCAGCCGGCCGGCCGCCCGGTGACCGGAATGACCTTGAGACCGGCTGCGGAGAGCCGCTCCATGGCGGCAAGGCTCGCCGCCGGCAGGCGCCCCTCGTCGGTCACCGTGTCGTCGATGTCGGTGAGCAGGAAGCGCAGGGCGCGGCGCGCTTCCGCCGGGAACTCCGCCAGGGGGCGCATGGCGGCTATTTCACCGCGCCCATGGTGAGCCCGCGCACGAGCTGCTTTGAGGCGATGAGCGCAAAGACAATGACCGGGATGACGATCAGCGTGCTGGTCGCCATGTTCTTGCCGTAGGGCAGGTTGTAGCCCTCCATGAAGCCGACCGCGACGGCGGGCGCCGTCTTCGCCGCGGTGCGGGTGAGGACGAGCGCGAACATCAGCTCGTTCCAGGAGAAGATGAAGGAGAAGATCGCCGAGACTGCAACCCCGGGGGCAGCCAGCGGCAGGCAGATGGAGCGAAAGATGCGGAACTGGCTGGCCCCCTCCAGCACCGCGGCTTCGTCCAGTTCGCGCGGGATGGAGCGGAACTGGTCGGTGCAGATCCAGATCACGATGGGCAGGTTGAAGGTCAGGTAGATCAGGATCAGCACGATGTGGGTATCGAGCAGTCCGAAGAAGCGCACGATCAGGAAGAACGGCAGCGCGAGGACGATGGGGCTGACCATGCGGTTGGTGATGAACCAGAACCAGAGATCGCGCTTGCCGCGGAACTCGAAGCGAGCGAGGGCATAGGCCGCCGGCGCGCCCAGAACGAGGGCGAGCAGGGTGGTGCAGACCGCGACGATGAGGGAGTTGATGAGGCTGGCGCCCACCTTGTCCTCGAACAGCACCTCGACGTAGTTGGCGAAGGTCGGCGTGAACGTCCAGACCGGCGGGGAGGCAAGCGCGACCACCTGGTCCTTCAGGCTGGTGGTGACCATCCAATAGAAGGGGAAGAGGCAGCAGAGCACGATGGCGATGAGCAGCAGCGCCTGGGCGATGAGGCTGCGGTTGGTCATTGCTGCACCTCGCGGTAGATCAGCCGGATGTAGAGCTGGCTCAGGACAATGGTGATGATCAGCAGGATGATCGCCTGGGCCGAGGCCAGCCCCTGGTCGAAGACCCGGAAGCCGACGCGCTGGATCAGCAGGCTGATCAGCTCGGTGGAGGACCCGGGCCCGCCGCGGGTCATGGTGAAGACCATGTCGAAGAGCTTCAGGGTGTCGGCGGTGCGCAGGATCAGGATCGCCGTGAGGCCGGGAATGAGGAAGGGCAGTTGGACATGGCGCAGCACCAGCCACCACTTCTTGGTTTCCAGGCGCGCCGCCTCCTCGATCTCGCCCGGCACCGTGGTGAGGCCCGCCAGCAGCACCAGGGCGCAGAAGGGCGTCCATTGCCAGACGTCCCAGAAGGCGATGGCGATGAAGGCGTTGGTCGGATCGCCGATCCAGTTCACCGGATCGAAGCCGAGAAAGCCGATCAACTGGTTCACGACGCCGTACTTCAGATTGAACATGATCTGGCCGAGCAGGCCGACCACGGCGTAGGTGGTTGCCATCGGCACCACCAGCGAAAGCCGGGTGAGGGTCTTCAGGAAGCCGAGCCCGGGGCGGTGCAGCAGCAGGGCGATGCCCATGCCGAGGATGAGCTGCAGCGGCAGCACGATCACCAGCAGCGTCATGGTGCGCTGCATGGCGTCCCAGAACACCGGGTCGGTGAGGACCGTCTGGTAATTCTCCAGCCCCAGGAACGGCGTGCGCCGCAGGTTGGTGAGCTGATACTTGTGCAGCGAGGTGTAGACCGCGAAGGCCAGCGGCACGATCCCGATCAGCGCCAGGCTGAGAATGGCGGGGCCGAGAAAGCCGAAGATCGTAAGCCGGCTGACGCCCCCCGTTTTCATGCTCCCCCCGTCATGACGTCTTGTTCTTCGCCCTGTCTTGTCCTGCGGCCCTGATCCTGCCGGGACTCGGGGCTGCGCGGGAACTGTAGCAGAAGCTTGGTCTTCAGCGCTCATGGGGCGAAAAGGAAAGGGGGACGCAGGTTTCGGGCGTCCCCCTTTCCCCCAGGGAGGTTGAGCTTACTGGGCCAACGGCTTCTCGCCGCTGTAGTAGCCTGCGTCTTCAAGCACCGCTTCCATGCGCTTGCCGAGTTCTTCGGCACCTTCCTCGATGCTGACGTCACCCAGCATGATCCGGGTGCCCCATTCCTGCACGATCTCGGTGATCTCCGGCCATTCGGCGAAGCGCGGCCGGAACTCCGGCACGCCGTCCTGCCAGGACTCCACCAGCGCGTCGACGTACTGGTACTGCTCGGCCACACCCGGCAGCTTGTAGACGCTCTGGCGCGCCGGCACACCGCCCAGTTCGAGGTAGCGCTTGGCGTTGGCCTTGGAGGTCACCCACTGGATGAAGAGATAGGCCGCGGCCTGCTCGTCGTCGTCGGCCTGGCTCGCGACCGCCAGGGAGAAGCCGCCCAGCGCCGGCTTGCGCCCGGCCGGGCCCATGGGCTCCGGCGCCACGCCGAAGCAGTCGCCTAGGGTCGAGGTCTCGGGGCTGGTGAGGGTCGAGTAGAAGGCCGACCACTCGGTGATCATGGCGACGTCACCCTGGGCCAAGGCGTTGACGGTCTCGGCATGGTCGTAAGCGACGATGCCTTCAGGCATGTACTGCATCAGGTCCTGGCGGAACTTGAGGCCCGCCTGGCTCTCCGCGCTCAGCAGGTTGGACTTGAACTTGTCGTCCAGGAAAGAACCGCCGAAGGGCCAGAGCATGCGCGCGAAGCTGTCGGCCGACTGGGTCTCGTTGCGCTTGGACTGCAGGGCGAAAGCGTACTTGCCGTCCTTGGTGAGCGCAGGCCCGTAGACGTTCTTCAGTTCGTCCCAGGTCTGCGGCGGTCCGTCGAAGCCGGCCTCCTTCAGCATGCAGGAATTGTAGAACAGCAGGCCGGAGTAGTTGTCGAAGGGCAGGCCGTAAACCGTGCCGTTCCAGGCGCCGAAAGCGTTCAGCACCAGCGGGAAGAAGTCCTCCATGTCGAGCTCGGGATCGGCCAGCTCCGGGTTGGAGGTGAACTTCTCCAGCGGCACGATCCACTCGTTCTCGGCGAAGTTGCCGATCCACACGAGATCGATGAGGGCGATGTCGAGATCGCCGCCGGCCACGAAGTCGCGGACCTGCTCGCCGAGCGCGTTCTCGTAGGGATGCTTGATGATGTTGACCTTGATGCCGGTCGCTTCCTCGAACTCCGGCAGCATTTCCTCGGCGGCTTCGTAGCCGGGCCGCAGCAGAAAGACGACGTCGACCGTCGTCCCGGCGTAGGGCTTCGCCGCCTCCTCGAGCGACCAGCCGAAGGCCGGGCCGGTCCCCAGCGTCAGGCCCGCGCCCAGCGCCACGCTCGTTGCAGCGCCGAACGCCAAGCCACGCAGTGTCGATTTCAGCATGACCACTTCCTCCCTTGTTTGTTTTCTAGAGGAACCATACAAATGTCTTTGATCATTTACAATTGTTTTTCTGCGTGCTAGCCATAGGATGCTTGGGGGTTCGCTTCGGTGGCACGCACAGCACAAGGGCAGCACGCAAGAAGGCCGCGAAACGAAACCCGGATTTGAAGCGCGGGGAGGACCAGGTGGCGCGCGTCGCCTTTGCCAACGTCGACAAGTTCTATGGCGCCGTCCAGGCGCTCTCCGACGTTTCGCTGGAGATCGAAGACGGAGAGTTCGTCGTCTTCGTGGGACCCTCCGGCTGCGGCAAGTCGACGCTTCTGCGTTCGGTGGCCGGCCTTGAGTCGATCTCCGGCGGCGTCATTTCCATCGGCGACCGCGAGGTCACCCACGTGGCGCCCTCCGACCGCGGCGTCGCCATGGTCTTCCAGTCCTACGCGCTCTATCCGCACATGACGGTGCGGGCCAACATGGAGTTCGGCATGAAGATCAACGGCGTCGGGACCGCCGAGCGTACGGCACGCGTTGCGGAGGCGGCGCGGGTGCTGCAGTTGGAAGACCTGCTGGAGCGCAGGCCCGCGCAGCTGTCCGGTGGTCAGCGCCAGCGCGTTGCCATCGGCCGCGCCATCGTCAAGGAGCCGCAGGTCTTTCTGTTCGACGAACCGCTTTCCAACCTGGATGCCAAGCTGCGCGTCCAGATGCGCGTCGAACTGGAAGCCCTTCACGAGCAACTCGGTGCCACCATGATCTACGTGACCCACGACCAGGTGGAGGCCATGACCATGGCCGACAAGATCGTGGTGCTGAACGAGGGGCGGGTCGAACAGGTGGGCCCGCCCATGGAGCTTTACAACGCGCCGGCCACGGAGTTCGTCGCCGGATTCATCGGCGCGCCCAGCATGAACTTTCTCTCCGTTACGTCGACGGCGGGGGGGAACGGCGACCGCCTGACCTATGGGGCGGCGCAGATTCCGCTCGGCCGGGCTCTGAATCATGAAGGGCCGCTGCGGCTTGGCATACGCCCGGAGCATCTCCGTCTCACCGACGCGGGCGCGGGGACGTTGGATGTCGATGTGGAGGTCACCGAGGCTCTGGGCGGAGAGACCTATCTCTACAGCCGGACGGCGGAGGGCGACCGGCTGGTCATCAAGGCCGACGGTGACACGGCGCTGGCACCCGGGAAGACGGTCGGGCTGGCGCTGGAGCCCAGACGCCTGCATCTCTTTGGCGCCGACGGGCGCAGCCTGTTGGCCTGAGCGCCGCCGAGAGCGCGCTTTGGTGCGGGCAGGAGCGAAGGAAGCGCATGTCTGACTGGAAACAGCAGCTTGAGGATCTGGTGGCGCCGGCGGTGGCGCGGTCGCGCCATATCGATCGCATCCTGGTCGACCGCGACGCCCTTTCGCAGGCTGGTGCAGTCTTTAAGGAGTGTTTCGGGGCCGAGCGGGCTTTTCTGATTGCCGACGACAACACCATGGCCGCGGCGGGCGCGCGGCTTGACGCCGTTCTGCAGGCATGCGGCATCGCGGTGGAGCGGATGGTGCTTCCCAGCAGGCCACGGCCGAAACCAACCCTCGCCTTGGCACAGGAGGTCCGCGCCCGCTGGCAGGCAGCCGACGGCGAAGCGGTTCCGGTGTCCGTGGGCTCGGGGGTCCTCACCGATCTCGTCAAACACGCAGCCTTTATGGAGGGCCAGCCCTTCTTCTGCGTTGCGACCGCGGCCTCCATGGACGGCTATGCCAGCGCCGGCGCGCCGCTGGTGGAGGACGGCTTCAAGCACACCATTCCCTGCGCGCCGCCGCGCGCCATTCTGGCCGACCTCGACGTCATTGCCGCCGCGCCGGCCGAAATGACAGGCTGGGGATACGGCGATCTTGCCGGCAAGGTTCCGGCGGGCGGGGACTGGATTCTGGCCGATGCGCTGGGTATCGAGCCCTTGGATAGCGTCGCCTGGCCGCTGGTGCAGGACCGGCTGCGCGACTGGCTGGCCGATCCGGCGGCCCTGGCCGCGCGCGATCCTGCGGCGACGGCGGGTCTTTTCGCCGGGCTGACGGTGACCGGGCTGGCCATGGAGTTCCATGGCTCCTCGCGCCCGGCCTCCGGCGCCGACCATCAGATCGCCCACCTCTGGGAGATGGAGAACCTCAGTCATGGCGGGCAGCCGGTTTCCCACGGCGCCTGCGTGGCCGTCGGCACCCTTGCCACGCTCGCGCTTTTCGACTGGCTGTTGGATCAGGACCTGACCAGGCTGGACAGGGACCGGGTCCTGGCTGGCAGGCCGGGCCCGGATGCGATTGAAGCCACCATCCGGCAGGCCTTTCCCGAGCCCGCTGTCGCGGAGCGTGCGCTTGCCGAGACCATGATCAAGCTGCCGTCGCGGGACACCCAGGCCGAGCGGTTGGAGCGCATTGTGAAGACTTGGCCGGCGCTCCGTGGCAGGCTGAAGACGCAGTTGCTGAGTGCTGCAGAGATGCGCCGTCTGCTCGCCGCTGCGGGTGCGCCGGCCAGTGCCGGTGGAATCGGCCTGGATCCGGCGCACACCAAGGCGACAGTGCTCAGGGCACGCTTTATGCGGCGGCGCTACACCGTGCTGGACTTCCTGGCCGAAACCGGCCTGCTGGCGGCGGCGACGGACACGGTCTTTGCGGTCGCAGCGGCGCCCTGAGGTCCCTGGAAGGCCGCAGCGACAAGAGGGGGGAATGGTTGATGGCGCCATGGCAGAGTTTGGCCGAGCAGGGCGTTGCGGAACTCCGCGCGGCGGTGCTGGCGGTGGACGACGGCGCCGTCGAATCCCTGATCGATGCCATCGTCGCCGCAAACCGGATTGCGCTGCACGGTGTCGGACGGGAAGGGTTGATGATGAGGGCCCTCGCCATGCGCCTTTTCCATCTCGGCCTGCAGGCCCATGTGGTGGGCGACATGACGACGCCGCCCCTCGGCAAGGGCGACCTCTTGTTGGTCTCCGCCGGCCCGGGCCATTTCGGCACGGTGGCCGCCCTGGTGGAGACGGCGTCCGCCGCCGGTGCCCTTACGGCCTGTTTCACCGCACAGCCCGGCGGCGCCGTTCCTAAAGCCTGCGAACTCGTGGTACTGCTGCCGGCGCAGACCATGGCCGATGATCAGCAGCCCGCCGCGGCTTCGGTCTTGCCGATGGGCTCGCTCTATGAAGGCGTTCAGTTCATCGCCTTTGAACTGCTGGTCCTGCGCCTGCGCGACCGTCTCGGCGAAACCGCCGAGACGATGCGGGCCCGGCATACGAATCTGGAATAGGGAGGGCGTCATGCCCGATGCTTCCGATCAAGAAGCGGGAACGACCTGGGTCGACCGTTTTTCGCTCAACGGCAAGAAGGCCGTCGTGACCGGTGCCACCAAGGGTATCGGCAACGAGATCTGCCGGGTCTTTGCGGAGGCGGGCGCCGACATCGTCGCCATGGGCCGCGACCAGGCTGGGCTTTCCGCCGTCTGCGAGGTGATCGAAGCCAGGGGCCGGCGGTGCCTCGGCGTCAAGGCGGACCTCGCCAGCATCGAGGGCGTGGACGAGGCGGCGTCCCTGGCGCTCGATTACTTCGGCAGCGTCGACATCCTGGTGAACAGCGCCGGGGTCGCCCTGGTCGCGCCATTGCTGGAGGCGAGCGTCGAAGACTGGGACCGCACCATGGCAATCAATCTGCGGGCGCCTTTCCTGCTGGGCAAAGCCTTCGCGCCCGGCATGATCGCGCAAGGCGGCGGCAAGATCATCAACATCTCCTCCCAGACCGGGGTGATCGCGCTGCCGGAGCACGCGGCCTATGCCTCCTCCAAGGGCGGTCTCAACGCCCTCACCAAGTCCATGATGGTGGAGTGGGCACCACACAACATTCAGGTCAACGCCATCTGCCCGACGATCATCCTGACCCCGATGGGCCGCGAGGTCTGGGGCGATCCCGCCAAGGGCCAGCCCATGCTTGACCGAACCCCGCTGGGGCGCTTCGGCGAGCCGGTGGAGGTCGCCGACCTCGCCCTCTACATGGCCTCGCCCGCTTCGGACCTGATGAACGGGGCTATTGTGATGCTGGAGGGCGGTTTTACGGCGGTTTAGGGGTTCCTATGGCTAAGCCACTGAAGTCGCAATGAAAACTGAGGCTGAAGTGAGCATGCCCCGGCCCGCTCGTTAACCAAGGCCATAAGAAAAGCCTTAACCCGAAGTCTCCACGATGATCGCTTCTCGGGGGAGACCACCGGGATTCTGCCACCGGATGACGGGGCCGGCGCGAGCCGCCTTCGGCAGGATCGCGGCAGAGAGGAGCCGTCATGGCAGACTACAGGGACGAGGGGGGCGCGGTCGTTTCCACCGGCTTGCTCGGCCACACCCTGCGGCTGGCCGCCGCTGTCGTGGTCATCGGGTTCGTGGTCGTTCTGCTGATCGATCGCAACGACGGGATGGCCGATCTTGGCGATCCTGAAGAACCTGCGGCGCAGGTCTCGGCGGTGCCCGGTGCAGGCGCACAAGCCGGTTCTCAGGGTGGCAGCGAGATCGTCCTCAAGGCCGGCGCTCACGGCCACTTCATGGTCGACGCGACCGTGGACGGAGAGGTCATCCGCTTTCTGGTGGACACCGGCGCCAGCTCGATCTTTCTGACTCCCCAGGATGCGGAGACTCTCGGCTGGTCCAAAGAGCGTCTGACCTTCAGTCAACGCTACGAGACAGCCAATGGAGAGATCCGCGCCGCCCCGGTGGAACTGCGTTCGGTGCGCATCGGCCAGTTGGAGTTCTACGACCTGCCCGCGTCGGTCGGCGAAGCCCCGGGGTCCATATCGCTCCTCGGGATGAGCTTCCTGAAACGCTTTGAAAGCTACGAGTTCCGCGGCGACACGATGATTCTGACCTGGTAGCGCCTCACGCTGCAAGTGTCTGGCCGAGGTCGGGGAAGCGCCAGGGGTGGGCCGCTTCGAAGGCGCGTGAGGCCCTCAACACCAAAGCATCGGCATAGCGCGGCCCGACAATCTGCAGGGCTACCGGCAGGCCCTGGGTGGTAAGACCGCAGGGCAGGGCGGCTGCGGGCTGTTGCGTCAGGTTGAAGGGATAGCTGAAGGGCGTCCAGTCCGGCCAGCGGGTCATACCGCTCTCCGCCGGCACCTCGAGGCCAGCCTCGAAAGCGGAAAGCGGCAGGGCCGGCGTCAGCAGCAGGTCGTAGTCGCTGTGGAAGCGGTTGGCCTCGACGATGAAGGCTTCGCGGCGGGCAACCGCCTCCAGATAGTCGAGCAGGCCATAGCGGGCACCGTCTTCGGCGATCTCGCGGAAGCCCGGGTCCATCTGCGCCTGTGCCGCGGCATCGAAGCGGCGCATCAGGTTCGCCGCACCGGCATACCAGAGGCAGCGGAACACGGCATCGGCGCCTGAGAAATCCGGTTCGGCCAGCTCCACCTCGGCCCCCAGGTCGGCGAAGCTCCAGGCGGCCTTGGCCACCAGCGCCGCCACCTCCGGGTCCACGGTATGACCGCCGAGGCTCGGCGCATAGGCGACCTTCAGCCCCTCGATGCCGTCGTTGAGGCCGTTCATGTAGTCCGTCGCATCGTAAGGCAGGCTGTAAGCGTCGCGGGGGTCGGGCTCGGCCAGCACCGACAGCAGCAGCGCCGCGTCGTCGACGCTCCGGGTCATCGGCCCGACATGGGAGACGGTGCCGAAGGGGCTCAGCGGATAGGCCGGTACCCGCCCGAAGGAGGGCTTGATGCCGTAGGTTCCGGTGAAGGCGGCCGGAATGCGGATGGAACCGCCGCCATCGGTGCCCAGCGCCAGGGCGCCCATGCCGGACGCCAGGGCCGCTGCGGCGCCGCCGCTGGAGCCGCCCGGGGTCGTCTCGGGGTTCCAGGGGTTGCGGGTGATGCCGGTGACCGGCGAGTCGGTCACCCCCTTCCAACCGAACTCCGGCGTCGTCGTCTTGCCCAGGATGACGGCCCCGTGCTCCTTCAGCCGGGCGACCGCAGGGGCATCCTCCGCCCAGTCCTGCGCAGGGTCGATCGCCTTGGAGCCGCGCAAGGTCGGCCAGCCGCGGGTCAGCAGGATGTCCTTCACGGACGCGGGGCAGCCGTCCAGACGGCCGCGCGGCGCACCGAGGCGCCAGCGCTCCTCCGACTCCCGCGCTGCCGCCAGGGCACCCTCGGCATCGATCACATTGAAGGCGTTGAGGGCGGGGTTGACGGTCTCGATCCTCTTGAGAACCGCCTCGGTGACCTCTACCGGCGACAGCTCTGCGGCGCGGTAGGCCGCCAACAGCGCGTTGGCCGTCATCATTGCAATCTCGGTGCTCATAGGCTGGCTGGGCCCCTCTTGCCTGTCTGCAACTGCCGTCTCCGGACGCGATTCCTGGCATGGCGGGCCAGAGTCTGTCGAGAAGCGGGGTCTGTCGAGAAGCGGGGTCTGTCGAGAAGCGGGGTCTGTCGAGAAGCGGGACCCGGGCGTATGCATGGCGTGACGATTTTCGTTTCGCCGCGGCTGTTTGCCCGAAACTGGCCACTTTCTGCGTGTAGGCTAGAATAAAGGTGGAATAGGGGTCCGGCCCCACGCGTTGTGAGATCGAGCCTCTTGAAGCGGAGAACGACTATGCGCGCGTCACGAAAAGCCTTCATTCCTGCCGCTTTTGCGGTGGCCCTGTTGTCCGGAGCGGGTGTCGCTCTGGCGCCCTGCTGCACGGCCTTTGCCGCCGACCGGCAGCTCACCGAGAGCGAGGAACCGGGTGAACTGGCGCGCGAAGGCCTGGAGCAGATGATGCGCGCGCTTCGGCTTCTGGTCGACAGCATACCACAGTATGAGCTTCCGGAGATGCTCGACAACGGCGACATCATCATCCGGCGCAAGGATCCGCAGGCCCCGCGCAAGCCGGAGGATCCGGACATCGACGAGACGGCGACCTAGTACGGCCAGACTGCGGCTCCGGGACTCTGTCACCGGGACTCTGGCACCGGTACTCTGGCATCGGGACTCTGGCATCGGGGCCGCCGGGAATGCCGGGGCCCCGCACAGCACAGTTGTTCGCAGAGCCGATTCAGCTTAATCCGGAGTTGGTGGAACGGCAGGGGCGCGAAGGCGTCCCGGGCGGCCTTTGAAGCCATCCGTCTTGAGAGGGGAGCGCATGAACGACCAGGACCCGTTTGCCGGCCTTGACGAGGGTCGACCT
This sequence comes from Pelagibius sp., assembly GCF_028281305.1. GTDB lineage: Bacteria > Pseudomonadota > Alphaproteobacteria > Kiloniellales > Kiloniellaceae > Pelagibius. The sequence goes on along the minus strand of NZ_JANQKD010000096.1, from coordinate 99,999 downwards.
CCCTGGGACGCATTGGGCGCCTTCGTACCGGCACCGCAGCCGGAGATAGAAGGTGCCGGCACTGGCCCTCTGGCCGGGCTCGGTTTTGCGGCGAAGGACATCTTCGACATCGACGGCTACGTGACAGGCTGCGGCAATCCGGACTGGATGCGCACCCACGGGCCCGCGACGGCCCATGCGCCGACGGTGAGCGCCCTTTTGGACGCCGGGGCCCGGCTGGTCGGAAAGACCGTAACGGATGAGTTGGCCTTCAGCCTGAACGGTCAGAACCATCACTACGGCACGCCGACCAATGTGAACGCGCCCGGGCGCATTCCCGGCGGTTCCTCCTGCGGTTCAGCCTCCGCGGTGGCGGGCGGCTTGGCCGATACGGCGCTGGGCAGCGACACCGGCGGCTCGGTGCGCATTCCCGCCAGCTATTGCGGCCTCTTTGGCATGCGGCCCAGCCACGACCGCATCTCCCTGACCGGTGTCATGCCTCTGGCACCCAGCTTCGACACGGTCGGGTGGTTTGCCCGCGATGCAGAGCTGCTGCGGCGCGTCGGTCTGGTGCTGCTGGGGACCTCCGGTGGCCGGGTTGAGCGCTGGAAGCGCCTGCTGGTCGCCGAAGACGCCCTGGCGCTGGCGACGTCGGCCGTTCAGGCGGCGCTGGTGCCGCTGATCGAGCGACTGAACCAGCGCATCGGATCGCGCAGTGTGGTCCTGGCCGCAGGAGAGAACCTCAGCCTGGAAGACTGGATGTGGCACTTCCGCCATCTCCAGGCCCGCGAGATCGTCGCCACCCATGGACGCTGGATTGCCGAGACGAAACCGGCGTTCGGGCCCGAGGTCCAGGAGCGCTTCGACTGGGCGCACAGCATTACCGAAGAGCAGGCGAAGATCGCCCGGCCGTTGCGGGACGTCTTTACCGCCCGCTTGACGGAGCTTCTGGGCGACGACGCCCTTTTGGTGCTGCCGACGGCTCCGGGTATCGCTCCGCGCGATGACGGCGATGCCGAGGCCTTGCGTGCCCACCGCAGCGCCGTCCTATGCCTGACCAGTATCTCCGGCCTCTCGTGCCTGCCGCAGGTCACGCTGCCGTTGGCCCGGGTCGAGGGCTGCCCCGTGGGGCTTTCCCTCATTGCCCCTTACGGCGCCGACGAGGACCTCCTGGCCTTTGCCGAAGCGCTCTGCCGCAGCGGCGAGGAAGACCCGGTGTCGTAGCGGCGGCCGTCCGGGCGGCTCAGGCCGCGTCGACGGTCTTGCTGCTGACCCGCTCCGCCGGCAGCAGGGCGGAGATCCGCGTGCCCTTGCCCAGTTCGCTTTCAAGCGTGATGCGGCCGCCGTGGACCTCCATCAGCGCATGGCAGAGCGGCAGACCCAGGCCGGTTCCTTCGTGCTTGCGGCTGAGGCTCGATTCGACCTGGGTAAAGGGCTCCATCACACGGTCCTGATCCGCCGGCGCGATGCCGATGCCGTCGTCGGCCACTTCGAAGCCGGCGCCCTGCCCGGGCGTCGCCCAGGCCCGCACCAACACCCGCCCGCCGGCGGGCGTGAATTTGACGGCATTGGACAGGAGATTGATCAGAACCTGCTTCAGCCGGCGCTGGTCGGCCCTGACAAGGGCCAGGGGACTGTGAAACTCGCTTTCAAGGGCAACCCCGTTGTCGCGCGCACGCGGGCCGACCAGCCTCAGCCCGGAGGCGACCACGTCACGCAGATCGACCTCTTCTTCATGCAGGTCGATCATCCCCGCCTCGGCCTTGGAGACATCCAGGATGTCGTTGATGATCGCCAGAAGGTGACTGCCGCTTTCGTGGATGTTGCGGATGTAGTCGCGGTAGTTGTCGTGCCCGACCGGTCCGAAGACCTGCTTGTCGATCAACTCCGAAAACCCGATGATGGCGTTGAGGGGCGTGCGCAGTTCGTGGCTCATCGTCGCCAGGAATTCGCCCTTGGTGCGGTTGGCGAACTCTGCGGCCTCCTTGGCACTCATCAGTTCCTGCTCTGCGATCTTGCGCTGCGTCACGTCGCTGAGCGAGCCGGCCATGCGGTAGACGCGGCCGTCCGGCCCCCGCTGTCCGAGGCCTCTGGCCCTGACCCATCGATACTGCCCGTCGTCGCCGCGCAGCCGGTATTCATGATCGTAGTATTCGCTGTCGCCGCGCAGGTGTTCGCGGATCAGCTGGCGTACGGTCCTCAGGTCTTCAGGATGGACCCGTTCGAACCATTCTGCGGCGGGCACCGTCGGGCCAATGCCTGCGATGCCGGTTATCTCCCTCAGGCGGCGGGAAACGTAGATGCCGTTGATCTCGTCGCCCCACTCCCAGATGCCTTCGTTCGCGCCCTGCAGCGCCAGGGCGTAGCGCTGCTCGCTCTTGCGCAGCGCTTCTTCGATTTTCTTGGTCTCGGTGATGTCGGTATAGACCATCACATAGGCACCATTGGCGAGGCGCCGGGTGCGCATCTCCAGCACGCTGCCGTCGGGGCGCACGCGCTCCATGCGCGATTGCTGGTTGTCCAGCAGGATCGAGGTGCGGCGGCGGATCTCCTCTTCGATGTCGATCTCGCCGTACTCGCCGCGCTCGGCGTTGAAGCGCACGAGGTCTTGGAAGGTGATGCCTCTGCGCAACAGGTCATAGGGAATGCCGAGCAGCTTGCTCAGTTCGCGGTTAAAGACGACCAGGCGCAGCTCGGAATCGAAGATGCAGACGCCGACGGGAAGGCTTTCGACGATCGCATGCACCAGCTTCGACTTGCTGTCGGCGGCTTTTTCGGCCGAGGCCTTCGCACTCTGCAGGGCTTCCTGCACGGCGGAGATCAGGCACACCATACAGAGAAGAGTCATGCCGGTGTGCAGGATCACCCGCCATTCGCTGTCGATCTGAACCGCGTTCCAGGAAGGAGAGGTGGAGATCTGCGTCAGTTCAGTCAACAGGTATGTGGCGAAGATCAGCAGCGGCCCTGCGCAGATGATCGATATGAGGCGTTGCTCGCTGCGGTAGCGGCGCCAGAAGAGCAGCCCGGCCGCACCAACAGCGGCGATGGCGCCCAGCCGCAGGGCCAGGAACACAGGCAGCGGCATGTCGGAATGGATCAGGCAACCAACGGTGACGACGAGAATGCCGGCAGCAGCCAGCAGCAGCGGGGTCAGGTAGATGCGGTGGCCGAGGAAGCTGAGGGATCCGCCCAGCAGCAGCACGGCGGTCACCGCCTGGCTGCCCTCGTGAATGGCCACTGCGCAGGCTGGCCAGTACCAGGCGGAAACGGCGAGCGCGGCAAGGCCGAGAGCCTCGATGCCGAGGCCCGCCGACCACCAGGTCAGCGCCGGCGCGGAGTCGCCGCGGCGCGCCAGGGTGAGCGTCATGATGGCCAGCATGGCCGGCGCCATGGCGGTGACCAATATCACCGTTGCGAAAGAGAACTGCGTATCGCCAAACGGCATGAAGGCATCAACCCGACTGCGAGGCGCTCTCACCGGACTTGGCGCGGCGCTGGCAGATGCTGCCCGCGCTGCCGGCGCCGGAGAGAGGGCGCGAGGCTAGACTGATACCCTAGTGTGGTTAAGCGATCCTAAAGGCGTTGACAAAACTCAACCTAGAGTTTGCGCCTGCGTGAGCCCGTCTTCTAGCTGTCATAGGCCAGCAGGGTGTCGATCGGAATGTCCAGGTTCTCCCGGCCCTTGAGGAAGGTAAGCTCGATGATGCAGGCCGCACCGGTGACGACAGCTCCTGCCGAGCCCAGCAGCTTTGCTGCCGCATTCATGGTGCCGCCGGTCGCCAGCAGATCGTCCAGCAGGAACACGCGCTGGCCGCGTGCGACCGCATCGGACTGGATCTCGATGGTGTCGCTGCCGTACTCAAGGTCGTAGGTGTAGGGGATCGTCGCACCGGGCAGCTTGCCCTTCTTTCGGACCATGACGAAGCCCAGATTCAACTTAAGCGCAAGCGGTGCCGCCACCAGGAAGCCGCGGGATTCGATGCCGGCCAGGACGTCAGGCTTGTGTTCGCGAACGATGTCCGAAAGCCGCTCGACCGTGGCCTGCCAAGCGCCCGGATGCGCGAGCAGCGGGGAGATGTCGTAGAACAGAATGCCGGGGGTCGGAAAGTCCGGAATCGGACGGATGTGTTCTCTCAGATTCATGGTGCTGCCTGCTGCCCCCTTTTGACGTGTGTCTTGCCCTGCTGCCTGGCCCTGCTGCTTGGCCCGGTGTGCGGGTCGATTGCCCCCATTGCCCGACACATCGGGCGCGCGCATCCTCCGGTCGCGCCGAGGCACCGGGCGCGCGCATCCTAATGTGCCGGCCGCGCCGAGACAACGCGCGGGACGCGATTCCACGGCCCTGCTCTGTCAGATCCCCGCGGTCCACGCGACTGGCGTTCCGGGCAGCTTTGCGCCCAGCGCAACCCTTGGAGGCTTGCCCGCAATCGATCAGGGGTGTCAACTGTGAGCCTCCATATGACTCACTCCACATGCGAGTTCCGGATCATGAGCTACGTTTTCCCGCGCCATACCAAGGCGTCCTATCCCGTGGCTGTTTCGGGAGAGGGGCCCTATCTGATCGACCAGACGGGCCGCCGATACCTGGACGCCTCCGGTGGCGCGGCTGTTTCCTGCCTGGGGCACGGGCACCCGGCTGTGGTGGCGGCGATCAAGGCGCAGGTCGACCGCCTCGCCTACGCGCACAGCGGTTTCTTCACCAATGAAGCCTCCGAAGCGCTGGCCGAGCACCTGATCACCCGGGCGCCGGACGGACTGGGCCGGGTCTACTTCGTCTCCGGCGGGTCGGAGGCCAACGAGACCGCCCTGAAGCTGGCCCGCCAGTTCCACCTGGAAAACGGCCAGCCGGAACGGCACCGCTTCATCGCGCGCCGGCAGAGCTATCACGGCAACACCCTGGGTGCCCTTGCGGTGGGCGGCAACGCAGCCCGGCGCGCTGCTTTCGACCCGCTGCTGATGCCGGCCAGCCACATCGCGCCCTGCTACGCCTACCGCCACCAGCGTCCGGACGAGACGGCAGAGGACTATGGGGAGCGGACGGCCGCAGAGCTGGAGACGGAGATCCAGCGCCTGGGGCCGGAAACCGTGGCGGCCTTCATTGCCGAGCCGGTAGTGGGTGCGACCGCAGGCGTGGTGCCGCCGGTGCCCGGCTACTTCAAACGCGTTCGAGAGATCTGCGACCGTCATGGCGTACTTCTGATCCTCGACGAGGTGATGTGCGGCATGGGACGCACCGGCAGCCTCTATGCCTGCGAGCAGGACGGCATTGCGCCGGACATCCTGACCTGCGCAAAGGGCCTGGGCGGCGGTTATCAGCCGATCGGGGCAGTGCTCGCCGCGCAGCGCATCTACGACACCATTGCCGCCGGCTCGGGCGCCTTCGAGCATGGCTTCACTTACATCGGCCATGCCACCGCCTGCGCCGCCGCTTTGGCGGTTCAACAGACCATCGAATCGGAAGATCTCCTGGCCAATGTGCGCGACCAGGGCGCGGCCCTGCGCGCGGCGCTTGAGGCCCGTTTCGGAAACCACCATCATGTGGGTGATATCCGCGGCCGTGGTCTCTTCATCGGTCTGGAACTGGTCGCCGACCGTGCCGGGAAGGAGCCCTTCGACCCGGCGTTGAAGCTGAATGCCCGGATCAAGAAGCGGGCCATGGCGGAGGGACTTGTCTGCTATCCCGGCGGCGGAACGGCCGATGGGCAGCGCGGTGATCACGTACTCCTGGCACCGCCTTTCATTGTCGGCCCGGAGCATCTTGAGGAACTGGTCGACAAGCTGGGCAGTGCCATCGACGCGGCGCTGGAAGAGATGCCGGCCTTGCAGGCTGCGGGGCCGGCATGAGCCTGCCCGAGACTGCCGACTGGCCGCCGCTGATCCTGACGGTGGCGCCGAACGGCGCGCGCAAAACGCGGAAAGACCATCCGGCGGTTCCGATCCGCCCGGCGGAGATCGCGGACACCGCCGCCGCGGCGCTGAAGGCCGGGGCGGCGATGATCCATCTGCACGTCCGCGACGACAAAGAAAGGCACAGTCTGGACCCGGGCGCCTACCGCGAGGCGATCGCCGCCGTGCGCGATGCGGTGGGCGACGACCTGGTTATCCAGGTGACCAGCGAGGCGGTCGGAATCTACACGCCAGCGCAGCAGATGGCGATGGTGCGTGACCTTCAGCCGGAGGCGGTGAGTCTGGCGGTGCGCGAGATCGTTCCCGATGCAGAAAGCGAGGCGGAGGCCGGGCCCTTCCTCGCCTGGCTCGCGGAGGCGGGCATCCTGCCGCAGTACATTCTCTACGACGCCGCCGATCTGGCCCGCTTTGCCGCTCTCAAGGCTGCCGGCGTAGTCCCGCCCGGGCCGGCTTTCCTTCTTTTCGTTCTCGGGCGCTACACGCCGGGCCAGCGCTCGCAGCCGGCGGACCTGCTGCCGTTCATGACGGCCAGGCAGGCGGCTCCGGAAGCAGCAGCGCTGCCCTGGGCGGTCTGCGCGTTCGGGCCGAGGGAGAACGCCTGTGTGACGACAGCCGCCGCTTTGGGCGGCCACGCCAGGATCGGCTTCGAGAACAATCTCTATCTGGCCTCCGGCGCGCTGGCGGCCGACAACGCGGAACTGGTGACCGCCGCCGCGGCGGCGGCGCGGATCATCGGCCGGCCCTTGGCCGATGCCGCGACTGCGCGCCGCCTGATGCGGGGAGAGGCCTAAGCGGCTAGTTGGTTTTGGCGCCCTCGCCATGGTGCATATCGCCGTGGTCCATGGTTCCGTGGTCCATTTTCTCCATGCCGCCCATGCTGCCGACGCTCTCGACGTTTACGGTCACGGTGAGGTCGCCGGCCTGCTCGAAGGTGAGCGTCAGAGGGAAGCTGTCGCCTTCCTTCAAGGGTGCGCTCAGGCCCATGAACATGACGTGGAAGCTGCCCGGCTTGAGCTCGGTCATGCCGGAGGCCGGAACCTCGATGGCCTCCACTTCGCGCATTTGCATCACGCCGTCCTTGTTGATGTGGTTGTGCAGTTCGACGCGTTGGGACACCTCGGCGCTTGCGCTGACGAGGCGATCGCCGGCGGCTCCGCCGTTGTGAATGGTCATATAGGCGGCGCCGTTTCTGGCCTGGCCGGGTGTCGCACGGGCCCAGGGGTGGTCGATCATCAGGCTGCCGACCTTGAAGTCGTGCGCCGCGGCGGGCAGGGGGCCGCCGAAGAGCACGCCCGCGGCGATGACGGCGGCTGGGACGGAAAACGCCGAGAGGGAAAGCTTGAACATGGTCATGGGTCAGGTGTCTCCTGAAACACTTGGGCCGGCGACCTGCCGGCGGCCCAGGCGCTGGCGGTGCGGCCGGGCAATGAAAACGAGGTCTGTTGCGAATCTGGAAAGCTGCGCTCAGGCGCTGATCGGCGGTGCTCTGGCCTGGCAGTCGTAGGCGATTGTCAGCCGGGGTGAGGGGAGGATGCCGGCCGGATTGACGGCCGCATCGGCGGGCGCGTCCAGCACCAGGGCCTGGCTTGCCGGCGCCACCAGCACCTGCTGCAGGAAGACCGTGCAGATCGGGCAGTCATGCCAGTTTGGGTGGCCGCCATGCCCGTCCGGCGAGTCGCCGGCACCCGGGTCTGCCTCCTGTTCCACCCCTTGCTCCACCCGAACCAGGACCACGCCCTCGGCCGTGCAGAGTTCGATGAACAGTGCCGAATCGGAGGCGTGGGCCTGCGCGTGGGGCAGAAGCGCCCCGGTGACCAGCATCGCCAGGCCGTGCCCGCAGAGGGCAACAACGGCCAGAACGGCGGTGACCCGGCGAAAAACCTGTGGTTTCCCGCGCTCAACCGTCCCGAGTTTACCAGCCCTGCCTGCCATAACATGCGGACGATAGGGCAGATTTCCGAGCGAAGCCAGCGCCCGCCTTGCGACAGAGCGCCGCAAGTTGAATTCTACATCTGTTCTCTCGTAAATCGGATTGTACGCCCACAACAACGGGGTGGACATTGAGCAGCGGAACTGTGTTGAATAGGCCCATAAGAACGGTGAGCCAATCACCGGCCCATGGCACAGGGAACAGCGATTCTGCGACGCGCAGCGTTAAATCTTACGCCGCCGGGAGACAGCCGGCCGGACCGCAAAAGGCCCGGACGCGCGGCTCTGCGTCGTTCCTCAGAATTCGTTCCGAGCGTGCACCTGATTGTCACATCGGGGGGAGAGCGGCCGGTCCGCCGAGGCGGGCCTGTCAGGCACTACTATCAACTCAGACCGAAAAGGTCGGGAGCGAAGAACTGATGAAGCATCTTACTCTGAAGTCTACCGTTCTGGGCGTCTCGGTGGCTGCCCTTCTGGCGGCGGCCCCCGCGACCGTGCAGGCGCAGGAGAAATTCGTCACCATCGGCACCGGCGGACAGACCGGCGTCTACTATCAGGTCGGCGGTTCGATCTGCCGCCTGGTGAACCGCGGCACCAAGGACCACGGCATCAAGTGCACCCACACCACGGGCGGCTCCGTGGCCAACATCAACGGCATCCGCTCGGGCGATCTGGACCTCGGCGTGGCACAGTCCGACTGGCAGTTCCATGCCTATAACGGCACCGCGCCGGATCAGTTCCCGGACGGCGCCTACGAAGAGCTGCGGGCGGTTTTCTCCGTGCATCCGGAGCCCTTCACCGTTGTTGCGCGCGCCGACTCCGGCATCACGTCCTTCGACGACCTGAAGGGCAAGCGGGTGAACGTCGGCAATCCCGGCTCCGGTCAGCGCGGCACGATGGAAGTCGTGATGAAGGAGATGGGCTGGTCCATGGACGACTTCAAACTCGCTTCCGAGCTGAAGTCGGCCGAGCAGTCGCAGGCCCTCTGCGACAACAAGATCGATGCCATCGTGTTCACGGTCGGACATCCCAACGGCTCGATCAAGGAAGCCACCACCTCCTGTGAGGCCGTGATGGTTCCGGTGACCGGTGCGGCCATCGACAAGCTGGTGAACGAGAACGCCTACTACGCAACGGCGACGATTCCCGGCGGCATGTACACGGGTACCGACAGCGACACGCAGACCTTCGGCGTCGGCGCGACCTTCGTCGCCTCGACCAATGTCGATGAGGAAACCGTGTATCAGATGGTGAAGGCGGTGTTCGACAACTTCGATCGGTTCAAGAGGTTGCATCCGGCTTTCGCGAACCTCGAAGAAGGCAAGATGATCACCAACAACCTCTCGGCCCCGCTGCATGACGGCGCAGTGCGGTACTACAAGGAACGCGGCTGGATGTAATCCAGCCGATGCAGGGCGGGGCCTCGGCTCCGCCCTCAATTTTTCCCGAACAATCATAATCCGGCGGGGAAGCCGGACGTCGGGGACATGACGAGGGGGACAGCATGAGCGATCAAAAACCAGCCGGCACGCCTATGTCGGATGAAGAACTTCAGGATCTGGTCGCCTCGACCGATACTGGAGCGCGCAATCCCATCGGGCCGACCGGTAAGGTGATTCTCGGTGCAGCGCTGTTGTGGTCGCTCTTTCAGGTCTGGATCGCATCGCCTCTGCCTTTCGCCATCGGCATCGGCGTCTTCAACGACACCGAGGCGCGCTCCATCCATCTCGCGTTTTCGGTCTTTCTGGCCTTTCTTGCCTATCCGGCCCTGAAGCGCTCGCCGCGCGACCGCATTCCGATGCAGGATTGGGCGTTGGCGCTGATCGGCGCCTTCACCGCAGCCTACAACTTCCTGTTCTATACCGAGCTGTCGGCCCGGCCCAACAACCCCAACACAGTGGACATCATCGTCTTCTGCCTCGGCATCCTGCTCCTGCTGGAGGCGACGCGGCGGGCTCTGGGGCCGCCGCTGATGATCGTTGCCATCATCTTCCTGCTCTACACCTTCGGCGGCCCGAATATGCCGGGCATCCTGGCCTGGAAAGGCGCCAGCTTCGGCGCGGTCGCCTACCACCAGTGGATCTCTTCGGAGGGCGTCTTCGGCATCGCGCTGGGCGTATCCACCGGCTTTGTCTTCCTCTTCGTCCTCTTCGGCGCCTTGCTCGACAAGGCCGGCGCCGGCAACTACTTCATCAAGGTCGCCTTCTCGCTGCTGGGCCACTACCGCGGCGGGCCTGCGAAGGCGGCGGTCGTCGCATCGGCCATGACCGGCCTGATCTCCGGCTCCTCCATCGCCAACGTGGTGACCACCGGCACCTTCACCATTCCGATGATGAAGCGGGTCGGCTTCTCGCCGGAGAAGGCGGGCGCCGTCGAGGTGGGCTCCTCGGTGAACGGCCAGATCATGCCGCCGGTGATGGGCGCAGCAGCCTTCCTTATGGTCGAGTACGTCGGCATTTCCTACTTCGAGGTGGTCAAACACGCCTTCATCCCGGCTCTGATCTCCTACATCGCGCTGGTCTACATCGTGCACCTGGAGGCGATGAAGGCGGACATGAAGGGGCTGCCCCGGGCATCGGAGCCGAAGCCCTGGATGGTGGCCATCACCGGGTTCCTGATCGGCGCTTTCGGCACCGCTGCCGTCGCGGTCGCGGTCTACTATGGCCTGGGTTGGATCAAACCGGCCTTCGGCGATGCCGCGGGCTTTGTCATTGCGGCCCTCCTGATCGCGGTCTACGTCGGCCTCGTGCGGTTCTGCTCCACCTATCCGGAGCTGGAACTGGATGATCCCAACGCGCCCGTCGTGTCGCTGCCGAAGACCGGGCCGACGGTGAAGTCGGGCCTGCACTTCCTTCTGCCGGTGATCGTGCTGGTCTGGTGCCTGATGGTGGAGCGGCTCTCTCCGGCGCTCTCGGCCTTCTGGGCAACCGCCTTCATGATGTTCATCCTGCTGACCCAGCGTCCCCTGTTCGCGGCTTTCAGAAAGGTCGGCGATCTTTCGGCGGCGGTCAGGCAGGGCTGGAACGAGCTCATCGACGGTCTGATCACCGGCGCCCGCAACATGATCGGCATCGGCATCGCCACGGCGACCGCCGGCATCATCGTCGGCGCGGTGTCGCAGACCGGCGTCGGCCTCGTGTTGGCGGAGATGGTGGAGATCCTCTCCTTCGGGAACATCGTTCTCATCCTATTGCTGACGGCGGTGCTCAGCCTGATCCTCGGCATGGGGCTGCCGACCACGGCCAATTACATCGTGGTGTCCTCGCTGCTGGCGCCCGTGATCGTTCAGCTGGGCCAGGACGCCGGCCTCATCGTGCCGCTGATCGCCGTGCACCTCTTCGTCTTCTACTTCGGCATCATGGCCGACGTGACGCCGCCGGTCGGCCTCGCGTCCTTCGCGGCGGCGGCGGTGTCCGGCGGCGATCCCATCAAGACCGGTTTCGTCGCCTTCTTCTACAGCCTCCGCACGGCGGCGCTGCCCTTCCTCTTCATCTTCAACACCGATCTGCTGCTGATCAATGTCGGCTGGGGCGGCGGCATCCTGGTCTTTATCGTGGCGACGGCGGCGATGCTGATATTCGCCGCGGCGACCCAGGGCTTCTTCCTGGCGCGCAACCGCATTTACGAGACGGTGCTGCTGCTGCTGATCGCCTTTACCCTCTTCAGGCCCGGCTTCTGGATGGACATGGTCTCGCCGCCGACCCAGGAGGTGGCGCCGAACCAGATCGTCGCCGCCGCCGACCGCATGGAGGCGGGCGAGCAGTTGCGTCTGCGGGTCGACGGTGAGGACGCGGTCGGCAACCCGCGCAGTTTCGTCGCCGTTCTGCCGCTCGGCGAGGGCGAGACGGGCGAGGAGCGCCTGACCTCGGCGGGGCTCTTCTTGTTCATCGATGGCGATGTCGTCGAGGTCGACAATGCAGAGTTCGACTCACCGGCCCAGGCAACCGGTCTCGACTTCGGCCAGATCATTGTGGTTGTCGAAGAACCTGCCGACCAGCTGCCCAAGCAACTGATGTACGTCCCGGCACTGTTGCTGCTGGCGCTGATCATCGTCATGCAGCGGGGGCGCCGGCGCAAACAGTTGGCCGAGGCCACCGCCTAGTCATCGCCAAGGGGGAATCGAAGGTTATGTTCAAGGATATTCTGCTGCCGGTCGACCTGGGCAACCGGGAAACCCAGCAAAAGGCGGTGACGGCGGCGGTGGAGATGGCCAAGGCGTTTCACAGCCGTCTTCACGTCATGACCATCGTGCCGGACTTCGGCATGAGCATCGTCAGCGGATTCTTTCCGGCCAACTTCGAGGAACAGGCGCTGGAGGAGGCCAACAGCCAACTCCATGCCTTCGTGCAGGAGGCCATCCCCGGCGATATCGAGGTGCAGCACGTGGTTGCCCACGGCACCATCTACGAGGAGATCCTGCGCTTCGCCCGGGAGCACCCGGTGGACATGATCGTCATGGCTTCCCACCGGCCCGAGCTGCAGGACTATCTCCTCGGCCCCAACGCAGCCCGCGTGGTGCGTCACGCCAACTGCTCGGTCACCGTGGTGCGGGATTAGCGCAAGGGGCACGCGGGCGCAGCTACGGCGCTGTTGGCCGGCTCTCCTGTCCAAATCGTGATGAGCCGTTGGTGGATCGCCCGGGGTAGACCTGGCTAAGCTCGTACCATGGCTGGCGGTCTTCCGATCCTTCCATCAAGACGGGCCTTGCTCTGCGGGCTGACTGCGCTGGCGGCCCTGCCTGCGACGGCGGCCGTGGCGGGTGCTGCTGGCTGGCGGATGCCGGAAGTGATCGCCGTGCCTGCCGGGCCGTTCATCGCCGGGTCCGATCGGGCCGAGCGGGAAGCCGCCTACCTGCTGGACGAGGCCGCCTACGGCCATAGCCGCACCCGCGAGGGCCGCTGGTACGAGGGGGAGCGCGCGCGGGGGCCCGTGACGCTGCCGGCCTTTACCATCGCCCGCGGACTGGTCACCAACCGCTTCTATGCCGCTTTCGTCGCGGACAGCGGGCATCCGGCGCCCGATGTCGATCCTGAGACCTGGGCCGGCTACGGCCTGATCCACCCTTACGAGCGCACCCGCCGCCATGCCTGGCGCGGCAGGCGGCCGCCGCCGGGGCGGGAGGACCACCCGGTGGTGCTGGTCTCTCATGGCGATGCCGAGGCCTTTGCCGCCTGGCTGAGCGCCGAGACCGGCCGGCGCTGGCGCCTGCCCAGCGCCCTGGAGTGGGAGAAGGCCGCCCGCGGCGACGACGGCCGCCGCTTCCCCTGGGGCGATGACTGGGACCCGGCGCGCCTCAACAGTCACGACCAGGGCCCCTTCGACACGCTGCCGGCGGGCAGCTTCCCGGCCGGCGCCAGCCCCTATGGCTTGCTGGATGCGGCCGGCCAGGTCTTCGAGTGGACCGCCAGTCCACAAGGGGAGGGGCGCTTCCTGGTCAAGGGCGGCTCCTGGGACGACAGCGGCTGCGGGGTCTGCCGGCCCGCGGCCCAGCACGGCCGCCCCCGCGACCTGAAACACATACTCATCGGCTTTCGTCTCATCGTGGATTAAGGTTATCGTGATATGCCGGTGCCTAGGGTTCTGAGGCTTCACGGCGAAGTGATGCGCAGAGGGCTCGCATTGGCGGGCCGGGGTCAGTAGGTATCAGAAGCGATGAGAAGCGAAGCACAGATCAAGGACAGCGCCCTCGACGACGGTATCGCGCTGGAGCAGCTCTCCACCGAGGCCCTGGAGGCCATGGCCGAGGCCGGACGCGAGGTCGCGGAGGTTCATCGCATCCTCGCCAAGACCGGCGACAACATCGTCGGCGAGCTGTTGAAAAACAACGGCACCTTCTACGAGTGGGACCACTACCCGCCGGGTGATGTCTACGACCATGAGACCCACGGGCAGTTCTACTATCACGCCCATGCGCCCGAGCAGCGGTTCGAGGGCGAGCACGGCCACTTCCATACCTTTGTCCGGCCCAAGGGCATGCCCCCGGGAATCAAGCCTGCAAAGATCGCGGGCTATGTCGCTCCGAAAGACCCCAACGACGCGCTCAGCCATCTGATCGCGGTTTCCATGACCCCCGCCGGTCTGCCGTTTCGCATCTTCACCGTGAACCGCTGGGTCACCGGCGAGATCTGGTACAGCGCCGAGGACGTCTCTGTCCTGCTGGACTACTTCAAGATCGACCACGCCCAGCCTTCCTGGCCCGTGAACCGCTGGATTACCGGCATGGTTCAGCTCTACAAGCCGCAGATCATCGATCTCGTGGAGGCCCGCGACCGCAAGATCGCGCAGTGGCAGCAGCTCTATGCGGATCGCGACGTCTTTGAGGACCGAGACCTGGAAGTCACCTCTTACCTCGACATCGATCTGGATCGGCAGATCCAGGCTGTCGCGAAGGTGCTGCTCGACCGGCAATAAAGCCGCGCTTTTTGCTCAATCCCAGATTGAAAATCGAGGGCCCAGCCGCCCGGCGGGGCGGATTGCGCTGCCTACGGTGCTGGCGGCGGAGGCCGCCTATATCGGGAAATTTTAAGCATGAATTAACGCCGCTCGCCCATACTGCTGAGGTGGGACTGCCGCCTATGGTCGAGTGGAGGCTGCAGGGCCGCCTCACCATTACGGGCGAGCAAAAAAAGCGGGCTGATCGAGAGACACATGACAGGACATCTTTCCCAAAGCGACGTTGCACGCCTGATGGCGGATCCCTCGCCGGCGGTGCGGGCGCAGACCACCTCCAAGATCGCGGCGCAGTACGACCGCAAGCATCCCCGCATGACGGATGCGGAACGCCAGATCGCCGAGGAGATCTTCCGCAAGCTGGCCCAGGACGCGGAAACCCGCGTGCGCGAGGCCCTTGCCGCGAACCTGAAGACCACGGCCGACCTGCCCCACGATATTGCCCTCAGCCTCGCCCAGGATGTGGACAGCGTGGCGCTGCCGGTTCTGAAGTTTTCCGAGGTTCTCACCGACGACGATCTGATCGCCATCCTGCGCAGCGAGAACGCTGACGCCAAGCAGGTCGCCATCGCCCAGCGGGAAACCGTTTCGGGCGCCGTCGCCGATGCCCTGATTGATACCGGCAACGAGACTGCCGTGGCACGGCTGGTCGCAAACGAAGGTGCCCAGCTCAGCGAAGACGCGCTTGGCCGCGTTCTCAGCGACTACGATGAAAGCGAGGCCGTGTCGGACTCGCTGGCGCGCCGTTCGCAACTTCCGGCCAGTATTTCCGAGCAGCTGGTGGCTGCGATGTCGGAGAAGCTGCAGGACTACCTGGTCAGCAAGCACAATCTCTCCAGCGATGCCGCCAGCAACCTGATCCTCCAGACGCGCGAGCGCGCGACGGTCAGCCTGCTGAGCCGCGGCTCGTCCGACGAAGAGCTGGAGGAACTGGTCTTCCAACTGCACGTGAACGGCCGTCTGACGGCCTCCCTGATCATGCGGGCGCTTTGCGTCGGCGACCTCTCGTTCTTTGAGGCGGCCATGGCCCGTCTCGCCAACGTGCCCCTGAAGAACGCGCGGATGCTGATCCATGACGAGGGGGATCTTGGCCTGCGGTCGATCTACCAGAAGGCCAAGATGCCGCCGCGCCTGCTGGCCGCCGTCAACACCGCGGTCACCATCCTGGAAGAAGAGGACTACGACGGCGGGCGCAACGACCGCGAGCGTTTCGTGAGCCGCGTTATCGAGCGCCTTCTGACCCAGTTCGAGGACCCGTCCTCGACCATGACCCAGGATGACATCGACTACCTGATGTCCAAGCTGCACCAGCTGGCAGCCTGACCGGATCTATCGCTTTAGACCTGGCGTGAGCAGGAAGAACGGCGCCAGCCCGCGAGGGTTGGCGCCGTTCGCTGTTTTCAGGCGATGAGCCGGCGTCGCTAATCCAGCAGCACGCGCGGCAGCCAGAGGGCAATCTCCGGAAAAGCGATCACCAGGCCCAGCCCCGTCAGCTGCAGCAGCACGAAGGGGATGATGCCCTTGTAGATCTGTTGGATCTTCACCTCGGGCGGTGCCACCCCCTTCATGTAGAACAGGGCAAAGCCGAAGGGCGGCGTCAGGAAGGAAGTCTGCAGGTTCACCGCCAGAAGGATGGCGAACCAGTAGATGACCTCGACGCCCTGCACGTGCTCGCCGAAGTCGAGTTCGGCGATGATCGGCGCGAAGACCGGCAGCACGATCAGCGTGATCTCGATCCAGTCGAAGAAAAAGCCGAGGAAGAAGACGATCCCCATCAGGATGAAGAGCAGCCCCCAGGAGCCGAAGCCGAGACTCTCGACCAATTCTATGACGAGATGTTCTCCGCCCAATTGCCGGAAGACCAGGGCAAAACAGGTGGCGCCGATGAAAATGCCGAACAGCATGCCACCGGTCAGCGCCGCGCGTTCAAGCACCTCCTTGAGCACGGCAAAGCTGAGCCGCCGGTTCAGCATCGCCAGCAGGATCGCGCCGGCACCGCCGACGCCGGCCGCCTCCGTCGGCGTCGCCCAGCCGAAGACGATGGATCCAAGCACGAGAAACACCAGGAACAGCGGCGGAATGAAAGACCGCAGCACCAGCAGCAGCAGGCCGGCCAGCGACTCCGGTCCTTCATCCGCTGACAGCGGCGGGGCCAGCTGCGGCTTGAAGCGGCAGAGCACCAGGATGTAGAGCATGTAGAAGCTGGCCAGCATGAAGCCCGGGATGATGGCGGCCACGAATAGATTGCCGACCGAGCGCGCCAGCAGATCGGCCATGATCACCAGCATGATCGAGGGCGGAATGAGAATGCCCAGGGTTCCCGATGCGGCGATCGTGCCGGTGGCAAGCGGGCTGTTGTAGCTCTGTTTCATCATGACCGGCAGGGCCAGCAGGGTCATCATCACCACCGAGGCGCCGATGATGCCCGTGGTTGCCGCCATGATGGTGCCCATCAGCGTGACCGACAGGGCCAGGCCGCCCGGCACCCGGCGCAGCAGGACCTGCAGGCAGTGCAGCAGGTCGCTGGCCACGCCGCTGCGCTCCAACATGGTGCCCATGAAAATGAACATGGGAATGGCGGTCAGCACCAGGTTCTCGGCGATGCCACCCCAGATACGCAGTGGAATGTTGAACAACTGAATAAAAGAGAAGGTTTCGAAGAATATGCCTACAAAGGCAAACGCGAGTCCGATACCGCCGAGCACGAAGGCAACGGGATAGCCGCTGAACAGCAGGATGGCCAGGGCGCCGAACATGAAGAGCGGCAGGTAGTCTTCGATGTAGAAGTCCATCAGCGCCGCTCCTCTTTATTGCTTTTATCGTTTTCGTCCTCACCGAACTGGGCCGGGGTCATCTGGTCCAGGTGTTCGGCCTCTGCTTCCTCGATGTCGTGCACCTTTTCGCGCAGGTCCTCGGGCCCGAAGAGCTCGACGATCTTGCGCAGCACCACGGCCACCCCGCTGAGGGCCAGCAAGGTGAAGCCCAGCGGAATCGCCGATTTGATGATCCAGCGATGGGTGAGGCCGGTGGCCGAAGCCGAGACCTCGTTGGAGACGAAGGACTTGTAGGTGTAGTCGATTGAGAAGTAGATCACCAAGACACAGTAGGGGATGAGAAAGAGCAGGCAGCCTGCGAGCTCGATCCACCACTGAGTCCGCTCGCTGAGATTTTCGCGTACCAGATCGATGCGCACGTGCGCGTCTTTCAGATAGGCGAAGCCCAGGCAGAAGGCGAAGAGGATGGTGTGAAGGTGCCACTCAAGTTCCTGCAGCTTCGTCGAGCCGAGAACGAAGAAGCGCCGGGTCACCACGTCAAAGACGGTGACGAGGATCAGGAGCAGTCCCGCCCAGGCGGCAATCTTGCCGACCTTGACGATGATGCGGTCCAGGCCCTCGCTGACGCGCATCAGCAGTTCCATGATGTCATCCCACCCTCTGCTGCTTGGAGTTTCCTGCGGCTGAGCCGAAGGGGCGCATGGCCTTGCTGGTAAAAGCAACGCCGGAGTTCCTTTTCCAGAACTCCGGCGCCGTTTACGTTAGGTCCTACCCTGTGGGGCCAGGGACGCCTGGGCGTCCGGAACTGTTGTCCGGATTACAGGTAGCCCAGTTCGTCCCAGATCTTGTACTGCTCGCGGAACGCGCTGTAGGACTCCCAGACTTTCTTGAAGTTCGGGTTCTCGGCAGCCAGTTCGTTGGCGACCTCGGTCCAGGCGTTGTTGAGAGTGTCCAAGACTTCCGGCGGCCAGCGATGGATGGTCACGCCCTTGCTCTGCAGTTCGGCGAGCGCTGCACCCTGAATCGCCTCACCTTCGGCCAGGCCTTCGCGCACGTTGTCGCCGCAGGCCATTTCAAGCTGGGCCTTTTGGGTCTCGGAGAGCGCGTCGTACTTGTCCTTGTTCATCATCAGCTCGAACAGGGTCGCCTGCTGATGCCAACCCGGGAAGTAGTAGTGCTTGGCCACCTGATAGAAGCCGAGGTTCAGGTCGATGGCCGGCATGGAGAACTCGGTCGCGTCGATGGACCCGCGTTCCAATGCCGGGAAGATGTCACCGCCGGCCAGGAGCTGGGTCGAGACGCCCATCTTCTCCATGACCTTCGCGCCGAGACCGAAGAAGCGCATTTTCAGGCCCTTCATGTCCTCGACCGAGTTGATCTCCTTGCGGAACCAGCCGGAGGCCTCCGGCGCGATCACGCCGCAGGTGATCGACTTGATGTTGAATTCGGCGTAGAGCTCGTCCATCAGCTCCTTGCCGCCGCCGTAATACATCCAGCCGAGGTATTCGCCGGCACGCGGGCCGAAGGGGACCGCGGAGAACATGGCAAAGGTCTCGTCCTTGCCGACCCAGTAGCCCGGGGTCGACCAGGCCGCGTCCAGCGAGCCGGCCGAAATGGCGTCGAACATTTCGAGCGGCGGCACAAGGGCGCCCGGCTCGAAAAACTTCAGCCGGATGTTGCCGCCGGTGGAGCGTTCCACTTTCTCCGAAAGACTGACGCCCAGCGTGCCGAGCTGGGTGAGCTTGCTGCCGAAGGCGCTGCCCATGTTCCAGCGGACGCGCTTGTCTTCGGCATCGGCGTCGGCGGGCCAGGTGAAGGCCACAAGGGCGCCAATGGCCAGCGCCGAGACGGCGTGCGTAAAGGTTTCGCGGATGCGCATATCGATTTGGTCCTCCCGTCTGTTCGCACCCGCCATGATGTGACGGGCCATGATTCTTAAATCGCTGCTTAAATCCCCTGTCGGAAGGCTGCCCAGGTCCCTCACAAGGGCGCCCCCCAAAGTGAAGTGAAGCTAGCTTAAGGCTCTCCCGCGAACAAGCCCTAAGCCGAGACAAAGAGATTAACTTGTCTGTCTACAAGCGATCGCTGCAAAGCCCCTGAACACAAGAGAAAATCGGCCCTGGCCAGGGCTGCGGCCGGAGCGCCGGTCCGGGCTGCGATCCACTGCCCGGTTGGTGGTCAGTTGGTGGTCTTGAGGCGCTCCGATTGGCGCTGAAGGACCCCGACGTCGCGATAGAAGCGCAGGGCACCGGCATGCAGAGGAATCCCCACGCCCTCCAGCGCGGTTTCCAGACGGATCACCCGTCCCTGGGCGTGACCGCGGTCGAGAAGGCGGCGGGCATCACTGCGCCACAAGGCTTCGAGGATGCCGTAGATGGTCTCGTCGCTGATATCGTCACGGGTCACCCACTGCGCGGCCACCGTCAAGGTCGGCACCTGGCTGATACCGTCGTAGGTGGCTGCAGGAATGAAGTCGGTCTGGAGAAAGGGATTCAGCCTGACCAGCTCCTCGGTCTCCGGACCGTCGATCGGCAGCAGGCGGATCGCGGTCTGCTCGCTTGCCCATTCGATCACCTTGGCCGGATAGCCGGCGATCAGGAAAAAGGCATCGAGTTCACCATCCACGAGCTTTTCGATGGCGTCGTCCGACTTCAGGTAAGTGACGGAAACGGCGTCGCCGTCGAGCCCGAAGGCCTCGAGCACCAGCTTTGCGCCGACCAGGGTGCCGGAGCCGGCCTCGTCGATGGCCACCCGGTGCCCGGAGAGGTCGCGCACGGTTTCGATGCCGCTGTCCTTGCGCACGACGATGTGAAAGGATTCCGGATAGAGGTTGGCGATGGCCCGCAGGGAGGTCTGGCGGCCCTCTTCGGAAAAGGCGCCGACGCCGCTGTAGGCCCAGAACGCGACGTCCGACTGGACGAAGCCGGACTCGATGCGGCCGCCGGCGATGTCACGCACATTGGCGACGGAACCGCTGGAGGATTGCGCGACGGCCACCAGCCCGGGAACGCCACAGATCTCGTCCGGCTCGCAGTGGCCTGCCGGGTTGCTGATGGCCTGGGCGACAAGACCGGCTATGGGGTAGTAGGTCGCCCCGATCCCGCCGGTGCCGATCCGGAAGAGGGACAGTTGATCCGCCGCCAGAGGGGTGATGACCAGCGGGGTGATGACCAGAGGGGTGCTCACCAGGGCGATAAGCCAGACTGCGGCAGCCTTCCAAAACAGCTTCATCAGTCATCCATTCCTAATGGCAAGGGTCTTTCGCTTCCCCGCGTCGCTCAAGCTGCGCCCCTCAATCGCTAACCTGCGAGCGAAGCCGGGAGAGCGGTGCACTGGACCCAACCAGAGATTGTCCGTCAACCCCATTTTTTTCCGGATTATTTCAGAGTCGGCTCGGATTCGTTAAGCTCCGGTTAAAGGCGCTTCGAGCCTGACGGGCCCGGCTGTGCGGCCCCCCGGCTCTTGAACCCAACCCCCGGGCCCAGTCCCCGCAGGCGGTGCGTCCCGGGATTGCATTGGGCCGGGATTGCATTGGGCCGGGATTGCATTGGGCCGGGATTGCATTGGCCCCGGGGACCCGCTATAACGCGCCGCGCCGGGGAGTAGCTCAGCCTGGTAGAGCACTACGTTCGGGACGTAGGGGCCGGAGGTTCGAATCCTCTCTCCCCGACCAATCGCCGGGGCCAAAGCCTCTCAAGGGGGCGCAAGCCTCAGGCGGCAGATTGGTCCGGCAAGCGCGCAGAATCGGCGGCAGCAAGCAGAAAGAGCGGTCGAAAGCGGGTTCGCCTGTGCCGGCCAGCCCATCGCGGCAAAGACAGCAGACAGCCCTGATTGCAAGCAGTGACCGGCAGCCGGACGGCGGCGGACGAGCAGCCTTGCTTTTTTACGGCTGTCAGGCCGGGGGCTGCGGGCCTTCTCTGCGCGCTGCTTCCCCAGCCTCCGCGGACTGATCGGGCGAGGGGACCTCGGCATCTCCTGCGGCGGCGGCACCACCGGTGGGGTTCGTGCTCGCGCGCCTCGGCAACAGGCCGCGCAGCCCGGCGAGGACGCGGCTCAGACGGCCGCCAGCAGGCGGCTGCGCGTTTTCCTGTGCGCCGCCCGCGTGGAAGGGATCCGCGTGGATCTGGTCGCGCCGGATGCCGAAGTTGGTGACCACTTTTGAGACCGCACTGACCATCGACGGCGGGCCGGCCATGTAGAACTGCGCCATGGTGTGGGTCACCAGATCCTGCGCCACCACATCCGCCAGCGTGCCGGTGCGGCGGCGGGTGCGTCCTTCCGGTTCCGACAGCACGGTGTCGACCTTCAGGTTCCTGTAGCGCGAGACCAGGACCTGCAGTTCGCTTTCATCGTAGACATGGTTCTCGCTGCGGACGCCGAAGTAGAGATGAACCCGGCGGTCCGGCTGTTGGCGCAGGGCGGTGCGCATGATGGACTTTGCCGGCGCAAGGCCGGAACTGCCTGCCACCAGCACAAGAGGGCTGCTGTCCTCGGGGCGCAGATGGGCATTGCCGAAAGGCCCTTCGATCTGCACCCGGTCGCCGACCCGCAGAACCTTGTCGATGTGCTCGCTCACCGCGCCGCCGGGGATCACCCGGACATGAAACTCCAGCGCTTCCTCCCCCGGCGTGTTGGCCATCGAGTAGGCCCTGGCGGGAAGACCCCCGAAGCGCAGGCGGACGAACTGCCCGGCCGCGAACTCCAGGGTCTCCTCGGGCCAGACGTAGAGGCGGCGCACCGTCGGGCTCACCCGTTCGATATTGGTGACCTGGGCACTCATACGCCTGACCGGCAGCTTTAGCGTCGCCGAGCCGCCCAGCCAGGCGATGTGGACGTCGCATTGGGGTTTGGCCCGGCAGGCCAGGATAAAGCCCGCGTTCTTCTCGGTGTCGGTGAGGATCTCGCGATCGTAGTGGGACATCGTGACCTCGCCGCTCAGCAGCAGGCTTTTGCAGGCTCCGCATTCCCCCGTCCTGCAGCCGTGCGGAAAGGGTGCGCCCGACGACAGCGCCGCATCCAGTATGGTCGCGCGGCCTGTTTCCACCGGTAGCGGCCACTGTCTGATGGTCAGTCTGGGCATGGCGACACTCTCCCGCTGTTTCCCGATGCCTGCTAGCGCAGGTCGATCCGCAACGGCCGCAGATGAAAGCTGTGCCGCGTCTGGGTGTGGTCGAAGACCGAGACCCAGAGATAAGTGTCCGTGCCGATGGTCACGTCATAGCGGGAGTCCGCCGTCAGCTTGCGGCGCACCTCCATGCGCCACCAGCCTTGCTCCCAGCGGGCGACGGCGGCGACGTCGCCGCGATCACCCTGAAAGGGCTCCTCGACGATAACGCTGGGCATCACCGTGCCGACCGGGAACTGTGCGTCGGCCTCCGGCGTGGCCGGCACCATAAGGCTGCGGGGCATCCACCAGAGGCCCTCGTCACCGGTCTCGGGATCGAGCGAGACCCTGCCGAGGCGCTCTTCCAGCACCTCAGGCGAGCGCGGCAGCCAGCGCGGTTGAACCGTGCCGGTATCGAAGGCCTCCCAGTTCATCGTGAAGCCGCCGCCGGTCTTGGGGTCCTGTGTGTAGCCGCCGGTGTAGCGTGCGTCGGGGTTGTCCGGCGCCTTGCGCGGCGGGCCGAAGTAGTTGTCGTCGATCTGGCCCAGCGGGCCGACGCGCACGGATTTCCAATGCCAGACGTCGACGACCGATCCGTCGGTGGTGTAGTGCAGGCCGCGCGCGCCCTTCGCGCCGGGACGGCCGCTGAGGGGGCGGGCGCCGAGGTGGGAGGTGCTGAGGGCTGCCAGCCGGGAGTCCCGCGACAGCATGACCGCGAACTTGTCCTCGTAGAAGGCGTTCTCGTCGGCCTTGTCGAAGGCTGTCTGCAGGACGCGCCAGCCCTGGGCGGTCTTCTCCAGCGGCAGGTGTTTCTGGCTGCGGGTCGCATCGGGCCACTCGAACAGCAGGTAGGCGCTGTCGCCGTCGTGAACGCCGCGCACGCGCACGGGGATGGTGCCGTTCGGCAGGTTCGCGCCCTTGTGGGTTTCGACCGTGACCGGCGCTGCGTCCTGCCATGCGGCATCCGCGACATCGCCGTCCAGGCGCGGCGCTTCGGCCGCCTTGGCGATCACCAGGCTCTCCAAAGTCATGCGGTCGAGCGTGAAGACCCCTGCTGCAAGAGCGCCGGCGCCGCCCAGGGCCACCAACGCGGCCGCGGCATAGGCGAGGCGCGGCGTGAGGATCTTCAACAGCCCACGCCAGCCGGCCATGGCCCATTGCGCCAGAACGTGCAGCAGAACATAGGCCAGCAAGGTCCAGGCGGCAATGCGGTGGAGCGTGGTGACAAGGGCCTGGTTGTCTGCAAGCAGATTGAAGTACATCAGGCTGCCGGTGACGGTCGCGACTGCGACCAGCAGAAAGGCCAGCCAGTAGATCAGCACATTGATCGATTGCCAGCGCGTGCGGCGGTCGTGAGAGGCGAGGGCTCTGATGCGGCTGGTATCCAGGGCTACCCGGGGCGCCAGCCGGGCGGCGGCCAGGAATACGATGTAAGCGCCGCAGGCGGCGGTCAGGGCCCAGGCCGACCAGATGTGAAGCACATAAACATCGCCCTGCGGCAGGATCGCTGCGATGGCCGAGGTCCAGGATGCGTCCAGGGCGTCGCTGGCAATTCTCAGGCCCGTTGCCAGGCTGAGCAGGAAGAGGGCGACAATGACCCAGTGGAGGATGGCGGTGGCGAAGTCGCTTCTCAGGCGCTGTTGCCATGCGTTAGGGGTTGCCGGCCCCGGCGCCTCGACCTTCTTCACACTCGCCCTCCCCCTGCTTTGCCGCTATGGCCTCAGCGTCCAAACCGGCTGACCTGCACCACTTCCCGTTCCGGCGAGTCCGCGTCCCCCGGGACGTCATCCGCCAAGCTGTCCCCGGTCGCTCCTGCGGCTGCCAGCGCCGGAAGAACAACCGTCGCCGTCGTGCCGGCCCCCCGTTCGCTTTTCAACCTTAGCTCACCATCGTGAAGCTCCACCAGGGCCTTTGTCAGCGGCAGCCCCAGCCCGGTGCCCTCGAAGCGCCGCGACATGGCGTGATCGATCTGGGTGAACGGCTGCATGGCCAGCGCAATCTCTTTGCCGCTCATGCCGATGCCGCTGTCGATGACATCGATCTGCCGTGTGCCCTGTGTCGGACTGCTCGATTTTAGCGTTACAGTTCCGCCGCTTGGCGTGAACTTGATGGCATTGGACACGAGGTTCAGAAGGATCTGGCTGAGCCGCGTCTTGTCGGCGGTCAGCTTGGCTGAAGGCGTGTCGGACTCGATCCGCAGCGCCACGCCGGCGCTGGAAGCGCGTTCCGACATCAGCCGGGTGCAGGCACTCAGCAGGTCGTCGACGCTGATCGTCTCGTACCGCAGCTCGAGCTTGCCGGATTCAACCTTAGCGATGTCGAGTATGTCGTTGATGATTTCCAGCAGGTGCCGGCCTGAATGATGGATGTCCTGGACATACTCGTTGTAGCGCGGATTGCCGAGCGTTCCGTGCAGTTCCCGCTGCATCATCTCCGAGAACCCTATGATGGCGTTCAGCGGTGTGCGCAGTTCATGGCTCATGTTGGCCAGGAACTCTGACTTCGCCCGGTTGGCGGCTTGCGCATCGTCGCGCGCCATCGCCAGTTCGGCGTTGCGCTTGGCTTCTTCTTCGTGCAGTCGCTGGTTCTCGACGGACTTGGCTTTGAAGACCTGCACTGCGCGGGCCATATCGCCGACTTCGTTGGCGCGGTTCAGGCTGGGGACTGCGGTGGAGAGTTCTCCGGTCGCGATACGCCGCATCGCCGTCACCAGGTTGGTGACCGGACGGGCGATGCGAAAGACGAGCAGATACCAGGTTACCGCAAGGGCGATCAGGCCGCTGGCGAAGGCCGCCGCCGACCAGGCGGACAGCTTCGATTGGATGCGCTGCAGTTCCTGGAAGTTCTCCGCGGAGTGTTCGGCGACACGCCTGCGCACCGTGTCGGCAAAAACGTTGAGCGCACTGCGGTAGTCGAGCCACTCATCGTGATTGCGCTCCAGCCGATCCAGTTCTTCGGCCGTTGGCAGGGGGCCGGTCTCTTCGAACAGCCTGCGGGTCTTTTCCAGGAATGCCGGCAGGCCTTTGATCGCCACTGCGGCGCGGCGTTTGGTCTGCTCGTCGGAGAAATCCGAAAGCCGTTCGTCGACCAGGTCCCAGCCTTCGATGATCCGGGTGCCCAGCCCCGGCAATTCGTAGGCGATGCTCTGGGCTGCGTAGATGCCGCCGCTGACCCCGATGATGCGGTAGCTCAGCAGCGCAAGGTTGTCGGCGAGGGAGTCGATCGCTTTGCGCGAGGACTCGTTCTCTTCGACAATGCCCTGCATCAGGGCGTGGTCGCGGTGAAGGGCGTAGGAGAGGGCGGCAAACTGCGCGAAAAGAACGAGCAGGAACACGACCATGGCCATCTGGGCCTGGGTCCTGATCTTACCGAACCATCCGATCCATTGAGCCCGACGTGTCAAGCGCGAGCCCTCTTACCTAGCCACGGACGCAATCCCTCCCCCCGCGTCAACAGAATGCGGATTCAGCGCGCGATGGGAAATCCGTTGCCTGCCCACTCGGCAAACCCGCCGCGCATCCACATTACGTTCTCATACCCCGCTTCGACGGCCCGCTTTGCCGCCCAGTAACTCTTCCAGCCCGTGGTTCCATGGCTGTAGAAGAGAATTCGGTCAGACTTGTTGGGGCCGAGGAAACTGGTATCCAGGGTCGTGCGGGCCGCATCGTAGAATGCAGCAGCCGACTGTGCGCTTGGCACATGGCCATCGACGAAGGACGCTTTCTTGCGCAAGTCGTAGATGAAGATGCCCTGATCCAAAATCGGCTGAAGCTGCTCTGCCGTGACAACCGTGACGCCAGACAGCTCCAAGGGCGTTTCTTCGGCAGCATAAGACTGCGCGGAAATGCCCAATACCAGAAGCAAGGCAGTAAACGCCCTCACCATGTCAAGTCACTCCCATGGACCGAGCCATACTAGCTCACAATTTAGTGACTGGAAACTGATGTGAGATTAAAACCTGCGGTTAATGATCCGCATGGTTGAGGAATAGAGTGGGAAAGAAGCGTCATCCGGTAGCCAGGAACTCATTATGTCTATTATGTTTTCCTGGTTTGCCGAGGTTCCGCACCTGACAGGGGATCTGGGGCAGTTATTGTCTCTTAAGTTGCATCATCAGCCGGTCGAGCTGCCGCGTGTCGATGTTGGTTGTCAGCCCGGTTTGGGGGCTTTCTCCAAGCTCGGCTCCGCCCAGCCGGGCCCCGCAGAGGGTTGCTTCGCCCAGGTCGGCGCCGCGCAGGTCGGCGTTTTCGAAGTCCGAGCGAGAGAGATCCGCTCCGGACAGATCGGCTGCGTCCAGGCGGCTGTTTTCAAAGCGGCATCCGGCCAAAGTGGCGTTCTGGAGCTGCGCCCCGGAGAGGTCGGCGCCGCTGAAGTCGCATTCCAGGATGTCCGCACCGCTCAGATCGACGCCTTTCAGGTCCAGGCCTGAAAGGTCGCAGCGCAGCAGAACCGCCCGGCGCCCGTCGCGGGCGCCTGTCCGGTAGAGCGCATGTCTGCGCAGCAGGCGGTTCAACTGGCGTTCGGACACCCGCCGGCGGATCAGCACCGACTGCGGCGGACGATCGCGGGTAATGAACTCCGGAAAGATACTCATCGACCTGGCCTCCTGGCATCTCTATCGCCGTCCGGCGTCTCTTGCCGACCTCGCTTCGGGCCGGGGCTTGGTGGAATTCGGACAAAAAAAGGGGGTCGAACTCTGTCGACCCCCAAACAACGAATATGCGACTGCGGTCACTTTCACGCGAGACACTGAAGATGCGATGCGGATGTTTCAGATCAGGAATGAAACAGTGTTTTCTTCAGTGCTTGATATGCACAAACTATATTCTCGAGGGCGACTCTTGTCAATAAGAAACCCGCCGCACTGGAAAAATATTTGGTCAAACGAAGAAAATTCACTGAGAAATAGGTCGAAATAGCCTAATAACTCACCAAATATCATAGATGTAACGTCATTATTAGGGCATATTAGCCAGTATGAGATTATTATAGGGCTATTTGTCCAAGGCAGAATTGCATATCTGGACGAATTGCCCTATGATCGGCGTCCTGAATCGATGGGTCGCGGGAGGGCCTGTGGATGGAAAGAGCTGCAGAGGGCGGCATGACCGCCGCTGAACTGGACCGCATTTGCAGTCGGCTTTACGGAACCGCGCGCTGGCAAACCGCGCTGTCCCGTGAGTTGCGCGTCAATGACCGCACGGTGCGGCGCTGGGCCTCTGGTAACACCCAGATACCGCATCCAGTGGCCCTTTGCGTGCGTCTCATGGCCTTTCTTGATGAACTGAGCTGGCTGGGCGAATGGCGTCAGCTCATGGAGGAGGAAGCCTGACCAACGCCGCGGGCCATCCCTGCAGCGCCTAGGCCCCGGCCTGCAAGACCGCGGAGGCGACGCCCTCAGCAGAGGGTGGTCGACGATAGGAGAGTTGACGGCAAGAGAGCAGGCCGGGCAGGGCCCGATCCTGGTCAGTAGGCGCGGTCGACGCAGAACCCGGCGATGTCCCGCAGCGCTGTTTTGATCGCGCTCTCGGGAAAACGGTCCAGCGCAGCGCTGGCCGAGGCGGCATAGCGGCGCGCTTGGGCCATGGCGTCTTCCAGGGTCCCGTGGCGCTGCATCAGGGCGATGGCGTGCTCAAGATCGCCGTCCTGATAATCCTGGTCCTCGAGGCAGCGGCGCCAGAAAGCGCGTTCCTCGTCGCTGCCGCGCTGAATTGCGAGAACGACCGGCAGCGTGATCTTGCCGTCGCGGAAGTCGTCGCCGACGGACTTGCCCAGCTCCGCCTGCAGAGCGGAGTAGTCCAGCACATCGTCGACCAACTGAAAGGCAATCCCCAGGTCCCGCCCGAAGCGCTCCAGCGCCAGTTCTTCGGCCTCGGCCTGCTCGGCGACCACGGCACCGACCCGGCAAGCCGCGGCAAAGAGTGCGGCCGTCTTGGCCTCGACAACCTCCATATAGGCGCTTTCGTCAGAGCTCGTATCGTTGGCGGTCATGAGCTGCAGAACCTCGCCTTCGGCGATCACCGCTGAGGCGTTGGAGAGGATCCGCAGCACGTCCAGGCTGCCGTCTGCCACCATCAACTGAAAGGCGCGGCTGAACAGGAAGTCGCCGACCAGGACGCTGGGCTTGTTGCCCCAGACGGCGTTTGCCGTTGCCAGGCCGCGGCGCAGGTCGCTGGCGTCGACCACGTCGTCGTGGAGCAGGGTCGCGGTGTGAATGAACTCGACGCAGGCGGCCAGCCCCAGGTGGCGGTCGCCGCGATAGCCGCAGAGCTTGGCCGAGGCCAGGGTCAACATCGGCCGCAGGCGTTTGCCGCCCGCTGCGACGATGTGGCCGGCGAGCTGGGGAATCAGGGCCACCGGCGAGTCCATATGGGTAACGATGAGGCGGTTGACCGCCTGCAGGTCCTCGGCGACGAGCGCAATCAGAGGCTCGAGGCCGTTCCGGTCCTGACCCTTTTGCTCTTTGCCGACTTCGGCGACTAGCGCCACAACCGCCCTCTCACCTTTGGCCGTCCCCTATCCAACGCCCCATACTCATTGCACGCCGTCCTCATTGGGCACTGCCGTCTTCGTTGGCCGGCAGCGGCCTCGTGGCGTTGCTGAGGGGCTCAGATGCGCCGAGAGGCTTAGATGCGCTGCCCAAATCGGTCCCTTGACAGGCGTAGTGCTTGATTTGGGCCACTGAAGGCAGCATAGGATTAACCGCCGGGGGGTCAAGCACGATACCTCTGGTGCGACGAAAGGCGCGCTGCGCGAATCGAGCGAAAGGGGGGCTGAAACCACCGCTTTGTCCCCATATCAAGCCTAGACCATCAAGCTCTAGGGCCTAAGCCGAACCCGTCAACATCCGGAACAGCAAAACAGCCCGGCAATGAAACAACTGCTGCGTACCAACGACATGGTCAAGCTCTCCTGGCTGGAGGCTCTGCTCGCCGATGCCGGGATCGAGACCCTGGTGCTGGACCACCACACCTCGATCATGGAAGGGTCCATCGGTATCCTGCCGCGGCGCCTCATGGTGGGGGATCAGGACTACGAAAGGGCGCTGCAGGTTCTGGCCGACGCGGGGGAGGAGACCAGTTCTTGAGCGAAGGCCCCGCACTCACCGAAGACAGTCTCCTCGATGGCCGCGTCCGGCTGCGCCAGCCCGCGGGCGGCTACCGCGCCGCCATTGACCCCGTGCTGCTCGCCGCCGCGGTGCCGGCAGAGCCCGGAGAGACGGTGGCCGATCTGGGATGCGGTGTCGCCTCGGCCGGCCTCTGCCTGCTGCGGCGGCTGCCCAGGGTGCGCGTGGTCGGTCTCGAGGTTCAACCCCGGCTTGTCGCGCTTGCCCGGCAGAACGGAGACCTCAACGATGTCGGTCCCGATCTGGCCGCCCATCTGGGCGATGTGCGCGATCCGCCGGCCTGCTTCGCCACCGGCCGTTTCGACCACGTGATGATGAACCCGCCCTACCTCGACCCCGCGGCCGCCCGTGTTTCGCACGATACCGCCCGCCGTATCGCGACGGTGGAGGGGGCGGCCGGGCTCGACGACTGGATGCGGTGCGCGATCATGCTGTTGCGGCCCAGGGGCAGCCTGACGCTGATCCACCGGGCCGACCGCCTTGCGGAGGTCCTCACGCTCTGCGCCGCGGCCTGCGGCAGCCTCACCGTCCTGCCTCTCTGGCCGCGCCTTGGCGAGCCGGCCAAGCGCGTGATCGTGCAGGCCCGCAAGGGCAGCGGGGCGCCGCTGCGGCTTTTGCCAGGCTTGGTGCTTCATCGGGACGACGGCGCCTACTCGACTGCTGCGGAGGCGGTGTTGCGGGCGGCAGAGCCGCTGGAACTCTAGACCCGAACCGCGCCGGCCGGATGGCCGGGGGGTGGGCCGGATGTTTGGGCCGGATGTTTGGGCCAGGGGTTTGGAATAAGCAGCCTTAGGCCTTATGTTCATGCCATGGCCCTACGAAGCATCATCGATATTCTGACGTTCCGTTGGTTGCGTCCCAGGCATCCCGAGGTGGCTGTTCTGCGCATGTCCGGGGTGATCGGCGGGTTCGGCCCGCTGCGCAGCGGCATGAGCCTCGCCAGCATGGAGCCACTGATCGAGCGGGCCTTTGCCCTGCCGCGGCTGAGCGCCGTTGCCCTGATCATAAACTCGCCCGGCGGTTCGCCCTCTCAGTCGGCCCTGATCGCCAAGCGTATCCGCGATCTGGCGCGGGAGAAGGAAAAGCCGGTTCTGGCGTTCTGCGAGGACGTGGCGGCCTCGGGCGGGTATTGGCTTGCCTGTGCCGCCGACGAGATCTTTGTCCAGCCGACCTCCATTGTCGGTTCGATCGGCGTCATCACCTCCGGCTTCGGGTTCACCGAGTTGATGGATCGGGTTGGCGTCGAGCGCCGCGTCTATACGGCCGGCGAGCATAAGTCGACGCTTGATCCCTTCCGGCCGGAAAATGCCGACGACGTCGCCCGCCTGAAAACTCTGCAGCAGGACCTGCACGATGTCTTCAAGCAGACCGTGCGCGACCGTCGCGGGCATCGCCTGAAGGCCCCGGAAGAGGAGCTTTTCAGCGGTGAGTTCTGGGCCGGCGGACGGGCGATAGAGCTTGGCCTGGCCGACTCCGAGGGCGAACTGCGCCAGGTGTTGCGGGACCGCTTTGGCAAGCGCGTCCGGCTGCGCCGTGTCCAGGGCCCCAGGCGGCTTCTGAAGCGTTTGGGCGTGGGCCGCGGGCGGGGTGGCGGCGACGAGCCGCTCTTCCATGGCGGTCTGCCGGGCCCGGACGACTGGGCCGCCGGTCTCATCGCTGCCGTCGAGGAGCGGGCTCTCTGGTCCCGCTTCGGGCTCTAGGGGTACCCCGGCCCCGCACCGCTCGTCAGGCCGGTCTTGCTCAAGCCCTTCGTGATCGGACGCCGCTGATCGGGTCTGCTTGACCCGGGGGCGGTGGCATCGCTAAATGCCGCCATGTTTGGATTGCCCTCGATTCAGAAGCTGATCGTCCTCGGGCTGGTCATCGCCGCGGTCTGGTACGGGTTCAAGTTCCTCGGCCGTCTGCAGCAGGCGCGAAAGGCCGAGGCCAAGCTGCGGGCCGGCGAGGCGAAGAAGCCGCAGAAGACCAGAACGGAGCGCAGCGCAGAAGCCGGCAACGGCGAGGAGGTTGCGGACCTCGTGCCGTGCCCGACCTGCGGCGCCTACATTCAAGCTGGCAGCAAGTGCTCCTGCGGTCGTAAGGATTGAGTGTCTTCGGTGCCGGTCCGGGCGCGCAGCCCTTATTCAGCGGGCGGCCCATGCTCAGGTGGCTGGCACTGGCCCGTCACGGATATCGCCCGGCGCTTGTAGCCGGACTGGAAGAAGGGCGCCGCAGAAATGCAGGAGGATAGCCTGGACGAGGCCGGCGTCGCTACGGCCTGGGATCGCAACGCGGACCTTTGGGCGGAAGAGGTCCGTGCGGGTTACGATGTTTTTCGTGAGCATTTCACACTACCGGCTTTTCTCGCTTTTCTGCCGGAGATTGCAGGCCGGGAAGTGATCGATCTGGGGTGCGGCGAGGGCTCCAACACCCGCCGGTTCGCCGAACGCGGCGCCCGAGTCACCGACATCGATCTTTCCACCGGGCAAATCGCGCGTGCCCGGGCAGTCGAGGAAGAAACGCCTCTGGGAATCCGCTACGAAGCCTGCTCGTTCTCGCAGATGGACCGCTTTGCGGACGCCAGCTTCGATCTCGCCCTCTCCACCATGGCCCTGATGGACGGGCCGGACGTTGCCGGTGCCATGCGCGAGGTCCACCGGGTGCTCAGGCCCGGGGGCGGCCTCTGGTTCAGCGTTCTGCATCCTTGTTTCAATACAAGGCACAGCCGGTGGATCCCGTCGCGCCGGACCCCAAAGAGGGCCCGCCAGGTGGTCGGCTACTTCGACCGCCAGCCTTTCGTGGAGCATTGGCACTTCAGCAAGCGGGCGGCACCGAGCGACGTTGAGGATTTTGCGGTTCCGCGCTTCCCGCGCACTGTTTCGGATTATGTCAATGCCATCTGCGCTGCCGGTCTGCGGATCGCCGCCATGGAGGAACCGCAGCCCAGCGAGGCGGCCGTCGAGGCCCATCCCTGGCTGGGGCGCTGGCGTCGCCATGCGGCCCTGGTTCTGCACATCGCCGCAGTCAGGGGCTAGGTCGCCCAGTACCCAGTCTCCGCCATGGCTTCGCTTGATTCGGGTCAGGCGCGCGGCTAAGGTTCGCCGGCATTTTATCGCGGTGCAGCATCCTGGACCGCTTCAGCAACGGTCTGAGTAAAGGTTGCCGGGGCGCCACCCCCGGGCAAACAGTCCCAACGCCATGTCTGACGCCAATCCGGACACCTGTTTCCAGCGGCTGATCCTGCGTCTTCAGGACTTCTGGGCCCGCCAGGGCTGCGTCATCCTGCAGCCCTACGATCTGGAGGTGGGGGCGGGGACCTTCCATCCGGCCACCACCCTGCGCGCACTCGGGCCGGGACGCTGGAAAGCGGCCTATGTGCAGCCCTCGCGCCGCCCGACCGACGGGCGCTACGGGGAGAATCCCAACCGCCTGCAGCACTACTACCAGTTTCAGGTCATCCTGAAGCCCTCGCCGGCCGACAGCCAGGAGCTCTACCTGGATTCCCTGCGCGCCATCGGCATCGATCCCATGAACCACGACATCCGTTTTGTGGAGGACGATTGGGAGAGCCCGACGCTGGGCGCCTGGGGCCTGGGCTGGGAGGTCTGGTGCGATGGCATGGAGGTCAGCCAGTTCACCTACTTCCAGCAGGTCGGCGGCATCGACTGCAACCCGGTCTCCACCGAGCTGACCTACGGGCTGGAGCGCCTGATCATGTACGTCCAGGGCGTCGAGAACGTCTACGACCTGGATTGGGACGGCGTGCCCAAGGACCCCAATAGAGAGGATGGGGGCGGCAAGACCTATGGCGATGTCTTCCTGCAGGCCGAGCAGGAGTTCTCCGCCTTCAACTTCGAGGCCGCGAGCACCGACATCCTGTTTCAGCACTTCAAGGACGCGGAGGCCGAGTGTCAGTCGATCCTGGCCTTCGGTGACCGCAACGGCCGGCCCATGCCGCTGCCGGCCTATGACCAGTGCATGAAGGCCAGCCACGTATTCAATCTCCTGGATGCGCGCGGGGTGATCTCCGTGACCGAGCGCCAGGCCTACATCGGCCGCGTCCGCACTCTGGCCAAGGCCTGCTGCGAGGCCTGGGTCGCGACCCAGAGTCTCGGCCAAGGCCCTAGCGAGAGCGGTGGAGCGGACTGATGGCCGAACTGCTGGTCGAGCTGTTTTCCGAGGAGATCCCGGCGCGCATGCAGGCCCGCGCGGCGGAGGATCTGAAGCGTCTGGTCACCGAGGGGCTGAAGGCGGCCAATCTGACCTTTGAAACGGCGTCGGCCTATGCCACGCCGCGCCGCCTGGCGCTGGTGGTTGACGGCCTTCCGGCTCAGCAGCCGGACCTCTCGGAAGAGAAGAAGGGCCCCAAGGTCGGTGCGCCGGAGCAGGCGGTCCAGGGCTTTCTGAAGGCCAACGGCTTTGCCTCCCTGGAGGATGCGGAGGTCCGCGAGACCCCGAAGGGCAGCTTCTATTTCGCCGTGCGCCACGTCGCCGGGCGGCCCAGCGACGCGGTCCTGCCGGAGGTTCTGGGCAGGGCCTTTGCGGACCTGCCCTGGCCGAAGTCCATGCGCTGGGCAGAGGACAGCCAGCGCTGGGTGCGCCCGCTGCACCACATCCTCGCGGTTTTCGACGGCAAGGCCCTGACCGGCGAATTGATGATGGGGGAAGGGCGTCGTGTTGAGTTCGGCAATGCGACGCTGGGGCACCGCTTTCTCGCCCCCGACCGCTTTGCGGTGACTGGCTTTGCCGACTACCGGGACAAGTTGCTGCAGGCCAAGGTGGTTTTGGATCCGGCGGAGCGGCGTGCGACCATCGCGCGGCAGGCCGCGGAGCTGACCGCCGACGCGGGCGTCACGCTGAAAGACGATCCCGCGCTGCTGGACGAAGTGACCGGGCTGGTCGAATGGCCGCAGGTGCTGATGGGGCGCATCGACGAGGGCTTCATGGACCTGCCGGCGGAGGTGCTGTCCACCTCCATGCGCAGCCACCAGAAGTACTTCTCGACCGAGACCACCGAGGGCGCGCTGGCGGACCGCTTCCTGGTGGTCGCCAACATGGAGGCGCCGCCGGGCAGCGACCGCGCCAAGACCATCGTCGCTGGCAACGAACGGGTGCTGCGCGCCCGCCTGGCCGATGCGCGGTTCTTCTGGGACCAGGACCGCAAGGAGCCGCTCTCCGCACGGGTGACGGCGCTGCAGGACATCGTTTTTCACGCCAGGCTGGGCACGCTGGCGGAGAAGGTCTCGCGCCTGGAGAGCCTGGCCGCGGAGATCAGCCAGTATGTGCCCGGCGCGGACCGCGACCAGGTCCGCTCCGCCGCGCGCCTCGCCAAGGCCGACCTCGTCACCGGCATGGTGGGCGAGTTCCCGGAACTGCAGGGCATCATGGGGCGCTACTATGCCCTCAACGACGGCGAGGCCCCGGCGGTGGCGGAGGCCATCGCCGAACACTACGCCCCGCTCGGCCCCAACGATGCCTGCCCCTCCGCGCCGGTCAGCCTCTGCGTCGCCCTGGCCGACAAGATCGACACCCTGGCCGGCTTCTGGGCGATCGACGAGAAGCCGACGGGCTCAAAAGACCCCTACGCGCTACGTCGGGCGGCTTTGGGTACTATCCGGCTCATCGTCGAGAATAACCTCCGGGTGCCACTTATCACTGTTTTTGAACGGGCACTGGACTCTCAAACTGTCGGTCAGTTCGAGAGCAGGCAGCGGGCAGAACAAGCTAAGAGAGCTCTGGGTCCAAGCGGTGGTTCCATGTCCTTGGGGTCGGTGCGAGCTCGAGTGCGCAGCGTCGCCCCTGGCTGGGATCAGAGCATAGATAAAAGCGCACTCAGCCTCCTGGATTTCTTCGGCGAGCGCCTGAAGGTGGTGTTGCGGGACCAGGGGGTGCGCCACGACCTCATCAGCGCTGTCATGGCGCGTGGCGGCGAGGACGATCTGGTGCGCCTGCTGGCGCGGGTGGAGGCGCTGCGCTCCTTCCTCGACAGCGACGACGGCGCCAACTTGCTGGTCGCCTATCGCCGCGCCGCCAACATCGTGCGCATCGAGGCCAAGAAGGACAAGCGCAGCTACGACGGCCAGGTGAGGCCGGATATTGTGGTGCAGCAGGAAGAAGGTCAACTTGCGGAATACCTTGCTGAAGCGGCAGGTGGAGCGAGAGAGGCCCTCGTAGTAGAGAACTTTACGCTCGCGATGCAGGCGATGGCGCAGTTGCGCCAACCGGTCGATGCCTTCTTCGACCAAGTGACCGTGAACGCAGAAGACGCTGCCCTGCGGGAGAACCGTCTGAACCTTCTGAGCGCGATCGGAACGACGCTCTCGGAGGTGGCCGACTTCTCGAAGATCGAGGGCTGAAGAAAGCAGAGGCGGCGTTCAGCCGCCCGTTGCATGCAAGGTAACTGGGCGTGCGAGTTGAGATGGACAGCAACCGGCAGGAAACGGATCGCAAATCATGACGACTTGGGTCTACAGCTTCGGCGGCGGCGCGGCCGACGGCCGGGCCGAGATGAAGGAACTCCTGGGCGGCAAGGGTGCCAATCTGGCAGAGATGTCGGCCATCGGCCTGCCGGTGCCGCCCGGCTTCACCATCACCACCGAGGTCTGCACCTACTTTTACGATCACGACCGCAAGTACCCTGAGGATCTGAGAGATCAGATGAATGCGGCGCTGACGAAGATCGAGGACCTCGTCGGCGCCAGGTTCGGCGACCCGGAAAACCCGCTGCTGCTTTCCGTGCGCTCGGGCGCCCGGGCCTCCATGCCCGGCATGATGGACACCGTCCTCAACCTCGGCCTCAACGACGAGACCGTGGAGGGCCTGGCCCGCAATGCCGGTGACCGGCGCTTCGCCTACGACAGCTACCGCCGCTTCATCCAAATGTTCGGCGACGTGGTGCTGGGCGTTGACCACCACCACTTCGAGGAAATCCTGGAGCTGGCCAAAGAAGACCACGGCTACATGCTCGATACCGAGCTGACGGCCGAGGACTGGGCTCGGGTGATCGAGGACTACAAGGCCAAGGTCCTGGCGGAGACCGGCGAGCCCTTTCCCCAGTCGCCCGGCGATCAGGCCTGGGCGGCGGTGGGCGCTGTCTTCGGATCCTGGATGAACCAGCGCGCCATCACCTATCGCCGTCTGCATGACATCCCCGCGGGCTGGGGCACGGCGGTGAACCTGCAGGCCATGGTCTTCGGCAACATGGGCGACGACTGCGCCACGGGAGTCGCCTTTACGCGCAATCCCGCCACCGGCGACAACACCTTCTATGGCGAGTACCTGGTGAACGCCCAGGGCGAGGACGTGGTGGCCGGCATACGCACGCCGCAGAACCTCACACTCCACGGCAAGAAGATGAACGGCTCCAAGCTGCCGGCCATGGAAGAGGTGATGCCGGAGGTCTTCGGCCAGTTGAACGATGTCCGCCTGACCCTTGAGCAGCACTACAAGGACATGCAGGACATCGAGTTCACGGTGCAGCGCGGCACGCTCTACATGCTGCAGACCCGCACCGGCAAGCGCACCGCCTCCGCGGCCCTGAAGATCGCCGCCGAGATGGTGGCCGAGGGCCTGATCGACGAGAAGGAGGCGCTGCTGCGCATCGATCCGTCGAGCCTGGACCAGCTTCTGCATCCGACCCTGGACCCCAAGGCGGAGCGCAAAGTGATCGCCCGCGGACTGCCGGCTTCGCCGGGCGCGGCCTCCGGCAAGATCGTGTTCACCGCCGACGAGGCGGAGGCCCAGGCCGGGGCGGGCGAGACCGTCATTCTCTGCCGCACCGAGACCTCGCCGGAAGACATTCACGGCATGCACGCCGCCGTCGGCATCCTCACCACCCGCGGCGGCATGACCAGCCATGCCGCGGTGGTCGCGCGGGGCATGGGCCGGGCCTGCGTGGCCGGTGCCGGCGAGCTGCGTATCGACCGCAAGAGCGGCGTCATGCGGGTGCGCGACCTGGAACTGCGCGAGGGCGACCTCATCACCCTCGACGGCTCCACCGGCGAGGTGATGCAGGGCGCGGTGCCCACCGTGCAGCCGGAGCTTTCCGGCGACTTCGCCACCGTCATGGGCTGGGCCGACCAGCACCGCAGCATGGGTGTGCGGGTGAACTGCGACACACCTCAGGAAGCCAAGGTCGCCGTGGCCTTCGGCTGCGAGGGCATCGGCCTCTGCCGCACGGAGCACATGTTCTTCGATGCCCAGCGCATCGTCGCCATGCGCGAGATGATCCTGGCGGACTCTGGCGAGAAGCGCCGTCAGGCGCTGGAGAAGCTGCTGCCCTTCCAGCGCGACGATTTCATCGCCCTTTTCAAGGAAATGGGCGACCGGCCGGTCACCATCCGCCTGCTGGACCCGCCGCTGCACGAATTTCTGCCGCACGAGGACGCGGCGGTTGCCGAGGTGGCCAAGGCCTCCGGCCTCTCGGAGGAGCAGGTGCGCGCGCGCTCCCTGAAACTGGTCGAGACCAACCCCATGCTGGGCCACCGCGGCTGCCGCTTGGGTATCACCTACCCGGAGATCTACGAGATGCAGGCCCGCGCCATCTTCGAGGCCGTGGCCGCGGTCGCGAAGGAGACCGGCAAAACCGTAGTGCCGGAAGTGATGATCCCGCTGGTCTCCATCGAGCAGGAGTTCACCGTGCTGCGCACGCTGGTGGACAAGGTGGCCGAAGCGGTGCGGAACGCACAGGGGGTGGAGATCGGCTACCTCGTCGGCACCATGATCGAGCTGCCGCGGGCCTGCCTGCGCGCCGGCCAGATCGCCGAGGGGGCGGAGTTCTTCTCCTTCGGCACCAACGACCTGACCCAGACCGCCTACGGCCTGTCGCGCGACGACGCCGGCAACTTCCTCGGCGCCTACGAGCAGCGCGAGCTGATCGAGCAGGACCCCTTCATCTCGCTGGATCCCGAGGGTGTGGGCGAGCTGATGTTGATCGCCGCCGAGCGCGGGCGGGGGACCCGGTCGGACATCAAGCTTGGCATCTGCGGCGAGCACGGCGGCGATCCCGCCTCCATCGCCTTCTGCCAGAAGGTGCCGCTGGATTACGTCTCCTGCTCGCCCTACCGGGTGCCCATCGCCCGCCTCGCTGCCGCCCAGGCCGCGCTCAGCGGCCACGCCATCGGCGCGGTCGGGCGTTAGGGCCGGTTTCGGACGAGGGGTTGCTTCTTCAGGACTTGCGAAGTCCCGTCAGCATCTGACGCGGTGCTGCCTTGATGTGTTGAACCGCCGCGCTTCGGCTCTCACAGACAGCTCGTCCGCAAAGGAAGGTGTCATGACCGCGCAACCGCACTCGGCCCCCTCGATCCGCGCCGCGACCGCAGCCGACGTGCCCTTTCTGGCGCGCGCGGAGTTCGAAGCGTCGCTGCCGCCTTTTGGCCGTTCGTTCTGGGACGATCTTCTGAAGGAGAGCGGAACGGGCACCTTGGAGTTCCTCGAGTCAAAGCTGCGCGAGGAGGCGGCCAGCTGGGGCGCGGTCGAGGATTTCATCGTTCTGGAAGTGGAGGGCACTTCCGCTGCCGCTTGTGCTGTCTTCGCGGCGGATGAGCATGCAGAGCAAGGGCCGTTGAACCTCGACAGGCTGGATCGGGTTGCCGCGGCCCTGTCCTGGACGGCGGAGACGGCCGCCGCGTTCCGCGCCGCCTATCAGGGGATTTGGAGCGGCGGGGCGGAGTTTCTGAAACCTCAGGCGGAACTGATCGTCGAATCCGTCGCGGTCGCGCCGGAGTTTCGCGGCCGGGGCCTCGGTCACGCCTTGATGCGGGCCGCCTTCGACAAGGCGCAAGGGAAGGGCGCGGCCAGCCTCGGCATTATGGTGATCCACGGCAATGACGCAGCGAAGGCTCTCTACGAAAAGTACTTCGACCCCTACACCACTTTTCACGCCGCCTACTTCGACCACGCCTTTCCGGGGCTCACCAAGTTTCGGGCGAACCTCGTTGAGTGACGCAGCACCGGACCAACGGCTCTGACGCTCAGTGCTTGCGCAAATCCGTCAGGTAGGTGTTGGCGGTGCGGCTCTCCGCGAAGGCCGCTGGGTCGATGTCGGCGAAGATCACAGAGTCTTCCTCCGGGCCGGCGGCGGCGAGGGCGGTGCCGTCGGGGCCGACGATGCGCGACAGACCGGCATAGGTGAAGGCGTCGTCCTGCCCGGCGTGGTTGGCGTAGGCGACGAAGAGCTGGTTCTCGAAGGCCCGCACCGGAACGACTGATGTTGCGATAAAGTCCGCGAAGGGACCCCGCGGCAGGGCCGTGGGCACCAGCACGGCATCGGCGCCGGCCCGCGCCAGTGCCCGCACCGCCTCCGGAAACTCGACGTCGTAGCAGATCAGAAAGCCGAAAGTCAGGTTATCCAGCCTGCAGAGCGTGGTCTGAAGCGGGCCGGGGGAGAAGAGCGCCCGCTCGTAGTCCGCGTAGAGCTGCATCTTTCTGTAGGCGAGGGGCGTCTCGGTGCCGTCGACCAAAACCAGGCTGTTGAAGACCTGGGACCCGTCGCGCTCGGCAAAGCCGGCGACGACCGCAAGGCCATGCGCTTGGGAGATCGCAGCCAGCTGGTTCACCTGCGGCCCGTCCAGCGGCTCCGCCAGGTCACGAATGACGTCGCCGGCGCCATAGCCGGTGGTGGCCAGTTCGGGCGCGACCAAGAGCCGCGCGCCGCCCGCCGCCGCCTCTTGCGCGGCGGCGTCGATGCGCGCGAGGTTCGCTGTGACATCGCCTGCCGCGGCCTTCATCTGCAGGGCGGCGATGCGCATCACCGCTCCTCGCCGGTCCAGGCGCCCAGCAGCCTCGGCAGGTCGCCGTAGCGTGCGATCAGCCCGACCACCAGGGCGGCGATGGCGACGAAGAAGATGGAAACAGAGGCCATGGTCGGCGTGTAGCCGTAGCGCAGGGCGTTGAAGATTTTGATCGGCAGCGTCTCCATCGTGAAGCCGACGGTCATGTAGGCGACGATGTACTCGTTCAGCGACAGCACGAAGGCGAAAGCAAAGCCGGAGATCATGTAGGGCGTGATCAGCGGCACGACGACGGTGCGGAAGACCCGGCGGTCGTCGGCGCCCATGGTGGCCGCCGCCTCGACCAGGGAACGGTCTATGGAGGCGAAGCCAAGGGAGAGGGTCACCAGCGGCAGGGTTACGAAAAAGATCGCGTGGCTGATGACCGCCGTCCAGGGTGCCCCGTAGAAGCCGCCGGTCGCCCAGAAGGAGAGGAACCCGAGTGCGGTGATCACCGGCGGCAGCATGAACGGGGCGACGCCCAGGAACTGGAAGATCCGGGCCCAGGGCGCGACACGGCGCCAGAAGAACCAGCTCAGCGGCAGGGCGATGAGCACCGCCAGCGCGGCCGAGAGAGCGGCGAGGCCAAGGGAGGCGATGAGGGCGCTGCGCCATTCCGGCTCGACGAAGATGTCGGCGTACCAGGCGAGAGAGAATCCCTCGGGCGGAAACAGCAGCGTCCGCTTCTCGTTCACCGAGACCCCGGCCACCACTATGAGGGGTGCGGCCAAGAACAGCGCGATGAGGGCCATGTAGCCGCGGCGCAGCCAGCGTGCGGTCATGGTCTGCAGTCCTTCACTACGCCGCTTCCCGCCGGCCGCCGACCAGCAGCGTCAGGCCCACCAGCGCCAGCGAAATCAGCACCAGGAAGACCGCCATGGCCGCGGCGAACGGCATGTTGGACTGGTAGATCGCCTGATCCGTGATCAGCACCGAGAGGGTCCAGTGCTGCGGCCGCCCGAGAATCTGCGGCAGCAGGTAGGACCCGAGCGCGAAGACGAAGACCATGATCAGGGTGGCGACGATGGTGTTGCGCAGCGCCGGAACGACCACGGTGACGAAACCGCGCAGGGGGGAAGCGCCGAGGGTGCGGGCGGCCTCCAGCAATGTCGGGTCGAGGCGCATGAAAGAGGGGTAGAGCAGCAGGATCGTATAGGGAAGGGCCTGATAGACCATCCCCGTCAGCACCGCGCCGAAGCCCGGCAGCAGGGCCTTGGGCTCCGCCATCAGGCCGAGGGCGACCAGCAGGTTGCTGACCCCGGCGGTGCGCGAGAACAGGGTCGACCAGGCAAAGCCGATGATCACCTCGGAGAGGGAGAGAATGGCCAGCAGCCCGACCAGCCAATAAACCTGGACGCGGCGGCTGCGCCCGGCAAGAAAACTGGTGAAGGGAAAGGACAGGGCCACGCAGCAGACCGCCACTGCCGCAGCCAGGAACAGGGAGAAGCCGAGCACACTGCCGAAGAAGGGCGTCAGAAAGCGCTCGTAGTTGGCGAGCACGAAGTCGACGGTGTAGAAGCCGCCCTGCTGGCGCCGGAAGAAGCTGACGGCGATCATGATGGCGAAGGGCACGACGAAGAAGACCACCAGCATGGCCGCCGGAAAGGCCAGCGGCAGATGGTCGGAGAGGGTCCTGGCCCGCTCCCGCCTCATTGCGGCAGCACCACGCAGGACTCGGGGGGAAGCTGGATGCCGATGGCATCGCCGGCGGCAACTTGGGGGCGTTCGCGCGGCGTGGAGACGGCGATGACGGTGGTGCCCGCCACCTCGACAAAGGTCTCCACGGTGCCGCCGAGGTCGCGCAGGAAGGTCACCCGCCCGGTCAGCGGTGCGTCCGCCGGGGCGGTCAGGCGCACGTCCTCCGGCCGGATGGAAAGGCGCGCCCGTTGCAGGCCCGCGGGCAGGGCGACACCGGGCAGGGGGACGCCGTCGACAACCGCGTCGCCGCTGCCGTTGGCGGCGATATCGAGCAAGTTGGTCGAGCCGATGAAGTCGGCGACGAAGGCATCGGCCGGCCTGCGGTAGATCTCCACCGGCGCCGCCGCCTGGCGGATGCGCCCCTCGCCCATGACCACCACCAGGTCGGCCATGGTCATGGCCTCGCGCTGGTCGTGGGTGACGACGACGGTGGTGATGCCCAGCTTCTGCTGCAACTGGCGCAGTTCCACCTGCATGGCTTCGCGCAGTTTGGCGTCCAGGGCGGAGAGCGGTTCGTCGAGCAGGAACAGCCGCGGCGAGACCGCGAGCGCCCGCGCAATGGCCACCCGCTGCTTCTGTCCGCCGGAAAGCTGGCCGACGGGCCGGCTGCCGAAGTCCGGCAGATGGACGAGGTCGAGCAACTCGGCGACGCGCACCTCCTGCTCGGCCTTGGGAACGCCGCGAATGCGCAGCGCGTAGGCGATGTTGTCGCGGACATTGAGGTGCGGAAACAGCGCCAGCGACTGGAAGACCATGCCGAAATCGCGTCTGTGGGTCGGCAGGTCCGTGATCTCCGCGCCGTCCAGCAGGATGCGCCCGGCGCTGGGCGTCTCCAGCCCCGCGATCATGCGCAGCAAAGTCGTCTTGCCGCAGCCCGACGGGCCCAGCAGACAGACGAAGGTGCCG
This sequence comes from Pelagibius sp., assembly GCF_028281305.1. Lineage (GTDB taxonomy): Bacteria > Pseudomonadota > Alphaproteobacteria > Kiloniellales > Kiloniellaceae > Pelagibius. Next base: position 57,378 of record NZ_JANQKD010000096.1, on the reverse strand, counting down.
TGGGGCACGGTCAGCGACAGATCGTCGACCGCCGTCAGCGCGCCGAAGCGCTTTGCGATGCCCTCAAGGGCCAGTCCCGACATGGCGTCCCCGCGTTGCGTGTCGACAGCGCTGATTGGCGACAGGGCAGGCGGCCACCGCCGGAAGCGGCGGCGGCCTTAGGCCCTCTCGGTGTCGTCCGGCGTGGTCTTCAGCCGACGATCAGCTCTGTCCACTTCTGATTAAGCCAGTCGGACTTGGTCTGGTAAAGGTCGTAGCGCGGGACGATGGGAGCGATCTCCGAGGAGACGGAAGCGAACTCGTCGCCCGTCAGGTCGAGCAGGTTGCGCTTCACCGTCGGGGCCGTGCCGACCTTGCGGGACATGGTGGCCTGGATCGACGGCTGGCTCATGTAGTCGATGAAGATATGCGCCTCGTCGGACTTCTTCGAAGCGCGCGACAGCGCCCAGCAGCCGCTGTCGAGGATGCCGCCCTCCTTGGGGAAGGTGGACCGCACCGGATGGCCGTCGGCCGCCGCCAGGCCCGTGACGTCGTGATAGTACTGGCCCATGGGGATCTCGCCGGACTTGAGCGCCTGTTCGAACTGGGCCTCGTCGCGGTACCAGAGCCGCACGTTGGCCTTCACCTCTGCCAGCTTGTCGAAGGCCTTCAACAGCCCCTCTTCGCTGTCGAGGGCATCGGTGCCGCCCATGTAGGTCTTGGCGGTCACTTCCAGCAGGAAGGAGTTGGAGACCAGCGCCAGGAGGCCGAGCTTGTCCTGATTGGCGCTGTCCCAGAGCGCAGCCCAGGAGGTCGGTGCCTCGGGATAGGCTTCCGTGTTCGACACCAGAGTGATGTACCAGGCCACTGCGCCGATGCCCGCCACCCGGCCGTCGGGATAGCTGTTGATGAACTCGCCGATCAGGTTTTCGCTGTTCGGCATGCGGTTCCGGTCGAGCGCCGTCCAAAGGTTGATCGCCTGGCCCTTGAGCATGGCGACCTGGGACATCATGGAGACGTCGGCGGGCGCACGGCCGGCCTTGGCCGCCTGCTCCAACTGGACCAGCCAGGCCTCGCCCGTCGGTTCCGCCACCGACTCCACCGCGATGCCGGTGGCCTTGGTGAACTCAGGGAAAATGTGCTTGTCGAAGGAGTCCTTGAAGTAGCCGCCGTAGACGCCGACCTTCAGCGAGCGGTCCTGCGCGCGCAGCACCGTCGGCATCGCGAGGGCGCCGGCTCCGGCGAGCCCCGCGCCCGCGAGTCCCGCCGCCATCAGGCTTCGGCGGCTGATGCCGCTCTTGGCAATACGCTTGTTCATCTCTCACCTACCTCCACTGTCGTTGCTGGGACCACTTGGCGTGGCCTGATTGATTGGACCTTCCCCCCTGTTGCGGTCGGGTTTGCCCCGACGCCAGCCGTCACGCGAAGCGCGGGCTGTAAACCATCAGACTGAGAATCTCGAACAGCACCTGCGCCCCCACATGGGCGGTGTTGGTGGTGGTGTCGTACTGCGGCGCCACCTCCACCACGTCGCCGCCGACAACGTTGACCCCCTTCAGGCCGTGCAGGATCGCCAGCACTTCCCGCGTCGTCAGGCCGCCGACCTCCGGCGTGCCGGTGCCCGGCGCAAAGGCGGGATCGATGCCGTCGATGTCGAAGGAGATGTAGGTCGGCCCGTCGCCGACGACCGCCAGGGCTTTTTCCACCACGGCGGCGATCCCCAGCTTCGGCACTTCCTCGGCATGCACGACCGTCATGCCGCTGTCGAAGGAAAACTCCCAGAGATACTCCGCCGAGCCGCGGATGCCGATCTGGATCGTCCGGGTGGGATCGAGCACGCCGTCCAGCACCGCGTTGCGGAACGGTCCGCCGTGGTGGAACTTGCTGTGGTCGAAGGCCCCGCCGGTATCGCAGTGGGCATCGATGTGGACCATCCCGACCGGCCTCTCACGGCCGATGGCTTTCATGATCGGGTAGGTGACGGAGTGATCGCCGCCGACCGAGAGCGGCACCACGCCGGCGGCGTGCACTTTCTCGAAGTAGCGCTCGATGTCGTCGAGGCTGCCCTCCAGCCGGTAGCGGCTGGCGAAGGGCACGTCGCCGACATCGGCGACGCGCAGATCGTACGTCGGCGCGCAGGCCATGACATGGTTGTAGGGGCCGATGCGCTCGATGGTGCGCAGCGCCCGCGGCCCGAAGCGCGCGCCCGGGCGGTTGGTCACGCCGAGGTCCATGGGCACGCCGATCAGCGCGACCTGAAGGTCGCCGAAGTCGGGGTCCTGCGGGTCGATCTCGCGCTGCGGCGCATCGAGCAGCGTGGAGATGCCCGCATAGGGCGCCATGCGGGTTCCGCTCGCATCGAAGATCTGGTCGGCCACCTTGCGGTAGGCCGGGTCGAAGACATCGCCCCCGTGGCCTTGCGCGTACTTTTCCCGCAGGGCCGCCAGTTTCTCCGCATCCCAAGCCATGATCGCCGCCTGTCCCCCAAGCAAAACCTTTGTTTTCCTTGGGTGGCAGTATCGCGGAAGGGCCATTGCGAGAGCAATTGACATTGTTGTACGGTCTTATGTGAGAAAAAATCACATAGGATTGCCGCCATCTCCGCCCGCCTGCCGCCCCTCAATCCCTTGCGCGCCTTTGAGGCCGCCGCCCGCCATGGTTCGGTTTCGCGGGCCGCCAAGGAACTCAACGTCACACACGGGGCGGTGAGTCATCAGATCCGCAGCCTGGAGGCGGCGCTGAACGTGGCGTTGCTGGAGCGCGGCGCGCGGCGGGTCAAGCTGACGCCCCACGGCGCGGCCCTGCTGCCGACCCTATCGAGTGCGTTTCAGGACATCGCCACGGCGACGGCGCGGATGACCCGGCCCTCGACCGGCGGCGATCTGGTGGTGAGCTGCGTGCCCGCCCTGCTGTCGCTCTGGCTGATCCCCCGTCTCAGCCGCTTCTCCGAGCAATTCCCCGGCGTGCGCTTGCGGCTGACCGGCGGCAACGATCCGGAGGCGGTCTTCGATCCCGATGTCGACGTCTGTATCCGCTACGGGCAGGGCACCTGGGGCGACTGCTGGGTGCGGCACTGGTCCGACATCGAACTGTTTCCCGTTGCCAGCCCGACCCTGCTGAACAGCCGGCCGCTACGCTCGGTGAAGGACCTCGCCGACCATGTGCTGTTGCATGCCGACGAGGGGCGGGAATGGCAGACCTGGCTGACCGCGGCCCGGGCGCTGGAACTCAGCAAGGGCCGGCATCACTTCATGAGCGATGCCCGCCTTGCCGTCGAGGCGGCGCTGCAAGGCAACGGCGTGGCCATCGGCGACAGCCGGACCGCCAGCACCCTGATGGCCCGTGGCAGTCTGATCGCGCCCTTCGACCTTGCGGTGCCGGCCATCGACAGCTTCTACGTGGTCTGCCGCAACGAGGTGAAAGCGGCGCCCATCGCCAGCGTCTTCATTGACTGGCTCTTTGCCGTCCGCGACGAGGAGGACGCCAGCACGGAGGTCCAGACCGCCGGCCGCCGCGCCCTGCGCCGGGGACGGAGGGGAGGATAGGGGCGGTTCCATTAGGCCGGGATCCAGTCCGGATCGCCCGGCCACCCGGTCAGGTCTTCCGCGGTCCTTGCATGAGGAAATGCGTTGCGCCGCCTTCCTGCATGCGGATTGGCACGACGTAGAGCTTCTCGAAGAAGTGGTTGTAGCGGTCGTGGACCTCTTGCGCGGATGCGAAGTGGCGAACGTGCTCGCGCCACGGAAAGTTCGGTACGGAGGCGAGGATCACCGTCTTGGGACGGACACGCTCGAGAACCGCTAGATCCTCATGCACGTGTTCCAGGAACTCGGTCGACAAGACGATGTCGTAGTCATGCGTCTCAAGCGAATCGTCTTCAAAGACATCGGCGCAGCGGAATGCCAGCCCGGGGTTGGTCTTACGCGCCTGATCGATGGCGACCTGGCTGAAGTCGATGCCGAGGTAGCTCTCGGCGAGGTTCATGTCGCGGATTGCATTTGCCAGTTGGCCGGGCCCGCAGCCGATCTCCAGGATACGCCGCTTCTTTTGAAGTCTCAGGCGGTCCAGGATCACGGCCCAGAGACCGTAGTACTGTGTCTGCGTATAGTGGCGCTGGAAACCGGCGTCGCTGGTAAACTTCGTATCGTAGTATCCGGCATCCAGTTGCCGGCCGATGGCTTTCGACGGCTCGCTCATGCAGCGTTGTAACTCCGAAGACTGCGCGCTTTGCTGGGCTGGACTCTGACTGCGGTCAGGCAGTATCGGGGCTCAGGCATTCAGGCCCGGGCTCGAACTCGGTGAAGTAGCGGCGTGCCGGGACATGGCCGCAGCAGCCCTCGTCCAGTTCTTCCCTGGTGAGAATCTCTCCGCATTCAAGGCAGATGTTGCTGCCGACTTCGATAAGGTTCAGATCCTCGGGCCAGCCCTGATTTCTCAACTCTCAATTGTCCGATGCCGTGGCTTCCCATCAACTCGGGATACTTGCGCTCGAACCTGGAAAAGCGCAACCGAAAAATGAATATAATCAAATGTATTACAATTATGGAGATTGCTAACCCTTTTGCCCTTGATGCTGCGGCCATAGGGGCAGGTATGAGGAACAGGTCTACAAAGCGCGGCACGGGCTCCGGTGCATTCCGCTCACGCCGCCCCCCTCCCGGGTCGTTATCCCCGGCCCAAGCAGGAGAGAGGGTGCTTGCGGCCGCCTCGGGAATGCGTCCTGGCCGCGGTGAGCGCTGGAGGGTGGGACCGCCGGGTCTCGGAAAGGAGGAGCTGGTCTCAGCCCGGCTTGTCGAAGACGCCCTGTACCACGGTGACCCGCTCCTCTGCGAGGCTGCGGCTGAGGTTGGCGAACATCTCGGCGAAGGCCGGGCCGAGGATGATGGCCGGGCCCACAGGGTGCTGCGGCGCGTGGCCCTTGGCGGCTTGCTGGGCGGCGATGACCTTTTCGCTCCAGACCCTGGCCTCCGCGGTGAGGTCGCGCCAGTGGCGTTCCTTCAGGCCGGCGGCGAGCAGGGCTTCCCGTACCGCTTCCGGCGCCGTCAGGTGGCTCCACTCCGGTGTGTTGGACCAGGGTGCCGGGAAATGCGGGTCGCCGGCGGTGCCGGCCATGATGTCGTAGAGCCCGAAGCGGCCGCCGGGCTTCAGCACCCGCGCCACCTCCCGGTAGAGCCGTGCCTTGTCGGCGATGTTCATCGCCGCGTGCTGGGTCCAGACCTGGTCGAAGCTGGACTCGGCGAAGGGCAGGGCGAGGCCGTCGCCGCAGACGAAGCCGGCCCGTCCGGCGAGGCCGACCTGGGCGCTCAGCTCCTGCGCCGCCAGGCAGTAGTCCGGGGTGAGGTCGATGCCGACGACGCGGCAGCCGCGCTGGTCGGCCAGCCAGCGCGCCGGGCCGCCGATGCCGCAGCCCAGGTCCAGCACCACGGCGTCGGCCTGTGGGGAGAGGAGCTGGGCCAGCTCCTCCGTCGCCTCGTGGCCGCGGAGGTGAAACTGATCGTAGGGGATGAGATCCGCCGGGCTGAGGCGGGCGAGGTCCTTACCGGCGGCCGTAAGCGCGGAGAGGATGCGCCCGCTCGGGGCGCCTTCCCGGGCGTAGTGCGAGGCGACGTTGGGTGACCGGCTCATAGGCATCGCGAGCATCGCACCGGCGGGCATAAGCCCGCAAGGCTTTCCGCGGATCGGATCGGCGTTGCATGGAGCCTGCTCCTAGAGGTCTTCGGCCAGGGTCTGAGAGTTGACCTCCGCCAGATGGATGGCGTCGGTCAGAAGCTGGGCGATCTCCAGGTTGTTCTCCAGCACCGTCTTGGCCTCCGGGCGCGGGTCCTCGGCATAGGCGGCCATACGGCTCAGGATCTCGGCGCGGATCTCCGCCAACAGCTCCTCGCTGCGCTGGCCGTTCGGATTGTCGGCCGATACCAGATGCTTGCTCATCGGGGCTCTTCCCTTGTCTGCCGTCAACGGGCCGCGCCAGTATCCCCGTAAGATGCTTAACAAGGGTTAACGAGCGGACGGAAAGCGTCAGCGGTCATGCATTGTTCTTCAGCCTATGGTAGAGGTGTTCAGGAACTCCCAGACAACCAACTCAGAGTGAGCCATGGTAAGCGGTCAAGACAAACTGCTTTCGCGGATTGCCGGTTTGCCCCCGCTGTTGGCTTTCCTGATTGTCTTTCCGCTTGTGCTTTTTGGTTGGGCGATGGCCGATGTAGCATCACGGGCCGCAATGTCGGGTGGGCCTCTCAACCTTGCGATTTTGGCTGGGACCCTCAATTCTGCAGTTTTCGTGATCTACCTGGGCTACCCGCTTTTCCTGTCGCTCTTCCTTTCCGGGCGCTTTGCATCGCGCACACAGCAGCGGCCAAGGCTCGCACTGGCAGCTCTGGCAGCCCCTGCCTGCTTTGGGTTCGGTGTGCCATTCTTTGGCCAAGGACTCGTTGACGCTGCCGATGCTGGGCACTGGCTCGCCGAATTGGCATCTGCAGCCGCTACCCTTCTGTGCTTTGTTGCGGTGTTCTATCTGCAGGCCGCTGGAGCCCGTGCGCTTAACGAGGCAGAACGGGGGCCCTACCATTCGGTGTTCCACACCGTGACGACCTGGTTGCAGCTCTTTTATCTGCCGTTCTGTATCTACTTTCTGCAGCGGCGCGTCCGCGCCTTGCTTGCCCGGTACGAGCACTGTGGTCCAGGCGTCATCGCGCTGCCAATGGAGAAGCTCAAGATCGCACAGCTTGCTTCCGGTCACTTGTCGCTGCTGCTGACGGATCACGTCGGTTGGGAAGGCTTTGAAGACTACGCCGCTGAGCTCCTGCATCGCCTCGACGGCAGACTGGTGAAGAGGGTCGCTGGCCCCGACATGCATATCTGGGACGTGGAGATCGAGACCACACCGCTGCAGCTTGTTTTCGATGACTTCCCTCCGGGCGTGGCCCTGGAGTCGCACAGCTATCCCGGTGACATCTTCCTGAAGAAGCTGCAGTCCAGGCTCGCTTAAGCGACCTGAAGCGCCCAAAAACGAACCCGGGCCGTTGGAGGGCGGCCCGGGTCAGGACGGATCGAGAAGCTTTGGCGGCTTACTTGCCGCGCGAGATGGTGATCTTCTTCGCCTTCTTCTGGGCGGTCTTGGTCTTCGGCAGATCGACGGTCATCACGCCGTCCTTGAAGGTGGCGGCGATCTTCGCTTCGTCGATGTCGGCCGGCAGGGTGAAGGAGCGGCGGAAGCTGCCGAAGGATCGCTCACGGCGGTGATAGTTCTCCTCCTTGACGTCCTTTTCCTCCTTCTTCTCGCCGGAGATCGTCAGCCGGTTGTCGGCGAAGGTGACCTCGACGTCCTTTTCGGTCATGCCGGGCATTTCGGCGGTGACGTGATAGGCCTTGTCGTCCTCGCTGGTGTCGACACGGATATCGAAGCTTGCACTTTCGCCGTTGCCGGCAAAGAGGGAGGGGCGCCCGAAGCCGCGCCAGAAGTCGTCGAACACGCGGTCGACTTCGCGGTGCAGGTCGGAGAGGGAGGATGCCGCACCGGCCTTGCCGTGCGGCCAGGGGGTCAGATCTTTGAGGGCCATTACAACCTCCTAAGCAGGACAGGTCCTGTCTTTCTGAGATGGGTGCGCCGGGTGGCGACCTTTTGCCTGGAGATTACGCAGGTGCGGCGATTTTTGCCTTGAGACAGATCAAGCAAAGGCCGGCACTCAAATCCCGCCACCCAAACCCCGCCATTAAGATCCCGGCGCGCAAATCCCGGTGAAGAAGGCTTCAAGACTCCTCTTCGCCCTTGACCGCGTCGCCGCGACACGGCCAACTAACTGTCATGACCATCGGGCATGCCATGACCCTGAAGGATCTCGTCGCCGGCGGCAAAGCCGCCATGGCGGAGGCCCTGGCCGTGCTCGAATCGGCGCCGGAGGCACCGGACACGGTGGCGCTGCTGGATGCCGCCTTTGCGGCGCCCAGGGGTCACGTCATCGGGGTCACCGGGCCGCCGGGGGTGGGCAAGTCGACCCTTCTGGGCGCGCTGCTGCCGGAGCTGCGCGGCGCCGGGCGGACGGTGGGTGTGATTGCCGTCGATCCCTCGTCGCGGCGTAGCGGCGGGGCCCTGCTGGGCGACCGCCTCAGGCTCATGACCGATCCGGAGGATGGCGGGGTCTTCGTGCGCTCCATGGCGGCGCGCGACCGCCTGGGCGGTCTGGCGGAACTCACCGTCGCCGGCATGTTGCTGATGCGCGCGGTCTACGACGTGGTGCTGATCGAAACCGTCGGCGTCGGCCAGTCGGAGACCGACGTGGCCTGGGTCGCCGACACCGTGGTCTTCTGCGTGCAACCCGGCTCCGGCGACTCCCTGCAGTTCATGAAGGCCGGGATCATGGAGATTCCGGACCTGGCGGTGGTCACCAAGGCGGACATGGAAGCCGCGCAGCGCAGCCAGGCGGATCTGCGCGCCGCGCTGACCCATCAGCGCCGTCCCAATGGCTGGAAAGTGCCGATCCTGCCGGTGGCCGCCCAGCGTGGCGACGGCATCGCGCCCCTGGTCGCCGCCGTCGACCGTCACGCCGCCTGGCTGGCCGATGCCGGGCGCCTGGAGAAGCGCCGACACACCAACGCGCGGATCTGGTTCGCCGAGGCCCTGCGCACCCGCTTCGGGCGGGAAGGGGTGAAGCGGGCCGAAATCATCGGCTGCCGCCTCAACCTCGACCGCGGCGACTCCCCCTACGAACGCCTCGCCGACCTCTCGGCGGCAATCGCGGATTAGGGACGCCGTTTCGAGGTCATGCTCGGGCTCGACCCGAGCATCCACCCTTCGAGACGGCCGCTTCGCGTCCTCCTCAGGGTGAGGCGGCTTTGAATTCCTCATGCTGAGGAGCGGCGAAGCCGCGTCTCGAAGCATGGACCTCAAGACCGAATGCCGACAAGTACAGCCTAAAACTCCGCCCAGTCGGGTTTCCGGGCGGTGACCTTGGCGTCGCCGGCCATCAGCGGCGCGTCGTAGCGTTCGCCGAGGGAGTCCAGGCGCAGGAGGGCGAGGCCGAGGGCCGTGCCGCCTTCCCCGGCCACCACCGAGCGCAGCACGCCGGCGTTCTTGCCGTCGCGGGTGACGGCGCTGCCGGTCTCGGGCAGGGGGCCTTCGATCTCCACCGGCAGCAGGCGCTTCTTGATGAGGGCGCGGTACTTGGTGCGCGCGGTCAGCTCCTGGCCCATGAAACAGCCCTTGTCCCAGTCGACGCCGTGCAGCTCGTCGAAGCCGTTTTCCAGAAGGATGGACCGCTCGACCTCCATGTCGCGGCTGCCGTCGGGCGCGCCCGCGGCAATGCGCCGGCGGTCGTAGTCTTCAAGGCTGGCTTCGGTGAACCCGGCCTCCGTTAGAGCCGCCGCAGCGCCGGCCTTGGGCAGGATGGCGCGGGCGCCGAGCCGGGCCAGGCGCGGGTCGACGAAGGCCAGGCCGCCGCCGAAGGAGGCAGTGGTGCCGGGCTCCTCGGCCAGCCCGAGCTTTGCCAGAGCGTCGTCGCCGAACAGCGCGGCGACCGCGTAGTCCTCGCTGGCGTCCTCGACCGTGACCTGAGAGCGCAGCTTGTAGAGCTTCAGCCGCCGGGCGAGATCAGCGCGGCGCTCGGCCTCGCAGTCCAGCAGGAAGGTTTCGCCTTCAGCAGTCCCCTCTGCGGCTCCTCCTGCGGCCCCCTCTGCTGCCAGGAAGAACTCGTGCAGGAACTTGCCCTGCGGCGTGAGGAAGGCTGACCAGACGGTCCGGCCGGCCGAGACCTGCGCCACGTCGTTGGAGACGATACCCTGCAGGAAGTCGACCCGGTCGGCGCCGCCGATGCGCAGCAGACCGCGATGGTCGAGAATGACCGCCTTGGCGTCGCTCATGAGGGTTCAGTTCCTTTCGGGGTGTCCGATCCCCTAGAGGTGGCATCCCCTGCTGCCCGGCGCAAGGCCCTTTGCCAAGCTGAGACCGCGCCTCTATAAGCGGCGCCATGCGCCTGCTTTTCATCACCGCCACCCGCATCGGCGATGCGGTGCTGTCCACCGGCCTCTTGGACCACCTGCTCACCCGGCATCCGGGCATCCGGGTCACCGTGGCGGTGGGCCGCCTGTCGGCACCGCTGTTTCAAGCGTTGCCGGGGCTGGAACGGATCATCGCCATCGACAAGCAGAGCTACAGCCGCCACTGGCTGAAGCTCTGGGGGCAGGCGGTGCCCAGGCGCTGGGGCATCGTCGTCGACCTGCGCGGCTCGGCCACCGCGTATCTGCTCTGGACGGGACAGCGCATCGTCATCGGCAAGCGCCGGCGCGGGCGCCACCGGGTGGAGGAACTGGGCGATCTGCTCGGCCTCTCGCCGCCGCCGGCCCCCACCGTCTGGCTGTCGCCGGAGGCCGAGGCGCGCGCCGCCGCGCTGCTGCCGGCGGGCGGGCCGGTACTCGCGGTCGCCCCGGCGGCCAACTGGATGGGCAAGCAGTGGCCGGGCGAGCGCTTTGCCGAACTGGCCGCGCGCCTGACGGAGCCGCAGGGACCGCTGCCCGGGGCGCGGGTTGCGGTCTTCGCCGCACCCCATGAGCGTGCCCAGGCGGCGCCGGTGCTGGCTGCGGCCGGGGGGCGCGGCGTCGATCTGATCGACTGCGGCGACCTGCTGCAAGTCGCTGCCTGTCTCCGCCGCGCCGATCTCTTCATCGGCAACGACTCCGGCCTCATGCATCTGGCCGCGGCGGCGGGGGTGCCGACGCTGGGTCTCTTCGGCCCAAGCCCGGAAGCGCGCTACCGCCCCTGGGGGCCGAAGGCGGCCTTCGTGCGCACGCCCGAAAGCTTCGAGGCGCTGACCGGCGTGCCGGGCTTCGACTTCGCCGCCAAGGCCTGTTTCATGGAGAGCCTCACCGTCGATGCCGCCGAGATGGCAGCCCGGGACCTCTGGTCCAGGACGACGGGCGGTTAGCGCGCCGGTGGCAAGGCAGCCAGCACCTCTTCGAGGCTGAGATCCGTCAGCGACGGGCGCCTGAGCGTTGCCACGCTGGGTCCGCGCGGCGCGATCTTCGCCGGATCGGAGTCGTGGGAGTAGAGCACCAGTGAGGGTGCGCCGGCGGCGGCGATCAGGTGCATGGGGCCGGTGTCGTTGCCGACTGCAAGAGCGGCGCCCCGGCCGAGCGCGGCCAGCGCCATCATCGGGGTCCGGCCGCAGAGGTCGCGGGCCCCGGGCACTGCTTCGGCAATTCGCGCGATCTCGGTCCGCTCTGGCTCTGCCCCGAGCAACAGCGGCGTGAGGCCGCGGTCGAGCAGGTGACGGGCCAGGGCGGCATAGCGCTCCGCAGGCCAGCGCTTTCCAGGCCTGTGTGCCGCGCCGCCGGGCACCAGCAGGGCATAACGCGGCGGCAGGTCCAGCGCCGACAGGTCGGCGGTCATGAACGAGAGGTCAGGCAGGCCCGGATGCGGCACGCCCGCCAGCGCGAGTTGGTCGGCCTCCCGCGCGCAGATGTGGGTCGCAGGCCCCGCCGGCATGACATAGCGGTGGGAGGCGCCCGGAACGATGCCGACCCACTCGGGCTTGGGGGCCTTCAGCAGTCGGAAGTAGGCTCCGCTGCGGTCGGAGCGCTGCAGGTCGTAGACCCGGGCGAAGCCGGCCTCGTTCAGGCGCTGGCGCAGGGTCAGCCAGACTCCGGCCTGCCACCACTTCGGGCGGCGGTCGATCCAGATCCGGTCGAAGCAGCCGCTGGCTTCCGCCATCGCGCGGAAGGGCGCGGTCGTCATCAGGGTGATCCGCGCGCTCCGGTGGTGGGCGCGGATCGCCTGAAAACTGGCGATGGAGAGCACGAAGTCGCCGAAAGCGGAAAGCTTGATGACGAGGATCTGCTCTGGACTCTGGTCTGAAGGCTCGGCGGGCATGGTGGTCATGGAATGGCTCGCCGCGCATCTAGCCCGCTGAGCATCGGGCACGCAACAAAAGCTTCGTGCGTGCAGCCGCGCCGCCCGCGTTGTCACCGGCGGGGGACCCGCGTTGTCACCGGCGGGAGAATCGTGGAATCCTCCTCACTCAATCCCACGATCCAACCGCAGCGGCTGGTCTGGTCGGCAAAGCGGCGCTCCGCCTGCTGCCGCAGTGAACCCCAGGAGCCGCCCGCGAGACTGACCTGCAGCCGCGCTTCCGCGGCCTTCAATCCGCCGCCCTCAATCGACTGGGAAGGAAAGGGAGGGGTAATGGGCAAGTGGACACGCCGGGCCTTTCTGGCTGGTTCCGGGGCGGCCATCGGCGTTGCGGGTGCGCAATACGCATCGGAACCCAAGGCTCCCTTCGGCCGGCCCTACCCGGATGCGGCGGCTTCCGAATCGTCCGGCGCAACCCTGCTGAACGACGCCAGCCTGCTCAATCCCACCCCGGTGGCCAAACACCTGGTCATGGAGGCCGATCCGGAGGAAGCCTTCGTCACGGCCTTGCGCGCGGAACTCGGCACGGCACGGGCGGCGGGTCGGCCCTTCGCTCTCGGCGGGGCCCGACACTCCATGGGCGGGCAGAGCCTGGCCCGGGGCGGCACGGCGGTGACGCTGGACCAGAACTGGCTGGAGGCGGACAGCGCGGCGGGCGTTTATCGGGTCGCTGCGGGAACCCGATGGAACCGGGTGATCGCCGCTTTGGACACGCTCGGCTTCTCGCCGAAGATCCTGCAGTCGAACAACGACTTTGCCGTCGCGGGAACCTGCGCCGTCAACGCACACGGCTGGCCGGTGCCCTTCGGCCCCTTCGGCAGCAGCTTGCGCTCGCTGCGGCTGATGCTGCCGGACGGGGATGTGGTGCGCTGCGCCCGCGACGAGAACCCGGATCTCTTTGCCATGACCCTCGGCGGCTACGGGCTGACCGGGGCGATCATCGATCTGGAACTGGACATGGTTCCCAACGCCCGACTCGCCCCGGCCTTCGAAGTCATGCCGGCGGGCGACCTGGGTAAGCGCTTTGCCGAGATGCTTTCAGGCGATGGGGCGGTTCAGATGGCCTATGGCCGCCTCGACGTTTCGATCAAGCGCTTCTTCGAGGAAGGGCTCCTGGTGAGCTACCGTCCGACAGCGGATCAGGAGGATCTGCCTGACGGAGCCGGCCCCGGTTTTCTCAGCCGCGCCTCCCGCCCGGTGCTGCGCGGCCAGGTCGGGTCGGAGCGCGTAAAAAGCCTGCGCTGGTTTCTGGAGACCGAGCTCGCCCCGCAACTCGGCAGCGCTGCGATCACCCGCAATGCCCTGGTGAACGTCCCCGTCGCCACGTTGCGGGACAGCGACCCCGGGCGCACGGATATTCTGCATGAATACTTCGTGGCGCCGGACCGCTTTGCTGCCTTTGTCGACGCTTGCCGGGACGTCATCCCGTCGTCCTTTCAGGAGCTTCTCAACATCACCCTGCGCTTCGTGGACGCCGACTCGGACAGCCGGCTTGCCTATGCGGCGGGGCCGCGCATTGCCGCCGTGATGCTGTTCTCCCAGGAAATGTCGGAGCGCGCAGAGGCCGACATGGCGCGCATGACCCGCGGTCTGATCGATCGTGTCCTCGACCTTGGCGGGACCTACTATCTGCCATATCGCCTGCATGCCACTGCAGAGCAGTTCGGGCGCGGTTATCCCTCCGCCGCCGCCTTTGCGGCTGCGAAACGCCGCCTGGACCCGGACGTGCTGTTCAGGAACGCGCTCTGGGACCGCTACCTCGCTCCGCTTGGCTGAGGCAGCTTGCTACTGCCCCGCATCGACTCGCTATTGAATCGTCGGGCCGTCCATGACATATCCAAGTCACTTTTGCTCCAAAGCACCTTTGCGCGGGCTGATGGTTCGGTCGGCCCGGCGCAGTGAGCGGGAACTGTGGTCCAGCAAGGCAGTCATATCGGTTCGGCCGCCAGCGCGGCGGACAGGCATCCCCTGCAAGAGGCGGAGCGGCTGCCCGTCTGGCTATTCCTCTGGCTGCCGCTCGCCGTCGCTCTGGTTCTGATTGTGGCGGGCCATGCCGACCTGAAGTTCTACGAAGCCTACATCGGCAGCGAAGTCGGCGTTCTGGAGGGCAGCCACGTAATCATTCCGCTGATCAGTGTGGTCTATTGTCTGCGCATCCTCGCGCTGCCAGAGGCGCGGCGTGACAGGCTGATTTTCATCTGGATCCTGCTCGGCATGCTCGGCAGCATCTACCTGGCCGGTGAAGAGGCAAGCTGGGGCCAGCACTACGTAGGCTGGGTGACGCCGGAGGGCTGGCAGGCGCTGAACGACCAGGGCGAGACCAATCTCCACAACACCAGTTCGTGGTTTGATCAGAAGCCGCGCAGCCTGCTGGAGATCGGCGTCATCGTCGGCGGTATCATCATTCCGCTGCTGGCGTTGAAGCGTCCGCAGATCCGCCAGGGGCGCTTTGCGGTCTTCCTGCCGCCGCTGGTCTGCCTGCCGGTCGCGGTCATCGCGGAGTTCGCGAAGACCTGGGAGCGGCTGCAGAGCGAAGGCCTCTGGGACATCGTTATCTTCCAGCGCGCCAGCGAGATCCAGGAACTCTACTTCGTTCTTTTCATCCTTTTCTATCTCGTCGTGTTCCGCAAACGCCTGCTTGCCCAGCGGCTGGCTGGGCCGAGCTGAAGCGACTCACCGCAACCGCCGTGTCGAGGCCGCCGGAGCGCGGCCTTGGCCGGGCCGACAAACCAGAGGGGTGACCGCAGTCCATGCCGCGCTTGCTGCAGGCCCTGGCCGGTGCGCCGCAAGGTGGCGCGGAGATGCATTTCCTGCGGCTCTGTCTGGCTTTGAAACGGGCGGGCGTGGAACAGCGGGTGGTCATCCGGCCGCATCCGGAAAGCCTGGCGATCCTGAGGGCGGGCGGCATCGAGCCGGTGACGGCGCCCTTCGGCGGCTTCTTCGATCGTCGCACCGGGCGCATCCTGAAAAGAGAGATCGCCGCCTTTCGCCCGGAGCTGGCGCTGACCTACATGAGCCGGGCCTCGGCCGCCATGCCCAAGGGCGACTTCCTGCATCTGGCGCGCCTCGGCGGCTACTATGACCTGAAGTACTACCGCCGCTGCGACCATCTGGTCTGCATCACACCCGACATCAAGGCCTACTGCGCGCGCGAAGGTTTTCCCGAGGACAGGATCCACGTGATCCCGAATTTCGTCGAGGACCGTCGCGCCGATCCGCAGGACCGCGGCGCGCTCGACACGCCGGCCGATGCGCCGCTGCTCTTCGCCCTCGGCCGGCTGCACGAGAACAAGGCTTTCGACATCCTTCTGCAGTCTGTCGCGCGGCTTCCCGGCGCATACCTCTGGCTGGCCGGCGACGGGCCGCTGCGGCAGGCCCTGGAGCGCCAGGCCGAGGACCTGGGGATTGCAGAGCGGGTGCGCTTCCTCGGTTGGCAGCAGGATCCGGCACCCTATTTCGCCGCCGCTGACGTCTACATTGTGCCGTCGCGCCACGAACCGCTGGGCTCCGTGGTGCTGGAAGGCTGGATGTACCGCGTGCCGATGGTGGCCGCGGCCAGCCAGGGGCCCTCCTGGCTGATCGGGGACCAGGAGGACGGCCTGCTGGTGCCCGTCGACGACGCAGAGGCCATGACCGCGGCGGTCGCGCGTTTGATCGCCGAGCCGCAGACGGCGGAGCGCCTGGTCCAGGCCGGGCGCCGCCGCTTCGAAGAAGGATTCACGGAAGAGGTGGCTGTCGCGCGCTACCTCGATCTCTTTGCCCGCCTGCTGAATGGCAGCGCCGCGCCGGCACGATCTGCAGGTTAGGCGGCCAAGAGGGGCACAAGCGCGATTGGGAGTGGGCTCAACAAAGGACGGTACAGATGGCTGAAGATTGGGATCTCCTTATCACCGGCGGCGAGGTTTTTACCCCTGCCGGACTGGCTCCGGCGGCCGTTGCGGTCAAGGACGGCCGCATAGTCGACATCGGTGACCTCAACCCTGGAGGGGCCGCGGAGGTTTTCGACGCCTCGGGCCTGACGGTTCTGCCGGGGGTGATCGACACACAGGTGCACTTCCGCGAACCCGGGCTGGATCACAAGGAAAATCTGGAGAGCGGCACACGGGCGGCGGTGCTGGGCGGGGTCACCGCGGTCTTTGAGATGCCCAATACCAACCCGGCCACCATTGACGCAGCGGCGCTGAACGACAAGCTGTCCCGCGCCCGGGGCCGGGCCTGGTGCGACCATGCCTTTTTCATCGGGGCGGCGGCGGAGAACGCCGACAAGCTGGGTGAGCTGGAGCGCCTGCCCGGCTGTTGCGGGGTCAAGATCTTCATGGGCTCGTCCACCGGCTCCCTGCTGGTGGCCGACGACGACACCCTGCTGGCGGCGCTGAGCAGTGGCACGCGCCGGGTTGCAGTGCATTCTGAGGACGAGGAGCGCCTGCGCGAGCGCTTCGATCTGGTGCGCGACGGCGCGAACGTCGACCAGCACCCGGTCTGGCGCGACGAGGAAACCGCGCTGCGCTCCACCCGGCGTATACTGAAGCTGGCCCGCAAGGCGGGGCGCCGCCTTCATGTGCTGCACATCACCACCGCCGACGAGATGCCGATCCTCGCCGCCAACAAGGACTTGACCACCGTCGAGGTGACGCCCCAGCACCTGACCCTGGCGGCCCCGGACTGCTACGAGCGGCTCGGCACCCTGGCGCAGATGAACCCGCCGATCCGCGACGAGCGCCACCGCGCCGGCCTGTGGGAGGGCGTCCGCCGCGGCATCGTGGACGTCGTCGGCTCCGATCACGCACCCCACAGCCGGGAGGAGAAGGCGGCCGACTATCCGCGCACGCCGTCGGGCATGCCGGGCGTGCAGACGCTGCTGCCGTTGCTGCTGGATCATCTGAATGCCGGGCGGCTCACCCTGCCGCGGCTGGTCGACCTCACCTCGGCCGGGGCGCAGCGGATCTACAACATCGCCCGCAAGGGTCGCATCGCTGTCGGCTATGACGCCGACTTCACGGTGGTGGACCTGAAGGCGCGGCGGGAGATCACCGGCGACTGGCTGGCTTCCCAATGCGGCTGGTCGCCCTTCGAAGGGATGACCGTCACCGGCTGGCCCAAGGCGACCATCATCCGCGGCCGGATCGTCATGCGCGAGGACGAACTGCCCGGCGATCCGCTGGGTGAGCCGGTGCAGTTCATGGAGACGCTGCCGCGGGGCTGAATGCGCGAAGCTGCGGCTGCCTGAACCCATGATCGATGACTGACACGCCTCATAGGACAGAGCCGGTCCCATGGCGCTCGGGTCCGATCATTCGGTGGCTGCTGGACGAAGGGCGTCTGACGGACAATGTCGACGAAACCGTCGAGCAGCTTGGGCAAAGAATGCTGTCCGCCGGCGCGCCGCTCTGGCGGCTTCGCCTTTCCATGCGCACCCTGCATCCCCTCATTGCCGCCTTCAGCTCGGTCTGGGAACGCGAAGCCGGCGACACCGAGCGCATAGAAACGCCCCACGGGCTGGAGGGCCGTTCCGGCTACATCGGCAGTCCGCTCGAGATCATCGGCCGTACCGGGCAGGCGTTCAGAAAGCGGCTTTCAGCCACGCTGACATCGGCCGACCATACCGTTCTGCACGAATTGAAGGCCCGTGGCGCCACGGACTACTTCGGCCTGCCGCTCCTGTATTCCAGTGGTACGACCGCCAGCCTTGTTTTTACGACCGACGCAGCCGGCGGCTTCTCCGATCATGACATCGCGTGCTTCACCGAGATTGCATCGGTGGTGGCGCCGATCGCGGAGGTGTTCAGCACCCGGCGCATTGCGCTCGCCGTTGCCGAAGCCTACCTCGGTCCCCGGACCGGGCGCCGTGTGCTGGAGGGTCAGATCACCAGAGGCGACGTCGAGACAATCAATGCCGCCATCCTTGTCAGCGATATCAGGGACTGGTCCGGACTGAGCAATCGCCTGCCGGCCGAAGAGGCCCTGGCCTTGGCGAACCGCTACTTCGAGATTGTCGCCCGGGCGGTTGAGGGCCATGGCGGAGAAATCCTGAAGCTCATCGGCGATGGCGTTCTGGCTATCTTTCCCGCTGATGAGGGAAGCATGTCTGCCGAAGCTGCCTGCCGGAGTGCGCTGTCTGCTGCCCGCCAGGCCTTGCAGACGGCCGATACCCATAGCAAAGCTTCGAGCCTGCGATTTGGCACGGGCCTGCACTTCGGCGAGGTCCTCTATGGAAACATCGGCTCCACAACCCGCATAGACTTCACCGTACTTGGCCAGGCCGTGAACATCGCGTCGCGCATCGAGGGTCTCTGCAGCCCGCTTGGAGAGCCGATCCTCTTTTCCGAGGCCTTTGCCGAGCGGCTGGCAGAACCGAGTGCCGTTGTGGCTGACGAGGTTCTCAAGGGGCACGAGGGAACGTTCAGGGTCTTCACGGTCTCACCTTCGGCGTGATCTCATGGCGGCCGCCAGCAAACTCAAGGCCGCCGTCGTCGAGCGCAACGCCCCTGGGATCGGTGTTGGAGTCAGGGCCACTGTCTGTGACGTTGTCGCCAAAGACATTGACGCCGTACCGCTCCAGGACCCGAAGGCGTCGCCCATTCGCCAAGTAGTCAGGATCGCGCCCGGCGCCGGGCGAGTCGCCATACCGCGAGACTGTGATCCCGGGCGCGGCGGGTCGGTCGCCGGTCCCATCGGGCCATTCGACTTCCGGCCCGTCTCTCTCCTCCGCCGGGCTCGTTCGATCAAGACTGTCGCCGCCGTCACCGAGCGCGGAGACCGTGATCGCCATGCAGTCCTCGCCCGACATCCGCCCCGCGTCCGCAGCGGTCTTTCTCCTGAAGACCTCCGTGCCGTCTTCGCGCGCCTCGAAATCCCGGATTGTGAGGATATCGAAGGGGTTCAGGCTCACGATGGCGACCCGATTGCCGCCGAACGCGACGGCGTCGAACTCCGGAGGCTCGCCCCCCCATGCACGCGGGAAATGAAACGTGACTTCTTCGCCGATCAGACTGCCTGACGGGTCGAACTGCTGTCCTCGAACGATAAATCTGTGATCGGCAGCGTCCTTGGTGGCGTGGATAACAAGGGAGTTGCCATTGGGCAGGGTGATGAATTTCAGGTTCGCCGCTATGTCAGCCGTGTCGGCGACGGCGGGGTCGACGAGGAGCTGCGGGAGTGCGGTCATCCGTTCGGTCCTTTGCGCGTTTTATCCAGATCGTTTCCGTGCTTGGGCCGTTCCTCCGCTGGCGTGATTGGTCACTTGAGGGGCTGTTGTCGGTTCGCTTGTTTGTCGCGTCTTGCCGACGACCACCCGATTGCCGTTGGTTCTTTCTTTGACTTACGAGATCTGCCTGGCGCGCGGCTTCAGGCCATGGGCCGTGACTCCTCGGAACAGGACTTCGCTGCAGATGAGTGCACCTTTGCGCGCGGTTGGAACCCGGTGGAGAAGGCTTGAGAGCGAGGAGTAGCCCGACAAGCCAGTCTCCACCGAGTTCCATCGGCCTTTGCAGCGGCAAACAACCGCAAAGGGTTCAATGCGCTTAGCTGACGTTCACGAAGACGTCGTTGTCCACGTTCACGGTGGTGCCGTCGTTGAAGGTGAAGGTCGTGAAGTCGGCGCCAGCCTGGGGGTTGCCGGTGCCGCCCAGCAGATCGCCGGCGGAGAAGTTCACCTGGTCGCTGGTCCCGGCGTTGCCGTCTCCGTCGCCGAGGATCGTCAGATCGATATCGCCGCCGGTGTCGCCGCTGATGATGTCCAGGATGTCGGTCAGGCCGAGGGTGATCTCATCGTCGGTGCTGCCGTCTTCCGTCGAGACGACTTCGAAGTTGTCGAGGGTCGTGGTCACCGCGCCGAAGTCGACCGTGCCGTTGACCAGCAGCACGTCGCCGCCCACTTCGTCGGTTTCGCCACCGTCCAGTATGGCACCATCCTCGAAGAAGATGGTGTCGTCACCACCGCCGCCGAAGATGCTGTCGGCGCCGCCCAAACCCGAGAGGGTGTCGTTACCGCTGCCGCCCTCGAGACGGTTATCCTCTGCGTTGCCAAGGATCTGGTCGTCGAAATCCGACCCGATCACGTTCTCGAAGTCGTTTGCGATGACTTCCCTATCGTTGGTCTGGACAAAGCCGTCCTGGGAGGATTCTCCCTCGTCGGGGACGTCGAGTTGGACGATCGCGGCGGCGGCGAGCTCAGAAAGGTCAAGCGTGTCGCCGTTCTCGTCCTCTGCGCCGCCTTCAAGTCTCATGATGATCTGATCGGCCACGTCGCCGACCAGCTCGGCCGTGTCGTCGCCGCCACCGAAGTTCACCTCCAGCACCTCGGTGTCCTGGATGTCAATCTCGAAGAGCCCGAACTGCGTCTGTCCGTTCACCTCGGTGCGCGCGAAGAGTACACCGTTCCCGGCCGTCTGGATGCGCGCCCTGTCGTCGTTCTGCAGGTCGTTGTTGACCAGATCGGTGAAGAAGTTGACTTCGGCGGTGTCGAACCCAGCGCCGCCGTCCATCAGGTCGGTGCCGTCACCGTTGTTCCAGACCATCCGGTCGTTGCCGAACCCGCCGCGCATGGTGTCGTCACCCCTGTTGCCGACGAGGACGTCATTGCCCTGGCCGCCTTCAAGCGTGTCGTCACCGTTGCCGCCGGACATCGTATCGTCGCCGAAGTCGCCGAGGATGAAGTCGTTGCCGTCACCGCCCTCGAGGCGGTTGTCCTCGACATTGCCGATGATGGTATCGTCGAAAGACGTTCCGATGACGTTCTCAAAGTCGTTGGCGGCGACCGTCCCACCGCCGCTCTGGACGATGCCGTTCTGGGACGGGCTGCCGCCTTCGGCGCCATCGAGGTCGAGAGCGACCACGGCCGCGCTGTCGAGTTCGCTCAGATCCAAGGTGTCGCCGTTCTCGTCCTCTGCGCCGCCTTCGAGGGCGATGGCGATCTGGTCGGCCACGTCGCCGACCAGCTCGGCAGTGTCGTCGCCGCCGCCGAAGTTCACCTCCAGCGCCTCGGTGTCCTGGATGTCGATCTCGAAGAGCCCGAATTGGGTCTGCCCGTTCACCTCGGTGCGCGCGAAGAGTACACCGTTCGCAGCCGTTTGGATGCGCGCCCTGTCGTCGTTCTGCAAGTCGTTATTGACGAGATCTGTGAAGAAGTTGACCTCGGCCGTGTCGACCCCGGCGCCGCCGTCCATCAGGTCGGTGCCGTCGCCGTTGTTCCAGACCATCCGGTCGTTGCCGAACCCGCCGAGCATGGTGTCGTCGCCTCTGTTACCGACGAGGAGGTCGTTGCCCTCGCCGCCGTCGAGCGTGTCGTTGCCGTTGCCGCCGAAGACCGTGTCGTCGCCGAAACTGCCGAAGATATCGTCGTTGCCGTCCCTGCCGTCGAGGCGGTTCTCCTCGAAGTTGCCGACGATGTTATCGTCGAAATTCGTTCCGATGACGTTCTCGAAGTCATTGGCGGCGACCTCTGCGCCGCCGGTCAGGACGACACCCTTTTGGCCCAAGCCGATCTGTGCCAGACTGTTCTGAGCCGGCCCGTTCTGAACGGGACCGCGCCCTATGGCGCTTTCGATGTCCAGAAAGACTGTCGCCGCGCTGTCGAGTTCGCTCAGATCCAAGGTGTCGCCATTCTCGTCTTCCGCGCCGCCGTCTAGGGAAATGGCGATCTCCTCGGCCACGTCGCCGACCAGCTCTGCCGTGTCGTCGCCGCCGCCGAAGTTCACTTCCAGCGCCTCAACGTCGTCGATGTCGAGTTCGAAGAGCCCAAATTGAGTTTGCCCGTTCACTTCGGTGCGGGCGAACTGCACGCCTCGTCCCGCGGTCTCAATACGGGCCGTGTCGTCGTTCTGCAGGTCGTTGTTGACCAGATCGGTGAAGAAGTTGACCTCGGTCGTGTCGTAGCCCCGGCCACCGTCCATCCGGTCGGAGCCGTCGCCGTTGTTCCACACGAGCTTATCGTCGCCGAAGCCGCCGCGCATGAGGTCTTCGCCCCTGTTGCCGATCACGGTGTCGTCGCCGAAACCGCCGAGCATGATGTCGTCGCCGTTGCCGCCTGACATGCTGTCGTCACCGAAACCACCCAACATGACATCGTCGCCGTTCCCACCATCTAGGGTATCGTCGCCGCGCAGGCCGAGCATGATGTCGCGGCCTTCGCCACCTTCGATGTTGTCGTCGCCGAAAGTGCCGATCCTCAGACCATGGCCGAATCGGCCGCTGATCCCGGTATTGCTTTCCTCTGGGTCGCTCTCCCTGGTGCGGAAAGTTTCGAAGGGATTCCTGCGTGTTCCGAACATCTGCTGATTCCTTTGAATGCCTTAGGTTGATCGGTTGCGCCACGGGGCCGACTGCCCGGTGGAGCGCGGAGAGAGATGCGCGACGCCTGTGGTTGCGCCCGGCTGATGCCTGTCGGTGACCCCGTAGGTTCTGGCGGCCGGCTCGCGCCGAAGCCTGCCAATGGGAACGGGTTGCTCGGTCACAGTCGGGCTCCGCGGGTACAAGAAAGAGGGGCGCCTGAAGCTGAAGCGGCGCCATCCTTTCCGGATGGCCCCGCTTCGGCTTGCTGGGCGCCCTTCAGGCCGCGATATAGTTATGCGAGCGTTGGTTTCAGCGTTGTGCGGAGGGTTGTATTGGCGTTTGAACGCCGTGGTTTTTTTAAGACAGAAGCGGTGCGCCTGGCCGTGCTGCGCCCCTGGTCGTGCTTCGCAGAGGACCGCTTCCGACGATCGCTGCGTAAGCTCGCGGACTGCCGGAGCGGCGCGCGCAAGCCATTGCTGTCCCCAGCCGCAAATGCGCTCATGGATAGCGTTTAGAGATTGTTCTCCGCCATGAAGCTCTGCACGGCGTCCATGCAGGTCCGCCAGGCCGGCTCATAGTCCACGAGAACATGGTTGCGGCTCTCCAGCGGCACGAAACGGGCGCCGGGTATTCCTGAAGCCAGGGCCCGCCCTTGTTCGAGGGGAATGCGCTGGTCGTCTTTCGAATGGAGCACGATCGTCGGTACACTGACGAGGCCGAGCCGGTCGCGCACATCGATCTCACCGAACGCGTCCTGGAAGCGGGCGGCGTTGCGCGGCGAGGTGGTCACGCGCTGGAACTCGTCGAACCAGGCGAGTTCGTCAGGCCCGGCATCGGGCATGAAGGTTTGTGAGAAGATATGCCGATAGGCCGGGTTGTCCGTTCCCCATCCAAGTTCTGTGAGTGTGCGAACGGCTTCGCGCCGAGCCTGTTCCTCCGGGCTCGCGATGTGGCGCCACCCAGCGGCGTAGCCCCCGATCAGGATCAGCCCCGAGACCCGCTCGGGATGCCGCACGGCGTATTCGATGCACACGGCGGCCCCCTGGGATATGCCGAGCAGCGGGACGCGCTCCAGCGTCAGCGTGTCGGCCACCGTTTCAAGGTCCTCGACGAAAGCGCGGAAGTTCAGGTCCTTCACCTCCCAGTCCGACAGCCCGCAGCCGCGCTCGTCATAGCGGATCAGGGTCCGCGTGCGCGCGATTTCTGCGAAGCACTCGCCCCAGATCGGGCTCGTCCAATCAAACTCGAGATGGGTCAGCCAGTTGGCGGCTTTCAGCAGCGGGCGCCCGGAACCGACAGTCGCGTAAGCAATCTTGGTCCCGTCCGGCACCTCGCAGAAGCCAATGCGTTGCACGCGCAGCGCCCGTGCGCCGCCGGAGCGCGTGGAGAGACCCGCATCGGTCATGAGGGCCGGTTTCGACACCGCGCGTGGAGCGGAAGCCTTGCCCAGTGACGGGCAAAGCTCCGCGCCTTGTCCATGCCCGATCGCGGACTGCTCAAAGGCAGCCACGCCCTCGGGATCGGCAACCCGCCATAGGCGCATCCACTTCGGCGCGGAGACGGATGTCATGTTGGGGTGCGTGGCCAGCAGGCGGAGAACCCTGACCCGCGCCGCGCGGGCATCCTCCCGTTCGGCCGCCAACCAGCAGTCGAAGGCCTCGTCGCCCACGCCGTCGAGACCGTCGAGCAGGACGGCATCCAACTGCCGTGCCAAGTTCTCGAGCTCGGGGACCGTGAGCGCTTCGGCATCCTGGTGCAGCTGCTTGTGGGCATCGCGAATGTCGATGCGGGCTCCTGCGGTATCCAAGGTGACGCGCTCGCGATCCGCAATGATCCGGATCCGGTCGGGACCGTCGACCACCTTGCGCAGCTTGGACAGCGACCAACGCAGGGCCGCCTTGGGGTCGTCGGGCATATCCCAGAACAGCTCGCAGAGCCGCTCTCTGCGGTGGGGGCGCCCCGTGGCGACGAGGTAGGCCAGCAGGCCCCGGGCCTTGCGCGACGCCGGGAGCGGGATCTCGGACCCTTGCCGGACTACCCGCAGTTCTCCCAGAAGCAGAATCTCCAAGCCCGTGGCCGCCTTCGCTTCCGAGCAGGAAGCGGGTGGTTTTGTTTGCATGAATACAGTTCGTCCTAAAAATTGACCAATCAAAGGAGAGCCGGCCACAGAGAAGCCGGGCTTCAGCGCAATATAGTCATTTCAAGGCACTTCCACTGCGCGGACGTCGCGAAGTCTCCCTGCGGCTTTCCCCTACATCCGACATACGCGGAGTCAGGGCCAAGCGGCGTCGGAAGCTACAAAAAAACAACGCCGCACTGTGGCAATTACCACCACCCTTGCAACGCTCACCACAACGCTTCGGTGTACATTGGGTGCCTCAGCCGCACCGCACCGGCCGTCGCCGACCCTCTACCCCCATCCCGTACCGCGGGGAAGCGGCGGCCGGATCCCATCGACCTCTGCAATCATAGACTCGAGCAGGCTCATGAACGACCATGCCCTGAGTGTCGCGGCTCAACCTCGCAGCATCGACCCGACCACTCTGTACAGCCGGCCGCACGCACGCCTCGCCGAACTGCGTGAAGAGACGTCGCTGGTACAGCTCAAACCCAATCAGTATCTCGTGCTTCGCGCCGAACACGTGGTGCCGCTCTTCACCGATCCGAGGACGCGCCAGATCGAGGGCCCGGAGTTCGTGGCGATCCACCAGATTCCCGACGGAAACCTGGCCCGCTTTCTGTCGGATCTGTTCCTGTTCTCGAACGGTGCAGCACACCGCGCGAAGCGCAGCCTCTTCGCGCGCAGCTTCGCCCACCGGATCATGCGCGAGGCGCGGGGCCAGATCCGTGCGGTCGCGGACGGCATAGTCGACAGTCTGCCGCGGGGCCGGAGCTTCGACTTCGTCGACGCCATGGCTGCCCGCGTTCCCGCCGACATCATCGGCGCGATCCTGGGACTGCCGGCCTGCGACTCGCGGTACTTCGCCGAGCGCGTCTACAGCCTCGCCCGCGCGTTCTCGCCGATCTATCCGCACGAACACCACCAGGAGATCGAGAATGCCGCCGGAGAACTCTACGACTATGTCGAAGAGCAGCTCTGCGTGCGCGTGGCCGCACCGAGAGACGATCTGCTCACGGCCCTCGTCACCGACTGGCACGCAGAACGGAACATTCCCTTCGAAAGCCTCGTCTTTCAGATCGTCGGCGTGATCATCGGCGGCAGCGACACCACCCGCGCGGCTTTCGCCATGCTGGTCGCGCTGCTTCTCCAGCGCCCGGATGACTGGGCCGCGCTGCGGGCCGATCCGGCGCTGATACCCGGCGCAGTGAACGAGGGCATGCGCTACGACCCCTCGGTCGGGTCGATCCCCCGGGTGACGACGGCTCCAATCAGGTTCGACGGCATCGACCTGCCCCCGGGCGCGGTCCTGCGCCTCAGCACCATGTCGGCCATGCGCGACCCCGCGCTCTTCGACGATCCGGACCGCTTCGACATCCGCCGCGGCGATCATCCGCGCTTGCACCTGGTCTTCGGTATCGGCCCGCACCGCTGCGTCGGGGACATGCTGGCGCGGATCGAAATGGAGGAGAGTCTGGCCGCCATCCTCGATGCCGCGCCGGACATCAGGCTCGAGACGCCGCCGCAGATGCTGGGTTTCGGCGGGCTCCGCCAGATCACGCCGATGCAGGTCCGCATTCCGCAACCGCAGTCTTGAGAAGCAGAAAGCACGGCCGCCGTCAGAACCGCACTGAAAGACTCAAAGTCCCGAACTGGTTGCCGGCGTCCTGGCCGCGAAACTCCTTGCTGCGCCAGAGGTGCGTATAGGCCAGTCGGATGCGCTGGCCCAGGGTGACCGCCAGGCCCGCCTGGACGTCCAGCACCAGCGGGCGCTTGTCGACACTGTGGCTGTCACGGAAGGTGTTGCCGTCCAGAAAGATGTTTCGCACGACAAGTCGGCCTTCTGCGCCAGCAAAGAGGTACCAGCCGAAGTCGTCGTCCGGGCGGAAGTAGTCGGAGCCGGGCAGGGCGGGGCGCAGGCGCGGCGGCCCGTAGTCGTTTGGCAGGTCCTCGCCAAGGCGCAGGGTCATGCCGCCGGCACCGTAGGTGTAGACGTTGCCGAGCGCGCCGCCCAGGTGCGGCGTGACGTCGACCGCCAGTTCGTCCAGAACAACGAGATCGCTGACCCTGGCCTCCCAGAGGTTTCGCCATTTGCGTTCGTAGTAGAGAACGATCCCCGGCTCGTTCTCGAGCTGGTTCTCCCAGCCTTCGGGAATCTGCACGTTGATCAGCTTGTGGTATTCGATCTGCGTCTTATCGGCCAAAGACGCGGGTCCGACGACCCCGATGTTGAGCTCCAGGTTGTCCAGGCGCTGGCCGTTCTCCGAAACCAGGCCGATGCCGCCGAAGAGCCAGCCGGCATAGGGGCGGTCGTCTTCCTGAAGGGCGCGCTCCTCGATGCGCTCCGGCGTGAAGATGTCCTGGCCCAGGCTGTAGGTGACGCGCAGCCGCCCGTCGTCCGGAAACAGCGGCAGGGCCTTGGCCGCGTCCTCGACGGCCTCCGGCACCTGACCGTCGGGCGAAAGGGCGGCAATGCGGCTGCCGTGGGTGAAGTGCCGGTCCGAACCGCCGAAGATATCGTTGCTGAACTGTACCGTGACGATCCAGGCCGGGTCGGGGTCCAGAGGAGCCGACCGCTCCTGATCCGCTGCCGCCATGATGGGCCAGGCCAGGCAGAGCAGCCCCGCCGCGGCTGCAAGAGAACGCTTCATCACCGGACCCGGCCCCCAAAAGCTGACTGCGGCCGGCGCTTGGCGCCGGCATCCTAGGTGAGACCGGCAGCTTGGCCGAATGTTCCACCTGCTGTCCTGCATACGGCCCTGCATACGGCAATGATCCTAAGAAAACCACGGATTCCCGCCGCCGTCGGCGGGTTCTGCGCCTGTACGTAGGAAAACGGCTCTGCTATTGTGCGCCGCGCAATTCTAAGGGAGATCTGCCATGACCGCCTGCATCGTCGGCTGGAGCCACACGCCTTTCGCCAAGCACGAGGGCGAGGATGTCGAGTCGCTGATCGGCAAGGTGGCGATCCAGGCGCTGGAAGACGCCGGGATCGGCCCGGACGAGGTGGACGAGATTGTGGTCGGCCACTTCAACGAGGGCTTTTCCCGTCAGGCCTTTCCCTCTTCGTTGGTGCTGCAGTTCGACGACCGCTTCCGCTTCAAGCCGGCAACGCGGGTCGAGAATGCCTGTGCCACCGGCTCCGCGGCGATCCACCAGGGGCTGAAGTCCATCGCGGCGCGTTCCGCGCGCTTCGTGCTGGTGGTCGGGGTCGAGAAGATGACCGGCATTTCCGGCCGGGAGATCGGCGATGTGCTGCTCAAGGCCTCCTACCTGAAGGAGGATGGCGACATCGAGGGCGGCTTTGCCGGGGTCTTCGGCCTCATCGCCCAGCAGTACTTCCAGAAGCACGGCGACCAGTCGGACGCTCTCGCGCGTATTGCGGCCAAGAACCACAGCAACGGCGTTGCCAACCCCCTGGCGCAGATGCGCAAGGACCTGGGCTACGACTTCTGCCGCGAGGTTTCGGAGAAAAACCCGCTGGTCGCCGGACCGCTGAAGCGCACGGACTGCTCGCTGGTTTCCGACGGCGCCGCGGCCCTGGTGCTGACCGACGTCGAGACGGCGCTGGCGATGAACAAGGCGGTGGTTTTCCGCGCCGCCCAGCAGGTGAACGATTTCCTGCCCATGAGCAAGCGCGACATCACCCTCTTCGAGGGCTGCGAGCAGGCCTGGAACCAGGCGCTGGAGGCCGGGGCGGTGACGTTGGATGATCTCAGCTTCGTCGAAACCCACGACTGCTTCACCATCGCCGAGCTGCTGGAATACGAGGCCATGGGCCTGACCAAGCGCGGGCAGGGCGCGCGGGCCATCGCCGAGGGCTGGACGGAGAAGGACGGCAAGCTGCCGGTCAATCCCTCCGGCGGCCTGAAGTCCAAGGGCCACCCCATCGGCGCCACGGGGGTGTCCATGCATGTCATGACCTCCATGCAGTTGACGGGCACTGCGGGGGACATGCAGGTGAAGGATGCCAAGCTGGGCGGCGTCTTCAACATGGGCGGGGCCGCGGTGGCCAACTACGTTTCGATCCTCGAGCCCCTGCGCTGAAGTCGACGCACATCTTCGAGGGCCGGCTGCCGTGGGTAACGTGATGAATCTGGGCGGGCTGCTGTCGCAGACCGCCCGCCGCGACCCGGATGGGACGGCGCTGGTCTGGGGAGACCGCTCCTGGACCTGGGCCGAAACCAATGCGCGGGTGAATGCACTGGTAGCAGCGCTGCGGCGGCGCGGGCTCGGCAAGGGCGACCCCATTCTGGTGCAGGCCCGGAACTCCCATCAGATGTTCGAGAGCCTTTGGGCCGCCTTCAAGCTGGGCGGCATCTGGGTCCCGACCAACTTCCGCCTGACGCCGCCGGAGGTCGCCTACATCGCCACCTCCTCAGGCGCCCGCGCGCTGATCTGCGACGACGTCTTCACCGAGCATGCCGCCGCGGTGAAGGCAGCCTCTGCGGACCTCGTTCTGACGGTTGCGATCGGGACGGCCGGCGCGGGCGAGGTGGCCTATGAAGACCTTGTGACAGAGGGTGAAACGGCGGGTGAGGCCGCGGGCGACGAGGAGGCCGAGGTCGACTACCACGACCCCTGCTGGTTCTTCTTTACCTCCGGCACCACGGGGCGCCCGAAGGCCGCGGTGCTGACCCACGGCCAGCTCGCCTTCGTGGTGAACAATCATTTGGCCGACCTCATGCCCGGCACCGGGCCCGGCGACGCTTCCCTGGTGGTGGCGCCGCTCAGCCACGGGGCCGGCGCCCATGCACTGTCCCAGGTGGCGCGCGGGGTAAAGTCGGTCCTGCTGGCGGGCGAGCGCTTCGACGAGGCGGAGGTCTGGAAGCTTGTCGAGGACCACCGCATCACCAACATGTTCACCGTGCCGACCATCCTCACCCGCATGGTGCGTCATGCGGCGGTCGACCAGGTCGATCATTCCTCGCTGCGCTACGTGATCTACGCCGGCGCACCGATGTACCGCGCCGACCAGAAGCAGGCTCTGGAGAAACTCGGCAAGGTGATCGTGCAGTACTACGGCCTGGGCGAGGTGACGGGGAATATCACCGTCCTGCCCGCCGAGCTGCACAGCCTGGACGACGCGGCCATGCCGGTCGGCTCCTGCGGCTACGCGCGCACGGGCATGGAGATCGCCATCATGGATCCGGACGGCAAGCGCCTGGCGGAGGGAAAGCAGGGCGAGATCTGCGTGCGCGGCCCCGCCGTCTTCGCCGGCTATCACGACAATCCGGAAGCCAATGCCAAGGCGCTGAAGGACGGCTGGTTTCACACCGGCGACCTCGGCCGCCTGGATGCGCGGGGTTTCCTCACCATCACCGGGCGCGCCTCCGACATGTACATCTCCGGTGGCTCCAACGTTTATCCCCGCGAGGCCGAGGAGGCTCTGCTCACCCACCCCGCAGTGGCGGAGGTCGCCGTCCTCGGCGTTCCCGACCCGGATTGGGGCGAGAGCGGTGTGGCGGTGGTCGTGACTGCCGCTGAGCAGAGGACCGACGAAGCGACGCTGCTGGCTTTCCTGAAGGACAAGCTGGCGCGATACAAGCAGCCGCGCCGCGTCTTCTTTTGGGACGAGTTGCCGAAGTCCGGCTACGGCAAGGTGCCCAAACACCTGATCCGCGATCAGCTCTATGCCCGTGGCGATCTGACCCGGGATGCGGCGCAATGAGGGTGAGGCCGTGAGAACCCTGGTTCAACCCGGAACGCCGCTACAGCCGCGCCGCATTCTGGAATGGGCCGACGTGGGCGGCGACCTGCGAATCACGCTGGCCGGCGGCCAGGATCTGCTGCTTGGCGTGACGCAGGCCTTGGAGGCCCGAGGCGTGCGCCACGCCGCGGTCCAGGTGCTCGCCGCCGACATTGCCCGGATGGCTTACCTGACCGGGCAGGCGGACGCCTCCGGTCAGCGTGCGGCCACCTATGGGGCACCGACCTGGCTGGAGGGTCCGGTCACCCTGCTGGGTGCCAACGGTATCCTCGGGCCGGGGCCGGGGCGCGCGACCCTGCTGCACTGTCACGCGGTGGTGGTCGATGCCGCCGGACGGCTGCACGGCGGCCACCTGCCGCCCGGCGACTGCCGCCTCGGCCCCGGCGGTGCGACGGCGATCGCCGCACCGCTCAGGGGTGCGGCTTTTGCGGCGGCCTATGACAGCGAAACCAACTATCCGCTGTTCCAGCCGGTTCGTTTGGCAGCCTCAGGAGGCGGGGAGTGAGTGGCACGGCGGAGATCGAGAACGGTACTCTCGGCCGCCTGGCCGTTATCCGCCTGCGCCCCAACGAGGACCTGGTGACGGGGATCGAGACGGCCTGCCGCGAGCACGGCCTACGCCATGCGCTGGTGCGCTCGGCCGTCGGAAGCCTTGTGGACGCCCGTCTGGATGCCGGCGGCAAGGTCGTCACGGTGACAGGGCCCGGGATCGAGATCCTCACCCTCGGCGGGGAGCTGCGCACGGGCGCCGGTGGGGCGCTGACCAGCGACCTGCGCGGGACGCTGTCCGACAGCGATGCCCGGGTCTACGGGGGGCGGTTCCGCCGCGGGGAAAACCCCATCTGCATCACCCTGGAGCTGGTGCTTCAGGAATGGCTGCCCCAAGGCGATGGGTGACAAAGAAAAGCAAAGGAAAGGAGCCGGGCGTGTTCAAGGCGATACTCTTGGAGGAAAGCGACGGCAAGGTGGCCGCCAGGCTGACCGAGCTGGACGACGACCGCCTGCCGGAAGGGGACGTAACGGTGGCCGTGGACTACTCCACCTTGAACTACAAGGACGGCATGGTTCTGAACGGCATCGGACGCCTGGTGCGCACCTATCCTCATGTGCCGGGCATCGATTTCGCCGGCACGGTGGCCGACAGCAGCCATCCGGACTACAAGGCCGGCGACCCGGTTGTCCTGACCGGCTGGCGGGTTGGCGAGATGCACTGGGGCGGCCATGCCGAGAAGGCCAGGGTAAAGGGGGACTGGCTGGTCCCCCTGCCGGAGGGACTGACGGCCAAGCGCGCCATGGCGATCGGCACCGCGGGCTTTACCGCCATGCTGGCGGTGATGGCGCTGGAGGACCATGGCCTGGACCCGGCCAAGGGCGAGGTTCTGGTGACCGGGGCGGCCGGCGGCGTCGGCTCCGTTGCCGTCGCGATCCTCCACAAGCTGGGCTATCAGGTGGCGGCCTCCACGGGACGGCCGGAGACCCATGATTACCTGACCGGACTGGGGGCGACGACCCTGATCGAGCGCTCGGAGATCGCCGAGCCCTCGGGGCGGCCTTTGGACCGGGAGCGCTGGCAGGCCTGCATCGATTCCGTCGGCGGCAAGACCCTGGCCTGCGTCCTGCCGCAGATCGCCTATGGCGGCTCGGTCGCTGCCGTCGGCCTGGCCGGCGGCAACACGCTGGAGACGACGGTGCTGCCGTTCCTGCTGCGCGGCGTCAACCTGCTGGGCATCGATTCGGTCATGTGCCCGCTGCCGCGGCGCAAGACGGCCTGGGCGCGGCTGGTGCGCGACCTGCCGATGGACAAGCTGGACGGCATGATCAACGAGGCAAAGCTGTCGGACCTGCTCACGCTTGGCGGCGAGATCCTGAAGGGTCAGGTGCGCGGCCGCGTGGTGGTGGACACCCATGCGTAGAGAGACAGATGACCGCATCTCCGCAGCCTGACATCGATCTGCCGGTCACCTCCGTCGTAGAGGCTCTGCCGGGCCAGGCGGCCTACACCAGAGTCAGCCTGCGGATCTACGACCTCATGGTGCTGGGGTTTTCCAACCGCTTTCTCTGGGGCTGCCCGACAGGGGAACTGTTGAAACTCTACGACGGCAACGTCAGCGCCAGCCATCTGGATGTCGGGGTTGCGACCGGCTTCTTTCTGGACCGTTGCCGTTTTCCGGTCGCGCAGCCGCGGCTTGCCCTGCTGGATCTCAATCAGACTTGCCTGGATACGGCGGCGCGGCGAGTGGCCCGCCTCAGCCCTGAGATCTACCGTGCCAATGTGCTGCAGCCGATCCCCATCGAGGCGCCGCCCTTTCAATCTATCGCGATGATGTACCTGCTCCACTGCCTGCCGGGACCGATGGCCCGCAAGGCCGCGGCTTTCGGGTATCTGAAGGCCCACTTGGCGCCGGGAGGCCGCTTCTTCGGGGCGACCGTCCTGGGGTGCGGCGTGACCCACAATGCGCTGGGGCGCCGGGTGATGGCGCTCTACAACGCTAAGGGCATCTTCGGCAACGCGGAGGACGATGCGGAGAGCCTGCGCCAAGCTTTGTCTGACCACTTCACGGACGTGGAACTGAGCATGCACGGCCGGGTCGCCCTCTTCAGCGCACGAGGCTGAGGCGGGCTGCTCCTCCGCCTTTCCGCGCGGCCCGGGGCATGCCATAAGGGCCGCACCAAGGCGAACTGCGAAAGGTGTGGAGATGGGAATCGAAGTTGGCGGGTTTTTCGGCCTGCTGCTGCTGATCGCCAATGTCTGGGCGATCGTCAAGACCGTACAAAGCGGCGCCTCGACGGGCGCCAAGGTGTTCTGGATCGTCCTGATCCTGGTTCTGCCGCTCATCGGCCTGATCATCTGGCTGTTTGCGGGACCGCGCGGATAGACCGGCGGCTGATGCCACGCTATGTTGTAGATCTGTGAGGCATTTCCATCGTCCGCCGCTGATCTGGGCTATCAACCGAGGGGGAATTGCGTGGTTAGGAAAATCGCCGTTGCTTTCGTGGCCGCTGTTACTGTTGCCGGTCTGGCACTGCCGGCCCAGGCCCAGCTCAATCCCTTCAAGCGGTCCGGCTTTGAGTTGACGCCGGAAGACATCCAACTGCTGCAGACCGCTGCCGCCCGCCTTTACGAAGGAGAGACGGCCGAGGTGGGCACGGTGGAAACATGGTCGAACGCGGCCAGCGGAAATACCGGCGCTGTTCAACTGGTCCAGATCTTTGAACATCAGGGCCTGACCTGCCGGCGCCTGCAGCACGACATCAAGGTCAACGACGTCGATAATACATTCCGCTACATCTTCGACCGCTGCAAGACGGCTGCGGGCGAGTGGAAGCTGCTCTAGAGCGGATCATGTTTAGGCGCAAACGCCTTTGTGTTTGCGCCTAAACATGTGAATCCGTTCTACACTCAAGACTCAGAGCAGATTCACCGGATGTGATGAATCGCTCTCGCGATTCCATCAGATCCGGATCTGCTCTAGCGCGCAGCCCCGCTCGCTGATCTGGCTTCCAAGGTCTGTTCGATGCGGCGATAAAGGGCCTCGCCGCGCAGTGGGTCTATGTCCGGATCGCGCTGGAGCACCGGCAGATGGGACCAGCCTTCCTCGACAGCCCGCTCGAGCAGCGCCAAGGCTGGCGTAACCTCCCCGGCGCGCGCAAGGAAGCAGACAAGATAGTAAGACATCGGATCGCTGTGTTCGAACAGCGCGTCCGCCTGCTCTAGGGCTTCGTCCCTCTCGCCAAACTCCAGCAGACAGGAAACCTGATCGCAGAGCGCCCGGAAGTCGCCGGGATAGGCGAGCAGGTAGTGCTCGATTCGCACCTTGGCGCGGGCGAGATTTGCTCGGGCACGCGCCGGATCGCCAATCCGCCGCCGCGCCTTGCCCGCAAGCAGGAGCGAATGGAAGTCTTCCGGATCCAGTCGCGCCGCCTGTTCCAGCATGGCAGCGGCCGGCGAGAAGTCGCCTGCCGCAAAGCAGGCCCGTCCCAGAAGGTAGTGCGTGAGGCTGCAGTCCGGGCGGCCCCGCAGGGCCGTTTGGAAACTGCCATAGCTGCGCTCTACGTCGCCGGAGGCGGAGTAGACGATCCCCAACGCCGAGTGCAGCTCTGGGCTCTGAGGGTCGATGTTCAGGCCGCGCTCGCAGGCGTCGTAGGCGCGGAAGAGATGATCGCCGCCGGCGCTGTAGTACATGTCGGCAAAGGCCTCGGCCCTGGCCAGGCCGGCATAGGCAGGCGCATAGTCCGGATGAGAGTCGACCACCTCGGCGAACATGGCTATTGCGGCCTGGGTGTTGCGGGCACCGCCGTGGGTGAAGGCCTGGCTTGCTTCCAGGAATCGGGCATAGGCATCCAGTTCGATGGGTCGACCTTCTGCGCGCGAATCCGGGGCAGTCGGTGATACGCCTTGACGGGCCTCTGCTCCGCTACGAGGCTGTGCCGGTTGCAGTATGCGGTAGCCTGCTTTGTGCACCGTGTCGAAGAACTGCGGTTTGCGCGCGTCGTCGCCGAACGCACGGCGCAGTTCCGCAATCGCCTGGGTCAGAACCTCCTCGCCGACGGTCACCTCCGGCCAGACCCGATCCAGCAGCGTTTCCCGGGTAAGGACGCTGCCCTGCGCCTCCACCAGAACCGTCAGCACATGAAGGGCTTTCGGCGACAGCCGCCGCGAGCGTTCGCCCTGGCTGATTTGCCGCGTTGCGGGGTTGACAGCCCAACCTCCCAGACAAAACGGTCCCAAGTCTCCCTCCCTTTTGCGGTCGCCTGCTGATCCGGATCCGCGCGGTCGGCATCGACCCTGTTTCCGACTGAACCCTTATGGCTTCTGAGCCATCACGTTGCGGGCGAAGACCAGATCAGTGCTCTCAAATCCTTCCGTGAAGCGGTTACAAACCGCCTGCAGCAGCGTGGTCGCTTCATCCGACCGGCCCTGGCGTTGCCAGAGGCGCGCAAGACTGCAGGTCGCGCGCAGTTCCAGCGCCAGGGCGCCTTGTTCGCCGGCAACGCGGCGCGCCTGTTTGAAGTGGTGCTCGGCAACACGGTGCTGGTCGCCGCGCGCGCGCAACTGGATCTCCCCCAGCATCCGATGGGCCTCGCTCTTGGCCCAGTGATTCTGGCGCTTCTCGCTGATTTCCTCGAAGACTTCGTTGATGACGCAGCGCGCCTCGTTGAACTGCCCGGCCTCGGCCAGACAGTCCGCGAAGAGCGCGTAATGATAGGGTTCGCGGGCGGTGCCTCCGGCGCGCTTCGCGCGGTCGAGCACCTGGCGCATGTCGTTCAGCGCCTGGGGATCCCGGTGTTCCTTGAAGCGGCACCATGCGAGGGCAAAGCTGCCGATGTTGGCGTGCATGGCAAAGCCGAGGTCTTCGCCCAATTGCCGCAGCCGGGTGGCCGCCGGGCCGAGGGCCGCGCGGTCCCGCCCCGCCAGATAAAGATCGGTGGCATTGAGGAAGACGCCGGCGATGGTCGGGCGGTGGCCGATGTTTTCCGCCAGGGCGATGGCGGCCTCCATCTCGTGGTTTGCCGACTCTGGTTTTCCCTGCAGACCCAGGGCAATGGCCCGCGTCCCCCGCGCGCAGCAGATGGGGTCGTGGCCGCCGAAGGGGTAGTGGGGGGCGGTGCGAAAGCGCGGATCGTCCAGGGCCAGGCCGGCTTCGGCATGCTCGATCGCCCGGGTCAGCGATCCTGTGAAGCGCGCTGTCGTCCAGATCGCATGGTGGGCCTGCAGATCCAGCTCCGCATCCGGCTCCTGCTTGGAGAGGGCCAGCAGGTCCTCGGCAAGGGCTTCCGATGCTTCGAAGCGCGCGTTCATGACGGTGTAGCGCCACAGGCCCCAGAGCGCCACGAAGCCGTTGCGCGATCGGGCAATGCGCCGGCTGAGCGCGCAGGCCTGGCGATAGACCTCGCCGGCCTCGGCGGCGCCGGCGCCCTTGAGAGCCTGGAGAATGACGCCGAGGTCGACCAGCACGGCCAGCTTGATCTCGGCAAGGGCGTCTTCGGCGGGTTCGCTATCGATCAGGCTGAGGGCCGTTTCGTAGTGCGCCACCGCCTCGATGCCCGTGGCCCGCGCTGCAGCCTGGCGGCCGGCGGCCCGCCAATGGGCGATGGCCTCGCGCTTGCGGCCGGCCTCCGTCAGATGCCGGGCCAGGATCTCCGGGCGCTGATCGACAAGCTTCGCGAAGTCCCGCGCCAGCACATCGGCGATATCCTGATGGATCGTGCGCCGGGCTTTGGCGACAAGGCCGAGATAGGCGACGTCTTGTGTCAGCGCGTGTTTGAAAGCGAAAACGTGATCCGGGGCGCCGTGCCGTTCATAGAGCAGCTCGGTCTGCTGCAGATGCATCAGGCTGTCGCGCCGCGCCGCCGTATCCAGCCCATCGATCCTTTCCAGCAGGCCGAGCGGGATGCGTGCCCCGACAACTGCTGCAATCTGCAACAGCCGCTTCTCGCGGGCCGGCAAACGGTCGACGCGCGCCGCGATCACCGCCTGGACGGTGTCCGGGATGGCAACGACGTGGCGCCCATCGCCGGGGTAGGTGAAGGCCAGTTCCTCGAGGAAGAAGGGGTTGCCTTGCGCCCGCCGGACAACGTGATCCATGGCATCCTGCGTGAGCGCGGACCTGCGTGGCACCGAACGAATCAGGGCGCCGCTGTCGCCGGCGCCCAGGGCCGGCAAAGCAATCTGCGTCGCAGAGGATTGGCTCTGCCAGGGTGCGCGGTAGCCGGGCCGGTGTGTGACCAGGAGCAGCGCGGCGATGCCGGTCAGACGCATCGCCTGTTGGGCCAGCCAGGCCTCAGAGGTCGCGTCGATCCAGTGCAGGTCTTCGATCAGGATGACGAGCGGCGCCCGTTTCGCCGCGTCTGCGACAAGGCGATGCAGACCGTCGAAGATGCGTTGCTTCTTCTGGTCCGCGGACAGTGGCTCCAGAACGGCGCTGTCGAACGGCAGGCCGAGAAGCTGCTGGAAGAGCGCTGCGGTTTCGTCGTTGTCGAGACCGGCCTTCCAAAGCCGGTCCGCCAGCGCCTCAGCAGGATCGGCTTCCTCGGGGGCGTGGTCCAGGCTGCACAGCTCTTGCAGCAGGCGGGCGAGCGGCAGGTAGGGGCTGCTGCGGCCGTGCGGCAGACAGTGGGCGCGCAGGAACCGTGTCCCGCTGTCGGTGAGGCGTGCTTCCAACTCGGCGGTCAGGCGGGATTTGCCGATTCCCGGGTCGCCGGTCACCGTGATGACCTGCCCGCCGGCGGTGCGCAGCGAGTCGATGCGGTCGAGCAGCATGTCCAGTTCCCGGTCGCGCCCGACGAAGCGGCTGAGAAAGGGCTGTCCGCGGCGGGGCACGCCGGAGCGCCGGTTGGTGAAGGCATGCACCTGATATACCTTCGCCTTGTTCCCGCCGACGGGCGCGCTCTTCGGTTCGAAGACCGAGGTGATCAGTTCCGAGCCGACGATCCTGCAGGTATCTGCGCTGGCCAGAAGCACGCCGGCCGGTGCCGCAAGACGATGGTGTTTGGCGGTCTCTGTGGTTACGCCGATTGCCGTGAAGATTTCGCGCGAGCCCGGTCCGCGGAAGCCGACCACTGCAGGCCCTGTGTGAATGCCGACACTGAGCTGCGGCACCTTGCGATCGTCACCGAGGCGCAGGCACTCCCCCACGAAGCGCCGCATGAGCTCCCGGGCTGCGCCGATAGCGCAGCGCGGATGATCCTCGAGCGCCTGCGGCGCGCCGAAAAGCGCCACCAGGCCGTCGCCCTGCCATTGGGCGATCGTACCGTCGTACCGGGTCACCACTTCCTGTGCGATCTGATGAAGGAAGTCGATCGTTTCGGCGATGGTTTCGGCATCGACCTCGGCTGCGAGGGCGGCGGCATCGTTAAGAGCACAGTCCAGCACCGTGACCTGTTTGTGCTCGCGGCCGAGAACGAAGATCGCCGGCTGTTCGGCCGGGTTTCCTTCGCTATGGCCTTCTTCTGATGGGGTCGCTGCGGCAGCGGGGTCGGCGTCCTCGGGTGCGCCTTCGCTGAGCGCAGGCGTCCGCACCTCCGCGAGCAGACGATAGCCCGCCTTGGGCACGGTCTCGATGTAACGCGGCGCCCGGGCGCTGTCGCGAAAGGCACGGCGAAGCTCGGCGATGGCCTGGGTGAGCACCTCTTCGCCGACCGTCACCTCGGGCCAGACCCTGTCGAGCAGGTCTCCGCGCGACACCACTTCGCCTTCGGCTTCCGCCAGAGCCGTCAGGACCAGGGCGGATTTCGGTGAAATCCGCTGCGTCTTCTCGCCCTGCGTTATCCGCCGTGAGGCCGGGTCGATGCTCCAGTCACCGATCTGAAACGCTGCCGCCGACGCCCTTAGCTTGGCCCTTACCTTAGCCCTTACCTTAGGCAGACTCGGTCTGTCTCCCACACATACTCCCACTGAACTCTCCCAAGTCCCTCAATGGGGCAGGGATCATGGTGAGGCTTTGTTTCAGTTGCATTTCCCCTGAAAGCGGATCCCGGCCCGGGGATCACAAGTTCGTGAACCCTCGCGGCTGCGGGCCTTAGGCATTGCGGTCCAGGCCGGCTAGGCGGGGCGTCCAGCTGCATCTTTCACATATTTCTTTTCTTTTCTTCAGGTCTTTGCCCCAGCCGAGACGCTACCTCCGCAGCCATAGGAGGCGCCGGTCCCACGGTCGCTGCTGGCGACGGCAACTCTTGGTCGAGCCTCACAAAGACATTTCGATGACCTGAACGAAGCAAGGAAGAGGTAGAACCATGGCGCTGCAATTGAACGATACTGCCCCGGACTTTACGGCCCAGACGACCGAGGGAGCCATCAGCTTTCACGACTGGATCGGCGACGGCTGGGCGGTCCTGTTTTCCCACCCCAAGGACTTCACGCCGGTCTGCACCACCGAGCTGGGCTACATGGCCAAGATGAAGCCCGAGTTCGAGAAGCGCAACGTCAAGGTCGTCGGCCTCAGCGTCGACCCCATCGAGGACCACGCGCGCTGGGCTTCGGACATCGAGGAGACGCAAGGCCACGCCCCGAACTTCCCCATCATCGGCGACTCCGAACTGAAGGTCGCCAAGCTGTACGGCATGCTGCCGGCCACTGCCGGCGATACGTCGAACGGCCGTACCGCGATGGACAATGCGACCGTTCGCACGGTCTACGTCGTCGGCCCGGACAAGAAGATCAAGCTGATGGTGGTCTATCCCATGAGCACCGGGCGGAACTTCGACGAGATCCTCCGGGTGATCGACTCCCTGCAGCTTACCGCCAACCACTCTGTGGCGACGCCGGTGAACTGGAAGCAGGGCGAGGATGTGATCATCGTTCCGGCCCTGGCCGATGAGGAAGCGCGCAAGAAGTTTCCCGACGGCTGGCGCGCGCCCCGTCCTTACCTGCGGATCGTTGCCCAGCCCGACTGAGGTTGCCCGGGATCAAGCAGAAGTATCGGGCGCGAAGACGCAGAACACCCATCTCGCCGCGCTGGTTCCGGGCCGGGCTTCTCCCGTCCCGGCCCGGAGCCGCAAACGAAGAAAGCGCTGCTATGCAGAACGACTTGGAAGCGGCCAAGGCGAAGGCCGAGGCGACCTATAACTCAGCCGCAGACCTCTTCGACGCGGGTTCAAACGCCTTCTGGTCACGGCACGGGCAGGGAACCGTCGAACGGCTCGACCTTCTGCCCGGTGCCACGGTGCTGGACGCCGGTTGCGGGACCGGCGCTTCCGCCATTCCGGCAGCCGAGCGCGTGGGCCCGCGCGGCACCGTCGTTGCCGTCGACCTGGCCGAAAACATGCTGGGTCAGGGCCGCGCCCGGGCGGCGAGCCGCGGACTGACCAACATCGATTTCCGCCGTGGCGATATGTCCGACCTCGGCTTTCCGGATATGCACTTCGATGCCGTGGTCTGCGTGTTCGCGGTCTTCTTCGTTCCGGATATGGAGCGGCTGACAGCGGAGCTCTGGCGCATGGTGCGGCCCGGCGGTCAGCTTGCCATCACCTCCTGGGGCTCCAGTTTCCTGAAACCCTGTGTGGAGTCTTTCTGGGACGAAGTGGAAACCCTGCGTCCGGACCTGCACCGCGCCTTCAATCCCTGGGAGCGTATCGACAGCCGGGGCAGCCTACTGCAGATGCTCCAGGCCGCCGGTCTTTCCAACATCGAGGTCGAAGAACACCAGGACCGCCAGCACCTCGCCAGTCCAGAAGACTGGTGGACCGTGGTGCTGGGCTCCGGACTGTGCTGGACCGTCGACCAGATGGCGCCGGACGAGGCTCGGGCCCTTTACCAGGCAAATGTGAAGTGGGTGCGCGACAGCGCCGTCGCCTCCTTCGACACCAGCGTTCTCTACGCCAGGGCCCGCAAGCCTCAGGCATGACGGGCACAGGCCAAGACCTTGGAATCAGGGGCGGAAGCGGGGGCGTACGTCAGGCAGCGGCCAGGACGGCCAATCAGAAAACCAACCGGCGGCGTGGGGCCGCCAAGCCAAAGCGAAGAGAAGGAACGAAAGATGATAGGACTCAGTCAAGGGATCAGCCGCTTTCTGGCGCCGCTTGCCCTGATCGGGCTCACGGCCTGCGCCAGCCACGCTGCTGATGACGGCTATGCCAATAAGCAGCTTCTGACAGATACCGAAACCCTTCATGTGATGATCGAAACCGGGCCGGTGAACATCGTCGACGTCCGCCCGAAGGAGGCTTACGACAAGGGCCATATTCCGGGCGCGGTACACCTTGGGGCCGACGATGTTGTCGACCCCGATGCCCACGTCGATGGCGATCTGCTGCCGCACGCAACCCTGGTGCGGATGCTCGGCGAGCGCGGCATCGACAAGGACACGCCCGTCGTTTTCTATGACGACAAGGGCGGCTTCCACGCGGCGCGGCTGTTCTGGATGGTGGAGTACTTCGGCCATCGCCAGGCGAGCGTTCTGAACGGCGGCTTTCCGAAATGGGTTGCAGAAGACCGCAAGGTCAGCACCCGGGCACCGAAGGTGAAGGAGACTTCCTTTGCCTATACGCGGACGCCGCGCCGCCACGCCACCGCGGACTGGCTTCTGGACCGCCAGGGTGACGACTCGGTGGTGGTGATCGATGTGCGCCCGTCCAAGCTCTACAACGACGGCCACATTCCCTGGGCGCAGTCGATCCCCTGGAAACAGAATCTGGCCGAGGACGGCACCTTGAAGCCCGCTGCGGAGCTGCTGAAGCACTTCGCCAGCCACGGCGTGACGCCGGACAGGAACGTCGCGGTGCACTGTCAGGTGGGTAAGGCTGCTGCGCATACCTACCTGACGCTGCGGGTGCTGGGCTATCCGCGGGTGCGCAGCTACGACCGCTCCTGGGCGGAGTGGGGCAAGGCCGACGATCTGCCGAAGTCTGCTGCCGAGTTGGGCGGCTGACCGCTCGGAGGCCAGGCGGCTTCTCCCGATGTCACGGTGTCCCCAAGTCCTGCTCTGGGGAGGTCGCCTGGTTTCCAGCGTCGAGCGTACAGGAGCGATTCATGATCTTCCGCCAGCTTTTCGATCCGCGGTCCTGCAGCTTCACCTACCTGGTCGCCAGCCGGCGCGGCGGCGAGGCGATCCTGATCGACCCCGTCAACGATCTGGTGCCGCGTTACCTGCGGCTGCTGATCAGCCTGGACCTGCAGCTTGTACAGGCGGTCGACACGCATCTTCACGCCGACCACGTGACCGGGCTTGGCGCGCTGAAACGGACGACAGGCTGCCTGACGGCGATGAGCGCGGAGACCCGCTGCGAGATGGTCGACATCCGGTTGCGTGACGGCGACCTGCTGCGGGCCGACGAGCTTGTCCTGCGGGCGATCCACACGCCGGGCCACACGCCCGACTCTCTCTGTGTGGTCATGACCGACCGGGTCTTCACCGGCGACACCCTGCTGATCGGCGGCACCGGGCGCACCGACTTTCAGGGTGGCGATGCCGGTGCTCAGTACGACGCGCTCTTCGGGCGAATCCTGACCATGCCGGACGAAACGCTGGTCTATCCCGGCCACGACTACAAGGGCCGCTGGGTCAGCAGCCTCGGTGAAGAGAAAGCCCTGAATCCGCGCCTGCAGGCGCCCACGCGGGACGACTATGTGAACCTCATGGGCAAGCTCAACCTGGCACCGCCCAAGATGATGGATGTCGCGCTTCCGGCCAACCTGCGGCTCGGGCTGCCGGAAACTTCCGGTGCAGACAAAGGCCGGAACGGCAAGACAGGCACCAACGCGATCGCTGCTCTGGCGCCCTTCACCGGCTTCTGAGGAGGGCTGCTAGGACTTGGGGAGCGTGTCCATGTCGGTGCCGAAGCAGAGGACGTTGCCGTCGGGGTCGGTCACCTCGAACTCGCGCATGCCGTAGACCGCGTTTTCCAGCGGGCGGGTGATCCTGGCGCCGGCCGCTTCGAATTCGCGGCAGAGGACATCGACGTCCGCGCAGTGCAGGTAGGCATCCCAACCCCCGGGACTGGTCGGCGGGGGGCCGTGCCAGGCATCGACGAAGACCACCGCGCGGTCCCGCTCGAAAATGCCGAAGCGGGCCGGGTCGCCGCCTTCCTCGAGAATGCGAAAGCCCAGGGTCTCGACATAGAACGCCCGCGCGCGCGGATAGTCGCCGGTCTTGAGCACGGGCGTCGAACGCGTCAGCGCGGCTTTGGTCTCGTCGGCCATGGGTTTGAACCTTATTGCGGCGGCGGCGCGGTCGGCGCAGAGATGTCGACCATCAGGCCGTCCGGGTCGACCGTGATGAAGCGCCGCTGGCCGTAGAAGGTGTCCTGAGGCTCCTGGACGATGCGGCAGCCCTGCGCGCGGGCGCGCTCAAAGGCGGCATCGGCGTCCGCCACCACAAAGGTCAGATAGAGGCCCGAGGGGCGGCCCCGCAGAGCGGGGGGGATCAGGTCGTTGCTCTCTTCGATCAGCCCCAATTCGAAGCGTTCTGCCGCCGGGTCGGTCAAGATCACGTACCAGTCGCTGTCGAAATGGACCTTCAGGTCCAGAAGGCCGAC
Organism: Pelagibius sp.; assembly: GCF_028281305.1. Lineage (GTDB taxonomy): Bacteria > Pseudomonadota > Alphaproteobacteria > Kiloniellales > Kiloniellaceae > Pelagibius. The sequence continues at coordinate 14,430 of NZ_JANQKD010000096.1, read as the reverse complement.
GTAGAAGTCTCTGCTAGCCTTCAGATTCTGCACCATGATGTTGGTTAACAGGCGATCGACCATGGCTGCCCGTCCTTTGCGGCTTTGTGAGGGGGAGGGGACAGGGCTATGCTCGAAGAGCCCTGCGGAAGAAACTGGGCGTCCGGATGGAGGTAACAAGGGAGATAAAGGGATGCAACGGCGATTTCTGGGTGGGACCGGCTGTCTCCTCGGCTTCGCGCTGCCGCTGGTGCTCGCGGCCTGCGCGGCCGATCCCTTGCCGCGCCTGACTTACGCGGAGCGGCCCTGTTACCGCACGTTGGCTGAGGTCGACTGCCATGCCGCACCGCTTCCGGGCGAAGAGAACCGGCGTGTGGATTTTTATGACCAACCGGTGAAGGTGGAACAGAGGAAGGCATGGCCGCTCAGTCTGTTCCAGTGACCGGCGCAGCTTCCTCCATCGATATCGACACCATGGAGATCCACACCGTCGAGATGCACACTGGCGGCGAGCCGGTGCGGATCGTCACATCGGGCTATCCCGCGCTCGCCGGCGCCACGCTGCTGGACAAGCGCCGCGAGGCGCGGGAGCGTCACGATGCCCTGCGCCGCCTGTTGATGTTCGAGCCGCGCGGCCACGCGGAGATGTACGGCGCCGTTCTGGTGGAGCCCGACCATCCGGAGGCGGACCTGGCCGTGCTCTTTCTGCACAACGAAGGCTACTCCACCATGTGCGGCCATGCGGTGATCGCGCTGGGCCGCTGGGCAGTCGACAACGGTCGGGTCGTGGCGCGCGAGCCGGAAACGCCGGTCGCCATCCAGTGCCCCTGTGGCCTGGTGCGCACGGTGGTCGAGGTTCGGGACGGCCGGGCAGGCGCGGTCCGCTTCCGCTCCGTGCCGGCCTTCGCTTTCGCGCGCCAGGCGATGGTGGAGACGCGGGACTGGGGGCCGCTGGAACTCGACATCGCTTACGGCGGGGCCTTCTATGCGGTTTTGCCGGCGGCCTCCATCGGGCTCGATCTCTCGCCGGCCTCGGTCAGGGCGCTGACCGACGCAGGAGAGGCGATCACCGCCGCTGCCGCCGAACAGATCGCCCTGCAGCATCCGGACGATCCGGACCTGGGCTTTCTCTACGGCACGATCTTCACCGACGGCGCCGACCGCTTCGAAGAAGCGCCGACGCGCAACCTCTGCGTCTTCGCCGGCCGCCAGGTGGACCGCAGCCCCACCGGTTCCGGCGTCACCGCGCGTGTCGCCTTGCAGTGGGCTCGCGGCGAGATCGCCCTTGGCCAGGCGCGCCGCTTCGAAAGCGTCACCGGTGCCGTCTTCACCGGGGTCGTGGTGGAGGAGACCGCCGCCGGCCGTCACCGCGCCGTCGTCGTCGAGGTTTCCGGCAAGGCCCACTACACCGGCGAAGCCCGCTTTACCCTGGAGCCCGACGATCCGCTGGGAGAAGGATTTCTGCTGCGGTGAAGTTCGTTCGTTGGCCGCACAAAAGAAAACCCCCGGCGCAGAACGCCGGGGGAGTTTGAAACAGGGAGTGTCAGGCAAAAATCGGACGCGCCGAAGGGGGAGTTCGATGGCTGCATCGATGTTCGGCGCAGGGCAGAGACTGCCTGCAGGGCGCGCCGGCCACAAGGCGTACAGAGGGGGTAGCCCCTTTTGACTGAGGCAGCGAAAAAGAGCGTGCTCGGCGTTCTCTGAAGAACCCCTGACGACCCTCAGAAAACCTAGGAAATGTCGACGTTCACCTTGATGTCCAGGAGGTCGGCGAAGGAGTCAACGCCGCTGCCGTCGATGCCCTCCAGGGTCAGGCTGCCGCCCTGCGCAAAGGTGATGACGACCGAATCGGCACCGCCGCTCACCGTGTGGCCGCCGGCATCGAGATCGGCGATGTCGATGCTGTTGTCGCCGTTCTCGTCCAGCAGGTCGGTGAGTTCGAGCCGGTCGCCGCCGTTGCCGGTCTTGAAGTCGAGGATCATGTCGTCGCCCTGATCAGCGGCCAGGGAGAAGGTGAAGACGTCGCGTCCGTTGCCGCCGGTCATCACGTCGTCGCCCAGCCCGCCGTCCAGCGTGTCGCGGCCGGAGCCGCCGGTGAGCGTGTCGTCGCCGATTCCGCCCAGCAGCAGATCGTTGCTTCCGCCACCGTTCAGCAGATCGTTGCCGAGGCCGCCGTCCAGCGTGTCGCGGCCGTGCTCGCCTAGCAGTTGGTCATTGTCGCCGCCGCCCAGCAGGCTGTCGTTGCCGCTGCCGCCGATCAGCAGGTCGAGGCCGTCGCCGCCCTCCAGGGTGTCGCGGCCGCCGGCACCGGTCAGGCTGTCGTCGCCCTCGCCGCCGACCAGCATGTCGTTGCCGCTGCCGCCGTTCAGGAGGTCGTTGTCGGCACCGCCGTCCAGGCTGTCGTTGCCCTGGGCGCCGAACAGGCTGTCGTCGCCGGCGCCGCCCAGCAGGGTGTCACGGCCCTGGGCGCCGTCCACCAGGTCGGCGAGGCTGCCGCCGGTCACCTGGTCGTTGCCCTTGCCGGCGTCGAAGGCGCTGCCTTCCGTGAAGCCGGCCTCCAGAGCTTCGCGGGCGGTTTCCGGAAGAATCACCACGTCATTGCCCTTGCCGGCATCGTACTGCGTGCCGTCGCTGTAGCCGCCGACATCGATGGCGTTCAGATCGACGCTATCCGCTTTCTTCGTGAACAGCGCCTGATCGGCGCCGGGGCCGACGGGGTTTTCCGGCGGCACGAAGACAGCGGCCTGGGTTTGGGCCGGCTGCGTCGACACGGTCTGAAGCGGCAGTTCGGGCAGGTCGTCGTCATCGCCGAGAGGCGCCAATCCCAGAGTTGCCGGCCCGAAGCCGGGCGTGGTGACGCCCCCGTCGCCGATCCCTTCGGGACCGCCGCCGGCGCCGCCTTCGGCTGCGGCCGTGCGCAGGCCGGCAATCAGGCTGCCCAGATCGCTCTGATAGACGGAAGTCCCGCCGCCTGACTGCTGCGGTCCGGACTGCTGCGGCCCGGCAGTGGTCTCCAGCGGGGGCGGGAGGAGCGAATCAAGCTGGCCCAGCAGAGCCTCGCCCGGAACGGCGCTGCCGTCGGGCAGCAGCAGTTGCGGCGCTTCGCCGTCGTCTTCGTCAAAGTCCTTGAGGGCGAGCTGGCCGCCGTTGGGAAACTCGAGAACGAGGTCGCCGTCCCGCGCGGCCACCTGAACGGCCTGCGGATCGAACCGCAGTTCAATCCGTGTGGCGGTCCCGACCGGCAGCGTGACTGTTTCTCCGGCCGGCGGTGCATCCACGCTCACCACCTGGCCACCCTGATCGCCGCCCTGATTGCCGTTTTCCTGCGCGGCAGGGGCATTTCGGCTGCCATCCGGGCCAATCGTGTCCGCCATCGTCCATGCTCCTCAAAGACCAATGGGCCGCGCTCTGCGGGGAGAGCGCGGCTCAGGTTCCGGGCATCAGTCTGGCGGAGAGGCCTTAACAGGCGCTTAGGATTTAGCGTAAACGCCGGTCAGGCGGGCCGGGAGAGGGAAGGCTTTGAATCACCTCGTAAAGTCGCGGGCGGCTGTCGCCCGGCGGGAGGTTCGCCTCACGTCAGGGGCAAGGCGTCAGTCTTGGAATTCGCGGCGGGCGCGCATGGTCTCGATCTGGGCTGCGACACCGCCCCACCCCAGGCTGTGGCAGTAGCGAATGGCGCCCTCGACGCCGACGCGGTCGACCAGTTCCAGCGCCAGGTCGGCAAGGTCGCGCTGGATGGTCACGGCATTGCGGGGATCAACTGTGGTTGCGGTCATCGTACTCAGGCCTCCGTATCTGTCTCGGCCCTGTCTTCCGGGGCGTCAGCGGTGCTGTTCTAGTCTAAGAACGCTCCGGCGAGCCGCTTATTCCGCCCGTCTTGGGGATATACAGTTCTGTCGCGCCCGGAAGCTTCAGGGTTCAAAGAAAAAGCGCAAAGGATTCAGGTGGCCTGCGTCCAATCATGGCGAAACCGCCCCAAAGTGATGCGGGATTTATCACAGGGCTGCTTAACGGGCGGCAAAGCGGAGAGGTTAATGAATTGCCAGCGCTTACGCTGTGATCCCGAGGGCGATGCGGGCGTTGTCGGTGATCCTGTCGAGCGGCCCGTCCGTCTCGACGACCTGCCAGTCGACAACACCGATGTCGTAAGAGAGTTGCCGCTGGACCACGGCAGCCGTGGCATCCGAGGCGTCGCCGTGGCGCTGGTCCACGCGCGTCATCATTGTCGCCGGCTGCGCCTGTAGCCAGAGCCCGCAGAAAGCGACGCCGCAGGTCTCGGCGAGGGCCCGGACCGCTGCACGCTCTGCGGGCTGTGCGAAGACGGCGTCGACGACAACCGCATGCCCGGCCGTCAAAACACGCTGTGCCCGGTCCAGCAGCTGGCGGTAGACCGCGTCGTTTGAGGCCTGGTCGTAGGCGTCCGGCGGAAGGCGCTCGTGCTCCTCCACGCCCGCAAGGGCTTTGCGCAGAACGTCGCTGCGCAGGTGGACCGCACCGGGGGAAGGGCCCAGGTCCACCGCAAGCCGGCGGGCCAGGCTTGTCTTGCCGGTGCCGGAGAGACCGCCCACGGCGACGAGGCGCGGCGCCGGCGGCTTCAGAAACCGGAGCGCCTGGGCGAAGTAGGCCGCAGCCTCCGCGCGCCGCCGGGCCTTGGCCTCCGGTGATTGCTCGACGCCCTCCAGACTGGCGGCGACCTTGGCCCTGACCGCGGCGCGGGCGGAAAGAAACAGCGGCAGCAACGCGAGAGCGTCCAGGTCCCCGCGCCGTTGGAGGTAGCGGTTCAGGACCAGGTTGGCGAAGGGTTTGAACCCGCGCTCCTCCAGGTCCATCAACAGAAAGGCGAGATCGTAGAGAACGTCGATGCAGGCGAGGGAGTCGTTGAACTCGATGGCGTCGAACAAGGTCGGCCGTCCGTTCAGCAGCACGACGTTGCGCAGGTGAAGGTCGCCGTGACAGAGCCGCTGCCGGCCTTCGCTGCTCCGCCGGTCCAGCAGCCCACGGCTGCGTTCCAGCGCGGCGCGGGAGCGCTCGGCGAGCAGAGCCGCCTCCGCGGGGGCGAAGAGGTCGGGCCGGGCCAGGATCTCTTCGTTGTTCTCTTCGACGACCCACTCCATGGCCTCCGCTCCGCGCAGCAGCTTCGCAGCACTGAGGGTGTCGACGGCAGGGGCCGCATCGTGGAAGACAGCGACCGCATCGGCCAAGGCCAGCATGGTGGCGTCGCTCAACTCGCCGGCTTCGGCCAGGCGGTCGAAGAGCTGGCCTTGCGAGAAACGTTTCATCACCAGCACCCACTCCACCACCGTGCCCGTGCCGTCGAGCGCCAGGTGGCCGTCCGCCTCCCGCGTCAGCGGAGAGACCCGGAGATAGAGGCAGGGTGCGGTTCGGACGTTGAGGGAGAGTTCGCGCTCCAGGGCGCGGCGCCGCTTCTCCAGGGTCGAGAAGTCCATATAGGGATAGCGCACCGCCCGCTTGATCTTGTAGGCGCGATCGCCGGCCAGGAAGACGATGGCGCCGTGGGTATCGATGCGCTGCACCTCGGCAACCCCCGGGCCGAAGCTGCGGGGATTGCCGAGGAAGCCTTGCGCGGCCTCCTGTGGATCGGCCGCGGGGCCCTGGGGCGGTGCGGAATCCGCCGTCTCTGCAGCAGTCATTGCGGGGAACGCTCGCTCCTGACCCGGCCAAGTTCCGGGTGAGCCTAGCCCGCCCGTACCCCGGTGCATTGAGATGGCTCAACCCGGCTGACCCGGCGCCGCCGGGGTGGGGTCAGATCAATGTCCCGGCAGGCCCGGGCCGCCATCATGACAACTCTGTGACCCAAAGCTGCCCTAATGGGAGATGTCCTTATGAACGACCTGCTGCCATGAGCGACCTCTTGCAGCCCGTGTACGAGCGCTTTCCGGGCCGCGAGAAGGAGGTGCAGCGACTCTACGCCTCGAACACCGCCTTCAGCGCGCTCTGCCGGGCGTATTGCGAGCTTGAAGAGCGCCTGGGCCACCTCGAGGAAGTGGCGGTCACGAACGGCCCGGACGCCGGGGAGGCGCTTCGGAAGCGCCGGGACGCCATGCTGCAGGAGATGCTGGCGGTGATGCAGCAGAACCAGCGCGTCTGACGGTTTTCCTTCGTCGGCCCCCCTTTTTTGGAGCGGCTTACGCGCTCGCCTTTTTCGCGGCAGCCTCGCTGAGATAGCTCAACATGGTCACCGCATCGCTGACCGCAAAGGGGTCGCCGGCAACGGCGCGGTCTTCGGCGAAGATCTTCTCGATGACACCGTCGTCGACGACCATGGCATAGCGCCAGGAACGCTCCCCGAAGCCCAACGCATCTTTATCCACCAGCATGCCCATCTGCCGGGTGAAGTGCGCGCTGCCATCGGGCAGCATGGTGACCTCGTCGTCGACGCCCTGGTCTTTCGCCCAGGCGTTCATGACGAAGGCGTCGTTCACGGACAGACAGAAGATCTCGTCGACCCCCATGGTCTTCAGACTCCTTGACAGGGTCATGTAACCGGGAAGGTGGGTGGACGAACAGGTCGGCGTGAAGGCGCCCGGCAGTGCGAAGACGATGACGCGCCGTCCCTTGAAGAAGTCACGGCTGGTCTTCTCCCGCCACTCTCCATCCGTGCGAAGTTTGAACGTGACCTCGGGAACCAAATCGCCGACGCTCCGCATCGCTGTCCTCCGTATCTATTTGCAGGTGTTACCAAGAGCTCAATGCACAGTGGGAGAGGCCGTCCGGTCGCCTCCGGTAACGGCAAAGGCGCTTTCCAGGGGATCGGTGTTGGGGCCGGCTGCGCCCTGCTGCGCCGCTTCTTTGGCATGGGGCCGATGGGGCCTCCGGCTCGCAGCTTCGAGCGCGGCGTAATCCCAATCCCGCAAAGGCAGGATGTAGCCGTCCTGCGCCAGGGCGGCGCCGAGACCCCGCGCCGCGTCGAGCGAGAGGCGCAGGGCCGCTCCCGGCAGCCAGTGTGCAAGCGCCGCTGCGGCCGCCTCGGTCTGCTCGCGCTGCAGCCAGGCGATCGCATCCAGAAGCCGGGCTTCGTCAGGGGAGAGACCGGGGCAGCGCAGGCAGCGGACATCGACGGCGCGCGTTGCCGCCAGGGTGGTGTTGCGCAAAACGGCATGGAGACTGAGGCCCGCATCGGCCGAGGCCCGGCTCCCGAAGTGCAGCCGCACGGCGGCCAGCGGGTCCTGGTCGCTGCGGAAGGCCTGAACCCAGAGCCTGACGCCGCCGGTGAGATGGCGTTCCGGCGGCGAGAGGGTCTGCCAGTCCGCCGCAGGGGGCAGCCGGTCTTTGTGAGGCGCAGCGTCATCGTCATAGCATGCGGCAAGGCGCAGCCGGGGCCGGTGGCGCTGCGAATCCAGCGGAATGGTCTGGCCGGCTTCACTCATGATGCGCGCGAGGCTGGCGGCGGCTTCGGCAAAGTCCCGCTGTGCCGAGGGCAGAACGAGCCACTCGACGAGCCGCTTCGAAAGGCTCGGATCGCTGCGCTGAGCCGCACCCAGCAGCGCCAGGAGCGCTTCCTCCCGGGCCGACACGCGGTCGTCGTCCAGTGGTGGCATCGCCTGGGGCAGGCGGCTGGCGTCGGCGAGGGCGGCAACCATCGTTGCAAGCGCCGCCAGCGCGTCCTCGAGCCGGGCGAGGCCCAGGGCGCGGGCGAACTCCTTGGCAATGCGCCCGGAGGCGTCGGCTCCTCCCCCGGCGTCCGCCGTGGCGTGGCGCAGCGCCCAGATGACGATGATCTCGGGAAAGGTCAGGGTGGCGACGATACGCGGCAGGCGATGGGACCGGTGCCGCTGGTCGGGAAGAGGCTGCATGGGAAGATCCACTGAGGTTTCGGCCGAGGGCGGGGACGGATCGTGATGCGAATGAGAATGACTCGCATTCTCTGAACAGTCAAGAACGCCCACAGTTTTTGTGCGTGTTCTTTTGGGGAGGCTGGTGAAGCGCCTGACCGGGGACTCCGGCTGGAACCCAGCGGGACCGGTTTGCCGGTCTCTCAGGTCCCGGAGAAGGTCGGCCTCCGCTTCTCCAGAAAGGCCCGGATGCCCTCCTGGCCGTCGGCGCTGGCGCCGGCCCGGGCGATGAAGCGGGTTTCCCGCTCCATCTGGCTTTCCAGGCTTTCCGTGGCCGCGGTCTGGAGCAGCTTCTTGACGCCGCCGTGGGCCTCGGTCGGGCCCTGGGCGAGGGTCGTGGCCAGGGCTTCCGCCTCCGTCAGCACCTGGTCGGCGGGCACCACCCTGTTCACGAGGCCCCAGTCCAGAGCCTCCTGCGCGCTGAGGACACGGTTGGTAAGATAGAGTTCCATCGCACGGCGCGGACCGAGGATGCGGCTGAGGAAAAAGGTCGAGCTGCCGTCCGGCGTCAGGCCAATCTGGGTGTAGGCGGATGTGAAGGTCGCGGTCTCGGCGGCGATCACGAGATCGCAGAAGGCGACGGCGCTGAGGCCGGCGCCGGCGGCCACGCCGTTGACGGCACCGATCAGCGGTGCGCGCATCCAGGCAAAGCGCGAGACGGCGGCATGGAGGTAGGTCGTCATCTCCTTCACCAGAAGATCGACGTCGTCGAGGCGCTTGGCGAATTCCGAAACATCGCCCCCGGCGCAGAAAGCCTGGTCGCCGGCACCGGTCAGAACGGCGGCGCGCACGGTCTTGTCGCTGGAGCAGCGGGTGGCGACGTCGCAGAGCTCGCGCACCAGCAGCGGGCTCATGGCATTGAAGCGTTCCGGCCTGTTGAAGGTGATCCAGGCAACGGCGTCGCGGACGTCGTAGGTGAGGGTCTCGTAGGTCAAGGGCTGCTCCTCCGCTTCGGCCGGGAGCCCGATTGAGCCTTAAGACGGTTTTCGATGCAACCAGGCCTCAGCGCACGACCGTGCGCGTCTCGTGGCGGATCGAGGCGTAGTTGCCGGAGAAGATGATGGCCGCGCCGAGCAGGGTCATGGCCTCGAAGGTTTCCTGGTAGAGCAGGAAGCCGACGACGGCGACGATGGGCAGCCGCAGGAACTCCATCGGCATGATGAAGGTGGCATCGGCGGCGGCCAGCGCCCGGGTGAGGCTGTAGTGGGCGGTCAGGCCGGTGACGGCCAGCAAGATCAGCCAGGGCGTCTGGTGCCAGGCCAGGGGCGCCCAGACGAAACTTGAGGCCACGGCCCCGAAGACGGTCTGCATGACCACCATCATGAAAACGATGGCAAGCGCGCTTTCGCGGCGGGTCAGCCATTTCGTCGCGACACCGGTGGCGCCGAAGAAGAAGGCGCAGGCCAGCATGATAAGGATACCCTCGCTGACCTCGACGAAGCCCGGCCGGACGATCACCAGGACACCGAGGAAGCCGAGCCCGAAGGCGGTCCAGCGTCCGCGGTTCATCTTCTCGCCGAGGAACAGCACCGCCAGCAGCCCGCCCCAGAGCGGCGAGGTGAACTCCAGGGCCGAGACCGTGGCCAGCGGCAGCAGCCCGATGCCGAAGATCCACAGGACCTGGCCGGTGAAGTGGATGACGTTGCGCGCCGTATGGCCGGCAAGGTAGGTCAGGCGGATCTGCCCCCAGCCGCCGCGCTGCAGAAACGGCAGCAGGATCAGGATGCCGATGGCGCTGCGGATGAACAGCATCTGGAAGGCATGCATCTCCCCGGTCAGTTCGCGCACCGAGACCGTCATCACCGCAAAGGAGGTGAGGGCGCCCATCATCCAGGCAATCGCTTTGGTCGTGGGGGAGGCAGAGATCATCGAAGGGTCCAGGGGGCCGGAGACGGCACGGCGCAGCAAGCTGCCATGCGGGGAGCAGAGCGGCAAGGCCGGGCGGGCGAACCTGAAATCGCTGTGCCGCCAGATTGACCGTATCGGCGCAACCGCTTGCCGTCTCTTTACGCCCTGTCGCCGCCGTTGGCGGCGCGGCGCAGGCGGGCGAGGATCATCGAGGTGCGGGGCAGGTACTGATAGGGCTCGCGCGGCTCGGCGCTCTGGCGGCGGGTCATGCGGAAGAGGGTGAAGGCGACCAGCGCCAGGTGCACCACCGCCATGAAGACGAACATGGCATTGGCGCCGGCCAGCGCAATCAGCCAGGCGGAGATCAGCGGGCTGACGATGGCGCCCAGCGAGAAGAAGAAGATCAGCGCCGCGCTGAGCTCGACAATGAAATCCGGATCGGCGAAGTCGTTGGCGTAGGCGGCGGAGACCGAATAGATCGGAAAGGCCGTGACCCCGAAGACGAAGGCGGCCAGGTAGATGGCCATGACCGCGCCCGGCGTGATCCAGTAGGCGATCCCCAGGCAGCTGGCTGCGGCGATGACGGACAGGCCGAGCAGCACCATGCGCCGGTCGGTCTTGTCGGCGATCCAGCCGATGGGATACTGCGCGGCGATGCCGCCCAGCATGCCGGAGGCGAGGAAGACCGCGATCTGCCCTTGCGTCAGGTCGTTTTCGACGCCGTAGACCGGCCCCACCATGCGGAAGCCGGCACTGGTGACGCCGGCGACCAGGATGCCGGTGATTGCCGTCGGTGAAAGGCGGAAGGCCTTCAGGGGCTGCAGCCTCGGCGCCTCCGGCGTCGGCGGGGCGGCGCGCTGGGTCAGGGCCAGGGGCAGCAAACAGATGCAGCAGAACATGGCGACGATGTTGTAGGCCACGTAGCTGCCCGGCTCGAGAACGGCGATCAGCCCCTGGGCGGTGATGGCGCCGACCAGGTCGACCACGCGGAAGACGCCGTAGACGCGGCCGCGATACTGGTTTTCGGTCTTGGCCTGGAGCCAGCTCTCCACCACCGTGTAGGCGCCGGCGATGGCAAAGCCGGTCAGCACCCGCAGCATCGCCCAGTAAAGCGGCCCCTCCAGCACCGGATGCAGAAGCGCGCCGATGGCGCCGATGGCGGCGGCCGCCGCGAAGGTACGGGAATGGCCGATATCGCCGATCAGCCGTGGCGTGACATAGCAGCCGAAGAAAAAGCCCAGGAAGTGCGCCGAGCCCAGCAGGCCGATTTCCTCGGTACTGAAGCCGATCGCCGCGCCGGAGAGCGCGTCCAGCGGCCCGAGCGAACCGGAGCCCATCTGAACCAGGAAGATCGACAGGAACAGCGCGGTGAACGACAGCAGGCTTGCCATGGCGGTCGCGGTCGGCCCGTGCCGGTCAAGAGGAGAAGAGGGAAGCGACGGACATGGGACTCTGACATAGCACCCTCCTGCAGGGGGAGGGATGCTCAATCGTCTGGGCTGCCCTGCTTCTGGCGGCGGGCTGGTGGCGCACCGGGGTGTGCACGGCGCGCGTGCCCGGCAAATGCCCCTGGCGTTTCGCGCAGCCGGCAGGCCCACTCCCTACGAGATCCATTCCAGAGCAGGGAACCCGGCGCGCCATGCCGTCTCCCCCCCGCCAAACCCCGCTGCGCCTTCACAGGCGCCAGTTCCTTCTGGCCCCGCGGCCAATCGCCGTCGCCGAGGGCTGGGTCAGCGAGGCGCTCGGCCCGGGGCTCCATCTCCACCGCTGCCCGGAGCTGCGCGTCGAACGGACCGCGGACGCGGAGGGCCGCGGCTGGCTCCTGCTCGGCCGCGCTATCGAAACCGACCCTGACCGCCCTGCGCCTCTGGCATCGCTGGCAGCAGTTCCCAGCACCGCGGTTCCCGCGCTGAGCCATGACTGGGCCGGGCGCTGGCTGCTGATCGGTCCCCTGGTGGGTCAGGGCGGGCGGATCTTCCCCGATGCCTCGGCGCTGCTCGGCTGCCTCTACTGCCGCGACGCCGAGGGGGCGCTTTGGGTGTCGAGCAGCCCGGCGCTGCTGGCCGAGCACGCGGCGGGCGTGGCTCAGGCGCTGGGCGACCCGCGGACACTGACCTACAACCGCGGTGTGTCGTGGTACCCGCCGCCGCGGGCCCGCTTTGCCGCGATGCACCGGCTGCTTCCGAGCCAGGCCCTGCGCTTGCTGGAGGGGCGTGTCGAAGCCCGCGCGCTGATGCCGCCGATCGATCCGGCCTGGCCACCTGAGGCGGCCAGGGCCGAGCTTGCGCGACGCCTGGTGGCCGTGCTGCGGCGCTTGGCAGCGGAGACGGGGGAGCCGCCCTGGCTTGGTCTTACCGGCGGCTACGACTCGCGCCTTATGCTGGCCCTGGCAGCGCAGGCCGGCCTGCCGCTGCAACCCTTCACCCGGGTAACGCCGCGCATGACGGTGGCCGACCGCGTGCTCCCGCCGGCGCTGGCGCGGATCGCCGGCTATCCGCACCGTCTGACCTTTCCGGCAGCGGTGCGGGAGGACCGGCGCGCCCTGCTGCGCCGCCATGCAGCAGACCATGTGTCCAAGGGCGACGCCCGCCCCGTTCTCAGCGGCGAGCGCGACGACCTCACCGGCATCAGCATCGGCGGCCATGGCTTCGCCATCGCCGGCGGCTTTGCCGACTGGCGGGCGCTGCCGGCGGAACCTGTCCCTGCAGCCGCAGCCGTGGAGGCGTTTCTGCAGCGTGCCGGCGAGCCCGCCGGATCGCCGGCCGCGGCCGGCCTCGCCGGGTGGCTGGCCTGGATCCGGGAAACGCCGCAGCCCCACCTCGACTGGCGCGACCGCCTCTACCTGGAGCAGCGCCAGGCCGGATGGCTGGCCGCCAAGGAGCAGGTGTCGGACCTGAACGCGGTGGAGCGCTTTCCCATTCTCAACTCTGCCCGGCTTTACGCCCTCATCCTTGGCATCGATGTGGCCGCGCGCCGGGGCTCAGAGCTGCAGCGGGACCTCATCGCCACGGCGCTGCCGGCCCTGCTGAGCCTGCCCTTCAATCCGCCGGACCGGGCCTTCCTGCGCAGCCGTCCGGATCTGGTGCTGCGCCGCCGCGTCTTCCGCGCCGCCGGCCGCTGGTGGCCGCGGCTGTCGGCCTAGGTACACCCCGCTTGACCGACGGATGCCTGACGACCCAACGTCAAACGACAACCTGCCGTGCTTCCGCCCGCCCCCTGGTAGAGATCTTATGCTCAATCATGAGGGGAAGTGAGCAAGGTGGGCGGGTGTGGCCTCCCGAAGCCTGCCGTGTCCTTTTTTCGTCCCTTGCAGACTGCTGTCCTAGGCACATAATGAACCCCTGGCTGAGTGAAAGAGTTCCTATAATAATTTGAAATTGAATAGATAAAACGGTCAGTCAGCAGGCGAGAGAGCATCTCGGCATAGCGAAAACGAGAACCGCAGATGCTCGCGCCGATCCAGCACCTCAGGGCTGGGAGGGCAGCAGTGTTACCGGTTGGCAGAGAATTGTCTTCTCGACAAAGTTGCAGGGCAGCGGCCAGACACAGGGGCCGGCTGCCTGAAGGTTTTTGCTCTTGGATTGCTGGCAAGTTTTCGAGCTTGGGCGGCGACTGGCCGGGAAGGGCCCTTCGCTTCTCGCAACAAGTGGCCGGGCGCCGTGGTCGGTGACAGGAATGGCCGAAGCCCGGCCGAGAACCCGAGACACAAGGGAGTATGAGGCCATGAGAGGAACGTTGCGCATTGCCATGTCGTCGTTGGGGCTGATGGTGCTGGCGGCCTGCGCGGGTACCCAGCTGGACCAGGCCGAGCGGACAACGCCGGGGGGCACGGCTTACGACCGCGATCTCTACGCCGGTTACGTCGGTCTTTCGCAGAACGAGTACGAAGAGGGCGACTACAGGGATTCCGACACCTTCGCCATGCGGGCAATGGAGGCTGCCCAGGGCGACGGCGTCGAGCCGGAACTGATCAGCGCCCGCAACCTGCCGGACGAGTCGGTGCCTGAGCTCTCTGCCGCGCGCGACCGTCTGGTCGCGGCCCAGGCAACCGGAGCCACCGCGCGCAAGCCGCAGGACGCGGTCGCAGCGCAGATCGCCTTTGACTGTTGGATGCAGGAGCAGGAAGAAAACCGCCAGCCGAACGATATCGCCGGCTGCCGGGATCGCTTCATGACGGCGATGGCCGCGCTGGAGGAACAGCCCCCGGTCGCAGCGGCCCCGCCGCCTCCGGCGGCGCCGGACCCCGTGCCGGGGCCGGTCACGGTGCTCTTCGACTTCGACAAGTCTGATCTGACAGTCGATGCGCGCACGGTGCTGGCGGACATGATCTCAGCCGCCAACAAGTCGGACTATGACATGATCAACGTCAGCGGCTTCACCGATCTGGTCGGCGGTGATGCCTACAACGAAGTGCTGTCCGAACAGCGGGCCAACGCGGTGATCGACTTCCTGGTCGAAAGCGGAGTCGAACGGGAGAAGATCTTCGGCCAGGGTTTCGGCAAGGCCGATCCCGTGGTGCCGGTCGAAACACCCGAGATCCGCAACCGCCGCGTGGAGATCGAGTTCAACCGCTAAAGGCTCAAACGAGTTGCCGGGCCGGGTCGATGGGCGCGCAATGCCGTCAGTCGGCCCGGCCGCTGCGGGTGCTGTCTGAGCGCGATGCTTTGAAGGAGAATGGTGCCGCCGGGGTGAATTGAACACCCGACCCCACCCTTACCAAGGGTGTGCTCTACCCCTGAGCTACGGCGGC
>NZ_JANQKD010000080.1 GCF_028281305.1 Pelagibius sp. | reverse complement strand
AACGCCCAACGGGCGGATTGCGACCACTTTCCAGAAGCGCCTCCCCCTTGCGGTCCTTTTGCCTGAGAGTTTCCGGGGCGGTTGCTCCTTCGGCGCCGGTCTGGTCAAGAGACCGGTCTCTCCCGCTAGGGATCACTGGCATCGCAGTGACGAAGTGGTGAGACCACTTCGTTGCTGACCGGAAGCTAGCCCTTCGCTCGCCGGTTTTCAACCACCGACCGATCAGGCTCTCGTGAGGGTCCAGGCAATCGCCGTCAACCCATTGATATGAGAGCGTTTTCCGACAGATCGGATCAGCGGTTGGCGCGATTGAACTGGAGCTCTTCCGGCGTCAGGTCGAATCCCAGGTAGATCCGGTAGTTGCTGCCGGTTTCCCCCGCGGCGAGGGGAATGATCTGGCCGATCTCCTCCAGCCCGGAAACCCGGGTACGGTTGCCCGGAAAGGGGATCGCGATGTCGAAGGCCTCGCGGGCGAGCACGGTCTGGTCGGCACGCGCCACGGCGACGAAGTAGTTGATGTTCGCCAGGCGGTCGCTGTTAGCGGGGCCGCGCGAAGCGATCACCCGCACCTGGAGATCGACGTCCAGGACATTCTCGTCATATTCGCAGGCGACGAGAGCCGGTTCGATTTCCGCCTCGAAGAGCACGTCCGTCAGGTCACGCCCCTGCCCGTTGAATTTTACCTGCTTTGAAGCATCGGAGAGCAGCACCACTTCCGGACAGGGCCCCGGCGGCGCATCGTCGCCGGCACAGGCAGCCAGGAGCGCGACGGCCGCAAAGGCAACAGCCATGGGCGACTTGCGGAGAACGGTGGGCGCGGATCGGATAGCTTTCATCGGAACTCACAGAATGTCTGGCAGGCCTCAGCTTCGCTTCGGGCGGCGGCCTTGCTAAAGACGGGTATGGCTGCCGTCGCAGAGCGGCTGCTTGCTGCTCTGCTTGCAGCCGCAGAAAAACACATCCTTGCTGGCGGCAGCTTCGTACATGACCGGCGTGATCCCCGTGCCGGAGTGCGATCCATCGCAAAAGGGCTGCTTCTTGCTCCGCCCGCAGGCGCACCAGAAGTACTTCTTTCCGGCCTCAACCTGCACCTTGTAGGGCTCTTTTTGCGCGGGAATCGGGTCTGACATGAAGCCTTCCTTCTGCTGGCCGGCTGGTTTACTGTCCGCGGGCGGGCGCAGGAGTAGGGCTGCATCCGACTCGATTGACCGGCTTTCGTTCGACTGCCGGACTTTAGGGAACCGCCGGGCGGGCGACAAGGCCCGCCTTTGTGCACTCCTGGGGCTCCTGCACCATTGGCGCAAACGGGTCCGAACGCCATATTAACGCCGAGAGCCGTATTAACGCCGAGAGAAAGTGACCCCGAGGGTGTTTCCCTTGCGACAAGTGCCGAGAGGTCTGAGATCACCACGATGAGCAAGAGGCCGCTAACTGTCCTTCTGGCCAATCCCCGCGGGTTCTGTGCCGGGGTCGAGCGCGCCATCGAGATCGTCGAGCGGGCCTTGCAGAAGTATGGCGCGCCGGTCTACGTGCGCCACGAGATCGTGCACAATCGCTTCGTGGTGGAGTCCCTGGAGGCCAAGGGCGCCGTCTTCGTCGAGGAACTGGACGAGGTGCCCGAAGGCGTGCCGGTGATCTTCTCCGCCCATGGCGTGCCCAAGGAGGTGCCGACGGAGGCGGAGCGGCGCGAACTGTTCTATCTCGACGCCACCTGTCCGCTGGTCAGCAAGGTGCATCGCGAAGCGGAGCGCCACGTGCGCGTCGGCCACCACATCCTGCTCATCGGCCACGCCGGCCACCCGGAGGTGGTCGGCACCATGGGACAGGTGCCGGAAAATGCCATCCAGCTCGTCGAGAGCGCCGCGGAGGCCGAGCAGATCACCGTCGCGGATCCGGAGAACCTAGCCTACATCACCCAGACCACCCTCTCGGTCGACGATACGGCGGAAATCATCGCGGTCCTGCGCCGCCGCTTTCCGCAGATCCACGGCCCCAAGAAAGAAGACATCTGCTACGCCACCACCAACCGGCAGGAAGCGGTCAAGTCCATCGCCCAGAACTGCGACGCCCTGCTCGTGGTCGGCGCACCGAATTCCTCCAACTCCCAGCGTCTCGTCGAGGTTGCCGAACGGGAAGGCTGCAAGATCGCGATCCTGGTGCAGCGCGCCGAGGATCTGGACTGGTCGCAGCTGGCCGGGGTGTCCACCCTGGGGCTGACCGCCGGCGCGTCGGCGCCCGAGGTCTTGGTGGAAGAGGTCCTGGAAGCCTGCCGCGCCCATTTCGACGTCACCATCCAGGAAGTCAGCGGGGCCGTCGAAGACGTGATCTTCAAACTGCCGAAAGAACTCTCCGACCGGGCTGCCACGGCCTGACATCTCGGCGGACCCCGGACCCTGAACCCCGGACCCTGAACCCCGGACCCTGAACCCCGGGCCTGAGCGCCCCTGGAGCCCTGCCCGCTTCCGCGAACGAACCCCCTCCCCGCCCATGGCTGTCTACACCGAAGTCTCCGCAGAGGATCTCGCCTGTTTCGTCGCCGACTACGACCTCGGCGAACTGCTTGCCTTCAAGGGCATTGCAGAGGGCGTGGAGAACTCGAACTACCTGCTGCAGTCGGAAAGCGGCAACTACATCCTGACGCTCTACGAAAAGCGGGTGGCGGCGGCCGACCTGCCCTTCTTCCTCGGCCTGATGGAGCATCTCGCCGACAAGGGCATCAGCTGCCCGGTCCCCCTTCAGGCCAAGGACGGCAAGGCCCTGCGCGAACTCTGCGGGCGCCCCGCAGCCCTCATCTCCTTCCTCGAAGGCCTTTGGCCAAGACGCATCCAGACCTACCACTGCAGCGCCCTGGGGGAGGCCATGGCCCGCATGCACCTGGCCGGCGCCGACTTTGAGCTGCAGCGCGCAAACGCCCTTTCCGTGACCGGCTGGCGGCCGCTGCTGGAGTCCTGCGCCCCGCGCGCGGACGAGGTGATGCCCGGTCTCGCAGAAGCCCTGGAACAGGAACTGGCGCTGCTGGAAAGCCAGTGGCCCGAAAAGATGCCGGCCGGCGTCATCCATGCCGACCTCTTTCCGGACAACGTCTTCTTCCGGCGCGAGCGGCTGACCGGCATCATCGACTTCTATTTCGCCTGCAACGACTTCTTCGCCTACGACCTGGCGATCTGCCTGAATGCCTGGTGCTTCGAGCACGACAACGCCTTCAACGTGACCAAGGCGCGCATGCTGCTCCAGGCCTATTCGAAGGTGCGGGCCTTTTCCGACGCAGAGCTTGCGGCGCTGCCCCTGCTGGCGCGCGGCTCGGCCCTGCGCTTCCTGCTGACGCGCCTCTACGACTGGCTGCATCATCCCGAGGGCGCCTTCGTCCAGCCCAAGGATCCCCTGGAGTACTGGAAGAAGCTGCGCTTTCACCAACAGGTGCGCGGACCCGGCGCCTACGGCCTGGACCTCTAGAAACACCCGTACCGATCGAAGGAGCTTGGGCACGGCGCCATGGCGGCAGACCCCGACAGCATCGAAATCTTCACCGACGGCGCCTGTTCCGGCAATCCGGGGCCCGGCGGCTGGGGCGCCCTGCTGCGCTTCAAGGGCCACGAAAAGGAGCTTTGCGGCGGCGAGGCCTCGACCACCAACAACCGCATGGAACTGATGGCCGCGATCGTTGCGCTGGAGACCCTGAAGCGCCCGGCGCTGGTGGACCTGCACACCGACAGCACCTACCTGCGCGACGGCATCACCAAGTGGATCCACGGCTGGAAGCGCAACGGCTGGAAAACCGCCGCCAAGAAGCCGGTGAAGAACGTCGACCTCTGGCAGCGCCTGGAAGCGGCGCTCGGGCCGCATGAGGTACGCTGGCACTGGGTGAAGGGCCACGCCGGCCACCCCGAGAACGAGCGGGCCGATGAACTGGCCCGCGCCGGGCTGGAGCAGGCCCGCTAAGGCGTCGCTGCGCACCCGGATCCACCGGGCCTCCGGCATTTAACCGATCATTCAATCCGGGTGGTTAGTCTAGCCCCCAAGCAGCCGCCATCGGGCAGTCGTTCCGCAACAGTCGGTCTCGGCGGGCGGTGCAGCGAATCGCAGCGGGTGCCGGACCATGGCCGACAGCTTTTTCGACGAACTTGGCGGCATGGGCTGCCTGGAGCGGGTTCACCGGATCTTCTATAGCAAGCTTCTCAGCCACCCCTGGCTGAAGGGCTTCTTCGAGGGCGTGCCGCGCCACCACCTTGAATCCCAGCAGACAGACTTTATGGCCGGCGTGTTCGGCGGCCCCAAGATCTATGCGGGCCGGCCGCCGAAAAGCGCCCATGTCCATCTCTTCATCACCGAAGAGGTCTTCATGCTCCGCCATGCGCTGCTCGAAGAGTCGCTTGTCGAGGCGGGCGTGAAGCCGGATCTGCGAAAGCGCTGGCTGGGCTACGACCTGCGCATGAAGAAGGTGCTGGTGAAGTCGTCGGTCTCGGAGTGCGCCGGCCGCTACAACAACGAACCCGTGGTGGTGGTCGAAAAGCCCTGTTGAGGGAAGGCGAGCCCATGCTTGCCGGGCAGCGGCCCGCTTTGACTGAACCGCCAAGGACACCGGCGCCGCGGGCCGCGTGGGCGGCTTACTCCATGGCCAGCGAGGCTTCGGCCTTCATGGTGCTCATGACCAGATAGGTGGTGAAGGCGACCACGTTGCTGTCGGCGTGGAACAGGCGGTCGGCCAATGCCGAATACTCGTCCATGTCGGCCACATGCAGGATCACCACACAGCTGATGTTGCCGGTGACCATGTAGCACTGGGACACCGCCGCTTCGGTCCTCACACGCTTGATGAAGTCGCGGCGAAACTCCGGGCCGTGGCGTTCCAGCTTCACCGTCACCACGGCGGAAAGCCGCCGGTCGAGCTGGGCCGGATCGACCAGCGCCACGATGCGCCGGATCACCCCGCCCTCCTTCAGCCGGGCGACGCGCCGCAGGCAGGCCGAGGGCGACAGGCCCACCTGCTCGGCCAGGCTCGTATTGGGCAGATCGGCATCCTGACGCAGCAGCGTGAGAATCCGATGGTCGATCTGGTCCAGCTCCATACAAACACAATTATTGCGCAATCTCACAAACCACGCAATCTGTAGCGAACAATTCGCAATCTTCGGCGACAAAGTGCGGCAGGGCTGGGCAATTCTTCGGCTCTCGTTGACCTGCCGGACGGAAGCCGAAGACACCATGACACGCTATCTCACCGATCTCGCCCGCCGCAGCCTGACCACCTTTGCGGAGCTTCTCCAGATCATGCTGCCGGTCATGATCCTGGTGCGCCTGGGCAACGCATTCGGGCTGTCGGAGGCCCTGGCCTGGCTGCTGGCACCGGTGATGGGCCTGGCGGGGCTGCCGCCGGAGACCGGAATCGTCTGGGCCACGGCGCTTCTGACCGGCGTCTACGGCGGTATCGGCGCCTACCTGGTGCTGCTGCCGGACCTGGGCATGACGGTGGCCCAGCACAGCATCCTCTGCGCCATGATCCTCTTCGCCCATGCCCTGCCCGTGGAACAGGCGATCGTGCGCCGGGCCGGGGCCAGCTTTCTGCTGACCAGTCTGCTGCGCGTCGGCGCCGCTCTGGCCTATGGCGCGGCCGTGGCCTGGATCTGCGCAGCAACGGGCGCCCTCTCCGGACCGCTGGAACCCATCTTCCTCGGGGGCGGCGCGGCCGATGCCGGGTGGGGCGCCTGGGCCCTGGAAACGGCGGTCTCTCTGGCCTCCATCCTTGTCATCGTCGCCCTGCTCTTCGCCCTGCTCGACGGGCTGGAGGCGCTCGGCGTGCTGCGCTGGACCACGCGACTTCTGGAGCCGCTGCTGCGCGGCATCGGGCTCGATCCGCGCATGGCGCCGATGACCACCATCGGCATGCTGTTGGGCCTCACCTACGGCGGTGCGCTCATCATCCAGGCCACGAAGGATCAGCAGTTCGATGCCCGCGCGCGCTTCCTCGCCCTCGCCTGCCTGTCGCTGTCCCACGCCCTGATCGAGGACACCGCACTGATGCTGGCGCTGGGCGCCGATGTCTGGATTGTGCTGGTGGGCCGGCTGGTCTTCACCCTGGCCATCGTCGCCGCCCTGGCCGCCCTGCTCAAGCGCTGGCCTGTAAGCACCGGGCGGTCGCGGAACAGAGCCGGGGAGAATTCCGGCGGGCTGCGGTGAACAGCCTCCGAACCGCCGCGCCTACGGTCTGCCGGATTGATCCAGGACCAGCAAGGCGCTGCGTACCATGTCGCGCACGGGCCCGAGGTCGCCATAAACCCGGTGCAGCACCGCCATGCCGCGGGTAACCCCGAGGAAGAAACGCGCCAAGGCTTGTGTATCCGCGTCCTCGGGAAGCCTGCCCGCGGCGCGGCCGCGCTCCAGCGTCTCCCGCAGCGCCGCCTCCGTGCGCAGGAAGTTCGCCTTCACGGCCTCCGCAGGCACGGGATCGCGGCCGCCGCACTCCATGGCGGTCTGGCACATCAGGCAGCCGTCGGGCGTGGAAGCCTCGGCCATGCGCGCCAGGTGGCTCTCGAAGAACCGCTCAAGGGCACGGCGGGGGTCGGGATCGGCCAGGGCCTCGCGGACCGCACCGCCGTAGCGTTCGCCATAGCGCGCGAGGGCGCGCAGCAGCAGAGCTTCCTTATCGCCGTAGGCATGGTAGAGGCTGCCGCGCTGCACGCCCGCGGCCGCCGCGAGATCGGCCATCGCGGTCTCGCCGTAGCCCTTCGCCCAGAACGTTTCCATCACAGCCTGGAGGACCGCGTCCTCGTCAAACTGCCGCACGCCGGCCATGGACACCCTCCTTCACGCGAAAGCCGCGCGCTTTTGCGGCACGGCGGCCTCTTGGCGTCATAAAAACAATATTTGACACTGATGTCAAACATCCCATCTACCGTCATGACGGGTGCCGATCCCCGGCCCCAAAACCGTGAGGAGAAACAGCCATGTCTGTGGCCAAAGACCGCCCGCGCGCCCCGAGATTCGCGGCCCCGGGCTTCGCGGCCCTGCATCCCTCGGCCCTGCGTCTGCGCACCGGCGCCTTCTTCAAATCCATCTTCCCGGCCGTTGCCCTGGCCGCGCTCGCCGCGCCTGCCCTGTTCGCCGCCCCGGCCCTGTTCGCCAGCGCGCCTGCAGACGCCGCAACGGCGCCGACCGTGCACAGCTTCGCCGCCCAACCCAAGCTGGTCGACACCACGAACACCCACTGGGTCGAGACCGACGAGGGTGTGATCGTGATCGACACCCAGCGCGTCTTCCCCGAGGCCGAGCGCGCGGTGCGGCACATCCAGAGAACAGGCAAGCCGGTCCTCGGCATCTTCATCACCCATGCGCATACCGATCACTACGGCGGGCTCTCGCTCTTCAAGGCCGCCTTCCCGGATGCGCCGGTCTTCGCCGCCGCGGAGACGACCCGCTCCATGCGCGAAGACAGCCGCGGCTACAACGCGGCGCGCAAGGCACGCCACGGCGACATCTTCCCGAGCCAGGACGTGATCAGCGCCAACCTGCCCGACCGGACCATCGACGACGGCGACGTGATCGAGCTGGGCGGCCTCCGCTTCGAGGTACACAAGATGGGCCCGAGCGAAGCGGAGGTGACCTCCATGCTCTACCTGCGCGACCATGGCCTGCTCTTCGTCGGCGACCTGATCAACGACGGCTTCGTACCGGCGCCGCTGGAAAGCCTCGACAACTGGCTGGTCCAGCTCGACGAGATCGAAGCACGCTATGCCGGCGACACCACCATCTTCATCGGCCACGGTCCGCACGGCCCCCTCGCCCCGGCGCTGGCGGCGCAGCGCGCCTACCTGGAAGACCTGGGCGCGGCAGTAACAGCGGCCATCGGGGACGGCGTGCTGGATGGCGCGGAGGCGGAAGCCATCGCCTTCGATCTGGAAGCCCGCTATCCCTATTGGCACGGGGTCGGCGGCAATGCCCGCATCGAGGTGCTGAGCGCGGTGGCCGGTTTCGTCGCCGAGCAGCGCGGTGCGGAGGTGCGCAGCGACGCCGCTTTCCGGTAAGGCAGCACGGCGGGGGTCGGTTCTCCGAGACCGGCCCCCTTCGCGCCAGCCCAGGGTGCGGCGCGCAAGAAAAAGCGCCGTCAGGCGAGAAACGCCAGCAGCGAGTCCACAACAGCCTCCGGCGCCTCCTCCGGAATGAAGTGGCCGCAGGGCAGCGGCGCGAAGGCCGCCTGCGGCGCCCAGGCGCGCCAGATCGCCGCCACATCGAAGTGGCGTCCCACCACCCCCTCTTCGCCCCAGAACACCAGGGTCGGGCAGGCGATCTGCCGGCCCGCCGCGCGGTCGGCGCGGTCGGCGGCGACATCCCCGGTCAGCCCGGCGCGAAAGCATTCGCACATCGCGGCAATCGCCGGCGCGCTGCTGGCGGCGGCGAGGTAGGCCTCCAGCGCGCGGGGATCGTAGGGCGCTGCCTGGCCCGGAAGGCCGGTCAGGATCTGACGCATGAAGGCCCGGGGGTCGCCGGCGATCAGGTGCTCGGGCAGCGGCGCGGGCTGGGTCAGGAAAAAGAAGTAGAAATAGTCCTGGGCGATGACACCGTCCGCCCGCTCGTAGAAATCGAGCGCCGGGACGATGTCCATGACCGCAAGGCGCTCCACCCGGTCCGGATGGTCGAGGGCAAGGCGGCGGGCCACCCGCGCCCCGCGGTCGTGGCCGACAAGAGCGAAGCGCCGGAAGCCGAGGCGTTCCATCACCGCCACCTGCTCGGCCGCCATCGTCCGCTTGTGGTAGGCCCTGTGGTCCGGGCTGGCCCCCGGCTTGTGGCTTTCGCCGCGCCCGCGCAGGTCTGTCAGGACGACGGTGAAGCGCTCCGCCAGGTGCGGCGCGATGCGATGCCAGCAGAGATGGGTCTGCGGATCGCCGTGCAGCATCAGCAGCGGCGGCCCCGCGCCGCCGACCAGGGCGAGGATCTCCCCCTCCGGCGCCGCAACCCGGCGCCGCTCGAAACCCGGCAGCAACGCGGCGTCCAGATCCGCCGGCGACAGTGTTTCAGCCGGTTGTCCAGCCCATGGCTCAGAGGGTGTCATTCAACCACGCCCGGTAGTCCGCAAGCCCGCCCTCGCTGCGGGAGAAGTAGGACCAGCGGCCGATGCGGTTCACGGCGACGAAGTCCGCGCGCCGCAGCAATTCGAGATGCCGGCTCACGGTCGGCTGACTCATGCCGAGCTTGTCGGCGATCAGCGTCACGCAGACGCCGATCTCCGCCGGGTCGCCGGTTTTCTGATGCGCGAAGTGCAGATGCGGGTCTTTCAGCCAGTCCAGGATCTGCATCCGCGCGTCGCTGGCCAGGGCCTTGCTCTGCTCGATGCGGTCGCTCATCGGTATTCCATTAATCTACTCATAGCTAAATGTCGATGAATAAGTTGGTAAGGGCTATCTGGGAGGCTTGGGGGCGCTTGACGCCCTCCCCGGGCGCGATTGCATTTCCCGGCAGATGGGTCACTCTGTCGGCCTGTCGAGCGTGACACGAATCTGCCGCGAAAGAGCAGGATTGGATGATCAAGAGAATGGCTGAGGACGGCCAGACCATCGCCCTGATCGGCGCGCCCACCGATGTGGGCGCCGGCCACCGGGGCGGATCGATGGGCCCGGAAGCGT
This sequence comes from Pelagibius sp., assembly GCF_028281305.1. Classification (GTDB taxonomy): domain Bacteria; phylum Pseudomonadota; class Alphaproteobacteria; order Kiloniellales; family Kiloniellaceae; genus Pelagibius. The sequence continues at coordinate 140,957 of NZ_JANQKD010000080.1, read as the reverse complement.
TGCGGGTGGCGGGCCTGGCGGACGCGCTGCGGCTGCTGGGCTATGCGGTGGAGGACCGCGGCAATCTGGCCGGCCCATCCAACCCCAACACGGCACCGGTCGACGGCTACCGGCACTTGGCTGAAGTCACGGCCTGGTGCACGGCGGTGCGCGATGCGATCTACGACAGCCTTCAGGCCGGCGACTTCCCCATGCTGCTGGGCGGCGACCACTGCCTGGCCATCGGCTCCATCGCCGGGCTGGCGAAACACTGCGCGGAGCAGGACACGCCCCTGACCGTGCTGTGGCTGGATGCCCATGCCGACTTCAACACGCCCGAGACCTCGCCCTCCGGCAACATCCACGGCATGCCCGTGGCCGTGGCCGCCGGCTACGGGCCCGAGGCCCTGACCGGCCTGGGCCATGCCAAGCCGATGATCGACCCGGCGCGCATCATCCAGTTGGGCATCCGCTCGGTCGACCGCATCGAGAAGCGCATGGTGGTGGACTCCGGGCTGGAAGTGCATGACATGCGCCGCATCGACGAGAACGGCATGCGCAAGACCATGGACGTCATCCTCGGCCGCATCGCCAGCCTGGGCGGCCACCTGCATGTCAGCTTCGACGTCGACTTCCTGGACCCGGCCATCGCGCCCGGGGTCGGTACCACTGTGCCCGGCGGACCGACCTACCGCGAAGCGCAGCTCTGCATGGAAATGATCTACGATTCCGGCCTTATGAGCTCGCTCGACATCATGGAATTGAACCCGGCCTACGACGATCACAATCGCACGGCGGCCCTGGTGGTGGAACTGGTCGAAAGCCTCTTCGGCGAACAGATCCTCAGCCGCCACCATTCGACGCTCTAGCCCCCAAGCTCTGGGCCGGCACGAACAGCAGGAGCAGATCATGGCGCAAGGACAGCATTCGGCGCAGCAACTGATGGACATCGAGTCCGAGCTGGGCGCGCACAACTATCACCCGCTGGAGGTCGTGCTGACCCGCGGCGAGGGCATCTGGGTCTGGGACGTGGACGGCAAGCGCTATATGGACTGCCTTTCGGCCTATTCCGCGGTGAACCAGGGCCACTGCCACCCCAAGATCCTGAACGCCCTGATCGAACAGGCAAGCCGCCTGCCGCTCACCTCCCGCGCCTTCCACAACGACCAGCTCGCGCTTTTCTACGAGGAGATCTGCGCGCTCACCAACTCCCACAAGGTGCTGCCCATGAACAGCGGCGCCGAGGCGGTGGAGACGGCCATCAAGGCGGTGCGCAAGTGGGGCTATGAGGTGAAGGGCGTGCCCCACGACCAGGCCGAGGTCATCGTCTGCGAGGAGGCCTTCCACGGCCGCACCATCACCATCGTCGGCTTCAGCACAGACCCCAAAGCGCACCGCAACTTCGGCCCCTTCACCCCCGGCTTCAAGATCATCCCCTACGGCGACGCCGAGGCGCTGGAGCGGGCGATCACGCCCAACACCGTGGCCTTTCTGGTGGAGCCGATCCAGGGCGAGGCCGGCGTCAACATTCCGCCCGCCGGCTATCTGAAGCGCATCCGAGAGATCTGCTCGGCCAACACCGTGATGCTGGTGATGGACGAGATCCAGACCGGACTGGGGCGCACCGGCAAGCTCTTCGCCGAAGAGCACGAGGGCGTGGAAGCCGACGTCACCCTGGTGGGCAAGGCGCTGTCCGGCGGCTTCTATCCGATGTCGGCGGTGCTCTCCAACACCGAGGTGCTGGGGGTGCTGCAGCCCGGCCAGCACGGCAGCACCTTCGGCGGCAATCCCCTGGCCTGCGCAGTCGGCCGCGCGGCCCTGAAGGTCCTGACCGAAGAGGGGCTGATCGAAAACTCCGCCAGGCAGGGCGCCTACTTCCTCGATGAGCTGCAGAAGCTGCGCAACAACAAGGTGAAGGAGGTGCGCGGCCGCGGGCTGATGCTGGCGATCGAGTTCCATCCGGAGATCGGCGGCGCACGCCAATACAGCGAGGCGCTGCGCGCCGTCGGCATGCTGTGCAAGGAAACCCACGAGGACACCCTGCGCATCTCCCCGCCCCTGGTCATCAAACGCGACGAGGTGGACTGGGCGCTGGAGCGCATCGACCAGGTGCTGCGCGACACCTAAGAGAGGGGCGGCCCTTGGAGCGGATCAACATACAGTTCACGCTGTTTTCGGCCTTCTACTCGCCGCTGATCTCAGCAATGTCCGGCGGCTTTTTGAAGGCCGAAGGGCTGGACCCAGAGTGGTCGGTTGCAGCGCCCGGTGTCACCGCCATTGCGGCGCTGGAGGACGGCTCGGCCCATGTGGTGCAGTCGGCGCTCAGCCAGGGCCTGACGACCCTGAACAAGGGCGAGACGCCCACGGCGGTCCACTTCGCCCAGATCAACGAGATGGACGGCTTCTTCCTGACAGCCCGCAAGTCTGATCCTGAATTCACATGGAACAGGCTGGAGGGGGCGGAAGTGGTCGCCTTCGGCGGCGGCCAGCCGCTGGCGATGTTCAAGTACGCCTGCCACAAGGCGGGCATTGATTTTGCGAAGATCAAGCTGATCACGCCGGGCGGTGCCGCCGCCATCGACGCGGCCTTCCGCGCCGGCCAGGGCGACTACGTGCAGCAGCAGGGCCCGTTCCCGCAGCAGCTTCAGGCCGACGGCCTCGGCCATATCGTCGCGCAGGTCGGCCGGCAGATCGGCCCCTGCGGGTTCTCCAGCCTGGCAGCCAGACCGGACTGGCTGAAGACCGATATGGCCCGCGCCTTCATGCGCGCCTACGCCAGAACGCGGCGCTACATGAACGAGACCCCGGCGGCGGAGATCGCCCGCGCCGAGAAGCCCTACTTTCCGGACATCGATGAGGCGGTGCTGACCGACTGCATCGCCACCTATCAGCAGCTCGGCTGCTGGACCCCGCATGCGGAGATCACCCAGCAAGCCTTCGAAGCGACGCTGGATATCTACGCCTACAACGGCCTGCTGAAGGAGCGCTACCGCTACGACCAGGTCTGCGCGGCGCCGCCGGGCGGGGCCTGATCAGCCCAGGCGCCCGATGGGGATGAGTTCCGGCGAGTCCTGGGTACAGGGGCCGCCCTGCCAATCGCCGAGCCAGCGCTCGACCCGCAGCCCGGCGTTTTCCAGCATCGCCGCCAGCGCATCGCGTTCCGTGAAGCGCAGCTTCGAAGCGGCGGAGAAGGTCTGGCCGGAAGCGGCAACCCGATAGTGGGTCTTGTAGGTGACGATCCCGGTCGCCGGGTCCCGCGCCACGTCGTTCCAGGCTTCCACCGCACCCAGGCTCGGATGGACGAGGCTGCGCCGCGAGCCCTCCGGCGTCCAGCGGCGCCAGGCCCCCGCCGCCGGGTTGCGCGAATCGAAGATGAAGCGGCCCTCGGGCGCCAGATGGCGGGCGATGGTGGCGAGCACCGCACGCTGGTCGTCCTCGGTCAGGAAGACCTGGAAGGCATGGCCGGTGAGAACGATGAGATCGAAGCGGCGGCAGAGATCGAGGCCGCGGGCATCGGCCTCCACCCATTCGACCCTGTCGCCGCCGGGCCGCTGCCGCGCCACCGCGAGCATCGGTGCGGCGGGGTCGACCCACACCACGGTGCGGTCTTGCGCAAGGCGCGCCGCCAGTTCGCCGGTCCCGCAACCAAGATCGAGGACCGATGCGGCCCCCTCCGCCAAGTCCAGGCAAGTGTCGAAGTCCGCGGCCCAGCCGTTCTCCAGATCGTAGAACTGGGCCAGTTCCGGGTCCTGGTAGAGCCTGTCGTCATCCGGTTGGAAAGCGGTCATGGCAGGACCATACAAAACCGGGATGCGGCGGACGTCAAACGGCCCGCCTCCCCTTGCCCAAACAGGGCCGGAGACGGGCCGCCGATGTGTCGTCTTGAAACCGGATGCGGTTTACAGCTTGGCCAGCATGGCCTCGGCGCTGGAGACCTCGAAGGCGCCCGGCTCTTCCACGTTCAGGGTGGTGACGGTGCCGTCCTCCACGATCATGGCGAAGCGCTGGGCGCGGGTGCCCATGCCGAAACCGCTGGCGTCGAAGTCCAGCCCCAGCGCCTTGGCGTATTCACCGTTGCCGTCGGCCAGCATCACCACAGCATCGCCAACCGACTGATCCTTGCCCCAGGCATCCATGACGAAGGCGTCGTTGACCGACATACAGGCGATGGTGTCGACGCCTTTGCCCTTGAGGTCGCCGGCATGCTGGACGAAGCCGGGCAGGTGCTTGGCCGAACAGGTGGGCGTGAAGGCGCCGGGCAGCGAGAACAGCACCACCTTCTTGCCGCCGAAAAGGTCGTCAGTGGAGATCTCTTCCATCCCCTCGCCGGTGATGTGCTTGAAGGAGCCGCTGGGTGCGCGGTCGCCAACCTTGATCGTCATGGTGCAGTTTCCCCTGAATTGATGGCCCGGCCCCGGCATGCCCGCATGGGGCGGACCTGCAGGAAGATGTCCGGGCGTGAAGAGTTCTGTCGTGAGAGGCGCCAGGGCCCCGGCGCGCGAGGCGCTGACCGAAAGATAGGCCGCAATGCGTGGCATTCCAAGGGCAAGGCGTGGCCTGCGCGGCAGACCGGCTTCAGGAAACCGGCTTCAGGAACCCCCGCCGCCCGCCTTTAGCAGGCCTGTCTGCGCCGTCGCGTTGCCGGCCGCGGCCTCCAGGGCTTCGGTCACGGCATCCACGCTCAGCAGCTCGGGCAGCGGCAGACCCTCCGGCGCGCCGGGGCCGTAAACCGCGTTGAAGGGTATGCCGTAACGCTGGAAGCCGGCGAGATAGGCGGAGATCTCGTCGCTCGGCAGGGTCCAGTCGCCGCGCATCTGCACCACCTCCGGCGCCGCCAGCAGCCCGGTGACCGCCTCGCTATCCAGCACCAGCTTCTTGTTGACCTGGCAGGTGATGCACCAGTCGGCGGTCACGTCGACGAAGACCACCTGACCGGCATTCACCAGGTCGGCGATGGCAGCCTGGTCGAGCGGACGCCAGGCCTCCTCCGCGGCGGTCCCGCGCGTCTCGACCGCGGTCTGCGGAAGGCCGCTGGGCAGCGCCAAGACGGCCACCGCCAGAAGGGTCGCCGCCGCCGGAGTGGCGAGGCGGTGCCTCTGCATGAGGTTCGGCCCGGCCCAGAGCACCAGACCGAGACCGAGCAGCAGGCCGCCAGCCACCAGGGCGGCCGCCAGGCCGATCTGCACCGCGAGGACGGAGAGCAGCCAGACTGCGGTGCCGGCCAGCAGGAGCCCGAGGACACGCCGGAGCGTGATCATCCAGGCGCCCGGCCGCGGCAGCCAGGACACCAGGCGCGGCGCCGCCGCGACCAGCAGGTAGGGCAAGGCAAGCCCGATGCCGAGGGCAGTGAAAATCAGGTAGATCTCCGCGGCACCGCGCGACAAGGCGAAGCCGACGGAAGTGCCGAGGAAGGGCGCCGAACAGGGCGTCGCCAGAAGGGTCGCCAGCGCCCCGGTGCCGAAGTTCCCGGCCAGAGTGCTGTTCGCGCCGCCAACCGAGCCGAGACCGCCGAGGACGGCCGGCAGCGGCACCTCGAAAAGCCCCATGAGGTTATAGGCGAAGAGCGCCATCACCAGCGCCATGGCGCTGAGGAAGAGCGGCTGCTGGAACTGGATGCCCCAGCCGACCGCCATGCCGGTGGCTTTCAGCGCCACGGCCGCCGTGGCCAGCACCAGGAAGGAAAACAGGATCCCCGCTGCCGAAGCCAGGAAGCCGGCGCGGATCTGGCGGCGTTCCTTGCCGCCCTGCTCCGCGATGGAGAGCAGCTTGATGGAGAGCACGGGCAGCACGCAGGGCATGAGATTCAGAATGAGGCCGCCAAGCAGCGCCAGCCCGAGAAGCCCCAGCAGCGCCGCGGGGTCGGCAAAGATGCTCCCGGCGCCGGCGCCCGGCACCGGCGCGGTGGCAAAGCGCGCGATGCTCGGCTGCTCCAGCCCGCGCAGGCCATCGGTCACCGTGAGGGTGAGCTGCTTGCCTTCGAGCACCGTCTGCTCAAGGTGGGTGCTGGTGGCAACGCTGAGGGTGGCGAGCCGTCCGTCCTCGGACAAGGCCACCTCGGGCTTGGCGAAGGTGAAGCCCGGCGGCCCCTCCACCAGCAGATCCGGCGCATCGAAGGGCGTTTCGGAGCGCGCGGTCACCTGCAGCACCGGCGCCTCCAGGCTGCCGGTCAGGGCCGCGCTTTCCAGGCTGAGGCCGCGTTCGGCCCCGCGGCCCGGCACCTGGCGGTTGAAGCTCTCGATGAAGAAGGCCTCCGGCGCACGGGTCTCCGGGCCCGTGGGCAGGCCGAGGCTGAGATTGGCCTGATAAGGAATGCAGATCTCTTCGCAGATCAGGTAGTCGACGCTGGCGGTGAGGAGCAGCGGCTGGGCCGGATCGGCCGGCACCGCGTCCACCGGCAGCACCACGCGGTCGCCGTAGCCGAAGGTTTCCAGGCCGAACAGCGAAAAGCGGTGGGGCACCGGCCAGGCGATCTCGCCGCTTGCCAGATTCTGCGAGCCGCTCCAGTCGATCGACGGCGGAAAACCGGCATCGCCGGGGCTGCGCCAGTAGATCTTCCAGCCCGGCTGGAGATCGAACTCGAGGCCCAGCAGAGCCTCAGGACCGGACACCGTCTGGCCGGCGGACACCAGGCGCACCCGCACCTGTTCCTCCGCCGCCCAGTCGCTGGCAGCGGCAAGCGCATCGCCGACACCGGCCGCAAGCCCGGCCACAGCCACGGCGCCGAAGGCAAAGGCCTTCAGCCCGCTGCTTCTGCCTGCTCCGCCTCGGCTCCGTCCGCTCATTGCCATTCGTATACTGCCAAAACCGCGCCTGCGCCCCACAGTGCGCCCCACAGGGCGCCCCAGAATAACCGCATTGTCGGGCCAGACTGTCTCTGCCCGCAATGATCTGGGCCACAATTGATCTGGGCCACAAAAGCCTCTGGGGCATATAGCCGGCCCGCCCCATAATATCCAGTGGCCTTGATGCCGCGCTCACAATATCGTGTCACGGGCGCCCGGGTGGGGATTTGGACCCCGGCCGGAATGAGGTTAAGATAAGGATTGCAAGAGCTTAACGGCGCAGATAGGAGAACAGCGAGCCCCCTGACACAGCCCTTGGGGCCGGATCGACGAAGCTCATGGACAGCCAGGAATTCCTAACCGGCCAGTTGCTCATCGCCATGCCCAGCATGCGCGACGCCCGTTTTGCCCGCAGCGTCATCTATGTCTGCGCCCACCACCCCGACGGCGCCATGGGGCTGGTGATCAACCGCCTCGTCGGCGCCATCACCTTCACCGACCTCTTGGCACAGCTCGGCATCGAACCGCCGCGGCTGAACGAGGAGATCCGCGTCCACTTCGGCGGACCGGTGGAATCGGGGCGCGGCTTCGTCCTGCATTCCGGCGAATACAATCAGGACTCGACCCTGCAGGTGAACGACGCCATCGCGCTGACCGCGACCACCGACATCCTGCGCGACATCGCCGCGGGGGCCGGACCCAGGCGGCGGCTGCTGGCGCTGGGCTATGCCGGCTGGGGGCCGGGACAGCTCGATTCCGAGATCCAGGCGAATGGCTGGCTGCATGTGGCGCCCGACGAAGAGCTGGTCTTCGACAGCGACCTGGACAACAAGTGGGAGCGGGCCATCGGCAAGCTCGGCGTCGACATCTCCATGCTCTCCGGCGAGGCCGGCCACGCCTGATTCCCTGGCCTGATCCCCCGGTCTGATTCCCCGGTCTGATTCCCCGGGCCTTGGCCCGGCGCCTCATCGCTGGCTCCGAAGCCGATCAAAGACGCGGGTCGTCGCGCAGCAGTTCGAACAGCAGGTGGTCCTGCCACTTGCCGTTGATGCGCAGATACTGGCGGGCATAGCCCTCCTGGCGGAACCCGACCTTCAACAGCAGGCTGCGGCTGGGGTCGTTGTGCGGCAGGCAGGCCGCTTCGATGCGATGCAGGCCCAGTTCCTCGAATGCGAACTCCACCACCGCCAGCACCGCCTCGGTCATGTAGCCCTGGCGGGCGAAGCGCTCGCCGATCCAGTAGCCCATGCTCGCCGCCTGGGCGACGCCGCGGCGCACGTTGGACAGGGTGACGCCGCCCATCAGTCCGCTGTCGCCGAGGCGGTAGACCAGAAAGCTGAAGCCGGTGCCCTGGCGCCATTCCTGGTTATAGGCCTTCAGGCGCCGGCGAAAGGCCTGCCGGGTCAGCGCGTCGTGCGGCCAGGTGGGTTCCCAGGGCACGAGGAACTCGCGGCTTTCCTCGCGCAGCAGCGCCCAGGTCCTCCAGTCCGCCATGCGCGGCGGGCAGAGGTAGACCCGCGGCCCTTCGAGACGGACCGAGAGGGGGCCGTCGCCGCGAAAGACCGTGAAGAGCATGGCCTGTCCCCGATCACGCGAAGCGCGCCGCAAGCCGCTCGGCAGGTTCCAGCTGCGAGAGAGGACCAAGGGCGGTTACGGTGGGGGCGGAGGCGAGGAGCCCGGCGGCAACGCGCTGCAGATCGGCGGCGGTAACGGCGGCAATCTTCTCGAGCACCTCCGATACCGGAAGCGAGCGTCCGTAGATGAGAAGCTGCTGCGCCAGCTGCTCGGCCCTGGCGGAAGAGCTTTCGCGGCTCATCAGAAGAGACGACTTCACCTGGGCGCGGGCGCGGTCCAGCTCCTCTTCGTCGATCGCACCGGTCAGCTTGGCCAGTTCGTCGCAGACCACCGGGATCAGCTCGGCAACCTCCCGCTCGCCGGTGCCGGCATAGATTCCGAACAGCCCGCCGTCCAGGAAGGCCGAGTGGAAGGAGTAGACGGAATAGACCAGGCCGCGCTTCTCCCGCACTTCCTGAAACAGCCGCGAGGACATGCCGCCGCCGAAGAGCATGGAGAGCAGGGACAGCGCGTAGTAGTCGTCGTCGAGGTAGCCGGGCGCATCGAAGCCGAGCAGCAGGTGCACCTGCTCCAGCTCGCGGTTCTCGCGCCGGTCGCCGCCACGGTAGGCGGCGGGATCGGTGGCGCCGTTGGTGCCGAAGGCGGTGTCGCCGAAGGCCTCCGCGACCTGGGCGACGAAGCGCTCGTGTTCGACATCGCCCGCGGCGGCCAAGACCATCTGGCCTGGACCGTAGTGGCTCTCCATGTAGTCGCAGAGGGCGGCCCGGCTGAGCCCGGCCACCGTCGCGCTCTCGCCCAGCACAGGGCGGCCCAGGGCCTGCGCCGGATAGGCGGTTTCCTGAAAGTAGTCGAAGACGATGTCATCGGGGGTGTCGAGGGCCTGACCGATCTCCTGCAGGACCACCGCCCGCTCGCGCTCCAGTTCCTCCTCCAGAAAAGTCGGGTGCTGCAGGATGTCGGCGACGATGTCGAGGGCCAGCCCGGCATCCTCGGACAGCACCTTGGCGTAGAAGGCCGTGTTCTCGCGGCTGGTGTAGGCATTGAGGTGGCCGCCCACGGCCTCGATCTGCTCGGCGATGTCGCGCGCCGAGCGCTGCTCCGTGCCTTTGAAGGCCATGTGTTCGAGCAGGTGGGCGATGCCGTTCACCTCGGGCGTTTCGTGCCGGGTGCCGGCGCCGACCCAGGCGCCCAGGGACACCGTAGCCGTCCCCGGCATGGCGTCGCTGGCGACGGTCAGCCCAGACGGCAGGCGGGTGACCTGCACGCTCACGCCGCGCCCCGCGTATCGGCGTCGGCCGGCGGGCGGTTGCCGCCGATAAAGCGCTGCAGCGCCGAGAGGTCGTTGGGCAGCACGGTGCAGCGTTCCTCGCGCTCGTAAAGGTCTGCCAGACGTGGTGGCAGGTCGGGGTGCACTCCGGCGGCCTTTTTCACGGCATCGGGAAACTTGGCCGGATGCGCACAGGCCAGGGCAACGACCACGCTCACATCGTCGCGCAGAGCCGCCGCAGCCGCTGCCGTGCCGATGGCCGAGTGCGGATCCAGCAATTCACCGCTGGCCTTGTAGCGGGCGGCGATCTCCGCCAGGGTCTCGGCATCGTCCAGACGGTGGCAGTCGAAAAGACGGCGCAGGCGCTGCAGTTGCTCCGGCGTGACCGCGAAGCGCCCGGTCTGGCGGAAGCCCTGCAGGGTCTGCGCGACCGCGTCGCCGTCGCGGTCCAGTACGTCGAAGAGCAGGCGCTCGAAGTTGGAGGAGACCTGGATGTCCATGGAGGGCGAGAGCGTCGGGCGCACATCAGCCATCTCCATGGCGCCGCTGTTGAAGAAGCGGGTGAGGATGTCGTTGCTGTTGGAGCCGACGATGAGCTGGCTCACCGGCAGGCCCATGCGCCCGGCGGCATAGGCGGCGTAGATGTTGCCGAAGTTGCCGGTCGGCACGGAGAAAGCCACCGCGCGGTCCGGCGCCCCCAGCGCCACGGCGGCGACGAAGTAGTAGACGATCTGGGCCATGATCCGCGCCCAGTTGATGGAGTTCACCGCCGAGAGGTTCATGGTGTCGCGGAAGGCCATGTCATTGAACATCGCCTTCACCTGATCCTGGCAGTCGTCGAAGGTGCCTTCCAGGGCGATGTTGTGGACATTGGACGACAGGATGGTTGTCATCTGCCGGCGCTGCACCTCCGAGGTGCGGCCCTTGGGATGGAGCATGAAGATGTCGACCTGGGCGCGGTCGCGGCAGGCTTCGATGGCCGCCGAGCCGGTGTCGCCGGAGGTCGCACCGATCACCGTTACCCGCTCGCCGCGTGCCTTGAGGACATGATCGAACAGGCGGCCGACCAACTGCAGCGCATAGTCCTTGAAGGCCAGGGTCGGCCCGTGGAAAAGCTCCATCAGCCAGGTGCGCTCGTCGAGCTGCTTCAAGGGGGCCACTGCCCGGTGCTCGAAGTCGGCATAGGTTTCCTGAAGGATGCGTTTCAGGTCGGCCTCGGCGATGCTGTCGCCGACAAAGGGCCGGATCACCGCAAAGGCGACCTCGGCATAGGGCTTGCCGGCGAGGCTGCGGATCTCTTCCGGCGAGAAACTCGGCCAGCTCTCCGGCAGGTAAAGGCCGCCGTCACGCGCCAAGCCGGTCAGCAATACGTCGTCAAAGGAAAGCACGGGCGCAGCGCCGCGCGTCGAGATGTACTTCATGGCCAGCGATCCGAAAGCCCCAGTCGCACAAACCCCAGGGCGAGCTTAAGCCCCAGCGGCAGAAGGGCTAATCTAGACGCGCTGCGGGGGCGCCGCAAGGCGCGGCTCCCCCACCCGTTCCCCCGCCAGGCTCCCGGGGATCGGCGGCATGGTTAACCGCCGAAGTGCGCCTTGTTGTTGGCCTCGTCCTGCTCGGCGACCCGGTTGGGATGGTCGACCTTCAGGGTGATCTTGCGCGCCTTTTTTACGGGCGCCTGAAAATCAACCACCACCCAGGCTTTGGCACCGGCTGTCAGCGGCGGCACGGCGACGCTGCGGCGGATCCGCTGACCGTCGCCCTTGCGGTAGATGGCGCGCAGAGTGGTCGCCGCAGCCGGGCCCGCACCGCGGTTGACGACCAGCACCCGCAGGCGCGCCTTCCGCTTGCCCTTCACGCTGCGCTGGATGGCAAGGTCGGGCAGCAGAGCCAGCACAGCCGTCTGCCGGCCAGCGGGGGCGGCGTTGCTGCGCGCCGCGGGGGAGGCGGAGTCCGCCGTCAGGCTGGCAGTGGCGGCCGGACGCGCCCCGCCCTGGGGGCGCGGCGCCAGGGTCAGGTCGCCGAAGCCGGCGATTTCCGGGCGGACGGCCGGGTCCACGCAGGCGAACTCGTAGCCGCGCTTGGGCACCGAGGCGATGATGGCGCCGCTCTCGCCGGTCACGTTGAAAGCCAGGTCGAGGATCTGTTTCTTCAAGCCGCCACCCGAGGGGCCGGTTGCCAGGGTCGCCTGCGGGTCGGTCTGCCAGTTCAGCTTGCGGTCGGCGACGACAAAGGCCACGTCGCCCTGCTGCACGGCATAGGCCTCGGGCTTCGACAGGTAGCCGTTGCCGACGAAACCGGCATAGCCGGCGGCCGGGCCGCGGCCAACGATCATGCCGTAGAGCCGGATGGTGTCGATGCAAAGCTGGCGGCCGACCATGACCTTCTCCAGTGCGACCACCTGCATCTTCACCTCGGGCCGCAGGACAGTCTGGAAGTCCGTCGCGCCGGGCTCAACGCATTCCATGGTGTATTCCGCCCAAGGTGTCCGGAAGTCGTGGCTGACACCGACGATCCGCACGAAGCCGCTTTCCGCCCAGTCGACGTCGTGCTCGGCGTCATAGTTGTTCTTGATCCTGTACTGGTGGCTGAACATCGCCGTCCTGGCATGGTCGGTGGTGACGCTGTGGACTTCGCTGAGGCGGCCTTCCTGGTTCTTGTAGCGGAAGCGCACCTCCGTATCCGCCCGGTCGGTCTGGATGACGCCGCTGAGGACGATCTTGCAGAGCCCTGAAGGACCGTACTGCTCGAGGAGCGAGAGGCTGGCGTGCTCGACCTCGGCATCGCCGATAGTGAGGCCGCCGGCGGCCCCCAGAGGCACGGCACCCGGCCACTTCTGACAGACCAGAGTCAGCTTCCTGTGGTCATCCCATGAGGGCGAGGGCTCGTCAGGGATGTCGCTGCCCGGGGCGCCCGTCATCTCGTAAGCAAGATGAGTCGTAACGGCGAGTTCGATCCTGCGGTCCTCGGCGAAGATCGCCTTGTCGCCCAGACCGCCGGCGCGCAGGCTCTGCGCCAGGCTGTTGCATTGGCCAAGGGCGAGGGTCTCAAGGGAGGATCCGGGGACCGTCACCGGGACGGTGCCGCTCCAGGACCGGGGTCGGTCGTTGCCGAAGGATTTGTGATGGCCGTCCTCGCGGTACTGCGGCCAGTACTGCCGGCCGACACCCTCCAGGCCAAGGCCCAGCCAGGCGGTGAACCACACGACGCGGCCGAACTGGCCGGCGTCGACCTCGACATGGACATTGGCCATAAGGTTCGAAAGCGGCGCCAGCCTGTGATAGCTGCTGCCGTTGCTTTGGACGACGATCTCGTCGGTCACGAGGGACTGAACATATACGCTGCCAATATCGGCATGGGACGGTGACGTCAGCAGGCTGCTGGTCAGGAACACCGTCGTGAATGCCGTGGCGAAGAGGTGGCGGTGCATGATCGCTCTCCTGTTCGGCATGGGTGTCTGAAACCACTGATGCTGTTCCTGGGTCGCCTGGCTGAGGATCAAAGTTCAAAGGCCCCCTTCCAGGCGCGCCCTTGAGAGGTCCGTCAGGCCCGTCTGTGCTCCATGCGAGAGGCGGGATTTCGGCGCCCCGGCCAACGCCGCGGCAACTCGAACCGAGGACGGGCGCTCAAAATTCCTATATTTTTCAACTTGTTGATGCGATCCGGCGGGGGCCTCATGACACTGTCGTCAAAAGGTCATATACTGTCCCTTGACGAAAGGACAAATCATCCCCTTATATAACCATGAAGCGTGGAGAGAGCGATGCATTCTACCGAAGCGGTTTTGCACTTGCACCCCTCGGAGGAACAGGGCCAGCAGATGCGCAGCTATGCCGTGCGCTATGCGGAGGCCGCGAACTGGCTGGCCCAGCTCGTCTTCGACGCAGGCATCACCGATCAGGTCCGTCTGCATCGTCTCTACTACAGCCGCCTGAGAGAGCGCTTCGACCTGCCGGCCCAGGCCGCCGTGCTGTGCCTGAAGCACATCGCCCGGCTCTGCCGCAAGGCGGTGGTCGTGCCCAAGGTCTCAGCCGAGGGCCCGGTGCCCTTCGACCGGCATCTCTACTCGATGAAGTCGGTCGACGCGGTCTCCCTCTCCACGCTCTCGGGGCGGGTCGTCGTGCCCTGCACGCTGACGACCTATGCCCAAGGGGAGTTTCTGGTTGGCAGCGCCGAGCTCTGCCATCTCGACGGCGAGTGGGTCTTCATCCTGCGCACTGCGCTCAGCGAGGACCTGCTGCACCGTCACCGCCTAGGAAAGGAGCAGTTCATGCCCGATAGCCTTTTGAACCGCATCACCCGCCTGGTTTCCGGTTTGACCCACAGCGCGATCGAGCAGGCCGAGCAGGCCGCCTCCGTGCCGATCATGGAGCAGGCGATCCGCGACATCGACGATGCCGTCAAGGAGGTGCGCAGCGAGGTCGGCAAGCATGAGGCGACCAAGCACAACGCCCGCCGCCGCATGGCCGAACTGCAGCAGGAGCACGATTCGCTGAGCGAAAAGATCGCGCTCGCCGTCGAGGAAACCAAAGAGGACCTGGCGGAAGCCGGCATCGGCCGCCAGCTCGACATCGAGAACCAGTTGGCGCTGCTGGAGCGCACCCTGGCCGAGGCCGACGAGGAGATCACCAAGCTGACCGACTCCCTGGCCGCCCTGCAGGCCAGCCGCCGCGAGGCGCAGAGCCGCCTGCGCGACCTCAAGGCCGCCGCCCCGGCCAACGGCAACGGCGCCCCCGCCGGCGGCAGCAAGGCCCAGAGCCAGGCCGATGCCGCGATGGATGCGGCCCAGCGCCTGGGCGAGAAGTTCACCGGCCTGCCGGCTGAGGACAGCACCATCAGCAGCCGCGACCTCGACGACCTGGCGGAACTGCATCGCCAGCACGCGATCCAGGAACGCCTGGCGCGGCACAAGGCCCGCCTCAAGAGCGCCGATTAGCGGCCCCGGGCTTGGCGGCCACGTCAGAGGAGGCACGCCAAAGGAGGAGTGACAGCATCAACAGAGGGGAGCCTGCGCCATGTCATCGGTCGGATTCTTTTTCGCGGATCAGAACAGTCCGTTTCTGGTAACCGCTGTCGTCACCCTGGTCATCGCCGGCATCGAGATCCTGAGCGTCCTGCTGGGCCTCGGCCTGTCGGACCTGATCGACGACGTGATGCCGGACCTGGATATCGAGGGCGACCTCGACACCGAGATGCCGGACGCAGGCGGCGGCATTCTGGCCGATGCCATGTCCTGGCTGAACGTCGGCCGCGTGCCCTTTCTGGTTCTGCTGATCGCCTTTCTCACCCTCTTCACCGTCAGCGGCTATGGCCTGCAGCTTCTGGTCGGCGGCGCATTGGGCTTTTACCTGCCGGCGCTGCTTGCCGCGCCGGCAGCCCTGGCCGCTGCCCTGCCGGCAACCCGCTGGACCAGCCGCGGCCTCGCCCGCATCGTCCCGCGTGAAGAGACCTATGCAACCGGCAACGACGACCTCGTCGGGCGCGTTGCCACCGTCACCCTGGGGCCCGTCACCCGACGGGCGGCCGGCAAAGCCAAGGTCGCCGACCGACACGGCAACCTGCATTTCGTCCGCGTCCGCGCGGCCAGCCGGGGTGAACGCTTTCAGACGGACGCGGAGGTGCTGCTGGTCGGCTACAAGCGCTCCCTCTTCGAGGTGATCGCGCCGCCGGGCAGCCTTTCTTCCAATCAAAATCAGGATGGGGAATAGACAATGGAAATCATTTTTCTCGCCGGTTTCGGCACACTTGCTCTTGTCGTCATTGGATTCATCTTCGCCCGGCTTTACGTACGCGCGCCCAAGGACCTCGCCTTCGTGAAAACCGGCCTCGGCGGGCAGAAGGTTGTCCAGGACGGCGGCGCCCTGAAGCTGCCGGTGCTGCATGACATCACCTGGGTCAACCTGCGCACCCTGCGCCTGGAGGTGAACCGCCAGCGCGAAGCGGCGATGATCACCTTCGACCGCATGCGCGTCGACATCGGCGTGGAGTTTTACGTGCGCGTGAAACCGAACCGGGAAGCCATCGCCCTGGCCGCCCAGACCCTGGGTGAGCGCACCCTGGAAGGCGAGCAGTTGCGCGAACTGGTGGAGGCTAAGTTCGTCGACGCCCTGCGCGGTGTCGCCGCACAGATGAACCTGAACGACCTGCACGAGAAGCGCACCGACTTCGTTCAGAAAGTGCAGAACGCCGTCGCCGGCGACCTCGAGCAGAACGGCCTGGAACTGGAGTCGGTCTCGCTGACCACCCTGGACCAGACCTCGGCCGAGTTCTTCAATCCCAACAACGCCTTTGACGCCGAAGGCCTGACCCGGCTGACGGAGATCACCCAGCAGAAGGCCAAGGAGCGCAACGAGATCGAGCAGGAAACCCGCGTCGCCATCGAGCAGCGCAACCTGGAGGCCGACCGCCGCGCCTTTGAAATCAGCCAGGAGAAGGACTACGCCAGGCTGGAAACCGAGCGCAACGTGGCGAACTACACCGCCGAGACCCGTGCCGAGACGGCACAGAAAGAAGCCGAGGCCAAGCGCCTTGAAGACGAGGCGGCCATCCAGGCCACGCTGGCGGTGGAGCGCAAGCAGATCGAGTCCGACCGCGATGTGGAGCTGACCCGCCAGGACAAGGCGATCACGGTGGCCACCAAGTCGCAGGAGGAATCGCTGGCCGCGGCCGAGGCCAACAAGGCCCGCGCCAGCGCGGTGCGCGAGGAGGAGCAGGTGAAGACCGTCGCCCGCGTCGCCGAGGCCGAGCGCCAGAAGGCGGTGGCCATCGTCGCCGCCCAGGAACAGGCCGAGAAGAACGCGGTCGGCGTCACCGTCGCCGCCGAGGCCGAACGCCAGGCCTCCGAGGACGAGGCCCAGGCGACCCTGATCACCGCACGCGCCAGCTCAGAGGCGACGAAGATCGCCGCCGAGGCCGATGCCGCCCGCTACAAAGTGGAGGCCGAGGGCCAGGAGGCGATCAACGCCGCGCGCAACGTACTGGACGACCGCATCATCGCCCTGGAGCTCAAGAAGGCCCTGATCGAGGTGATGCCGGAGGTCATGGCCGCTTCGATGAAGGCGGTGGAGAAGATCAAGGACATCCGCGTCATCGACTTCGGCCAGGGCATGCCCGGCGGCAACGGCCTGATGCCGTCCCTCGCCGGCCCCAACGGCGGCGGTACGGGCAGCCACGCCGGCGGCGCCCTGCAGGGCGGCGGCAGCCTGCCCGACAACATCGTCCAGTCGCTGCTGAACTACCGCATGCAGGCCCCGCTGGTGGACGAGTTGCTCACCGACCTCGGCTTCAAAGCCGGCGAGAACCCGAACACCATGCTGCACCGGCTGTCCCAGGGCATCGCAGACGGCCAGTCCCGGGACAACGGAACCGCCGATGACGGCGATGCCGTTGAGGCCGCCAACGAGCCGGTTGGGAAGGAAACCCAGCCCCCGGCCCTGCCGAAGCGGCCCACTCCGGAAAGCGGTGCCGAAGGCACCGCCTGAGTATCCGTATCGCCTTAGCGGCCCGTCCCCAAGCGGGATGCGGACAGACAAGAAGGCCCGCCGTCAGGCGGGCCTTCACTGTTGGGGCAGAGCGGTTCAATCAGTCGGCAGTTCAATCAGTCGATGGTGCCGCCGGAGGCATCGACCCCGCCCCGGTCACGGCCACCGCCGCGGTCGCTGGAGTCATCGCGACCGCGGTCACGACCGCCATCGTCGCGCTGGTCGTCGTCGGTGGCCCGGATGATCCGCGGATCCGTCTGCTCTTCGCAGGACACCGTGTGGCTGTCGAAGACTGAGGCCACTTCGTTCGGCGCAACGACCTGCACCCGGAAGGCGAGGTTGCGCAGACCATGAGGATCGTCCTGCTCTGCCGTAGGGCCGGTGCCGAAGAGGCGTTCGAAGAAATCCGGATCCCGGGTTTCCCGCGGCTCTGCCGGCGGATCGAAGACGGCGACCGAGGCGCCGGCATCCGCCTGCGTGCTCTCGGAGAGGGCGACCTGATGGCTGGCCTGCGCCGCAAAGCGGCCGTCTTCGGTGACGTTGGCCTGCGCCCTGAAAATCTGCGACTCGCGGCCATCGTTGGTGACGATCTTGTAAGACAGCGTCCCCGGCGAACGGGCGCCGAGCCGCACGTTGAGCGCATAGGCCATCGGACAGGAACCGGCCATCTGAGCCGGCACCACATCGAGGCTCGCAGTGGTGGCCTGAAAGACGTCACTGCGCGCCGCAAGCTGCGTCGCGGCATCGCCGATCAGGCTGCCGGACGGCAGGCCGCTGTCGGCCGCGGCAAAGCCGGACCCCAGCATCAGCGCCGTGGCGGAAACCAGCAGGCTCCTGGTCATTGTATGGACGAGCATGAGTGTTCTCCCCTTGCCCCAGGTGTTCGCTAGCCAGTAGGTCGACGCGGACCCCAGGATGGTTCACAACCGGCCCGAAGACTTCGGATTGGCGGGAAAAGTCAAAAAAATCAGAATCTTGCAGTGCGCTCGCGACCCTCCGGAGCCGCTGGCTTCACGGATCCTGCGCGAGAGCTCCGAACACAGAAGAAGGCCCGCCATCAGGCGGGCCTTCCTTATCGGTTGCATCCGGTTCCGGATGGTGCTGGCGATCGCGTCCTACAGGTCGCCGGGACCGCTCGGGCCACCGGAGGGATCGCCGCCACCGCGGCCGTCACGACCACCGGGATCACGGTCGCCGGGATCACGGTCGCCGGGATCCCGATCACCAGGATCACGGTCGTCGCGCTGATCTTCGGTGCTGGCCCGGATGATCCGCGGATCGCGATGCTCTTCGCAGGACACCGTGTGGCTGTCGAAAGTGGAGTCCACCGCATTGGGGGCGACAACCATCACCTTGAAGGAGAGGTTGCGCAGGCCCTGCGGGTCGTCCTGCGAGGCCGCCGGGCCGGTGCCGAAGAGCCGCTCGAAGAAGTCCGGCTCACGGGTCTCCTTCAACTTTGCCGGCGGATCGAAGACGACGATCGAAGCGTCGGCATCCGTCTGCGCGCTCTTGGCGAGCGCGATCTGGTGGCTCGCCTGAGCGGCAAAAAGGCCGTCGTCGGTCACGCTGGTCTTCGCTTCGAAGAGCTGCGATTCACGGCCGTCATCGGTCACGATCTTGTAGGACAGCGTGCCGGGCGACTGGGCGCCAAGCCGCACGTTGAAAGCATAGGCCAGAGGGCAGGAGCCTGCCATGTGCATCGGCACCACATCCAGGGTGGCCGTGGTGGCCTGGAAAACGTCGCTGCGCGCCGCAAGCTGGGCGGCGGCGTCGCCGATCAGGCTGCCGGAAACCGAGCTGTCGGCCGCGGCAATACTGGACCCGAGCATCAGCGCAGCGGCGGATACCAGCAGGCCCTTGGTCATCGTGTTGGTAAACATGAATTCTCTCCGTTTGCACCATGTGTTCGCTTGTTCTTGTGTCGCGCCGTGCCCGGAGATGGTTCAAATCTGAATCAAATCCCATCTTTTTCAGAAAAGAATATACAGAACAGCTATTTAGCGGGAACTTGTGGTTAATGACCCTGCGCCGCCACCTGGGCAAGACCGCCGTCGCGCGACGGCCGGGCGGTTGCACCCGGCCATCCACGAACGCCGATCCTTCCAGGCGGCTTTGACGGGGGAGTGCTCCTTGGGGAACGCTCCTTGGGGAACGCTCCTCGAAAGACAGCAGGCAGCCTAGAAGTACCGCACAGCCCTGTTGTTCTGGTCGTTGGACTCTTTCACCTGATTCTGCCAGTCGACACGCACGTCGACCTTTTTCAGCATCGTCACAGGAACACCGTTGTCCACCGTGATCCATGCCGAGGCCTTCGGAAGCAGGGCTGCGACCTTGGCGGTGGTTTTCTTCACCTTGCCGGTCTTCTTCTCGGTAGAGGTCACATCGAGCACTGTCGGCTTGGACGATCCGTCGCCCGCGTTCTCCACCTCGATGCGGAGCTTCGTGTTGTTCAGCTTGTGGACGCCGATCTGAACGACCCTGAGATCGGGAAGAAGGTACGCGCCGACGGTCATCTCGACCGCTTTCCCTGTCGCCTTGGACGCGCCCCCGGGCTTGGAGCCGCCAGCCTGGCCGGGCGGTTCCGACTTTGCGCCCGGTTTCAGCACCGGCGCCTTGCTGCCCGGTTTAGGGTTCTCGGGCAATCCGGCCCCGCCCCCGCCTTTGGCGCCGCCGCTTTGCTGAGGCAACTCCGACTTCGGTCCGGCGTGCGGGGGCTTGCTCTTGCTGCCGGGCTGGCTGCTGCCCTTGGGCGCCGCCGCAACCAGGACCGGTTCGGCGCGATCGCCCGGTGTCTGGTCAAGGCCCGCAGCCCGCGGCTCGATCCAGAGTTTCGCCGAAACGACCTGGGGCTGCTGGACGGCGAGGCCGCCTTGCTGAAGCTGCGCGACAGTCGCAGCCGCCTTCCCCGCTCCGGGCCCAAGCAGAGTGGATGCGGGCAGAAGAAGAAGGCAGGCCAAAGCGGTTCTGCGCACACCCGCCCAATCGAAATGTCTCACTGTCTTTGCTCCTTGAAACGGGAACGATGCATCTGTCACGCGCGTGTTTCGGGGCAGCCCCTGGGTGAGTCCCCTTCCTCCCACGCGCTAGGGCTGATAGACGGCCGTGTTGTTGTTTTCTTTGGCCTCTTTCATGGTGTTGTTCGGATCGAGCTGGACGTGGATCGAGTCCGCCTGGGCGACCTGAGTCTTGAAAGTGACCGTCACCCAGGCGGAACCGAGCGTCTTCAGCGCCGGAACCTGGACCGTGACCTTCTGCTTGTTCGCGCCGCCCTGCTTGTAGGTGGCCCGAAGCTGAGTAGCCTTGCTTGGAAAAAAGCTGAGGTTCTGCACTTGGACCAGCAGTTCGAAAGGTTTGAACGACTTTTTCGTCTCGGAGACCGCGAGGTCCGGCAAGTAAGGGCCAGCTGAAGCGCTGCCGCCATCGGCGGAGGGCTTGGCCACCGGCTTGAAACCGCCCGGAGCACCGGCGCCGGGACGGGGCGCACGGCAGTCGATGATGTAGGTCTGCCAGTTCGACTTGACCTTGGAGCCGCCCAGCATCTCGACGCGCAGCCCCAGCTTGTGCACGGCATCGGGCGTCGGCACGTCGGTGAGGCCGGTCGGGCCCTGGCCCGCTATGGCCGGATTCAGTCCGCCAGGCTTTCCTCCCTGGCCGACGGTGTTGGACCCACCGCCTGCGGTACTCCAGTGGGCGGCTTGAACAAGCGGCACACGCAGCTTTTCGGTGGTGACTGCCCGGGCGCCCTGGCCACCGGGCTTGACCGTCATCGTCGCCTTTCGGTTGCCGCCGACGATACGCTTGTCTGAGGTGACGATGCGGTAGTGGACGACCCCCGGCGAGTCGCCCTCGAAGGTCATGACCATCTTCACGTTGACCGGACAGCTGCCTCTGTGGGTCCTGGGATTGAGGGCGAGCTTGACGTTCTTCACAAGGGGCGCATTGGGCGAGAGAACCGTCTGCGGACTTCCCTCCTGCCCCTTGCAGACAATGGTGAAGGACTTCTTGCCGGACTGGAAGGTCGGGCTGGTGTCTTGCTGAACCGTGTATTCGGCCTCGCCCAGCACCTCGACCTCGACGCCGATCTCGTAGTCCTTGCTGAGTGCATTCTGCTCCGAGAGAAGGCCGGCTTTCAGCGTATCGGCATTCTTGTTGCAGAGCACGATCGCATACTGGTGGAAGTTCGGCTTCGGCAGGGTTACGTCAAGCTCCTCGTCGACGACGAAGGGCAAGGCGCCAGCCGGATAGGTCTGGGACAGCGAGAAGGGCTTGAAGACGGTCGTCAGGTCGCCCGTTCCGGCAAGACCCT
The DNA here is from genome assembly GCF_028281305.1 of Pelagibius sp. Taxonomy (GTDB): domain Bacteria; phylum Pseudomonadota; class Alphaproteobacteria; order Kiloniellales; family Kiloniellaceae; genus Pelagibius. Next base: position 119,570 of record NZ_JANQKD010000080.1, on the reverse strand, counting down.
TGGCCTTGAGCCGAAGCCAAAGCCGCCAGGATTCGATCCTGGTGCTGCCGCCACCCCCGTTCAGATAGAGATCGGCCGCCGCGGTCAGCGCTGGCCCCTTGACCGAGGTGTACTTTCCGTCCGCGCCGGTGACTTCAATCAACGCCGGCGTGACGGCGGTCAGTTCGAGATCCTGCTGGGCGGCGGAAGCCGGCCCTGCAGGCAGCATGAAGCCCATCAGGGCCCCAGCTGCGGCTGCGCTAGCCGAAAGGGAACGTTTCACGGTGATGACTCCTCGGGAGCGTTGGCGGTTTCCCGGTAAGTCGCGGCCCTGGCGTGAGCGGTTCGGCCTTGCGCGGCGGCCCCGGCAAAGCGGCGCGGGCGAAGATGAGAAGGGAAAGTGAGAAGACGGAAATGAAAAGACGGGGCGCCCGCCGCTCTGCCTGAGTGGCGGGCGCCCCCAACGCGGGCGAGCAGAAGACCCGCTACGGCTGGTAGACGGCCGCGTTGTTGGTCTCCTTGGCCTCCTTCACGGTGTTGTTCGGATCGAGCTGGATGTGGATCGAATCCGCCTGGGCAACCGGAGCCTTGAAGGTGACTGGAATCCACTTCGAGGCGCCGGGCTTCAGCGGCGGCACCTTGACCGTGACCTTTTGTTTGTTCGCGCCGCCCTGCTTGTAGGTCGCACGAAGCTGGGTCGGCTTGGTCGTCAGGAAGCTGTTGTTTGCCACCTGGACCAGCAGCTCAAAGGGCTTGAACGACTTCTTCACCTTGACGAGCTTGAGATCGGGGAGCATCTGGCTCGTCGACCCGGAACCTGGCGCTGTGTTGGGCCGATCCGTCTGCGCCAGACCGCCGGGCCCGCCGGCTACGGCCGGATTTCTAGCCGGTCCGCAGTCCTGGGTGTACTCAAACGGAACAGTCCCATGCTCCTGCATCGGCTCGTGGGCCTGGCTCGGGAACACGACTTTGAAACGATACGTGGTCTTTCCGGAGGGCTTGCTTGCGGAGGCCGCATAGCCGCCGATCTGGCCCTGCGTCTTCTTCAAGGGAAACTGTAGGTTCTGAACGGCTGAGGTGCGAAAGCTGCCGTCCGGCATCTGGGTCATCTTTCCCTTGAAGGGACCGACGTTGGCGATATGAACACCACCAAGGGTTTCCAGGCCGCCGCCGTGCGAGGCATCGACGTTGAACACCTTGATGACATAGGTGAAGTCCCCCGCGCGGCCGCCCCGGAACTGCAGGGAGAGTGTCGCCGTGGCCGGGCAGACGCCCTTGTGCTTCTTGGGAGTGACACCGCCGCTCCAGATGGTCACGATCGGTTTCTTGCGGCAATCGACGATCTCGGTCGCCCAGTCCGACTTGACCTGGGGATCGCCCAGCACCTCGACCCGAAGACCCAGCTTGTGCAAGTCCTCCGGCGTTTGCTGGGCGGCCAGGCCGCCAGGGGTACTGCCCGGTCCGCCCGGCTTGTCTTGCGGCAGACCGGTAAAGCTGCCGGCGCCGGCGTGGCCGCCCGGGGGCAGCGGCACCGTGATCTTATGCGTGGTGCCGAAGCGGTAGTCGCCGCTCGGCTGCCTGGTCATGGTGCCCGTGAAGGGGCCCATGTAGCGGTTGTCGGTGAAGCGCAGGCGGTACTGGAACTGTCCCTCACGACCGCCGCGGAACTGCACGGCAGCCCCCAGGTCCAGCGGGCAGCTTTTCTTGATGGTCGTCTTGGCAAGCTGGAGCCCTGCTTCCGTCACCACCGGCAAGAGTGCGTCGGGATCGAACACCGTGCTCTTGACCTGCGCCTTGCAGACCACCTTGATATAGCCGATGTTATCCGGGTCGTCGGCGTAATCGTTGGGTCCGGCAATGCCGGAAAACTCCGCCTTCATGACTGCACGGACCTTGATCGAGGTGGTGCGGTCCTTGCGGAAGATCTGGTCGTCGCTCTGCCCGTCCTTGCGCAAATCCGCCACCAGGCCGTTACACTGCGCGACCACGAAGTCCTGCCACGCCAGCGCCGGAACCACGAGGGCCCCTTTGTCGCCGTGTATCTTGGGACGCTTGCCGACAGGAAAAGTCTTCTTGTGGTAATGGTCCGGCATCGGATATTCGAATCCGGGAATCGAGCCCGTCGTGCTGCCCAGTTCGAGCCAGACCTTGTAGCCTTTGAGCCGGCCGCTTTCTCCGGCATTCGTCTTGAGCGTGAATTCCACGGAGATGACGGAAAGCGGCTTTACCGCCGTGTACTCGAGGTTCGAGCCCGTCACCTCGATCGACGTGGTATGCAGCGCCGTCAAGCCTACAAATTCAGAATCGGCGAGCGCCGGGGCGGCGGACAGCAATGCAGAGGCAAGCGCGCCCACAGCGGCGCCTGCAGTAGAAAGACGACACATTTCTTCAATGCTCCCCTTGGTCTAGGTTGCATTGGATGTGTCGTGCGGGCGGTGCGGTTGGTTCGCCTGCCGGCAACGGGCAGCCGCCTTCGTTCCATCAGCGGCTAGTCAGCGGACCCCGCGGCCGGCAGCGCGGGAGGGTCCAGAGCCTTGCAGCGGATGGTGTAGCTGCCCGAAAGCGGCTCTTGCTCCATGCCTGGGTGCGGGTCCGGGTCCGGGTCGGCGCCCGAGTAGCTGTATCTCACTCCGAGATCCACTCTGACGTCGATATCGTGATCCCTGGAATGGATGTCCTCGTAGCTGCGGCCCTTTCGCGCCAGGCGCTCGACCTGGGCATTGCAAAGGCCGGTCGCGTAGGCCCGCGCCACAGGCTTCGGCAGTTCAAGAACAACGGTCGTGTAGATCCATCTGGATTCGTAGATCCACAGGGGTCCCTTCCCGCTGCCGTAGCGCCTGATGACGGCGTGGTCGGCAAAGCTCTGCTTCACGCGGCCCAGCAGATAGTCACCCGGCGCAGACATCTCGATCCAGAGTTTCACGGACGCCGTGTCGCCGGCCCTGAGCTTCACATCAAGGAAGACTTCAGCCACAAAGGACCTGCCCGAGGCGCTGTCGTAACGCCCATTCAGGCCAGTGACCTCCACCAACTTGGGAGAGACGTCGTCCAGCTTGACGACGTACTCGGCAGCAGCCGAGCCCGCCGGCGGCAGAAGGCCTGCCAGTGCCGCAACGGCGGCGGCGCCAAGGCTGCAAAGCTTCACTGTCCGCAATCCCGGAGACGTGGCGGTTTGACCGTTGGTCGCCGCGGTAGCGGGAACGGTTCGCCCGCGCCCCGAAGGGGCGGTCGGATCTCTTGGGGAAGGCTTCGGAGAGACCCTAAGTCGTTGGAGGCAGGTCTTCGTCGCTCAGGCGGGCCTCACGTACCGTGGCCAGGCAGCGCGCCATGAGGTCCAGGTAATAGTCGCGGTCCTGGGTGGCGGTTTCCTTTTCCGCCTGGGCGATGCGCTCGAAGAGATAGGCCGCCAGGGCCTGGTCGCTGGCGGGATAGACGCCGGAGCCGGTGAGATCCTGGACGAGGCCGACGGCCGTCTCCGCCGCGCGCGCACCGACCCGTCCGATACCGCCTCCAAGACCGCCGATGGCCATGCCTGCCCTTCCTTCCTGCCTTTAATCGCCGCCCCTTCATGTAGAGGCCCGACCGCAGAGGTTCAACCGATACAGGGCCCCCGCTGCAAGCGATCAGGCCAGGTAGCGCGCCGTCAGGTGCGCCTTGAAGACCTCGGGGTTGAGGGGCTCACCGGTGGCGCGTTCCAGAATGGCCTCGCCGCTGGCCGAGGAGGCCTGGCCGTGCACATGCGCCTTCAGCCAGTCCATCAGCGGCGAGAAGTCGCCGCGGCCCAGCGCCTCCGGGATCTCCGGCCGTGCCTGCCTGGCGGCGGCGAAGAGCTGGGCCGCCGTCATCGCCCCCAGGGTATAGGTCGGAAAGTAGCCCCAGGCACCGTCGTACCAGTGGATGTCCTGCAGGCAGCCCAGGCGGTCGTCCGGCGGCGTGATGCCGAGCAGGTCCTGCATGCCGCGGTTCCATTCCTCGGGCAGCGCCTCCAGCTCCATCTCGCCGGCGATCAGCGCCTTCTCCAGGCGGTAGCGCAGGATGACATGGGCCGGGTAGGTCACCTCGTCGGCGTCGACGCGGATGAAGCCTGGCTCCACCTTGTTGTAGTGGCGCAGCAGGTTCTCCGCCTCCCAGGCCGCGCCCTCGCCGCCGAAAGTCTCCCGCGCGATGGGCGCGAGGAAGGCGACGAACTCGGCCGAGCGGCAGGCCTGCATCTCGACCATCAGCGACTGGCTCTCATGCATCGCCATGCCGCGGGCCTCGCCCACCGGCTGCAGGCGCCAGTCGCGGGGCAGGCCGCGCTCGTACATCGCGTGGCCGGTCTCATGCAGCACGCCCATCAGCGCGGTCATGAAATCGTCCTCGTCGTAGCGCGTGGTGATGCGCACGTCGTCGGGCACGCCGCCGCAGAAGGGGTGCAGGGAAACATCAAGGCGGCCGTGGTCGAAGTCGAAGCCGACGGCGGCCATCATCCTGCGGCCCAGCGCCTCCTGCTGCTCGCGCGGGAAGGGCCCGGGCAGCGGCAGCGGCACGGGCCTGGACGCCTGCTGCGCCATCGCCTGGTCCAGGAAGCCGGGCAGGAAATCGGCCAGATCGGCAAAGACCGTATCGATATGCGCCGAGGCGCCACCCGGTTCGTACTGGTCGAGCAGCGCATCGTAGAGGGAGCAGTCCAGGCGCTCGGCCTTGGCGGCGGCCTCCTGACGCGTCAGGTTCAGAACCTCTTTCATTGCGGGCAGCACGGCGGCGAAGTCGGCCTTCGGCCGCGCCTCCCGCCAGATCATCTCGCAGCGTTTGCAGGCCTTGGAGAGCGCCTCGACGAGATCGCTGTCCACCGCCGTGGCATGCAGCCAGCGCCGGCGCATCTCCGTCAGGTTCGCCTGCACCCAGGGGGAAAGCTCCTTCGTCTCGGCGGAGGCCTGATCGAAAAGCGCGTCGAGCGAGGCGTCGGTCAGGATCTCGTGGCAGACCACGTCCAGCGTCGCCAGCTGCTCGGTGCGCGCCTCCGCGCCGCCAGAGGGCATGACCGTCGACATGTCCCAGGACAGCAGCCCCGCCGCCTCCTGCAAGGCATGCAGGCGCTTGAATTTGCGCGAGAGTTCTTCGTAGGCGGTCATAAGCTACTCCTGAGCGGGCAGTCCTCGGGACCGGCGACGGTCCTTAGGCATAGATATGCTGATTCGAACGCCGGCTGGCAATGCGCTCAGGCGCGGTTCTCGTCCCCGGGACCGCCCGCGCCGGTGTCGCGCTCCGGGCGGTAGTGGAAGAGGAAGTAGATCACCAGCAGGATGACCGCGAAGGAGTACCAGGTGAGCGCGTATTCCAGGTGGTCGTTCTTCAGGGCGATGCGGGTCTGGCCGCCGATCGGCAGACCGCCCGGAAGCTCCGCAGCAACGGCGTCGGCATAGACCTCGGTGATGATCGCTTGGCTGACGCCCTCCCCCATGACCGGAAGATCGAGCCAGAAGTAGAAGCGCTCCTCCGGCTTGTTGGGCGGCTTGGCGAAGCTGACCCCCTTCCACCCGTCGGTGCGCAGCAGGGCCTCGATCTCCAGCGGCCCGGCGAGCTGTCCCTCGGCACGGGTCGCCGGATCGCGTCTCTCCTGCGGCACCCAGCCGCGGTTCACCAGCAGCGTGCGGCCGTCGTCGAGCTGAAAGGGAGTGACGATGTTCAGGCCCACGCGGCCGTTCTCGGTGCGGGCGCCCAGATAGAATTCCTGGTCGTGCAGGAAGCTGCCGTTCAAGCCCACGCGGGTGAACTCCACGGCGGCGGGGTCGGGAAAGCTTGCCGGCAAGGCGATGGCCGGCCCCTGGGAGCGTTCAACCCGCTTGGCGATCTCGCCTTCCTTCCAGTGCAGGCGCTGGACCTGCCAGGTGCCGAGCGCGATGAGGATCGCCAGGGCCGGCACGGCGCAGACTGTCGCCCAGAAGGTCGGGCGGAAGCGCCGGCGCCCGCCCTGGCGCACATCCCCCGGCCTTTGATCCCCGTGCCTCTCGGGCGAGTCAGTCATAATCCACGGTTCCCGTATCGCTGGCCTTGTTGCGGAACTGCAGGGCAATCATGACCGCCTTCATCGGCCGCAACAAGCCAAGCGCGCCGCCCAGGATGACCGGTACCCAGATCACCATGTGCAGCCAGATGGGCGGTTCGTAGGTGAACTCGACCCAGAACACCAGCGGCACCACGATGGCGCCGAGGATGAAGATGATGAAGACGGCAGGCCCGTCGCCGCTGTCCTGCTTGCTGAGGTCCAGGCCGCAGACCGTACAGCGCGGCGCCACCGTGAGGAAGCCGGCAAAGAGGCGGCCTTGTCCGCAGCGCGGGCAGCGGCTCGCCAGCCCGGTGCGGAACGGCGAGAGCGGCGGATAGCTTTTGGGTGTTTTCTGCGGTCCCGCGGGCTCGCGGGGCGCCGTCATGACGGCGCCCCCGCGGCCGGTATGGACGGTGGCTTCGGCCCCCGGCCGTCGCAGGCGGTCAGCCGCCCCACCAATAGACGCAGACGAAGAGGAACAGCCATACCACGTCGACGAAATGCCAGTACCAGGCCGCCGCCTCGAAGCCGAAGTGGTGGTCCGGCTTGAAGTGGCCCAGGTAGGCGCGGAACCAGCAGACGATCAGGAAGATGGTGCCGACCAGCACGTGGAAGCCGTGGAAACCAGTCGCCATGTAGAAGGTCGAGGAATAGATCCCGTCGGTGAAGCCGAAGGCCGCGTGGCCGTACTCGTAGATCTGCACGGCGGTGAAGAGGGCGCCCAGGAAGATGGTGACCCCCAGGCCCTGCAGCAGACCCTGGCGGTCGCCGTGGAGCAGCGCGTGGTGCGCCCAGGTCACCGTGCAGCCGGACAGCAGCAAGATCATGGTGTTGAGGAACGGCAGGTGGAAGGCTGGGAAGACCTCGACGCCGACCGGCGGCCAGACGCCGCCGGTGTGTTCGACCCGCTCGAACTGCTGGGCTTCGCCGGCAAACAGGCTGGCATCGAAGAAGGCCCAGAAGAAGGCGGCGAAGAACATCACCTCCGAGGCAATGAACAGGACCATGCCGTAGCGCAGGCCGAGCTGGACCACCTTGTTGTGGTGGCCCTGGTGGGTGGCCTCGTTAATGACCTCGCGCCACCAGAAGACCATGGTAGCCGCCACCAGTACGACGCCGAGCGGCAGCAGCCAGGGCGTGACGTCGTGCATGAACAGCACCATGCCGGTCGCCAGCACACCGCCGGCTATCGCCCCGAAAAACGGCCAGGGGCTGGGGTCCACCAGGTGATAGGGATGGTTCTGTTCGTGGCCTGCACTCATGATCTTCCCCGCTTGATTACTGCCGGCAGCGCTTTTGCCAAGTCTCTTGACTGGGCCGCCATCAATTCACTGAAGTCTCCGGCACCCTCGTTCCCCGACCGGCACCCGGCTCTGCCTGTGACAGGTCGCCGACCGGCTGCTCGACTACCGCATCGAGGTCAGGGAAGAAGGTGTAGGAGAGAGTAATGGTCTTCACGTCATCCAGATTGCGGTCTTCCTCGATCGCCGGATCGACGAAGAAACTGACCGCCATGTCCATGGACTCGCCGGACGAAAGCTGCTGCTCGGTAAAGCAGAAGCAGGCGACCTTGTTGAAGTACTGCCCGGCCTTCAGCGGCGTGACGTTGAAGGTCGCGGTGCCGGCGTTTCTCTGCACCGCCTGGTTGGTGGCGCGGTAGAAAGCGAGGCCCGCCTCCCCGACACGCACCTGCATCTCGCGCTCGATGGGCTGGAAAGCCCAGGGCAGGTCGGGGCTGATATCGGCGTTGAAGCGCACGGTGATCATGCGCTCGCCAACCTGTTCCGGCATGCTTTCGGCAACCTGGGTGGTGCCGCCGAAGCCGGTCACCCGGCAGAACAACTCGTAGAGCGGAACCGAGGCATAGGACAGGCCGATCATCGCGACCACGACGCTCACGCAGATAAAGGCAACGCGTCCGTTGCTCCGCGCCTGCCGCTCTTCGCCCGTCGATCTGTCGGTCATTCGCCACCTCCGCCCATCCGGATCAGGGAAACAAAGTAAACCACGACCACAAAGGTCACCAGGACCGCCAGCAGCGCCCAGTTCTTGATTTTCTGCTGACGCAGTCTTTCTTTTTCGTCCTGATCGTCCATCACGCTCATCCCGCAAACCCGGACGACGCCAGCAGCAGGCCCGCCGCATCGGCCAAGAGGTCCGGCGCCAGCATACCCGGCGCCCGGTCAACGATGATCAGGCTGAACAGAACGAAAAGATAGAGGATCGAGAAGCCGAAGAGCTGCTTGGCGGCGCGGTCGCTTTCGTCCCGCAGCACCCGCAGCGCCAGCAGCACGAAGAAGGCGCCCATGGCAGCCGCCACCAGGCCGTAGACCGCCCCTGCGGTGCCGAGCAGCGCCGGCGCCAGACCGAGCGGCGCCAGCAGCAGGCTGTAGAGCAGAATCTGACGCTTGGTCGCCGCCTTGCCCGCCACCACCGGCAGCATCGGCACCTTGGCCTTGGCGTAGTCGATCTGGCGGTAGAGCGCCAGCGCCCAGAAGTGGGGCGGCGTCCATACGAAGATCAGGGCGAAGAGCGCGATGGATTGAAGATCCACCCCGCCGGTCACGGCAGCCCAGCCGATCATGGGCGGAAAGGCCCCCGCGGCGCCGCCGATAACGATGTTCTGCGGCGTGCGGCGCTTCAGCCAGATGGTGTAGACGAAGACGTAAAACGCATTGGCCAGAGCCAGCAGCGCCGCCGCCGCCCAGTTGAGGGCCAGGCCCATCAGCATCACGGACAGGAGGCTGAGGATCACCCCGAAGGCCAAGGCCTCCTGCGGGGCGATGCGCCCGCGCGGCAACGGGCGGCCGCGGGTGCGGTCCATCACCGCGTCGATGTCGCGCTCGTACCACATGTTGATGGCCCCGGCGGCACCGGCGCCGACGGCGATGCAGAGCACCGCCACCGCTGCCAGGAAGGGGTGAATCGTCCCCGGCGCGGCGTAGAGGCCGGCAAAGCCGCTGAACACCACAAGCGTCATCACCCGCGGTTTCAGAAGGGCGAAATAGTCCGAAACCCGGCCGCTGCGTACGGCAGAGGCCCCCGCCAGGGAGGCCCCGCCCGCCGCGATACCGATCGTCGCGTCACTCACGCCACAGCTTTCCTTCTGTCGCCCAAAGCCAGGTCATGGTCCTCCTTTGCCAACCCCGGGCCTCAGCGGACCTGCGGAAGGTCGTTGAAGGTGTGGAACGGCGGCGGCGAGGACACGGTCCACTCCAGCGTCGTCGCCCCCTCGCCCCAGGGGTTGGCTTCGGCGCGCCGCCCGGCCACCAGGGCGTAGAGCGTCATCACCACGAAGAACAGGGTCGCCGCGATGGAGATGTAGGAGCCGTAGGAGGAAACCGCGTTCCATCCGGCAAAGGCGTCGGGGTAGTCGATGTAGCGGCGCGGCATGCCCGCCAGCCCCAGGAAGTGCTGCGGGAAGAACGTCAGGTTCACACCGATGAAGGTGGTCCAGAAGTGCAGCTTGCCGGCCCATTCCGGAAACTCCCGCCCGCTCATCTTGCCGAACCAGTAATAGAAGGCGGCAAAGATTCCGAAGACGGCGCCCAGGCTGAGCACATAGTGGAAGTGGGCCACGACGTAGTAGGTGTCGTGCATGGCGATGTCCATGCCCGCGTTCGCAAGCACCACGCCGGTCACACCGCCCACGGTGAAGAGGAAGATGAAGCCGATGGCCCAGAGCATGGGAACGGTGAAGCGGATCGAACCGCCCCACATGGTGGCGATCCAGGAGAAGATCTTCACGCCCGTGGGCACCGCGATCACCATGGTGGCGGCGGTGAAGTAGGCCTTGGTGTCGACATCCAGGCCCACGGTGTACATGTGGTGTGCCCAGACGATGAAGCCGACGAAGCCGATGGAGACCATCGCGTAGGCCATGCCCAGGTAGCCGAAGACCGGCTTGCGCGAGAAGGTCGAGACGATGTGGCTGACGATCCCGAAGGCCGGCAGGATCATGATGTAGACCTCGGGGTGACCGAAGAACCAGAACAGGTGCTGGAACAGAATCGGATCGCCGCCGCCGGCCGGATCGAAGAAGGTGGTGCCGAAGTTGCGGTCGGTCAGCAGCATGGTGATGGCACCGCCCAGCACCGGCAGCGACAGCAGCAGCAGAAAGGCGGTGATCAGCATCGACCAGACGAACAGCGGCATCTTGTGCAGCGTCATGCCCGGTGCGCGCATATTGAAGATCGTGGTGATGAAGTTCACCGCGCCCAGGATCGAGGACGCGCCCGCCAAGTGGAGGGCGAAGATCGCCATGTCGACCGACATCCCGCTATGGCCGAGCGACCCCGAAAGCGGCGGATAGATCGTCCAGCCGGTGCCCGCGCCCGAATCGACGAAGGCCGAGCCCAGCAGCAGCAGGAAGGCGGGCACGATCAGCCAGAACGAGATGTTGTTCATGCGCGGAAAGGCCATGTCCGGCGCGCCGATCATCAGAGGCACGAACCAGTTGCCGAAGCCGCCGATCAGGGCCGGCATGACCACGAAGAACACCATGATCAGGCCATGGGCGGTGATGATCACGTTCCACAGCTGACCGTCCGGTTCGCCGTCGGTGAGCAGGTACTGAACCCCCGGGTCCTGCAGCTCCATGCGCATGATCAGCGAGAACAGACCGCCGATGATGCCGGCGATGATCGCAAAGAGCAGGTAGAGGGTGCCGATGTCCTTGTGGTTGGTGGAGCAGAACCACCGGATGAAGAACCCGGGCTTGTGGTCGTGATGATCGTGCGCGTCGCTGCTGCTGTAAGCCATGGCGATGGGTTCCTCTACTCGGACTCGGGGGTGGCTGCGGCGGCATCGGCCACCCGTACCGGCGCGGGTTCGTCAACCCGGCCGAATTCCTGCTGGGCCTGCTCGGTCCAGGCGGCGAACTCTTCCTTCGTCACCATCTGGATCATGATCGGCATGTAGGCGTGGCCGGTGCCGCAGAGCTCCGAGCACTGGCCGTAGAAGGTCTGGCCGGCGAACTCGGCCGGCACGTAGGCCCAGGTCTCGTTGAGGCGGCCCGGCACCGCGTCCATCTTCAGGCCGAAGGAGGGCATGGCGAAGTTGTGCAGCACATCGCTGGCGGTGATCTGGAAGCGGATGTTGGTGTCCACCGGCAGCACCAGCGCGTTGTCCGTCGCCAGCAGGCGCGGCTGGCCCGGCTGCAGCTCGTCGTCCGGCACCATGTAGGCATCGAAGGTGAAGTTGCCGTGGTCCGGGTACTCGAAGGACCAGTACCACTGCCGCCCGATCGCCTTCACCGTGATGTCGGCATCCTCGATGGTCTCGGCGAAGTACAGCAGCCGGAAGGAGGGGATGGCGATGACCACCAGAATGATGATCGGCACCACGGTCCACAGCACCTCGATCGTGGTGTTGTGCGTGGTCTTCGAGGGGTTCGGATTGCGCTTCTCCGAGAAGCGCCACATCACGTAGAGCAGCAGCACCAGCACGAAGAGCGTGATCAGCGTGATCACGATCAGCAGCATGTCATGGAAGCTCGAGATGCGCTCGGCCACCGGCGTGACGGGGGCCTGAAGGCCCAGCTGGTAGTTCTGCGGCTCCGACGCCTGGGCCATGCCCAGGGTCGACAAGAATGCGGCGGCCAAGATGCCCAACCGTCCCAGCAATGTCATAGCAAGCTATCCCAATCTTTCCCGCGAAGCAGAGCGGTCTCCCCCATGCCAGCCCCGTCGATCGACTGCGATCCGCCGGGATTCCCCTGTCGAGGTGCCTGATCCGCCACTGCGCGCGCAACCTAACCCATGCAAGTTTGCTCCGCAAGAAAGGGGAAAGCCGCCGAAAGACTGCCTTTCCCCTCTCCTGCTATCGTCCCAGGATAGCGCAGGTGGCGAGCCTTGTTGGCCGGTGCGACCGAATGCCGCAATCCGGCCGCAGGCCCTCCTCCGGAGGGTTTCAGCCGGAGTCGCCGGCGCCCTGTTCGCGATTGACGATTCGCCGCAGGCGCCGCACCCCGAGCCATACCAGGATAGCGACCACCGGAACCGAGACACCCGCCGCGATCGCCGGGTTTACCGGCAGCCCGGCTTCCTTCAGGGCCTTGGCCAGATACCCGACAAGGCTGGCCAGGTAATAGGTAATGGCCGCGACAGAGAGCCCTTCGACCGTTTCCTGCAGGCGGAGCTGCAGCCTGGCCCGGCGGTCCATGGAGATCAGCAGATCCCTGTTCTGCGCCTCGAGCTGGATGTCGACCCGGGTGCGCAGCAGCTCGCTGGCCCGGGCGACGCGCCGGGAGAGAGTTTCCAGCCGTTCTGAGACCGCCTCGCAGGTGCGCATCGCCGGGGCCAAGCGGCGGTCGACGAACTCCTCGATGGTCTGCAGGCCTTCGACCCTCTGCTCACGCAGCTCTTCGACCCGGCGGCGCACCAGGGCGTAGTAGGCCCGGGCGGCGCCGAAGCGGTAGTTGGTGGCGGCGGCGACGTCTTCGATCTCGGAGGAAAAGGCGGTCAGTTCGTCGAGCAGCCGGCGCTCCTCGCCCATGCCCTCGATCTCGGTCATGCGCCCCGTAATCCCGGTCAGCCGCTCGCCGGTCTCCGCCAGCGCGCCGCCGTGCCGCTTGGCGGCAGGAAAGGCGAGCAGCGCCATCATGCGGTAGGTCTCGATCTCCAGCAGGCGCTGGACCAGCCGTCCTGCCTGACGCGGTTTCAGGGTGCGGTCGCGCAGCAGAATACGGGCGAAACCGTCGGCCTGGACGGTGAAGTCCATCCAGACCTCGGCGGAACCGCCGGAGACCTGGCTGCCGATGATGTTGTCGTGTCCGAAATGACGGACCAGGGCGGCCGCGTCGGGCGCGGGCGCGTCACGGGTCAGCAGATCCAGGTGCACCCCGACCAGCAGGTCCCCGGGCAGCCCGATGACCCAGTCCCGCGGCACCCGGTCGAGGGCAAAACCGCTGAAAGCCTCTGCCTCGAAGGTGCCGTTCTGGAAAAACGTATAGGTCGAAAATTCCGTATGGCGCTCCCACTTCAGGCGGAAGTCGCCGAGGTCGACCATGAAGTGGTTGTCGCCGGCGCCCGGCGCAGGAAGGCCGAAACGCGTGCAGAGCGCGGCGACATGCTGGCGGTCGCGCTCGGCGGAGCGCTCCCCGGACAGCAAGGCCAGATGGGTTATGCGCTCGGGCGACTGCAGGCTGGCGAAAGGCCGCGAATGCACCTCGGCATTCAAGGTCCCCCGCAGCGGATGGTCCCGCATTCCGTCGATCACGGCTGTCGCCCCCTCTTATCCCTTCAGAATTCCCCTCGCGGGCGCTCTGGCGGCGCCCCGGCGGTCCGGCCAAGGGATGATATCCTGGCCGCCGGCCCCCATATTGAGGCAAGCTAACGGCACTTTGCCAGACCTCAAGCGGATCCTGGAGATCTCTGCATGTCCCACCTCGCCGAAACCGACGCGCTCTTCTACACCAAAGCCGGGCTCGACCGCAGCCGCTTGGAGGCGGCTGTCGACGATGCGCTGACCGGCGCCGACGACGGCGAGCTGTTCCTGGAATACCGCCAGTCCGAGGCCCTGGCCTTCGATGACGGCCGGCTGAAGTCGGCGAGCTTCGACACCTCGCAGGGCTTCGGCCTGCGCGCCATCGCCGGCGAGGCCGCCGGCTATGCCCATGCCAGCGAGCTTTCAGAGGCGGCGGTGAAGCGCGCGGCGGAGACCGTGCGGGCGGTGCAGTCCGGCCACTCCGGCACCATGGCCGACGGCCCGGCGCGCACCAACCGCATTCTCTACCGCGACGACAACCCGATTGCCGCCGTGCCCTTCGAGGACAAGGTGAAGCTGCTGGCCGAGATCGACGCCTTCGCCCGCGCCAAAGACCCGCGGGTCAAGCAGGTGAGCGCCTCCCTGGCCGGCGAGTGGCAGGCGGTGCAGATCCTGCGCGCCGGCGGCGAGCGGGCGGCCGACATCCGCCCGCTGGTGCGCCTCAACATCTCTGTTGTCGTCGGCGAGGGCGACCGCATGGAAGCGGGCGGCTACGGCGGCGGCGGCCGGCTGGCCTACAACCTGCTGCTCGACCCGGTCTACTGGCAGGCCGGCGTCGAGGAGGCGCTGCGCCGCGCGCTGGTGAACCTGGAGTCCGTCGACACCCCGGCCGGCGAGATGCCCGTTGTGCTGGGCTCCGGCTGGCCGGGAATCCTGCTGCACGAGGCGGTGGGCCACGGCCTGGAGGGCGACTTCAACCGCAAGAAGACCTCGGCTTTCTCCGGCCTGCTGGGCGAGCGGGTCGCCGCCCCGGGCGTGACGGTGATGGACGACGGCACCATGCAGGACCGGCGCGGTTCGCTGACCATCGACGACGAGGGCACGCCGACCCAGCCCACGGTGCTGATCGAGGACGGCATCCTCAAGGGCTACATGCAGGACCGCCAGAATGCACGGCTGATGGGCATGACGCCCACCGGCAACGGGCGGCGCCAGAGCTACGCCCACATCCCGATGCCGCGCATGACCAACACGGTCATGCTGGCCGGGGACAAGGACCCGGACGAGATCCTTGCCTCCGTCGACCGCGGCCTCTTCGCAGTCAATTTCGGCGGCGGCCAGGTGGACATCACATCGGGCAAGTTCGTGTTCTCCTGCACCGAGGCCTATCTGATCGAGAACGGCAAGCTCGGCGCACCGGTCAAGGGCGCGACCCTGATCGGCAACGGGCCGGATGTCATGACCAAGGTCAGGATGATCGGCAACGACATGAAGCTGGACGACGGGGTCGGCACCTGCGGCAAGGAAGGCCAGGGGGTGCCGGTGGGGGTTGGGCAACCGACCATGCTGATCGACGCCATCACCGTCGGCGGCACGGCAGCCTGAAGCGGCAACCAGCGGTCCGTATCTCCCCTCGCTTCTGTCAGGGGGCAAGAGGACCTGCACCGTAAAGGAGGAAGGAAGGCGAACAAAGGGTTGCCCGGCGGAAACAGGTCCACTGTCAAGCAAAGCGAGGCAAGCCACTATGGGTATCAAGGGAGATGGGACGTCCCCGGCACCTGCGGCCGGGGCGCATAAATGTGTTGGCGCCGACGACGGCGCGGTGAAGGAGTCATCTGGAGGCGTTGCAGCAGGGCGCCGCCGGTTCCTGGCCGGCGCCAGGCTTGGATTAACCGGGCTTGGATTGACCGGACTCGGGTTGGCCAGCGCCGCCCTGGGGGGCATCGCCGCCCCCGGCACCGCAGGCGCCGCCGACACGCCGATCGGCGAGAAGTGGTGGCCTTCGCGCTGGGGCCCCGACGATCAGGCCGGCGCCTCCAACCACATGACCCCGGAGAAGACGCTGGCGGCCGTCCAGCAGATCAGGACAGGCAAGGTGCACAGCCTGGGCCGGGTCTACGAACGTGACATGCCGCTGTTCGGCGAACGGGTTTTCGCCCTGCGCACGCCCGGCATGCCCACCGGCGGCACCTTCGGCGACAACAAGATCATCTGGAACGACGAGTTCCTGGCCACCGAAATCGGCCAGGTCGGCACCCAGTTCGACGGTCTGGGTCATATCGGCGTCGAGGCCGGCGCACCGGGCGAGCAGACCCGGCGGCGGCTCTACAACGGCGTGACCATGGCCGAAGCGGCCTCGCCCTACGGGCTGAAGAAGCTGGGCGTCGAAAACGTCAAACCCTTCTTCACCCCCGGCCTGCTGGTCGACGTCATGGGCCTGAAGGGCGGCATGCTGGAGGCGGGCACCGAAGTCACCCTGGCCGACCTGCTGGCGGCGCTGGAGCGCCAGGGGCTCTCCGCCGAAGCCATTGCGCCCGGCGATGTGGTGATGGTGCGCACCGGCTGGGGCCTGCTGTGGAAGGAAGACAACGCCCGCTACAACAATGGGGCGCCGGGCATCGGCATGGAGGCCGCCCGCTACCTTGCCGAACGGCAGGTGTCGCTGGTGGGTGCGGACACCTGGGGCGTCGAGGTGGTGCCCAATCCCGACAGCAACCAGGTGTTCCCGGTGCATCAGGAACTGCTGGTCCGCCACGGGATCTATCTGCAGGAGAACCTCGATTTCGAGAGCCTGGCCGCCGACGGCACCTGGCAGTTCGCCTATGTCTTTGCACCGCTGCCGATCAAGGGCGCGACCGGGTCCCCCGGTAACCCGCTTGCCGTGACCTGAGATCGGTCCTGAAGCAAGGAGGCTGCCCGCGGGCCGCCGTCAGGCGGCCGCGAGCGCCTCGATCTCCACCAGCCAGGCGGGATCGGCAAGGCCGGCGACGACAACCAGGCTGGAGGCGGGCTGCGCGGCCCCCAGCAGGCGGTCGCGCACCTCCCGAAAGGTGCCCAGGTCCTCGCGGCTGGTCAGGAAGGCCGTGATCTTGACCAGGTTCTCCGGCGCCATCCGGGCGGAGGCCAGGACCTCGAAGATATTGCGCCAGGCCTGTTCCATCTGGGCAGCCGCGCCTTCCGCCAGATTGCCGTCGCTGGCGACGCCCACCTGGCCGGAGACCGACAGCCAGCGGCTCACGTTCTTGGCTTCGACGCCATGACTGTAGCGCGAGAACGGCGGGGCGATGCCCCCGGGGGTGTGCAAGATGCGCATGCCTGCTGCTCCTTCTTGGGCCCGCGCCCATTCGAGCGACGCCTAGCCTGAGCCCCCCCTTTAGGCTCTTGGACAGCAGCTTAAGCGACAAAGGCAAGCTTGGGCTAGTGGCGGCGAGGATCAATCCGGGCTGGCGCAAAACATTAGCGGCGGCGCAGATACAGCATGACCGCGAGGGCAACCAGCGTGCCGATCAGGGCGGGGACCAGCGCCATGGTCAGGGCATGGGTCAGGCTGTCGACGCTGCCCGGCCGCGGATGGCCGGCCAGGAAGGCAAAGACAAAGAGCAGGTAGGCGGTGGCACCGATCCGCAGCGCCCAGTATCGCAGCCAGCGCCGATCGTTCGTGTTCCGGTCGTTCGAATCCATTGGCTGTCGCCCCCAGGCGCCCGCCGATCGAAGTCCAGGGTGCCCGGCAGGCCCGGCGCTATCCTGTCTCAGCTCCGGACGAAGCGCAAACGGCCAGGGCGAACCGGCGCGAACCGGCGCGACCCGGCGCGACCCGGCGCGAACCGGCGCAGAGGGTCTCGCGGACGGCCCTTCCTGACGCAGACCTCGCGAAATCGTGCCTTGAGCGGAGCGCCGGCGCCGGCCATCTCGCTTGCCAGGGCAGAAGCCCGACCACAGGTCAGGAAAAGCGGGATTTTCGAAAAGGGGGTGTGCGCAACAGCCAGGGGAGCCTGCCGGGGGACGCTAAAGGAAAGGAAAGACATGCGATTTCAACCCGTTCAGAGTCTCCGGCGCGCAGCCATCCTGGCTGTGGCGCTGATCGCCCCGGCCGTCGCGGCGCAAAGCGCGGCCGCCCTCAGCCCAATAGCCCTCGGCCCGGGCGCCCTCACCGGCTCCCTCGATCGCTCCTACGGCCCCGCTCCGGCGGGCGGGATCGCCGCGGGAGCCCTGCTGAGGGGCACGGCCGTCCTGGACCGTCAGCCCGCTGCGGCGCGCCTCCATCTGGCCGGTTTCAGCAAACGCAGCAACCGGAGCACGTTCCGCAGCACTTTCCGGAACAACCGCTCATCGGTCGGCCCGCGCGGCTTCAACTCCTCCTTCAACAGCCGGTTTCTGCAGCGCGACCGCAGCTTCGGCAGTTCGGCAGCGCCGACCCGCTTCGGCAATTCCCTGACCTCCGGGCTGCTGCGGCGTGATCGCAGCTTCGGCGGATCAAGTGTGCTGCGCGGGCGCACCCTGCCCCTGGTGCGCGGCAGCCGCCTGAGCAGCACCACCCTCTTCGGCCCGCGGCCCAGCGGGTTCCGCCGCGGCCCCTTCGACGACTCGCGGGTCCGTGCGCTGCGCGCCGAGGCCCTGGCCCTCGATGCCGAGGCACGGCTCCGCGAGCTCGGCCTGACTCCGGCGCAGGAAGCGGCGGCGCCCACCATGCCGCCGGCCCTGATGCGCGCCCTCACCCTGGCTAAGCAGGCCCGCGCCCAGCAAGCGGCATCCGCCGGAGCGGACGGCGACGGCTAGGATCAGCAGGCAAGGGGTGCCCCGGAAGGCACCCCTTGGCCTCTGTTGCCCTTGGCCCCTGTTGTCCTTGGACCTTGCGGACACAGGGGGCATACTGACGCTGAAGCCGAACGGGGGGACGGCCCGTATCTCTTGCAGGCGGCTGCTTTGCGCACCGCAAACAACAAGGGAGTAAGGCGATGAACGTTCTTGCACGTTCCCTCCTGTGGGGGGCGGCATTTCTGGCCCCCGCCGTCATGGCCGCAGCCACCACCGTGGCGCTGCTGCCGTCGCAGGCGCAGGCTTCCTGCACCTCCATCGGCTCCTCGGTGTTCTGCGGCACCCGCGGCTCCCACAACACGGTGGGCAGGACCATCATCTTCAACAACGGCCCCGCCGGACAGCGGGTCGGCAACTTCGCCGTGACCGGCACGCCGCCGCGCACCTCCAACGTCATCGGCGCCGGCCGCTCGGCCCTGACCCAGCCGCGCACCTTCCGCGGCGTCGCCACCCGGCGCAGCTTTGGCCGCGGCACAACGGTCGATTCCCGGATTGCGGCGCTGAGGGCGGAGATCCTGGCGACCGAGGCCGCCGCGGAGCTGCGGGAACTGGGTCTGACCCCGGCGCAGGAAGAGGCGCAAGGCGACATGCCGCCGGCCCTGGTGCGCGCCCTCACCCTGGCCAAGCAGGCCCGCGCCAAGGAGGCGGCGCAAGGCGCGCCGGCAGCAGCCGCGGACTAGATGCTGATCCAGTTTTGCGAGTGCCGGTCTTCCAGCAGACGGCCGCGCAGTTCGGCTGTCTTGCGGCGGCAGAGCGCAACGACCTCCGCCAGACGCTCCCGGTCGGTTTCCCTGGATTCCTCAATGTAGGATAGAACCAGCATGCCCGACCGGGCATCAAGGCCGAGCGAGCCCCCGCCGGTCGCCGCCAAACACAGATTGCTGGCCATTGCCTTCACGAGAAGATCCGCCGCGGCCGCCGGGTTTTCGGGCAGAGGTCCCACGCGGGCATAGACCACGAAGATACCCGCGCCATGCGGGGCCTCGACTTCGACGCCGATCCGGTCTTTGGAGTCGGACGCAGGGACCTCGCCTTTGTCGAATGCGGGCTTGTCCGACGCGGGCATGACCTTTTCAGCCGCGCGCAAATCCCGCAGCCGGGCGTCAACCATGCGCCTTTTTTCGTTCAACGGTATGCCCCCTGCGTGTCCCCTGCCCCTATCCGGTCTCTCGGCTTCTGCCGTTGAACGGATGTCGGGCAGTATGCACGCCCAGGTTCAATGGACCTGTGACCAAATTCGATCATTTGGAGGGTCAAGGGAGCCGAGTTGCGCCGATCCGCCTACCAGAGGGCGAACCCGGCCGAGAGGCGCCACCCGATTGGTGTGCGCCGCCGGTCAGTAGGCGCATTCGGTGAAAATCGGGTCGATGGTGCCGCCCCAGCGGCCGTGAAAGTCATCCAGAAGGTATTCGGCCGGGCACTTCTCACGCTCCACGCGGCTGCGCAGCAGGGCGAGGAAATGGCTCTCGTTGTCGCCCTGCCCGTCCAGCCGGTTGCGCGCCTTCAGACCCTCGGCGGCGATCTCCACCGCCTGGTGGGCAACGGCGTTGACTGTCCTGCCGTGAAACGGCGTGTGGAGGGCCTGCTTGGGTACCTCGGCGCGCAGATAGCGGTGATCCTCCAGAGTCCAGTCCTTCACCAGATCCCAGGCAGCATCTAGCGCGGTGTCGTCGTAGAGCAGGCCGACCCAGAAGGCCGGCAATGCGCAGAGCGACTTCCAGGGTCCGCCGTCGGCGCCGCGCATCTCCAGGAAGCGCTTCAGGCGAACCTCCGGGAACAGTGTCGAGAGATGGTCGGCCCAGTCGCCCAGCCTGGGCTTTTCGCCCGGCAGGGCCGGTAATCGGCCGTCGAGGAAATCGCGGAACGACTGGCCGGAGGCGTCGATGTACTTTCCGCCGCGGTAGACGAAGTACATCGGCACGTCGAGCCCGTGGTCGACGTTGCGCACGAAGCCCATGCCGTCCTCGAAGACGAAGGGCAGCACCCCGGTGCGGTCCGGATCGGTATCGGTCCAGATATGGCTGCGGTAGCTGAGGAAGCCGTTGGGCTGCCCCTCGGTGAAGGGGGAGTTGGCGAAGAGCGCCGTGGCGATAGGCTGCAGGGCCAGGCTGACGCGGAACTTCTTCACCATGTCGGCTTCGGACTGGAAGTCCAGGTTCACCTGCACCGTGCAGGTGCGCAGCATCATGTCGAGCCCCAGGTTGCCCACCTTGGGCATATAGGCACCCATGATCTTGTAGCGGCCCTTGGGCATCCAGGAGATATCGCTGCGCGCCCACTTGGGCTGGAAGCCCAGCCCCATGGCCGCGACCCCCATGGGCTCCGTCACCTTCTTGATCTGGTCGAGGTGAATATGCACCTCGCTGCAGGTGTCGTGGATGGTCTCCAGCGGCGCGCCGGAAAGCTCCACCTGGCCGCCGGGTTCCAGCGACACGCTGGCGCCGTTGTGGGTGAGCGCGATGACGTTCTCACCCTCCTTCACCCCGTCCCAGCCGAAGGCCTGCAAGCCTTTCAGCAACGCCTCGATGCTGCGCTCGCCGTGGTAGGGTAAGGGCCGGAAGTCGTCGAGCGTGTAGCAGAACTTCTCGTGCTCGGTGCCGATGCGCCAGTCTGCGGGGGGTTTGCAGCCAGCCTCGAGATAGGCGATCAGTTGCGCCTTGTCGGTCAGGGTCTCGCCCTGAACCTGGGGAGGAGCGGACATGCCGTTTTCGAACCTTGTGCCGGATTACCTTACACCGGGATCGACCTTGTGCCGGAGTCTGTTGTGCCGGTACGCCGTCGGACCCTGAAGATTTTCCTTTTGGTGGATGGTATCGGCGCCCGCCCCCCGGCACGCCCGACTGGTGGATCTCGATCCTGCTTGTTTGCCCTGCTTGCTTGCCTGATTGATCGCCTGGTTCGGCGGCCCTCTCGGCGGGGCCTTCGCTCAGGTCTTCAGGTTCTGGGGATCACTGTGGGATCATTGCCGCGTCTTGAAACTTCGTATTCGCCCGCGCATTGCAAACCTCCGACCAAGCTGGTCCCCAAATTCACGTCTTAGCCCGTCGGAAAGCCCGCCAGTTCCGCCGGCGGACGTTCCGCACCGTCGCCCAGCACCGCCTGCCAGCAGGCCAAGGCCGCCAGCGCCGCGGTGTCGGCGCGCAGAATGCGCGGCCCCAGCCCGACCGGCACAGCAAAGGGCAGTTTGCGGAGGGCGTCAAGTTCGCTCTCCGCGAAGCCGCCCTCCGGCCCGGTCAGGATGGCCCAGGGATCGGTGGCGAAGGTCCCGCTTCCCTCCCGCCCGGCGCGCACGGCCTGCAGCGCTTCGGCGATGGGTTGCGCGGCGCCCCATTCGGCGCAGACCAGCAGGCGGCGGCCCTGCGGCCATTGGTCGAGCACCTCGCCCAGGCTGCGGGTCTCCCGCACCTCCGGGATGCTGAGGCGTTCGCACTGCTCGGCCGCTTCGCGGGCGTTGGCCGCCAAGCGATCCTCGTTGACACGGCTCACCGCCGTGAAGCGGGTCATCACCGGCTGCAGCACGGCGACGCCGAGCTCGGTGGCCTTCTCCGCGATGAAATCGATGCGCGCGCGTTTGATGGGCGCGAAGACCAACCAGAGGTCGGGCTCCGGTACGGGCTTGCGCCGCTGCGCCCCGACGTTCAGGGAGCACCAGCCCTTGCCCAACCCCTCGATCTCGGCCTGCCACTCGCCGTCGCGGGCGTTGAAAACCGCCAGGCGCGCGCCGGGGCCGAGGCGCAGCACCGAGCGCAGGAAGTGCGCCCGGTCGCGGTCCAGGCCGAGGGTCCGGCCCTCCTCCAGAGTGTCGTCGACATGGAGCCGGGTGGCCGGCTGCGCTCTCGTTTTAGCCTGCGCCATTGTCGCACCCCGGCCGCACGTCTTTCTCCCGCAAGGATTCGCGGCTAAAGATTAGGCGATGAACGGCACAACGCCCAGCCCCACCGGCAACACGGCCAGCGACATCCGCGCCGACCACTGGGTCCTGCGCCTGGCGCCGCGGGCGCTGCGGCCCTATTGCCGGCTCGCCCGCTTCGACCGGCCGATCGGCGTCTGGCTGCTGCTGTTTCCCGGCTGGTGGTCCATCGCGCTGGGCGACGCCGCCATGCCGGCGGCCGCGCCCTCCTGGCTGCTCTATCTCTATTTCGGCATCGGCGCGCTGCTGATGCGCGCGGCGGGCTGCACGGTGAACGACATCCTGGACCGCGATTTCGACGGCCGGGTGGCGCGCACCGCCGACCGCCCGCTGCCCAGTGGGGAGGTCAGCCTGCTGCAGGCCGGGCTGTTCCTGCTGGCGCTGCTGCTCACCTCCTTCGTCATCCTTCTGCAGATGAACGCGCTGACCATCCTGCTGGGTGCCGCCTCGCTACTGCTTGTCTTTCCCTATCCGCTGATGAAACGCATCACCTACTGGCCCCAGGCCTGGCTCGGCCTCACCTTCAGTTGGGGCGCGCTGATCGGCTGGACGGCAGTCACCGGCGGCTTCGGCTGGCCCCCGGCGCTGCTCTACCTCGGCGGCATCGCCTGGACCCTGGGCTACGACACCATCTATGCCCACCAGGACAAGGAGGACGACGCGCTGATCGGCGTGAAGTCCACCGCGCTCAGGCTCGGCGCCGCCACCAAGCCCTGGCTGCTGGGCTTCTATGGCCTGGCGACGACGCTCTTCGGGCTGGCGGGCTTCGCCGCCGGGCTCGCCTGGCCGTTCTGGATCGGCCTCGGCGTCGTCGCCCTGCATCTGCTCTGGCAGGTCGTTGATCTGAAGATGGATACGCCGACAGACTGTCTCGCCAAGTTCAAGTCGAACCGCTTCACCGGCTGGCTGCTGCTGGCGGGCATCCTGGCCGGCAGTCCCTGGCTGCATGGATGGCTCGGCGTGCATCCATGACCCTCGCCGCAAAAGCCGATCCCGAAGACTTCGTCCGCGCCAACACCCGCCTGCAGGAACCGCCGCTGGTCCCGGAGGTGAAGCTCCATCTGGCGAGCGAGGTGGTGCCGCTGTGGCAGGCCACTGAGGAGGAATTGGCCCGCGAGGGGCTGCCGCCGCCCTTCTGGGCCTTTGCCTGGGCCGGCGGCCAGGCGCTGGCGCGCTACCTGCTGGACCACCCGGAGGTGGTGCGCGGGAACCGCGTTCTGGACTTCGCCGCCGGATCGGGCCTGCAGGGGATCGCCGCCGCGCTGGCCGGCGCCGCTTCCGTCGAGGCGGTGGAGATCGACGCCTTCGCCTGCGCCGCCTGCCGCCTCAACGCCGCCGCCAACGGTGTCGAAGTCACGGTGCGTCAGGAAGATCTGGTGGGCACGGCGAACCCGGGCGAGGCGAATACAGGATGGGACGTGGTGCTGGCCGGAGACGTCTGCTACGAGCGCCCGGCGGCCGAGCGCATCACCGCCTGGCTGCGCAGCCTGGCCGGGCCGGACTGCCTGGTGCTGATGGGCGATCCCGGGCGCACCTATCTGCCGCGCGAGGGCCTGGAGCGGGTGATCGCCTACGCGGTCAAGACCAGCCGCGAGCTGGAGGACACCGACCTGCGCAATGCCGTCGTCTGGCAGGTGGCTCCCCGCTAACCAACGGCTGTCCGCCTTTGTGTGTGGCCGTTTGCAGCAATGACGTGCCGCGTAAAACTTTGGGCAAAGCGTTGGAGCCAAGAGTTTCGGTGCGGGACGGCAAAGCGGCAGAGCAGCGGCGCGGGGCTTGCGGCTGAAGGGCTGTCACCCCCACCCCATCCCTCCCCCATCCAAGGGGGAGGGGGAAGTCATTGCGGTGGCCCAGGGAATCCCCTCCCCCCTTGATGGGGGGAGGTCGGGAGGGGTTGAGCCACACATCCGATGTCCGATTGATTGCCGCGCTGGTGATCTCGACCAGACAGCCGTACGGCTAACCCGAGCTCACAGTGCAGAACAGCCCGGCGCGGCCATAGTGCGCCTCCACCGGTTCGCCGGTCTGGTCGTTGTCGGTGAAGATGGCGATGGCATAGACCTTGTCCTGCGGCGGGCCGCCGAAGGCCGCCTGATAGTCGGCCAGCAGATCACGCTTCTCGTCGACCCAGACCGCCGGACTGACAACGCCGGTCTCCACGACGATGGAGCGCACCACCCCCGGCAGATAGGGCGAGTCGACGATATCCTCGATCTGCTGGCGCGCATTGGTCCAGACGTAGCGCAGGGTCGGCACCTTGCGCGGTGCGGCAAAGGATCCGGGATCGCCGAACATGACGAAGATGGAAGCCGCCACGTCCTCGCGGTCCCGCTCGACCAGGCTGGCCGACTCCTGCAGCTCCTGGATGCGCCAGGACCATGCGATCACCGGGCAGTCGTTGGGATCGAACTCCACCGGCAGCACAAGACCGGAGGCCGAGCGGCGGCCCACCGCGCGGATCGACAGGCGGTCGTTCAGACTGCTCAGACGGTATTCGGTCTCGCCGACCAGCGGCATTTCGATCCAGTCCTCCTGGATCGCGGTGGCCGGATCGAACAGCGTGACCTGGCGGTCCAGCCGCCCGGCGGTTTCCGGCGGCGCCGTTTCACAGGCCGCCAGCCCGGTAAGCAGAAGCGCGGACAAACCCGCGCGCAGAGGGATCCCCAACATCGGCGCACTATAGCGAAGCGGAGAGGCCGCGCCAGCGTTGCTTGCGGCCTAGAGCAGATCCGGGTTGGATGGAATCGCGGAAGCGATTCATCCAACCCGGTGAATCTGCTCTAACTCCTAAGTGTAGAGCGGATTCACATGTTTCGACGGAAACCCAAAGCGTTTCCGTCTAAACATGATCCGCTCTAGTCGGCCAGAGGCTGGCAGTTGTCGCGGATACAGTCGGCGAGCGCGGCGCGCAGCGATGCTCTGTCCTTGCCGTCCGCCGGGCCGGGTTCGTAACCCCTGGCGGCGAGGCTCTGCTGATAGTCTTTGATCAAGTCGCTGGCGCCGGAGTCGATGACTTTGGCAAAGGCATCTTCCGCTTCCCGTTGCTTCCCGAGACCCATGAGCGCGTGTGCCAGGGTATCGAGGTATTCCGGCAGCTCCGGGGCTTTTGCAGCAGCAAGCCTGGCGATCGGCTCAGCCTCTCTAAACTCCCGAACCAGAACCAGCGTCCAGGCAAGGCCGTTGAGGAGTGCCGGGTCTTCAGAACCAAGCCGGAAGGCTTCGCGATAGGCCGCCAGCGCCGCATCCAGTCTGCCGAGGCTCCAATTGGCATCACCGAGATTGTGATGACCCAGGGCATAGCCGGGTTCGAGGCGCACTGATTCGGCGAAGTCGAGCGCAGCCAGGTGATCCCGCTGCGTCGCCCAAAAGAAGACGCCTCGGTTGTTCAAGATGGTATGATCCTCCGGATCCAGCGCCACCGCCCTGTTGTGGTCGGCCAAAGCAGCGGCGGTCCGGTCAAGGCGCAGATTAGCTCTTCCCCGGGACGAATAGGCCACCGCGAAGTCCGGCTCGATCTCTATGGCCCGTGTCAGCGCCACGATGGCCTGTTCCGGCTGATCCAGCTCCAGGTGAACGTTGCCCTTGAGGTAGTAGCCCCAACGATCGGCCGGATCGAGACGAATGACTTCCAAGGAATCCCTGAGAGCGCCATCCAGGTCGCCGCTGTCGAGCCGGCTGTCGCCACGAAAATACAGGGTGTTTGACAGATCCCGTCCCGAGACGCCGGCTTCGATCAGCCGATCGCAGGCCGCAATCGACTGAGGCCCCGGATCTGCACAGGCCTTCTGATCGGCCGAGAGACCTTCTGCCACAGCCGGGCCGCAGACGGAAACAATCGCCAAACAGAATATAGCAACTCTTACGCGAAGAAATATTCCGAACATACGCGTGAATATCATATCCGCTCCGGGCGAAGCCAGCGCTTCGATACAGAACAAGGCCCTTTGGCAGAAATCGTTGGACCTTTGTCATTGCGGCCAAGAACGCCGCTGTGATTAGCTGGGACAGTCCCCCGCAGTCATGGAAGGGCCCCCAATGGAAAGTCCGGTCATGCAGGAGATCCGCAAACCCCACAGCCTGACCCGGGAGATGATCCGCGATCCGGACCGCCGTCAGAGTGTCTGGGTTTTCGGCTATCCCAACGCCAACCTGCTGGACATGTCCGGACCGTTTCAGGTCTTCGCCGCCGCCAATCACATCGTGCGGGAGTTCGGCCTGGCGGACCTCTACAGCATCGATCTGGCGGCCAAGACCACCGGCGCCCTGCGCTCCGATCAGGGGCTGGTGCTGCACGCGACGCGGGACTTCACCAGCGATCTGACCGGCCTCGGCAGCCTGATCGTCTGCGGCGGGGCCGGGCGCCGCGGTGCCCTGAAGGACAGCGAGACCCTGGCCTGGCTGAGCCGCGCCGTCGCGGCGGCGGAACGCGTGGGCTCGGTCTGCACCGGCGCCTACCTGCTGGCGGAGATCGGGGCCCTGGAGGGCAAGGCCACCACCACCCACTGGCGCTGGGCCGACGACCTGCAGCAGCGCTACCGGGACATCGAGCTGGAGCCAGACGCCATCTTCATGCGCCACGGCAAGTTCTGGTCCTCCGCCGGGGTCAGCGCCGGCATGGACATGGCGCTGGCCATGGTGGAGCTGGACCACGGGCCGGAGCTGGCCCTGGCGGTGGCGCGCGAACTGGTCCTCTTCGTGAAGCGCCCGGGCGGCCAGTCCCAGTTCGCCACGCAACTGCGCGCGCGCAGTGGCAGCCTGGGCAAGATCGAAGACCTGCAGCGCTGGATCGCCGACAACATCGCCGCCGACCTCTCGGTCCCGGCGCTGGCCGCGCGGGCCGGCATGAGCCCGCGCACCTTCGCCCGCAGCTTCACCCGCGAGGCCGGCCAGACCCCGGCCCGCTACGTCGAGGCCCAGCGCCTGGAGGCGGCCCGGCGCCACCTGGAACAGAGCGAGGACCCGCTGGAGCGGATCGCCACCGCCGCCGGTTTCAGCTCGGCGGAGATCATGCGCCGCGCCTTCCTGCGCACTCTCGGGGTCAGCCCCAACGCCTACCGCACCCGCTTCCGCAGCGCCGCCGGATTCGCCGACGCCGTCTGATCCGGACCTGCCAGTCCAACCGCCCTGAAGGCTAGGGCGCTGCTATCTTCCGGAGCGCCCACTTGACGGTCTGTCGGGAGTCGGCCTGCGGCTGGATCGGCAAGGCCCGCCGCATGGCGTCAACCTTCCGGAGCGCCTCTTCCAAGGCCGGCTCTGCCCGCGCAGCCCTCGGTCCGAGGTGTCCCAGCGCGCCCGCGACCACGCCTCGCAGGGCATCACTCTCGTCTTCCAGAAGCTCCGCCATCTCGTCGATGTGGGAGTCGTCGATGCTCTCGAGCCTGCCCTCGGCCGAGAGATACCGGATCACCATTCTAAGGCTTTGGGCATAGGCCACACGGATTTCGGGAGAATCCACACTACGCACCCGAGCGATCATCTGCGCGACGAGGAGCGCGGTGCGATCCTCCGTCTCAAGCGATGCGCGGTCCTGGGCCGGCGCTGTTCCGGCAACACCTCCCGCGAGCCAGCAAACCGCAACCACACAGAGGGCCAACCTTCTCGCCGTCCTTCCTGCGCGCTGCGGCATGCCGTGACCTTTGCCCTTCACTCCAGCAGCAGACGGCAGTTGTCGCGAATACAGGCGGACAGCGCCGCGTCGGTCTGCGCGTCCATGACACCGTCGGTCCGGCCCGGCGCGTAGCCTTTAGCGACGAGCGCCGACTGATACCTAACGACACGCTCAGATCCGCCAAACTCAATGGCACGGGAGAAGGCGGTTCTCGCTTCGCCCAGCCGGCCCAGTCCCATAAGTGCATGCGCCCGGGTATCATGAATCGCACCCAGAGCGTCGGACAACGGTGCGGTCCCGACGGCCCCTGGTTCGCCACTCCGCGCCATAGCTTGATCCAACACTGAAAGGGCTGCGGCATAGTCATCCTGAACCACCAGTGACCAAGCATAGTTGTTCAGCACAATGGCGTTTTCAGGATCGAGATCGTAGGCCTTGCGGAAGTCCAGAGCGGCGAGTTCATGCTTTCCTTGTGTGCTGAAAAGATCCCCGCGGTTCGCATATCCAATAGCAGAGTCGGGGAATGCTTCAATCGCAGCATTGAAGTCCGCTAGGGCCTCGGCCTCCTTACCTACCTTTTTGAAGAGAATTCCGCGGTTGGTGTAGCCTGCGAGCCGCTGATCCGCAAAAACCTCGCTGCCGAGTAAGCGTGTGCAGGCCTCGATACGGGCCTGCCAGCTGCTTGGATCGCCAACAGGCTTGCACAGGCGCGCATCGGCAAGCAGGCGGGACAACTCATCGAGGTGCGTGTTGGATTGATCCGGGTTCGGCGACGCAGTCTGGCAGGCAGCCAGCGCGGCCATTGTAATGGCTGCTACAAGGGGTCGAGACATCCCACGTTGCCCCCTCAGTCCAGCAGCAGACGGCAGTTGTCGCGAATACAGGCTGACAGCGCCGCGTCGGTCTTCGCGTCCATGACACCGTCGGTCCGGCCCGGCGCGTAGCCCCATCCGACCAGCGCTTCCTGGTACATGCGCACAGCTTTCGAACCTTCCATTACAATGACCCGTTCGAACGCGCTCATCGCCGCCTCCGCCTGTCCCAAGCCCATCAGAACATGCCCATAGGTGTCGAGGGCGGCGCCATAGTCGCTGTCCAAGGCCAGCGCCTTCTCCACGCGTACCAGGGCCCCGTCATAGTCACCGCGCGACGCGAGGTACCAGGCGAAATTGTTGTAGGCGGCGGTATTGTCGGGGTTCGCCCGGATGGCCGCCTGAAAACTCTGAACTGCGCGGACGTTGTTCCCCTGCCTGCTGAACAGGTTGGCCCGGTTGTTGTAGGCCGCCGAGAAGTAGGGGGCGAGGCGAACCGCCTCGTCAAAATCGGCAAAGGCTTCGTCGATGCGGCCCAGTTTCTCGTTGGCGATGCCGCGCAGGTTATAGGCGGTTACCCGCTCCTCGCGCGATCGGCTGTGCTCGATGATCTCGGTACAGCCGTCGACGGTGGCCTGCGTCGTCACGCCCTGCTCCATCTGCTTGCAGAGCCGGTGGGCTTCCGTGAGGTCCTTCGAGGGCGAGGCCGCGCAGGCTCCAAGGCCGGCAGCGAGACCGAGGACCAAAGCAAGCCTGTGCATCGGCGTCTCCAGTTGAGCAGGCGGGAAACGGAGGGTAAGCCCACAGCAATTTAGAGGCGAACGCAATCGCGGACAATACGCGTGATCTGATTAGCCGGTTGCCGGCACCGGCTGCCGCGTTAGCGCAGGATCATCTCGAAGCCCGGGACTTCCCAGGGCACGGCGGCGGCCTGCAGGGTTTCGATCAGGCGGCGGCGCTTGGCGGTGTCGGCGATGGCGGTGAGGATGAGGCCGTCCAGTTCCGCCTCCGGCGCGTGGCGGTCGCGCAGAACGCCGAGGGCCGATTCCTGATGGACGGCCCGATGGCGGCGGTCCTCGGCCGGCACCGCGGCCAGCGCCAGCGGCGCATCATCGGCTTCGGGGTCCGCGAGGCAGCCGTGCACCGAAAGGTAGGCGAAGGCTGCCTTCAAGTGCGGGCCGCCCTCGACCGCGAGGTCGATCCCCGTCATGCGCCCGTAGGCGTAGTTGCCGAGCCCCAGCTCGGTTTCGTGCATGCGCGGCAGCTGCGCCTCGCTGAGCCAGGTGACGAAGACCGTCACCCGGGTGCCCGGCGCGGCGTGCAGCGTTGCCGAGACCGCGCCGTAGCGCGTCATATGGGCGGAGTAGACGACGTCGTGATCGCCGAGGACGGCGCGGGTCACCGGGATCTCGGACCCGGCGCCGGAGAGGTGGGAGAACTTGCGGTGAATCTGTTCCGGTGCCCGGTTGGAGCCATGGGCAATGACCGGCACCCGGCCCTGCAGCAGCGCCGGTCCGATATCGGCGGTCAGCGGGACAGCCTCACCGTCGCGGTAGAGATAGGAGGCGCCGGGCGCGGCGTAGGGATAGCCCTTGGCCAGCCGCAGGCGTGCGTCGTCGGTTTCAGGAAGCGGCCAGGGCATGGCGCGTCGGTCTCGTTCCCTTACCGGCCCTTACCGGCCCTTGCCGGCGCCCGCTGGCCCGTCGACTTTGGAGCGACGGAGCGGTCCGGTACCGGACCGCGCCTCCCGCCCGCTAGTCGGTGCAGGGCGGCGGCCCGTCGTTGTCGATGCATTCGATCCGATAGCGGGTTGTGCAGTCATCGACCGTCTGCCAGGCATGTCTGGCCCATTCCGCCTTCGCCGCTTCGTAGTCGGTGAAGGGACCAAACCACTCCTCGTTTCCGCCGACGGTTTCGCGAAAGCGCGTATCGGTGTATTCACCGCCGACAACATAGTACTGCATCATCAGGTTCAAGCCTCTCAACTTGAAAAGGTGCCCCGGTCTGAAGACGCCTCTGGCATCCTGCGCCGGCCGCCCGGGCGACTCCGCGCGATTCCTGCCAAGACACTGTCAACAATAGGAAAAAAGCGCGCGTCATGTATAGTGCCAAAACGGCATTGCATCTTGGTTAATCCGGTCTACCGAGATTGTGGTACCGGCGCCCTTTTCTTGCCCGGCTTTCATGCCCGCCCTGGCCGCTCCGAGCGACCGGGACCAAGACCAGACCGCCCTTTTACTGGCTTTACAACACAGGATAGAGTCGGCCTCCTGCCCTGGAACCAAACCGATAGTTCTTGATTGCGGGGCGGCCTCGACTCAAAGTCGATCTGGGCAGTCAGTAGAGCGGATTCAAGAAGGGGGACACCGCAACCATGCCAATCGATATCAGCGGCTTCGGCATCCTTGTGATCGCCATTGTCATCCTGGCGATCATCATCGTCTCGATGAGCGTCAAGGCGGTGCCGCAGGGCTACGAGTACACCATCGAACGCTTCGGGCGCTACACCAAGACCCTGCCCCCCGGGCTGGGTATGATCCTGCCCATCATCGACCGCATCGGCGCCCAGCTCAACATGATGGAGACGGTGCTGGACGTGCCCTCCCAGGAGGTCATCACCCGCGACAACGCCCTGGTGCAGGTCGACGGCGTGGTCTTCTATCAGGTGCTGAACGCCGCCCAGGCGGCCTATGAGGTGCGCAACCTGGAGCGCGCGATCCTGAACCTGACCATGACCAACATCCGCACGGTCATGGGCTCCATGGACCTGGACGAGCTGCTGTCCAACCGCGACAGCATCAACACGCGCTTGCTGCAGGTGGTCGACGACGCGACGGAGCCCTGGGGCGTGAAGGTGACGCGCATCGAGATCAAGGACATCACGCCGCCCGCCGACCTGGTCGATTCCATGGCCCGCCAGATGAAGGCGGAGCGCGACAAGCGCGCCACCGTGCTGGTGGCCGAAGGCGACCGGCAGGCCGAGATCCTGCGCGCCGAGGGCATGAAGCAGGCCGAGATCCTGGCCGCCGAGGGGCGCCGCGAAGCTGCCTTCCGCGACGCCGAGGCACGCGAGCGCGAGGCCGAGGCGGAGGCCAAGGCGACGGCCATGGTCTCCCAGGCCATCGCCCGCGGCGACGTGAACGCGGTGAACTACTTCGTCGCCCAACGCTATGTCGACGCACTCGGCAAGTTCGCCGACTCCGCCAACCAGAAGACCTTCTTCCTGCCGGTCGACGCCGCCGGGGTCATCGGGGCCATCGGCGGCATCGCCGAGATCGCGCGCGAGTCGATGGAGCAGCGCGAGGCCGCGCGCGGTCCCTGGGAGCCGCCCAGCGGCAACGACAACACCGGTGGTGGCGCTCCCGGGGGCAGCGGGAGCCCGCGCTCATGATCAGCTTCGAACAGATCGAATACTGGAACTGGTGGGTCATCGGGATCTTCCTGATCGGCATCGAGGTCTTCGCCCCCGGCGCCATCTTCCTCTGGATGGGCATCGCCGCGGGCGTCGTCGGCCTGGTGCTGCTGATCGCACCGGACATGATGTGGCAGATGCAGCTTCTGCTCTTCGCCGTGGTCTCGGTGGTCTCGATCTACGCCTGGCGCTTCTATGCCCGCAACCGCACCCCGGTGCCGAGCGATCAGCCGAACCTCAACAAGCGCGGCGCCGGCTACGTCGGGCGCACCTTCACGCTGCGCGAGCCCATCAAGGACGGCACCGGCCTGCTGCACATCGACGACACGCGCTGGAAGGTGGAGGGCGAGGACCTGCCCGCCGGCACAAGGGTGAAGGTGGTCGCCATCGATGGCACGGTGCTGCAGGTCGAGCGGGACTAAGGGCCTGTAGCCAGTTAGGTTGCGGGCTTTGGTATGAGCGAGATCGGCCTGCTGTTAGGAGCGACAACGATGGACATGCTAAAGCATATTCGAGGAGGAGCGACGCGGCAGCAGCCCGATTTCGCCATATCCCAAAGGGACGGGGCGGATTTTGGTCTGGGCCGCGTCGAGAAGAGCTTGTGGTGGTCCACACCACGGCGCTTTCCTCTCCTAACCCAGACCAAATTCCGCTTCCGCCAAACCCGCAACCTAACTGGCTACAGGCCCTAAATGCCTTTTGCGTCTTTGCGGGACTTCATCGCGCGGCTGGAGCGTGACGGCCGGCTGGTGCGGGTCAGCGCGCCGGTGGCGCCGGAACTGGAGATGACCGAGATCCAGACCCGCCTGCTGGCCGAGGGCGGCCCGGCGGTGCTGTTTGAGAACGTCGTCCATGCCGACGGCCGCAAGGCGGAGATGCCGGTGCTGGTCAACCTCTTCGGCACGGTCGAGCGGGTCGCCTGGGGCATGGACCGCGAGCCCGGGCAGCTGCGCGAGGTGGGCGAGACCCTGGCCTTCCTGCGCCAGCCGGAGCCGCCGGGCAGCCTGCGCGAGGCCTGGCAGCACATGCCGCTGCTGAAGTCGGTGCTGGCGATGAAACCCAAGACCGCCGGCTACGGCCCCTGCCAGGACGTGGTGCTGACCGGCGACGACATCGACCTCGCCCGCCTGCCCGTGCAGACCTGCTGGCCGGGCGAGCCGGCGCCGCTGATCACCTGGCCTCTCGTTGTCACCCAGGGGCCCAACCCCGGCGGCGACAAGAGCGATGCCTTCAACCTCGGCATCTACCGCATGCAGGTGATCGGCCGCAACAGGACCATCATGCGCTGGCTGAAGCACCGCGGCGGCGCCCAGCACCACCGGCGCTGGAAAGAGCAGAAGCCGGCGCCGCTGCCGGCCGCAGCGGTGATCGGCGCCGATCCCGGCACCATCCTGGCCGCCGTCACCCCGGTGCCCGATACCCTCTCGGAATATCACTTCGCCGGCCTGCTGCGCGGCCGCAAGGTCGATCTCGTAGACTGCAAGACCCAGCCGCTGAAGGTGCCGGCAGAGGCCGAGATCGTGCTGGAGGGCGAGGTCTCGCTGGAGGAGACCGCCGAGGAAGGCCCCTACGGCGATCACACCGGCTACTACAACGCCGCCGAGCCCTTCCCCGTCTTCACCGTGACCGCCGTCACCATGCGGCGCGACCCGATCTATCTCTCCACCTTCACCGGGCGCCCGCCGGACGAGCCCTCGGTCCTCGGCGAAGGTCTGAACGAGGTCTTCGTGCCGCTCCTGCAGCAGCAGTTCCCGGAGATCACCGATTTCTGGCTGCCGCCGGAGGGCTGCAGCTACCGCATCGCCGTGGTGTCGATGAAGAAGGCCTATCCCGGCCACGCCAAGCGGGTGATGCTGGGCGTGTGGTCCTATCTGCGCCAGTTCATGTACACCAAGTGGGTGATCGTGGTGGACGACGGCGTGAACGCCCGCGATTGGAAGGACGTGATGTGGGCCATCTCGACCAAGATGGACCCGGCCCGCGACATCACCCTGATCGAGCAGACCCCCATCGACTATCTCGACTTCGCCTCGCCGGAAGACGGCCTGGGCTCCAAGATCGGGCTCGACGCCACCGACAAGTGGCCGCCGGAGACCAAGCGCGAGTGGGGCCGGGAAATCCGCATGGACCAGGACGTTATCGACCGGATCGACCGCCTCTGGCCAGAGCTGGGGCTGCCGGGAAGCGGGAAGACGATTTGGAAATAATGCCGATTCGCGTTACATTTGTTCATTAGAGCTACGCGATTATTGCAGTCGGCCTAAACAAATTTGTTTAGATTTCAACCACCTAAGACTTTCATAGCCGCATTTTGAGAGACTACGCTTCGCGGTGAACAGCAACGCTCCCGCCAACAGCAGCATCCCACTGCTGGCCCTGAAGTCCCCCATCAATCAGCAGGGCTTCGACTACTGGAACGCCAAACGCGGCAGCCGGTGCATGCCCGCGCGCTGCGACATCGATCCTTCGGAGATTCTGAAGATCCTGCCGCACATCTTCCTGCTCGACGTGCGGGCCGAGCCCCTGGACTTCCGCTACCGGCTGATCGGCACCAAGATGGACGAGCACATGATGGGCAGCTACACGGGCCTTTGGATGAGCAGCATCCCGCATCAGAAAGCGCCCAGCCGAATCTGGTCCTCCTGCCGTCAGGTTTTCGACTCCAAGGCACCGCTCAGCAGCGACGTGCCCTATGTCGGCAAGAACAAGGAATTCCTCACCACCGAAGACCTGATCATGCCGCTCTCCGACGACGACGATCAGGTCAACATGCTCTTCGTCACGGTGGGCTTTGTTTAGGGTCCATGGGTTTTGACGGCACCGGCCCGCTCCCCCTCCCGGCCACCCAACACCAGTATCCTATGGGTGGCCGGGAGGGGGAGCGGGCTGGAACCGCATCGACGCACGTCGAGTACGGCCTAAATCACTCCCGCCGGTCGACGACGCGCACCGCCTTGCCTTCGGAACGCTGGATGCTGCCCGGCGGCAGCAGGCAGACCTCGCTGGTGACGCCGATCGTCTGCTTCACACGCTCGCACAGCTCGCGGGCGATCTCCGGCCCCTGGGCCAGGCCGCCGGCGTCGCGCGGCTCCACCTTCAGGGTCAGGGCGTCGAGCGCGCCCTTGCGCAGAAGCTCCAACTGATAGTGCGGAGCCAGGCGCGTGTCGCCCAGCAGCAGTTCCTCGAACTGGCTGGGAAAGACATTGACGCCGCGCAGGATGATCATGTCGTCCGAGCGCCCGGTGATCTTCGCGAAGCGCCGCATGGAGCGCGCGGTCGGCGGCAGCAGCCGGGTGAGATCCCGGGTGCGATAGCGGATCAGCGGCAACGCCTCCTTGGTCAGGGTGGTGAAGACCAGTTCCCCCTCCTGCCCGTCCTCCAGCACTGTGCCGTTCTCCGGGTCGACGATCTCGGGGTAGAAGTGATCCTCCCAGATCACCGGGCCGTCCTTGGCCTCCACGCACTCGCAGGCCACTCCGGGGCCGATCACCTCCGAGAGACCGTAGACGTCCACTGCGTTGAGCCCGCAGCGCCGCTCGATCTCCTGCCGCATAGGTTCGGACCAGGGCTCCGCCCCGAAGATGCCGATCCGCAGCGAGGTCCGGGCCGGGTCCTGTCCCTGCGCTTCGAAGGCATCGGCCAGGTTCAGCATATAGGAAGGCGTGCACATGATGATGTCTGGCGCGAAGTCCTGGATCAGCTGCACCTGCCGCAGCGTCTGGCCGGCGGAGACCGGCACCACCGTGCAGCCCAGGCGCTCGGCCCCGTAGTGCGCACCCAGCCCGCCGGTGAAGAGGCCGTAGCCGTAGGCGATATGGACCCGGTCGCCAGGCCGCCCGCCGGCGGCATGGATCGAGCGCGCCATGAGCCCGGCCCAGGTCTCGATGTCGCGGCGCGAGTAGCCCACCACCGTGGGCTTGCCGGTGGTCCCGCTGGACGCGTGCAGGCGGATCACCCGGTCCATCGGCAGGGCAAAGAGGCCGAAGGGATAGGTCTGGCGCAGATCCTCCTTGGTGGTGGCGGGAAACTTCGCCAGGTCCGCCGGCTCGCGGAAGTCGGCGGGGTGCACGCCGGCGGCTTCGAACTTCTGCCGGTAGTGGGGCACCCTGTCATAGGCATTGGCCAGCACAGACTTCAGCCGCGCGACCTGCAGCGCGGTGATCTCGTCCCGGCTAGCGGTCTCGATGGGGTCCAGACCCGCGTGGTTCTCGGTCGCCATGGCCTTACCCCCAGACTGCCGGCCGGTCTTCGCGGTAGGCCGTCATGGCCTCGGCGAAGTCGGCGCTTTCGAGCGCGCGCCGCTGCAGGGCGAGGTAATTGGCGAAGAAGTGGCCAAAGCCAACATCAAAGCAATCCGCAAGCAACGCCTTGGCGTAGCGGCAGCCCGCCGAGTTGGTGCCTGCGTAGTCGGCAATCAGAGCCTCGAAAGCAGTCTCGGCCTCGCCTTCCTCAACGAGGTGATCGACCAGGCCGATGCGCTGCGCTTCTGTTCCGTCGATCATGGCACCGCCGATGATCATCGCCTTGGCGCGCCCCAGGCCGATGTAGCGGGCCAGCCGCCAGGTGCCGAGGCCGGGGATCAGCCCTTCCTTGATCGCCGGCAGGCCAAGCCTGGCCGAGGGCGTGCAGACCCGCAGGTCGGCCGCGAGCGCGAGCTGCAGCCCGCCGCCGAGGGCATAGCCGCGAATCAGGCAGAGGACGAGCTTGTCCATAGTCTCGAAGACCCGCAGCGTCCGCTCCCAGAGATCGAAGTAGCGGGGCTCGATCAGGCCCGCCGCCAGATCCTTCAGGTCGATGCCGGTGGAAAAGGCCCGGCCCTGGCCGGTAATGGCAACCATGCGCAGGACGGGATCGGCGGCGACCCGCTGCGCCACGTCCAGCAGTTCCTCGACGCCGCGCATGGCAATCGCGTTCAGTCTTTGCGGGCGCCTCAGTTCCAGCCAGCCGATCGGGCCGTCCCTGTGGAAACGCAGGGTGTCGTACGAAAGCGTCTCGTATGCGTCGGGCATCTGCTCTCCTGTTCCGCGGCTGTGTCCGCGACCCAGGTAGCGAAGCAGTGCCGCCGGCAACAGGGGGGCGGCTTCCGTCTGGCCGAAAGGGAACGCTTGGAGTCCGAAATGCTGCGGCTGCAGGGCTGCAGCCGGGCCCTCTCCTCAGGCCGCCGAGGACAGGGCGCGCTGCCGGCGCTGTTCGCGAAAGGCGCGGCGGTAAGCCTGCGGCGTGGCGTCGAAATGCCGCCTGAAGTGCTTGCGCAGGGTGAGCGCGGAACCGAAGCCACAACGCAGCGCCACTTCCTCGACCATCAGGTCGGAGGTTTCCAGCATCTGACGCGCCAGACGCAGGCGCTGGGCTGCCAACCAGCGCAGCGGGGGGCAACCGGTCTCGGCCTGGAAGCGGCGGGTGAAGGCCCGCACCGAGAGACAGGCATGGGCTGCCATCTGCGCCACCGTCAGGGGCCGGGTCAGGTGTTCCAGCACCCAGCGCCGCGTCGGCTCCAGGCTGCAGGACCGCGCCGGCCCCAGCGCGCAGGGGATCTGCTGGGCGTACTCGCCGCCGCGGTGGGGGCCGAAAACCATGTGGCGGGCGATCTCGTTGGCCAAGGCCTGCCCGAAGTCGCAGCGCACCATGTGCAGGCAGAGGTCGATGCCCGCCGTCACGCCGGCGGCGGTCAGGATATCGCCCTCGTCAACATAGAGCACATTGGGGTCGACCCGCACCCTGGGAAAGAACGCCGCCATGCCGTCAACGCACTTCCAGTGCGTGGTGGCACGGCGGCCGTCGAGCAGCCCGGCGGCGGCGAGCACGAAAGAGCCGGTGCAGAGCGATGCGATACGGCAGCCGCGCGCGTGGGCGCGGCGCAGGGCTGCGAACAGGTCGGGAGGAAGGCCGTCGGTAAAGTCCCGGTCCAGATCGGCCATGGTTCCGGGAACCACCACGGTCTGCGCCGTCTCGACCGCCGCAAGCCCTTCCTCCACGCCGAGCGTCATGCCCCCGTGCGGCTGCAGCGGCCCGCGGCCCGCATGGCAGGAGCGCACGCGGTAGCGACCGCGGGCGCCGATTGCGAAGACGCTGAAGGCCGTGGCGAACTCGAAAAGCACCGGGTCCGGCGGCAGGAGGATGGTCAGGGCGTGGCGTGGCGCCAGGGGTTCCACTGGTTTGAGGTCAAGCATCGGAAAGGCTCCGCAGGGACAATGCGGCGTCCTAACGGAAGATACGTTTGGGTGACTGATTCTCTTCCTTGGTGCCTAGACGCGGATCGCATCCAGGTCGCAGGCAGCCGCCACGCCAAGACCCCGCTTGGCGAGCGGGAAGAGGCTTGCCGTCGCCACGGCGAAAGCAAGCTCGGCCAAAACCGCTTCGCCGAACTCGCGGCGCACGGCCTCGACCCGCGCGGCGAGGTCCGGCCAGCTTCCGGCGACCGCCTGGCCGTAGTCCAGCGCCAGGCGCTCGGCCGGCGGCAGGCTGTTGGCGTTGCGCAGGGCCGCTTGGATGCGATCGGCGGGAATGCCGTCCTTCTTGGCGTAGTCGACCGCCACCTGCAGGCAGTCGCCGCAGTCCTGCGCGCGGAGCGCGCCGAGCCGCGCCATGGTGATGAGCGCGCGCGAGGCCGCACGCCGGTGACCGGCCAGGGGAAAGAAGAACAGGAGCTTCCAGAAGATGCCGGGGCTGGCCCCGGCGGCGTCGCGCAGCCAGCCGAACTGGCGGGGGTTCTGCTTGTTCAAGCGGTTGAGAAAACCGCGCTCGATCCAGGCCATTTTTAGCGATCCTACGACAGAGTCAGAGAGGGAGAACCCCGTGCGGCCGGCGGAGTCCGGCCGCAGGCTGGCGCCGGCAACAGGGCACGTCTATCCGGATTTTGCGCAGCCAACCCCGTGCCGCCGCAAGGGGCAAAGCCCTTGACCGGCGGCGGCCCGGCGCCTAGGGTCCCCAGACTATGACCGGAATTCAGGGACTTCTGTCGCTTCGACTTATTGCCCCGGCCGCCTGAAGTGCGCGCCGGGTAAAGCCGTCGTCCGACAATCCCAAGCCCTGAAAAAGGTTCGCTCCGATGAGCGCCAGACTTTCCGAAAGCTCAAAATTTCAAAATGTTAGCATTATGCGCGGCTGCCTGAGGCCCGGGCCTGCCGGCGGTCTTGCGGGTCGTTACGCCCGGCTCCGACTTATCGGCGGCCGCTGCGCCCTGTCGGTCAGACATGAGGTGGCGCCGCAGCGGCTGTAGCCGAGGCCACAGAGACCCGAGACACAGACTTTAAGAGACACCTGCCGGCGGGACGCCGGACTTCCGAGGAAATCGTGACAGTCCGCCCCGGCCGGCACCAAGGAGCAAGACCATGACCCGCGAGACGCCGCGCAAGACCCCCGCCCAGGGGCCCGCACAGAGCCCCACACAGGGCGGGGCGGTAAACCCCAGCGACAAGTACGCCGCCTTCAAACCCATCGACCTGCCCGACCGCCAGTGGCCGGGCCGGGTGATCACCGCACCGCCGATCTGGTGTTCCGTCGACCTGCGCGACGGCAATCAGGCACTGATCGAACCCATGGACGGCCCGCGCAAGCGCCGCATGTTCAGTCTTCTGGTTGAGATGGGCTTTAAGGAGATCGAGGTCGGCTTCCCCTCCGCCTCGCAGACCGACTTCGACTTCGTGCGCGAACTGATCGAAGACGATCTGGTGCCCGACGACGTCACCATCCAGGTCCTGACCCAGTCGCGCGAGCACCTGATCGAGCGCACCTTCGAGAGCATCGAAGGGGCCAAGCGGGTCATCGTCCATCTCTACAACTCCACCTCCACCCTGCAGCGGCGGGTGGTCTTCGGGCTCGACCGCGCCGGCATCGTCGACATCGCAGTGAAGGGCGCGGAGCAGATCCGGGACCTGACGGCGCAGGTCAGCGGCACCGAGATCATCCACCAGTACTCGCCGGAAAGCTTCACCGGCACCGAGATGGACTTTGCCAAGGATGTCTGCGAAGCGGTGATGGACGTCTGGCAGCCGACGCCGGAGAACAAGGTCATCTTCAACCTGCCGGCGACGGTAGAGATGTCGACGCCGAACATCTACGCCGATCAGATCGAGTGGTTCCACC
The DNA here is from genome assembly GCF_028281305.1 of Pelagibius sp. Classification (GTDB taxonomy): domain Bacteria; phylum Pseudomonadota; class Alphaproteobacteria; order Kiloniellales; family Kiloniellaceae; genus Pelagibius. The sequence continues at coordinate 79,715 of NZ_JANQKD010000080.1, read as the reverse complement.
GCAACATCAAGAACCGCGAATCGATCGTGCTGTCGCTGCATCCCCACAACGACCGCGGCACCGGCGTGGCCGCCGCCGAGCTGGGCGTGATGGCCGGCGCCGACCGCATCGAGGGCACGCTGTTCGGAAACGGCGAGCGTACCGGCAACGTCGATGTCGTCACCCTGGGCCTGAACCTCTTCACCCAGGGCATCGATCCGGGCATCGACTTCTCCGACATCGACCGGGTGCGCGAGACGGCGGAGTACTGCAACCAGTTGCCGGTCCACCAGCGCCACCCCTACGCCGGCGATCTGGTCTACACCGCCTTCTCCGGCTCTCACCAGGACGCCATCAAGAAGGGCATGGCGGCCTTGAAGCAGAGCAACTCCGGCCTCTGGGAGGTGCCCTACCTGCCCATCGACCCGCAGGACGTCGGCCGCACCTACGAGGCCGTCGTGCGCATCAACAGCCAGTCGGGCAAGGGCGGCGTCGCCTACATCCTGCAGACCGAGTACGGCCTGGACCTGCCGCGCAAGCTGCAGGCCAGTTTCACCCAGAAGGTGCAGGAGCAGGCGGACACCAGCGGCAAGGAGATCACGCCGCAGCAGATCTGGTCGCTCTTCGAGGCCACCTATCTGAGCCCGCGCCAGCCCTATGCCTTCGTCGAGCATCGCTCCGTGCCCGACACCCATGCCTCGGAGAAGCGCCTGCTGACCGCGGTGATTGAGGAAAACGGACAGCGCCGCGAGATTCAAGGCACCGGCAACGGCCCCATCGCCGCTTTCGTCGACGCGCTCGGCAAGGAATGCGGGATCGACATCAAGGTGCACGACTATCACGAGCACGCCATCAGTGCCGGCGCCGATGCGAAAGCCATTGCCTACGTCGAAACCGAAGCGGCCGACGGCACGGTCTACTGGGGCGTGGGGCGCCACGCCAACATCGTGGTCGCTTCCCTTGATGCGGTGATCTCCGCGGTCAATCAGATGGCAGCGGCAGAACCCAAGGCCCCTGGCCGCGCCGCCTGAAGCAACGGTGAAGCTGGTGTGCTGAGCGCTTTTGGCGCCTCAGACCGGGGGAACGGCACAGTACGCCGGCTCCCCCCAACCGCACCCCCCCAAGAGGGCTAACCCGGAAAACCCTTTGTCACCCCTCCCGCCGCGGGCTATGCAAAGTGCGGGAGAGAGGGGCGGCCGAACCGGTGCGATGGGCGCGAAGCAAGCCGGCGGCAGCCCGCAGCGACGAGGTCGATGCGCTATGTCCGGCCAAGAGTCGGGGTCCGGCGGAAAGCCGGGCCAGGGATCCGGTCGTTTCCTGCGCCCTGCCGCGGTCCGGGAATGCGGCGCGCTGACGGCGCTGGCGCTGCGCTCCAAGGCCTATTGGGGCTACGATCCGAACTTCATCCAGGCCTGCCGCGATGAGCTGACCATCCGGCCCGAGCATGTGAAATCCGGCCGGGTGGTGGTCCTGGTCGAGGAAGCGACCGTTCTGGGCCTCTATGCCCTGCTCCCGGAACGGCGTCCGGAGGAGGCCGACGTGCGCCACTTCTTCATCGAACCGGCGGCCATCGGTCATGGCCTCGGGCGATTGCTCTGGGACGATCTGGTGGCCAAGGCCCGCAGCGAGGGCATCAAGCGCCTGAAAATCGAGAGCGATCCCTTCGCCATGGGCTTCTACCGCGCCATGGGGGCGACCCTGGCCGGCAAGATGCGCTCGCCGGTGAAGGGCCCGGGCGGCGCCGACCGCTACCTGCCCGTGCTCTACTACGACGTCTGACGACGCCGGGACGGCTACCGGAAACCGCCAGGGTGCAAGCGGCCGGCCGCCGCCCTATATTCAAAGCCTGTGAAGATCGCCAGGACGACCCCGCCATGAGCCTTTCCGAAGACCCCCGTTCCCTGCTTGAAGACCTGATCAGCAAGGCCAAGACGGCCGGTGCCGACGGCGCCGATGCCGTCCATTTCGAATCCATCGGCCTCGCCCACGCCCAACGCCTGGGCAAGCCCGAGAAGCTGGAGCGCGAGGAGAGTCACGACATCGGTCTCAGGGTCATGATCGGCAAACGACAGGCGATCGTCTCCTCCACCGATCTCAGCGCCGAGAGCCTGGGCCAACTGGTCGAGCGCGCCGTGGCCATGGCCCGGGTGGTGCCCGAGGACCCCTACTGCGGGCTTGCCGAGGAAAGCGAGCTTGCGCGGGCCTTTCCGGACCTGGACATCCTCGATCCGGAGGAGCCGCCGGCCGAGCTGCTGATCGAGCGCGCCCGGGCCTGCGAGGAAGCCGCCCGCGCGGTGAAGGGCGTCACCAACTCCGAAGGCGCGGAAGCGGGCTGGAGCCGCGCCGGAATCACCCTGGTCACCTCCAACGGTTTCGTCGGCAGCTATGCCCGCTCGAGCCATTCGGTCGGCACCTCCGTGGTCGCCGGCGAAGGCCTGGGCATGGAAAGCGATTATGAGTTTTCCACCGCGGTCTTCGGCGCGGAACTGGAAGACCCGGAAGAGGTCGGCCGCAGCGCCGGCGAGCGCACCGTGCGGCGCCTCGGCGCGCAGAAGCCGGAAACCGAAAGACTTCCGGTGGTCTACGACCCGCGGGTTTCCATGGGCCTGCTGCGCCACTTCGCCGGCGCCATCTCCGGCCCGGCGATTGCCCGCGGCACCTCCTTCCTGAAAGACAGGATGGGCGAGCGGGTTTTCGCCGAGGGCATCGCCATCATCGATGACCCGCACCGGCCCCACGGCCTCGGCTCCAAACCCTTCGACGCCGAGGGCCTAGCCAACGGCAAGATGAACCTGGTCGAGGACGGCGTCCTGCAGACCTGGGTCATGGACCTGAGTTCGGCGCGCCAGCTCGGCCTCAAGAGCACCGGCCATGCCTCGCGCGGCACCTCCAGCCCGCCCTCGCCCTCGACCTCCAACCTCTACATGGCGCCGGGCAGCGTCAGCCGTGCCGATCTGCTGGGCGGCATCGAGCGGGGGTTCTACGTCACCAGCATGATGGGCATGGGCATCAACGGCGTCACCGGCGACTACTCGCGCGGTGCCACGGGCTTCCGCATCGAAAAGGGCGAACTGACGACGCCGATCAGCGAGGCCACCGTGGCCGGCAACCTGAAGGATATGTTCCTGAACCTGACCCCGGCGGACGACCTGACCTTCAAGTACGCCACCAATGCCCCGACCCTGCGCATCGACGGCATGACCCTGGCCGGGAACTGAGGCAGGGAGCTAAGCCAGGGAGCTAAGCCAGGGACCCAGTGTCGAGAACTGAAAACCGCGGTCAGGCGGCGCCGACCATCCGCAGCGCGCCGGGCAGCGGGCGGACCGTCACCGGCAGGCGGGCGACGATGTCGCCGTCGGCCTGCAGCGGCGCATCGGACTGTCCTTCGATGCGGATTTCCTGACCGGTGACGATCTCGAAGCCGCGCGAAACCGGCAGGTGACCGCGCTGCAGGGCAACGGCATAGCGCAGCGTGTTGAAGACATCCCCGTAGCGGAACAGGCAGACGTGCAGTTCCGGTTCGTCGATCCGCGCATCAGGCGCCAGGAGATAGCGCCCGGCGTAGAAGCGCGCGTTGCTGACCACCACCGAAGCCGCCTCATAGGCCACACCGTCCACGGTGATCTGGAGCGGCGGCGGCTGGCGGCGGCACATCTGGTGCAGGCTCTCCACCACGTAGGCGCCCTTGCCGATCAGGCGCTTCAGGCGCAGGTCCAGACCCTCCACCACCCGCGCATCGAACCCGGCGCCGGCCATCAGGGAGAAGATACGGCCCTCACCGTCCGGGCCCTCGGTGCGGCCCAGGCTGACCGGACGGACCGTTCCGCCGGCGATCACCCGGGCGATCTGCTGCGGCACGATCTGCAGGCCCAGTTCCGCCGCCAGCACGTTGGCCGTGCCGAGCGGCAGGACCGCCAGAGGCGGGCGCCGTTCAGGGGGCGTCAGCGCAACAAGCCCGTTGACCACCTCGTTGATGGTCCCGTCACCGCCCGCGGCGACCACCAGGTCGTGCTCCTGGACATCCGCCTCGGCGGCGAAGTGCCCGGCATCCCCGGGACCGGTGGTCGGGCGCACGTCCATGGCGCAGCCAAGGTCGGCCAGGTCGGCGAGCACGGCTTCGAAGCGCCGCCGGCGGCTGCCGCCTGCGGTCGGATTGTAGATCACCAGCAGCCGTCTTGCGGCTCTGGCAAGGGTGGTCGAATCGGGCATGGAAGGCGGGATCATACTGACTTTCGCTGGGCTGTCTAACGTCTCTTCTTGTGCGTCGCAGCATGGCCGGAAAGGGTTAAGAATCCGGCCTCTTGAGCCGTGACCTCCCGCGGGGCCGCATGGTAAGCTCCGCCATCCAGAAACGGTGTTTGGCCGGCCCTGCCCGGGGGCCGGCACGGTGCGCATTGTCAGACAAAAGCAAATCCCCGAAGCAGAAGATCGACCTTCGCGACGAGTCGACCAAGATCCTGGTCCACCGCCTGCTGCGCGACTATGTGATCGAGCACAAGTACCGGATCGCGCTGGCCCTTGTCGGCATGGCGATCGTGGCCGCCACGACCGCCGGCTTCACCCAGCTCATCAAACCGGTGGTCAACGACATCTTCGGCGAAAAGCGGGCGGACCTGCTCTACCCTGTGGCGCTGACCACCATCGCCGTTTTCACGCTGCGCGGCTTTGCCACCTATAGCCAGGCGGTGCTGATGAGCAGCGTCGGCCACCGGGTTGTCGCCAAGATCCAGCAGCAGCTCTTCGACAGCCTGATCGGCGCCGATCTGGCGTTCTTCCACCACAACGCCCCCGGCGCCCTGGTCGCACGCTTCATCAACGACGTGAACCTGCTGCGCCACACCACCTCCAACACTCTGACCGCCATCGGCAAGGACAGCCTGACCGCCGTCGCGCTGATCGGCGTGATGTTCTACGAGGACTGGCTCCTGGCGCTGCTGACCTGTGTGGTGCTGCCCCTGGCGATCATACCCTCGGTGCGGGTCGGCCGCTCCATGCGCAAGGTTTCCGGCAAGAACCAGATTCAGGTCGGCCGCCTGACGACGCTGCTGGACGAGGCCTTCCAGGGCATCCGTCACGTGAAGTCCTATGTCATGGAAGGCTATGAGTCCAAGCGCGCGCAGGGCGCCATCGACGAGGTCTTCGCGCTCAATATGAAGCAGGCGCGGGTGAGCAACGTGCTGCACCCGATCACGGAGGCACTGGGCGGCTTTGCCATTGCCGCGGTCATCCTCTACGGCGGTAACGAGGTGATCGCCGGAAACCGCGAACCGGGCTCCCTCTTCGCCTTCATCTTCGCGCTGCTGCTGGCCTACGAACCGCTGAAGCGCCTGAGCAAGCTGAACACCATCCTGCAGAACGGCCTGGCGGCGGCGCAGCGCGTGTTCGAGGTGCTGGACCGCGAGCAGGAAATCCGCGATCCGGTGGACGCGAGGGAACTCGCAGTCGCCGGCGGCCGGGTCCGGTTCGAGCAGGTGCACTTCTCCTACGACGGCGCGAAAGCTGCCCTCCACGGCGTCGACCTGGAGGCGCCGGCCGGCAAGACGGTCGCCCTCGTCGGGCCCTCCGGCGCCGGCAAGTCGACGATCCTCAACCTGATCCCGCGGTTTTACGATCCGGAGGCCGGTCAGGTCAGCATCGACGGGCAGGACGTTCGCAGCGTCACGCTGGACTCGCTGCGGCGCTCCATCGCCCTGGTCAGCCAGGAGATCCTCCTGTTCGACGACACGGTGCGGGCCAACATCGCCTACGGCCGCCCCGGCGCCAGCGCCGAGGAAATCGAAAAGGCCGCCCAGATGGCCGGGGCCCACGGCTTCATCACGGACCTCACCAACGGCTACGAGACCCAGGTCGGCCCGCGCGGCAGCAACCTCTCAGGCGGCCAGCGCCAGCGCGTCGCCATCGCCCGCGCAATTCTCAAGGACGCGCCGATCCTGCTGCTCGACGAAGCCACCTCCGCACTGGACAGCGAGTCCGAGCGCCATGTGCAGGCCGCTCTCAACACGCTGATGGCCGGGCGCACGACCTTCGTCATCGCCCACCGCCTCTCCACCGTGGTGGATGCCGACATCATCTATGTGATGGAGAGCGGCCGGATCGTGGAGCAGGGCAATCATGCGGAACTGCTCGCCCGCGGCGGGCACTACGCCAAGCTCTATGCCCTGCAGTTCGCCCAGCAGGAGGACACGGCAGCCAAAGCGCCCGGAGAGGCTTCGCCGGACCAGAGCCTGCGGGCGCAGGCCTAAGGTTGGTGTGCTGATCGAACCGCTGAAGCCATGAAGATTCTCAAGACCTGGCTGAAAACCGATCAGGCCCAGGCAATCCTGTCCGTCGTTCTGGCCGGGCTGATCTGGCTGTTCTATCTGACCGTGCGCTGGCAGCGGCGCATCGATCCGGAGACCCGCGCGCTGCTGGAAGCAGGCAAGCCGGTGATCATCTGCTATTGGCACGGTCGGATGTTCTTTGTCGCCGGCGCCTGGCGCAAACGGCCGAAGAAACTCGGCTTCCTCAACTCCGCGCATCGCGACGGCCGCCTGATCGCCCGGGCGCTGGAGCGTGTCGGCTACACCACGGTGCTCGGCTCCAGCCGCCGCGGCGGGGCTGCGGCCCTGCGGGAGATGAGCCGGCTTCTCAGCGCCGGCATGCCCATGGCCATCACGCCCGACGGACCGAAGGGCCCGCGTATGCGGGCCAAGGCCGGGGCAGTGAAGGCCGCCCAGCTCACCGGCGTGCCGATGGTCGCTTTCACCGGCAGCGCCGCGCCGCGCAAGCTCTTCAGCACCTGGGACCGCTTCTGCCTGCCGCTGCCGCTGTCGCGGGCGCCGGTCTACTGGGGACCGCCGATCTATGTGCCGCGGGACGCCGACGCGGAGATGCTGGAGTCCTGCCGCCAGGCCGTCGAGGAGTCCCTGAATCGCCTGACCAACGAGGCCGAGCGGAGCCTGGGCCAGGAAGAAACGCAGGCGGCTCCGGACGCCGGTCCGGACGCCGGTCCGGACGCCGGTCCGAACGGCGGAGCGAAGGGTCAGGCGGACGGGGCGCGGGACCGCCGTGCGCGCGCCTGATTTCTGGTCCCGCGACGGCGCGTTGCCGCGGCTGCTGACGCCGCTGGGCCAGGCTTACCATCTGGCAGGGGTTCTGCGGCGCCGTTTCGCAGCGCCGTGGCGGGCGCCGGTCCCGGTCCTCTGTGTCGGCAATCTTGTCGCCGGCGGCGCCGGCAAGACACCGGTCGCCCTGGCCCTGATCGCCGATCTGAAAGATCGGGGCCTGAAGCCTGCAGCACTCACCCGCGGCTACGGCGGCAGCGCCGCAGGACCGCTGCAGGTCAGTCCGGAAGACCACAACGCGGATCTGGTGGGGGACGAGGCGCTGCTGCTGGCTGCCGCCGCGCCGACCTGGGTTGCCGGCGACCGGGCCGCCGGCGCGCGCGCCGCCGCCGACGCGGGCGCCGGGGTCATCGTGATGGACGACGGCTTTCAGAACCCCGGTCTGCACAAAGACCTCTCCCTGCTGGTCGTGGACGGTGCGACCGGCTTCGGCAACGGGCGCGTCATCCCGGCCGGTCCCTTGCGGGAGAGCCTGCGCAGTGGTCTGGCCCGCGCTGACGCCGTCGTGATGGTGGGCGAGGACCGCCTTGCCGCCTCGCAGCGCCGCCTCCTCGCGGACATGAAGGTCCTCGGAGCGCGGCTGGTGCCTGCGGACACCGGCCTTGCCGGCAGCAGAGTGTTCGCCTTCGCCGGAATCGGGCGGCCCGAGAAGTTCTTCGACAGCCTGCGCGGCCTCGGGGCGGAGCTGGCCGGCTGCGAGGCCTTCGCCGATCACCAGCCTTACTCCGAAGCGATTCTGGCGCGCCTGCGCGCGGCGGCAAAGGCCCTGGACGCCAGGCTGGTCACCACGGCGAAGGATGCCGCCCGCCTGCGCCCCGCCGTGCCGGAGGACATCAGCGTGCTTGACGTCACGCTCGCCTGGGACGACAAGCAGGCGCTGGATGCGCTGCTGGCGACTGTGCTGCCGGCGGATCATCAAAACCCCTCCCCGGAAGCCGCAACAGGGCGATGACCAAGAGAAAGAGCTGGGCCCGCCGCCAACACCCGGTTTACCGCGCCCTGCGCCGCCTGCGCCAGGGTGGCGAGGGCCTGGCACAATGCCTGGTGCTGGGGCTCTGTTGGCTGCTGCCGGTAGACTGGGCTTCCGGGCTGGGCGGCTGGGCCGCCCGCAGCGTCGGCCCGCGCCTGGGCGTCAACCGCCGCGCCCTCGATCATATGGCCATCGCCTTCCCGGAGATGACCGAGGCGGAAAAGCGCCGCATTCTTGTCGGGATGTGGGACAACTTCGGGCGCATGGTGGCTGAGTACCCGCATCTCGGCACCATCGCCGACCCTGCCTCCGGCCGCATGGAAGTCCACGGCGCCGAGCGGCTGGACCCGCTGCGCGCGGCGGGGCGGCCCTTCATCGTCGCCTCGGCCCACATGGCCAATTTCGAACTGATGCCGATCGCCGCCTACCGCGCCGGCCACAACCTGAGTGTGGTGTCGCGGCCGGTGAACAACCCGCTGATCCAGCGCATCCTGCTGTTCTTCCGCGAGCGGCCGACCGGCAACTGGGGCAAGATCCCCAAAGGCGTGGACGGCGCCCGCCAGGCCCTGAAGCTGCTGCGGCAGGGGCTCAACCTGGGTGTTCTCGTCGACCAGCGCAACAGCCAGGGCGTCGCCCTGCCGCTCTTCGGCCGGCCGGCGCGCACCAACCTGGGGATCGCCAAGCTGGCGATCGACTACGACGCCCCAGTCTTTCCGATCCAACTCGAACGTCTGGGCGGTGCGCGCTTCCGACTGACCGTGGAAGCGGCATTGAAGCGCCCTGATCTGGGCGACAAGCAAGCCGAGGCGGAGGCCATGATGACCGAGATGAACCAGGCGCTGGAGCGCTGGATCACCGCGCGCCCGGCGGACTGGCTGTGGCTGCACCGGCGCTGGGACCGGCCCTGAGCATCTGCCGGGCCGGGACTCACTGGCTCCCGGCCCGGCACAGTCGCGGACGCTAAAGGTTTTCCAGACCGCTGGTGTCAGCGTCCAGGGGATCCGGGCAACCCGCAAGGCCGCCATAGGCCACAGAGGCCCAGGATGGTCCGCTGTTGTCCATCCCTCCCGGCTGCGCTGCGGCCGGCGGCGCAGCAGTGAGGCCGCTGAAGTCCACAAAGGCCTGATCCAGCAGATCAGCGAGCGAGAGCGCCGTTTCCTCCCCTGTTGCTCCGCCGTCCCGCAGATCGTCCAGGAGGCCGCGCAAAAGATCGGCGAACTCGGAATCGCGCGGACCGCCGCCGCCATTCTCCGTGTCTGTCGGCGGCAGGATGTCGTCGTCGGTCTCAGGCATCAGGTCGGGCAGCGGGTCGGCGGACGGCGGCGGCGCGCGGCCGGCCTCGGGCGTGCGCCCGGGGTCGGCCTCTGCGACCGACGGCTCCGGCTGGGCAGGGGCTGCATCGGGCTGCGGTGCGGGCCCAGGTTCCGGTTCGGGTTCGGGTTCTGCTTCGGGTTCGGGTTCGAGTTCAGCAGCCTGTTCGGGCTCGGCGGCAGGCCCCGATCCAGGATCAGACGCAGGCTCAGGAACAGGTTCGGGCGCGGGCGTCGGCCTTTCCGCCACCTGCGCCGCCGGGGTCACTGCTATGGTCTCGTCATTGAACTGGATGAACTCGATGCCGTTGAGCTGGTCGACCCCTTCGCCGCCGCTTCGGGCGGTCACCTTGTCGCCGTTTGCCGAGACCTCGTAGTCGGCGCGGTTGCCGGCATAGACCGCCGTATCCTGACCGGCGCCACCGTCCAGGGTGTCGTTTCCCAGGCCGCCCGTCAGGCTGTCGGCCCCGGCGCCGCCGGCAAGTGCATTATCGCCCTTGTTGCCGAGAATGTCGTTGGCCAGCCCGTTGCCGGTGACCGTGAGATCATCGACGCCCAAGAGAGTGACGGCGGCCAGGTTCTGCCCCATTACAACATTGGCGGAGGACGCAATGCGGTCGCTGCCGACGAGATCGAGTTTCACGTTCTCCGACTCGATGTCGAGACCGACCTTCAAGGGCGCAGAGACCCCGCCGCCGGAGATCATCACCTCGTAGCTTCCGTTGCCGAGAGCAGCCTGATAGCCACCGCTGGCCGTCGTCACAGAAGCAGAAGTGGTGCCCCCGGCTTCCTGGATCGACAGTCGGACACCGCCCAGGCCCTCTCCGGGGCTGTAGAAGCCGTCGCCATCGTTGTCGTCGTAAGCGACGCCGGTCAGAAAGAAGTCGTCGCCGGAGCGTGCGTAGTTCTGGGTCACCATCAGGGCGTTGTAGGTCGCACCGCTGGTGAACTGACCATCGAGAATGCCCAGTCCGACCTCGCGGAAACCCTCGCCCAGAAGATTCTCGCGGTGCCCCGGACTTTCAAACAACCCTTCATAGGTGCTGAGTGTCAGCGCTGCGGTGTCCAGCGCACCGGTGGTGCCGCTCCAGGCGATGTTCTCGCCCCAGGTCCAGTTGCCTTCAAACGTGTAGCCGGCATCGCGCATCCGATCGCCGGGGTTGCTGCCGCCGGCGCCGCGGTGGCTGAACACGTCCTGATCGAGCATCCAGCGGCTGTGGTCGCGCGCGGCATCGCCGAGGTTCGGGTTGAAGGCAAGGGGTTGCTTGGCAGCAGCCGTAATGCTGCCGGCGGGCAGGCCGGCGTTCAGAGACAACCCGATCCGTTCAGCCTCGCCCTGAGGGTCCAGGCGGGCCCGGTTGATGAGTTCCAGTTGGTATTGCTCAAGATTGCTGGGATTTGCCATACGGCGGTCCTTTCAAACGCTCCTCTCGCCCGGATGTGAGAATCCGGACGCCGGGCAAGCCTTCCCCGCCCGCGAAGGCCGGTAGCCCCGCGGCGGCTTCTCCCGATTGATTGCTGTGCGGCCCGGTCCAGGTCCCGACCACTCTCAGACTCTGCTGTCGCGCCGGACCCTTCCGTCGACGGGCCCATAACGACAGCGTTCCCTGCGACGCCGAGCGCCTGACGGCGAGCCTCGGCCTCGGCGGCATTTATAGGACGGCTTACAAAGGCCCGGGTGCAGCAATACTGAAACCAGCAGAAGGCCGAAATGGCGCATTCTGTGGCGAAGCTATGGCAATTCCCTTATGGCGGGCAGGGGGCCCCGCACCATCTGCCAGTGCGAGCATAGAGGGCATCATCGCGATGCCCGGACCGACGAAGCTGCGCGTCAGGCACCTGTCAGTCGGCTGCTGCCTCCCTGGGCATCGGCGGCACCAACAAGGCCGGGTCCAGCCGCTCGGCGAACCAGTTGATGCGCCAGTCGAGATGCGGCCCGGTGGAACGGCCGGTCGAACCCACGGTGGCGATCTGCTCGCCCTGCTTCACCCTCTGTCCCTCCTCCACCGTCACGCGCTCCAGGTGCAGAAAAGCGGACGACAGGCCATGGCCGTGGTCGAGGAACAGGGTCACGCCGGTGAAGTACATGTCCGGATGCACCAGCGTGACAACGCCATCGGCGGGCGCCATCACCGGCGTGCCCTGGGGCGCAGCGATGTCGATCCCGAAATGCGGGCGGCGCGGCTCGCCGTTGAGCACGCGCTGCGAACCGTAAACGCCGGAGACGATGCCGATCGCCGGCCAGCGGAACCCGCTGTCAAAGTCTGTTTCGGAGCGGTCGGTCTCACGCGCCTTGGCCGCCGCCGCCGCATCGGCGCGGATGCGCGCAACGACGTCGTCGGGCGGCGTTACGAACCTGTTCGGCAGACCGTCGATACGTTGCACCCGGTATTCGCGCTGGGCGACTTCCAGTTCGCGGGTGGTGACCCCGCCGTCGGCCGCCGTCACCGTCAGGGTCGCCGAGGCGGCGGCGTCGCGCCCGAAGCCGAAGATGAAGCGGCCGTCGGCGGTCGTGCGCAGCGTCTTGCCGTTCAATGCCACCGAGGCGCCGGATGCCGCCTTCCCGAACACCAGCCCCCCCTGAGACAGGTCGCCGCTCAGCGTCAGGGCATCATCGGCCTGCGCCATGGCGGCCCCGGCCAGGACCAGGAAAGCAGCCGTAAAGAGGGTACGAATCATAGAAGCGAACCTTGGGGGTCGTCGGAAGAATCATCGTTCTTGCGGCGCACAGGCTTTTTGGACGCAGGCGCTTTAGGCGCAGCGGTCGTGGCTGATGGTTTTTCGGCGCCGCGGGTGACCGGCTGATCGGCACCGCCGGTCGCCGCCGCATGGCGGTTGTCCGCGAACTCGAGATCCAGCGCCAGACCCGCAGTGACCGCATCCGGGTCGGTGATCGCCCCTTCCGGCCCGCGCACCACGACGTAGCCGCGCTTCAGGACCCGTTTGTAGGACATGCTCTCCAGAACCCGGCCGAGGCCGTCCAGTTCGCTGCGCCGCTCAGTCAGCAGGCGCGGGCGCAGCCGCTCCAGCCGCTCCCCGGTGGCGGCCGACTGCTCGCGTTTCACCGCCAGGAGCTGGCGCGGATGAGGCAGCGCCGCGGCCAGGCGGTCGAGCTGTCCGCGCCCCTCCGCCATCAGCCGGTCCCAGGCCGCGCGCAGGCGCTCCGTGCGTTCGTCGAGGCGCTGGGCCATCTCCTCCAGCAGGCGCCGGGGATCGACGAGGCCGCGGCCGAGACCTTCAAGCTGCATCCGCCGTTCTTCCAGGAGGCGGCTGGCGGCGGCCAGCATACGGCGCTCCAGATCGGCGCTCTGCACCATCAGGTCGCGGCGCACCGGCACCGCCATCTCCGCCGCGGCGCTGGGTGTCGGCGCGCGGCGGTCGGCGGCGAAGTCGATCAGCGTGGTGTCGGTCTCGTGCCCGACGGCGGAGATCAGCGGGATCTCGGAGGCCGCGGCGGCCCGGACCACAACCTCTTCGTTGAAGGCCCAGAGATCTTCCAGGGAACCGCCGCCGCGCGCCACGATCAGCAGGTCCGGGCGCGGGACAGCGCCGTCAGTGGGCAGAGCGTTGAAGCCGCGGATGGCAGCCGCCACCTGCTCGGCCGCGCCGTCCCCCTGGACCAGCACCGGCCAGACCAGCACGTGGCGCGGAAAGCGATCCTCCAGGCGGTGCAGGATGTCGCGGATCACAGCGCCGGTGGGCGAGGTGACGACGCCGATGACCCCCGGCAGAAAGGGCAGCGGGCGCTTGCGCGCCTCGTCGAACAGCCCCTCTTCCGCCAGCTTGCGGCGCCGGTCCTCCAGCAGCTTCAGCAGCGCACCCTGGCCCGCCAGTTCCAGCGAATCGATGACGATCTGATACTTCGAGCGGCCGGGATAGCTGGTGATCCGCCCGGAGGCGATGACCTCCATGCCGTCTTCCGGCTGGATCGACAGCCGCCCGGCGACACCGCGCCAGCAGACCCCGTCCAGCACCGCGTTCTCGTCCTTCAGGGCGAGGTAGAGATGGCCGGAGGCGGCACGCTTGAAGCCGGAAACCTCGCCGCGCACGCGCACACGATCAAAGGTGCCCTCAAGCGTACGCTTGACCGCCTGGGAGATCTCGGAGACCGAGAATTCCGGGATGTTGCTGATGGCGGGGCCTGCTGCCACAGAGGACCTTTCGCACAGTGCTCGCCAGGGGGCGGCGGGCGGAGAATTTGGGCCGTCGTTCGGAGTCGCTATGCTACAAGAGCCCCGCGGCCGAGGCCATGCCCGGATCGGCCCGCATCGCAGGTTGCGCACCCCGTTTCAAACCCAGTTTCCCGAGGGTCCTTGCATGAAAGTTCTGGTGGTTGGCAGTGGCGGGCGCGAGCACGCGCTCTGCTGGACGCTGGCGGCCTCTCCGCTCTGTCACAAGTTGTTCTGCGCGCCGGGCAACGCCGGCATCGCCGAGGATGCCGAATGCGTGGCCATTGCCGCCGAGGATATCGACGGGCTGCTCGCCTTCGTCGAGGAGGAGGCCATCGACTATGTTGTGGTCGGGCCGGAGGCCCCGCTGGTTCTGGGGCTGGTGGACCGGCTGAGTGCCGTCGGGGTGAAGGCCTTCGGCCCCAGCGCGGCGGCGGCGGCGCTGGAGGGGTCCAAGGGCTTCACCAAGGACCTCTGCGCCAAGTACGACATTCCAACCGCCGCTTACGCCCGTTTCACCGAGGCCGAAGCGGCCAAGGCTTACGTCCGCACGCAGGGCACGCCCATCGTGGTGAAGGCCGACGGCCTGGCCGCCGGGAAAGGCGTGACCGTCGCCATGACCGAGGACGAGGCCCTGGCCGCCATCGACGCAGCGCTCTCGGAGGGCGCCTTCGGGGATGCCGGCGGCGAAGTGGTGATCGAAGCCTTCCTGGAGGGCGAGGAGGCCAGCTTCTTCGCATTGGTGGACGGCGACTTCGCCCTGCCCCTGGTGACGGCGCAGGACCACAAGCGCGCCTTCGACGGCGACCAGGGCCCCAACACCGGCGGCATGGGCGCCTACTCACCGGCGCCGGTGATGACCGAAGCCCTGATCGAGGAGACCATGGCGCGCATCATCCGCCCCACAGTGGCCGCCATGAAGGCGGAGGGCTGCCCCTACAAAGGCGTGCTCTACGCCGGGCTGATGATCACCGCCGACGGGCCGCAGCTCATCGAATACAACGTGCGCTTCGGCGATCCGGAATGCCAGGTGGTCCTCATGCGCCTGATGTCCGACCTGCTGCCGGCGCTGATCGCCAGCACCGACGGCGTGCTCTCCACCTTCGACCTGCGCTGGTACGAGGAGCCGGCACTGACCGTGGTGATAGCCGCCGAGGGCTACCCCGGCAGCTACGAAAAAGGTTCGGTCATCCAGGGCCTGGAGGAGGCGGAAGGCAACTCCGACGACATCAAGATCTTCCACGCCGGCACCCGGCGCGGCGAGGACGGCAGCCTGCTGGCATCCGGCGGCCGGGTGCTCGGCGTCACCGCCATGGCCCCCGGCATCGCCCAGGCCCAGGCCCGCGCCTATGGCGCCGTGGACAAGATCGACTGGCCGCAGGGCTTCTGCCGGCGCGACATCGGCTGGCGCGCCGTCGCCCGCGAGGAGGAATAGACACATTGCCCCTTCCCGAACAGGCCTCCCCCGAACGGGTTCCGGTGCTGGGCACCGAGCGGCTGATCCTGCGCGGCCACACGGCCGAGGATTACAAGCACACCCTCGCCCTCTGGGGCGATGCCCGGGTCACCCTCCACATCAGCGGCCGTCCCTCGACGCCGCGGGAATCCTGGGCGCGGCTGCTGAATTACGTCGGCCACTGGGCGTTGATGGGCTTCGGCTACTGGGTGGTGGAGGAGCGGGAAAGCGGGCGCTTCCTGGGCGAGGTCGGGATGGCGGAGTTCAAGCGCGACATCACGCCCGGGTTCGACGGCGCGCCGGAGGCCGGCTGGGTGCTGGCCCCCGCCGCCCACGGCAAGGGCTATGCCACCGAAGCCATGCGCGCCGTCTTCGCCTGGGCCGAGCAGGCGCGTGGACCGGAGCGCTATGTCTGCATCGTCGACCCCAAGAACACCGCCTCCATCAAGGTGGCGGAGAAATGCGGTTTCACGCTCTGGACCGAGACCGACTACATGGGCGGCCCGGCCATCCTGATGGAGCGCCCGCCCAAAACCTGACTGCGCCGCCGCCGGACTTTCAGCGGAGCGCGCCGATGGCCGCCTCGACCTGCTCGGCGAAGAGCCGCGTGCGCAGCGGCCGATAGCGGCCGGGCGGAAACACCAGATGGATCGGCACTGAGGCGAAACCGGCGGCCGGCGCCAGGCGCTTCAGGCGGCCGGCAGCGACATCATCGCCCACAAGCCATCGCGGCAGCAGCCCGGCGCCGGCCCCGGCCAACACCGCCTCGTAGGCCGCGTTCAGGACCTCGCAGCGCAGGCGGACGCGGCAGGTCAATTGGCGCGCGCTGCCGTCCCCCGCGGTCATCTGCAGCCGGTTGCCGTAGAGCGGCGCCAGGGCGACCAGCGGCAGCCCGTCGCAAAGATTACCGGCGCTGTCCGTAAACTCGCCGAGGTCGAGGTCCGCCGCCGCAACCAGCCAGCGCTCCACCGCGCCGATGCGGCGCGCCAGCAGCTCCTGCCGATCCACCGGGCCGACCTTCACCTGCAGATCGGCGCCGATCCCCACCAGATCCACCGAGGCGTCGGTGAACACCAGATCGACATCGACCTGCGGATGGCTGCGCGCGAAGGTCGCGGCGGTGCGCGCCACGATGGTGGGGCCGATGCCCGAGGGGGCGATGACCCGCAGCAGCCCGCTCGGCTCGGAGACCGCCTGCCCCAGGGCTTCGCGGGTCGCCTGCCAGGCGGCCAGCATTTCCATCGCCCGGGGCAGCAGCCGCTCGCCTTCGTCGGTCAGGCTCAGATCATGGGTGGAGCGCCGCGCCAGGGCGGTGCCCAGACGCGCCTCCAACGCCGCGAGCTGGCGGCTGACGCTGGCCTGGGTGGTTCCCAGACTGCGGGCCGCGGCGGAAAGCGAGCCGCTCTCCGCGACGCGGGTGAAGGTCTGCAACAGTTGGAGGGTGTCGGCGGCGTTTCCCATACGTTGACCGTATAACACTTGAAATTGTTGAACGTCTACCGTGGAGCACCGGCCCCTGCCATCTTCCTCTTCAGCAACGGGACAAAGCCTGTCCCCCAAGAACGGAGCGAAAAGAGATGACCGCAGAGACCGAAATCCGCGCCCAACTGGACCGCTGGTTCGCCGCCTGGAGCCCGGGCCGGGCACCTTTCGACGCCGAGGCGATGCGCCCGCTCTTCGCCGAGGGCGAGATCCGGGTGATCGACGACTTCGGTGACCGCATGGTCACCATCGACAGCTTCGACGGCTATGCCGCCACCTGGACTCCGGTGATGGCCGGCTTCGCCGACTGGGCGATCCGGCCCCATGAGACGCCTCGGATCGAAACCTCCGGCGACCTTGCTGTCGTGACCTTCGTGTTCCTGGGCAAGGGTGTGACCAAGACGGGCGAAGCCGTCTCCGCCGCGCAGCACGTCACCCAGGCCTGGCGCCGGCAGGGCGGAACCTGGGTGATCGTCGGCGAGCACATCACCAGCGACGACCCAAAGAAGTTCGGGGGCTGAACAATGAACCGTCTGATGAACAACGCACGCGCGCGCGGCGCTTTTCTCACCTGGGCCGCCATCTGGCCGCTGATCACCGGCCTGCTGCTGGTCGGCGATCCCCTGCTGGCCGCCCTGCCGTTGCCGCTCCGGACGCTGGTTCTGACCGCGATCCTGGTGCCGCTGATGAGCTTTGTGGTGATGCCGCGCCTGACCCGCTGGGCCAACACCCGCCTCGGAAACTGAGACCCAACTCAGACCTCGAAAGGAAAGACCGATGACCGCTTCGGAGACTATCCGCGCCGCCCTGGAAGCCAAGACCCGTGCCTGGGTCGCCGGCTGGCACACCAGCCCGGAAGCCCCTTTCGCCATCGAGCAGATCGCCGATCTCTACGTCCACGACCACCGCCTGTTTTCCTACGACTTCGGGCGGCCTCATACCGGCGTCGAGGGCTGGGACAAGGCCGCGCCCTACTACGCGGGCTTCATGGCGATCCCGCGGCGCTGGACCCTCACCCCCGGCGAGGACCTGCGCGTCACCGTGCAAGGCGACATCGCCTGGGCCACCCTTTCGCTGGCCGGCAGCGGCGAAACCCAGGACGGCGACCCCATCGACCTGCCGGAAGCGCGCGTCACCCTGATCTTCGAACGGCAAGACGACGGCGACTGGCGCATCGTGCACGAGCACGGCTCAGCCGCCATCCCCTTCCCCGACGCTGTCACGACCCGCCGCTTGCTGGGCGAAGCGGCCTAGCAGGCTGCTGAAAAAGGATCGACTTGTGGCCTGGATGCTTCGAGACGGCGCTTCGCGCCTCCTCAGCATGAGGGTTAACCTGTTGAGAAAAGGACAACCTCATCCTGAGGAGCGGCCCGAAGGGACGCGTCTCGAAGGATGGGCAAACGCTCAGATCCCTTCTTTCAGCAGCCTGCTAACCGACCATCTCGGAGATGTAGGTGGGCAGGGCGAAGGCGGCCCGATGGACCGCCGGGTTGTAGTAGCGGGTGGCGATGCCGGCATCGCGGAAGCGCTGCTCCAGGGTCTCCTGGCTCACCTGGCGCTTCGCCGGATCGTCCGATCCCCAGCCGAAGGCCATGGGCCCGCCGGCGTAGGTGGGCACCGTGGCCAGGTAGCAGGCGGCATCGGCGAAGAGGGCGCGGAAGGCCCGCATGGTGTTCACCAGTTCGTCGCTCTGCAGGAAAGGCACGCCGTTCTGGGTCACCAGGATGCCGCCCTCGGCGAGACAGTTTTTGGCCTTGCCATAGAACGTATCGGTGAAGAGCACCTCGCCCGGGCCGATGGGATCGGTGGAGTCGACGATGGCGACATCGTAGCGCTCTTCGCAGGTGGCGACGAAGTCGGCGCCGTCGGCGATAACCAGATCCAGGCGCGGATCGTCGTAGGCATCCTTGCAGATCGAGGAGAGATACTGCTTGGAGAAGTCGATGACCCCAGCGTCGATTTCCACCTGGGTCACCTTTTCCACGCCGCGGTGCTTCAGCACCTCTTCCAGCATGCCGCCGTCGCCGCCGCCGATGATCAGCACCTTGCGCGCCGCACCGTGGGCCAGGATCGGCAGATGGGCGAGCATCTCGTGATAGATGAACTCGTCCTTCTCCGTGGTCTGCACCACGCTGTCGAGGGTGAGCACCCGCCCGAAAGTGTCGTTCTCGAAGACCACGAGCCGCTGATGCGCGGTCTCGCTGTCGTAGTGAACGGTGTCGGCCTTCAGGCCCAGCTGGAAGTCGTGGTGCAGCTTCTCGATGCGCCAGTCGCTCACGGCGCGGCCTGCCGGCGGCTCATACGCCGCGGCCCCGGCGATGCTCCTCGACGGCGATGCGCGCCGGCTTGAAGCGCTCGCGCAGCACCTCCACCGCCTTGTGCGGCTTGGCGTCGCCGCACATGAAGATGTCCAGCGCCGCATAGCCGGATTCCGGCCAGGAGTGGATCGAGATGTGCGATTCCGCCAGCACCGCCACGCCGGAGATCCCGTCGTTCGGCGTAAAGTGATGCAGGTGGATGTGCAGCAGCGTCGCCTCGGAGGCGGTCACGCAATCACGCAGTGTTTCCTCGACGAAGGCGAGATCGTCGGTGCCCTCGCCGTCCCAGAGATCGACGATCAAATGGGTGCCGGCATAGCGCTCGCCATCGCGCTCGATGAAAAAGTCTTTACGCGCCTCCGCCGTATCGTCGGCCGGGAGTGCGGTTTCTTGTTCTTCCGTTTTGGAGGCGCTTGGGTTTTCGTCCAAGTCGATCCCCAGTTGGAAGAGGGCCTGTGCCTTAGACATCTGTCCTCCAACGCAACCAGTAGATTGACCCAGTAAAAACTGAGGGGCGGGTTTTCCTGTTTTTCGCCTGACAATGCAAGGGAAATTTTCGTTTGCGGGCGAAGTGGTTAACGCGGACGCAGCATGCCGGAGCCTCTGGTCCGGCGGCGCGGCGCGTCAACTCTCGGCAGGCGCCGAGCCCAGGGCAGCGGCCACGGCGGCACGCAATTCCTCGTAGGAGGCATGGGTCTTGGTGGCGCCCTGCTCGTGGATGAAGTGCATCACCGGGCGGCCGTCGGGGGCGAAGACGAAAACCGTGGGGATGCGGGTCACGTCCTGGAACAGGCCGGCGACCTGCTCGCCCTCGGCGACCACGTGGAAGGGCGGGTCTTTCTTGGCCAGAAAGCCATCTCGCCGGACGGTGCCGGTGAAGCGCCCGAACTCCTCGAAGATGTTTACGGCGACGATGGCCACCGCGTCGCCGTAGGTCTCCTGAAGCCGGGCCAGGTTGTCGAACTCCGGATGGCAGGGCGGGCACCAGCTTGCCCAGAAGGCCACCACCACGGCCTTGCCGGCCAGTGCCTCGGAGGTCACCGCGGCGCCGCGCAGACTGGGCAGTGCGGCCAGCGCGTCAACACGTTGACCGTCCAATTGGACGGGCTCGGCGCGCGCCGGACCGGTATCCAGATACAGGGCCGCCAGCAGCAGGACGGCCAGGAATGGGGCGAAGGCTCTAGCGCAGCGCATCGAGGTTCAGCTCCAGACAGTCGCCGAGCCAGAGGGCGCGGTCGCGGTGGTCGGGCAGGTCGTCGCCGGTTTCCGGGTGGATGAAGATGACGAGGTCGCCGCGGTTCAGCGCCAGCCAGGGCACGATCTCGGCAAAGAGCGGCGGCTCGAAGGCGACCTGGTAGCTCCAGCGCGGGTGCGGACCCACGGGCCGGTCGTGCCAGCGCCCCATGCGGATATCGAAGCGCGCCTCGATAGCCTCGCGCAGCGCCGCCGCCGCCGGCTTGCTGTCGGCGTCATAATAGACATGGGCGTGATAGCCCCGGATGGCGTCGATTTCCTGCGGCATTGGGCGGCGTCCCCTCCTGTCCAGACCCCAATATGGGCCCGCGGGCCGCCCCCGTCACCACCCGCCCACGGCCTTGTGAAGGACGCGGGCACCCGGACAGGGCCTCTTTCGAAAGACGCAGATCGAGCAGGTTTCTGCTACCCTCGCGCACAATTCGGCGCCACAATTGCAAGGAAAGCGACGTCTTTCGGTGAGGGTGCGATGACGAAGTGGCGCAAGCTGGTAACGGTCGTGATTGTCTGCGGTCTGTGGTCGGCGATCACCATGGGATACCTTGCCGCGGCGAGCGCGAGCGGCGAACTGCCTGTCCGCGCCGTCAAGATCACAATGGCCCATGAGGAACACGGGCAATTCGTGGATCAGATTTCAGAGCTTGCCGCCGAGAACACCTTCGAAGTGCGCGTGGGACAACCTTTGCTCGATCCAACAGACATCCGCATCTGGATGTGGCGCCGGGATCTGAAGATGCTCGCCGTACCCATCAACGATCCGAACACCCTCGATCTGCGGTATGACATCGGGATCTACGCCAGTGGCGACCAACCCCTGCCCATGGACCTTGTCGATCGCTTCGTCGAAGACCTGCAGGACAGGCTCCGCCACCTGGACCGTGTGACCTTCACCATCTTCAAATGAACATCCGAGCGACAGGGCTTTCTGCGATGAAATACCTTGCTCTCTCGCTGATTCTTGCGCTCCTTGCCGTTCCGCCAATGGCCAAGGCTGAAGATCCGAAAGGAGCAGAAGGTTCACTGGTAGACTGGCGACTGCTCGCGCGCTCGCAGATTGTTGTTGGCGGTGTGCCCACTGCCATCGCCCCAGGAGATGCCGCCACAAAAGGCATCGAATCCGAATACCGTGCCTGGAAGCTTGAAAAGCCAATCTACATCAAAGGCACACAAGGGGCGCGGCCACTGACCATCCTCTTGCCCAAAAGCGGACCGGAACCCAAGGAACAGAGGAGCTATTTCTTCTTTTTGACGGAGTTCCCGGGGAACCCCGAATTGGGTTACGTTCCGACGGAAGGCGCCATCGGATCAAGTGTACGTCAATTCAGCTACGACCTTCTCTCTGCCATCCTTAGCGCCAGATACAACAACACCTATGCCCAATTCTGGTGGCGAGGAAACGTCGCTCCCATCGCGAGGTATGGTCCGGAAGACGACGACTTTACGACGAAGTTGGAGAACATGCTGACCGCGATATCGGCCGCGCCGGCCAGTCCGGAAAGACAAAAGGCGCTCGTGCGACAATTGAATGCCGACTTCCGCGACGTGGGTTTCATTGTTGTCACTTACTTGATTGCTCGCATGGAAAACTGGCAGCCCTTCCCTGCAGAAACGTTGACGATCGAAGTCACGGATAGCGACGGGATGACTCGCGACGTCACGGTGAAACCGGAGCTGATGGTGGACGCAATCGACGCGCTTCTCCCGCAGATTGGGGACACCAAATCATTGCTGAAGGTTGAGAGCCGTTTCCTGAGCGACAGTCCTTCCGATGATGCGCGAGAGAACGCTATCAGAGCCTGGAGGATCCATGATGGCAGATTCAGTCTGCGCGTGACCCTATTTGATTGACTGCGGCAGCAAAGTCAGGAGGCGGCGACCCCAGGCAAGTAGCTTCGTCCCAATTCGAGACTACCGCCTCACCTTGAAGAAGTCCTGCAGCAGGGCGCCGCAGGCCTGTTCCTGGACGCCGCCGATGACCTCCGGGCTATGGTGGCAGGTGGGCTGCTCGAAGATGCGCGGGCCATGGTCGACGCCGCCGCCCTTGGGGTCGTAGGCGCCGAAGACGAGGCGCCTGATGCGGGCGAAGGAAATCGCCGTGGCGCACATGGGGCAGGGCTCCAGCGTCACGTAGAGCTCCGCCTCGGCCAGGCGCGGCGCGCCTGTTAGCGCCGCCGCGGCGCGGATCGCCAGCATCTCCGCGTGGGCGGTGGGGTCGCTGTCGGCGATGACCCGATTGTGGGCCCGGGCCAGGATCGTGCCGTCCCTGCCGTCCACCAGGACGGCGCCCACGGGCACCTCCCCGGCCGCTGCCGCGGCCCGTGCCTCGGCCAGCGCCTCGGCCATATAGTCGGGTCTGCTCCCGGATTTCCGCATCGCGCCCCTGCTGTGATCCGCCGGGCTCCCTGCCCCGGCTCCTGCGGGCGGAGCCTGCCCTGCCCCTTGCGGTAGGTCAATGCGGCAGCCCTCCACCGACCGGAGACTGGCAGCCAGGGCCGCCCGAATCCTATGCGAAGGACGGGCCCGTGAGGACAGGTGGGGACCAGAGGGAAAGGAGCGTTGCCATGGCAAAGACAGGACAAATGGTTTCACAGCAGGACGCCATCGAGCTGGATATCGATCCCGGAACGGTCTGTTTCCTGATCGCCAAGGGGCGCGCCTTCGACGCCAAGGTGGCCCCGGCCGAGCGCGACGAGATCTCGCAGCCGGGCGAGGACGACATGCACGACGTGCTGGAGGACCACGGCGACGACCCGGTGGCCGACGAGATCCGCCATGTCATCGACGACCTGAACGACGAGCAGCAAGCGGAACTGGTGGCCTTGATCTGGGTCGGCCGCGGCGATTTCGAGCGCAGCGAATGGGAAAGCGCCATCGCCGCCGCCAACGAACGCCACACCGGCCCCTCCTCCGACTACATCATGGGCATGCCGCTGTTCGGCGACCTGCTGGAAGAGGGCTTCACCGCTCTCGGCCACTCTTGCGAGGACGTGGGAAACCCGGTCTAGCAGCCTCCCTTAGTACCCACCCCCCGCTGGGCTTGTGAGCCCTCTGTCCGCGGCCTAGAGTGCCGCCATGGCACAGACCTTCGCAGAGACGCCGCTGGTCGGAAGAGCTCCGGATCCGGAGACGGCGGGCGCGTGGTCGAACTCCTCCGGGTGCTGCCTGCACCGCAGCGCCGCCGCGTAAGAGGCGGAGCGATGGCGGAGATCCAAAAAGGCGAGCGCATCGCCAAGGTGATTGCCCGTGCCGGGCTCTGCTCGCGCCGCGATGCCGAGGCCTGGATCGCCGCCGGGCGGGTCTCCCTCGACGGCCGCGTGCTCGACAGCCCGGCGGCCGTGGTGACCGCCGAGAGCCGCATCGAAGTGGACGGCACGCCCCTGCCGGAGGCAGAGCCTGCGCGCCTCTGGCGCTACCATAAGCCGCGCGGCGAGCTGACCACGGCGCGCGACCCCCAGGGGCGCACCACGGTCTTCGACCGCCTGCCGCCGGAGCTGCCGCGCCTGCAGGCCGTCGGGCGGCTGGACATCAATTCCGAAGGCCTCTTGCTGATGACCAACGACGGCGCCCTGAAGCGCCAGTTGGAACTGCCGGCCAACGGCTGGCTGCGCCGCTATCGGGTTCGCGTGCACGGCCGGGTCAGCACCGCGCGCTTGGCGGCCCTGGCCAAGGGCGTCACCGTGGAAGGCGTGAACTACGGGCCGGTGGAGGCGAGCCTGGACCAGCAGACCGGCGCCAACGCCTGGCTGACCGTGGGCCTGCGCGAGGGCAAGAACCGCGAGGTGCGTAAGATCTGCGCCCACCTGGGCCTCGCCGTGAACCGCCTGATCCGCGTTTCCTACGGCCCCTTCACTCTCGGCAAGCTGCCGAACCGCGGCCTGGAAGAGGTGCCGGCGCAGCGCCTGCGCCAAGCGCTCGGCCTGGAGAAGAAGGAAAAGCAGAAACGCGGCAAGGGCTTCGCCAAGGCCAAGCCGAAGCCCAACCGCCCGGGATCGCGCCGCGGATTCAAGAAACCGGAGCATGGCGAAAGCGGCGACAGCGGGCCGCAGAGAAAAGGCGCCGCCGCCAAGAAGACGGGCACAAAGAAGACGGCTGCAAAGAAACCGGGAGCGAAGAAGGCGGTTTCGAAAGCGGGCGCAGGACGGCGCGGACCCAAAGCCGCCAAGTCCAAGTCGACTCAGCTGAAGTCGAAATCCTCAAAGCCCAAGTTTACCAAATCCAAGTCGGCCAAATCGAAATCGGCCAAGTCCAGGTCCGTAAAGGCCAGATCCAAGAGCCATGCGAATCGTCGCCGGCCGTCATAGGGGCCGCAGCCTCAAGACCCCCGCCGACCTTGCCGTGCGGCCGACCGCCGACCGCACCCGCGAGGCGCTGTTCAACATTCTGACCAGCGGTAAGCTGAGTGAAGAAGGTGGCCAGCGCCTGCCCGGGGCGCGGGTTCTGGACGCCTTCGCCGGCACCGGCGCCCTGGGGCTGGAAGCGCTTTCGCGCGGTGCCGCGCAGGTCACTTTCATGGAGAACTACGCCCCGGCCATCGAGATCTGCCGCGCGAACATCAAGGCACTGGGAGAAGAAGAGCGCGCGGACCTGCTGGCCTGCGACGTGCTGCACCCGGTCCGCCCGCCCGCGCCCTGCGACCTGGTCTTTCTCGATCCGCCCTACAATCAGGGGCTTGCCGAAAAGGCCCTTGTCGCCCTCGACAAGGCCGGCTGGATCGCCGGGGAGGCGCTGGTCTCCGTCGAGTTGATGAAGACCGAGGACTTCGCCCTTCCGCAGGGCTTCACCGAATTGGACAACCGCACCTACGGCAAGGCCCGCCTGGTGTTCCTGAAGTCCGACCCCGCACCGCCGCACGACTGACGCATTGAAAAGAACGCAGGAAGGACGGCAAGACGCATGGCGACCCTGGACCCCGCAACCATCGCACCCCCGGATCTGGGAGAGATCGAGGCCGCGGCGGAGCGGCTGAAGGGCCGCATCGTCGAAACGCCGGTGACGCCGCTGACCGCCGGGGTGCTGACGCCCTTCCTGCCCGCCGGCGCGGAGGTGCTGGGCAAGCTGGAGCTTTTCCAGCAGGCCGGGTCCTTCAAGGCGCGCGGCGCGCTCCTCAACCTTCTCGACTTCAGCGAAGACGAACGCGCCCACGGCGCGACGGCGGTCAGCGCCGGCAACCACGCGCTTGCGGTCTCCTGGGCCGCGGCTCAAAGGACCGTGCCCGCCAAGGTGGTGATGATGAAGTCCGCGGACCCGGTCCGGGTCGCGGGCTGCAAGGCGCTGGGCGCCGAGGTGGTGCTGGCGGACGACATCCACGGCGCCTTCGCCGAGGTCGACCGCATCGTCGAAACCGAGGGGCGGCGCTTCGTCCATCCATTCGAGAATCCGCTGACGGTCCTCGGCACCGCCACCTGCGGGCGCGAGTGCGCGCTGCAGATGCCCGACCTCGACGCCATGGTGATCCCCGTCGGCGGCGGCGGCCTGATCGCCGGCATGGCCCGCGCGATCAAGCTGCTGCAGCCCAAGTGCCGGGTCATCGGCGTGGAGCCGACCGGCGCCGACAGCCTGAGCCGCAGCTTCGCCGCCGGCAGCCCGCAGAGCCTGGAGCGGGTCGACACCATCGCTGACAGCCTGGGCGCGCCCAAGGCTCTGCCCTATTCGTTTTCTGTTGCCCGCGACCACGTGGACGAGATGGTGCTGATCGAGGACGCGGAGATGCTGCGCGCCATGGCGCTGATCTACGACGCCATGAAGCTGGCGCTGGAGCCGGCCGGCGCTGCCGCCACCGCCGCCGTCATGGGGCCCCTGCGCGATGCTTTGGCGGGCAAGCGGGTCGGCGTCATCTTCTGCGGCAGCACCATCGGCGAAGCGCGCTTCGCCGAACTCGTCGCCAAGGGGCGGGCGCTCTAGGCCCCCCTCACCCTCCCACGGACGCCACTCTGCATCCGTCCGCATCAGGCACGCACCGACACCAGCCTCACGCACTCCCCGTCATGCTCGGGCTTGACCCGAGCATCCATGGAACCGGCGATCCCGGGTCCCTCCGCCAAGGGTTCCAGCGGGCGGCTCGATGGACCCTCGGGTCAAGCCCGAGGGTGACAACCAAAGAGAAAGAGTCAGCTCCCCGGAGTTGTTCCGCAGTCCCTCTCCCCTGGTGGGAGAGGGTTGCCCAGGCTTGGTGAGCGCAGCGAGCCTAGCCGGAGCTGGGTGAGGGGGACATGCGTGCGATGCAGTTGCGGTTCATCGCAGTCTCAATCTTCCGGACAACGGCTCCCGGGAATCGGATAGCCGTTGCGGTCGATCAAGCATCCATCCGAACACACAACAACATACGGTCCCTGCTTCGCCGGAACAGGACTGGCAGGATCGCCCTTGTAGAACCGGACGCTGTTGCCGCTGTTCTGCGGGTCTTCCCAGCACCACCCATCGCCGCCGCGCAACGCGCGACCGCGCCAGGTTTCCGGTATCTGCGCAGGTCGGGACCTGCCGGTCCAAGGGTCGTCCATGCCGTTCAAAACCGTCCTTGCCAGCTCACCGCCGGCCGAAGAGCTTTTCGCCAGCGGCGAAATCCCAGATTGAACGTGAGCGTCGATCTGTCGCCCATATCGTCCCTCGGTTTTGCTAGCATCCAGCGAGAGCAAACCAAGTTTCGCATTTAGTTTAAACCAAGATAACTGTCGCCAAGTGGGACAAGAACCATGATCTACGTCCTTCGGGTCGCCATCGTACTCCTCAGCGCATTGGCTGCAACAAGCTACTCGCTTGGGCTCGCGAGTGATCGCCTTAACGAGCATCCCGATCCACTTATCGTCCTGATCGAACGAGATCCCTCGCTAATGGTCATCGGATCCGATTCTCCTACCTTCGCGCTCTACGCCGATGGCATGGTCATCTTCCGCGATGAGTCTTACGCATACTTCTCCGTCCACCTTGATGAGCAACAGAAGAATACGCTGCTCGCAGAGATCACTCCCAGATCGATCACGGGCCTCAGGGAATACTATCAGACGGTGTATGCGTTCGGCGTACCTACAAACGAGCTATATGTCTGGGTTGACGGCAGGCGAACGCGTGTCGACGTCTATGGCGTCCTCCGGTCAGACACAAATAACCCACGCTCCGATGAGTGGGCACCGTATCTGGACAGACCGCCGGCAGCCTATCTCCGGGCCTTCGATGCGATTGTAAGCTTCGCACCAGAAGCCTCCCCCTGGTTGCCGGAGCGAGTTGAGGTGATGATTTGGCCCTTCGAGTACTCGCGCGAAGAGCCTCTTGCCTGGCCGGCTGATTGGCCACCCTTCGAAAGTGCTGAGCGCGCAATTGGATCAGAGTTGCACCGGCTGTACTTGCCAGCCTCCGAGTTCCAAAGGCTCCAACGGCTCATCAAAGAGATGAGCCCCAGTCAGGCCGTCGAACTCGGCGGCAGGAAGTGGTCAATCGCATACCGCTTTCCATTCCCCAATGAGAGTACCTGGATGCGTTAAGGGGAAAAGCGCCGATAAGTCACCGCCGGCCGAAGAGCTTTTCGATGTCGGCCAGCTTCAGTTCCACGTAGGTGGGCCGGCCGTGGTTGCACTGGCCGGAATGGGGGGTCTCTTCCATCTGGCGCAGCAGGGCGTTCATCTCCTCGACGTTGAGAATGCGCCCGGCGCGCACCGAACCATGGCAGGCCAGGGTGCCGCAGACGTGTTCCAGGCGGTCGCGCAGCGCCAGCGCCTCGCCCAGCTCCGCCAATTCGTCGGCGAGGTCGCGCACGAGACCGGGCACGTCGACGGTGCCGAGCAGCGCCGGCACCTCGCGCACGACCACGGCGCCAGGGCCGAAGGCTTCCAGCACCAGACCGAGTTCCGCCAACTCCTCGGCGCGGGCGACCACACGCGCTGCCGCGGTCTCTTCCAGTTCCACCACCTCCGGCAGCAGCAGCATCTGCCGGGCCACGCCGGTCTCGCCGAGCTGTTCCTTCATGCGCTCGTAGACGAGGCGCTCGTGGGCGGCGTGCTGGTCGACGATGACGATGCCATCGCCGGTCTGCGCCACGACATAGGTGCCGTGCACCTGGGCGCGGGCGGCCCCGAGGGGAAAGCCGTCCCCCGACGGCTCCGTTTCTGCATCGCTGTGGAGGTCCGGCGCTGCCGCAACGGGCGCCTGCGGCAGACCCGGCAGAGTGCCAACCGACGGCGCCGCAGAGTTCAGAGGTGCCTGGTAGTGCGCCGTCGCTTCAGCCAGCCCCCTGGGCAGACGAGTCCCCTGCGGCTGTCCCCAGGACACGCCCCCAGTCGCCCCGCTGCCCATTCCACTGCCGATCCCACTGCCGGGACGCAGCGCGCCGAGCGCAAGGTCGGAGACCGAGGTGGATGCCCGATGGCCCGCCTCGGCGAGGGCGTGTTTGGCGGCGGAGACGATGAGGCCGCGCACCAGACCCGGATCTCGGAAGCGCACCTCGGCCTTCGTCGGGTGCACGTTCACGTCAACCTGCTCCGGCGGCAGGGTGACGAACAGCGCCACCAGCGGATGGCGGTCGCGGGCGAGGAAATCCTGGTAGGCGCCGCGCACGGCGCCGTAGAGCAGCTTGTCGCGCACCGGACGGCCGTTGACGAAGAGGTACTGCTGCTGGGCATTGCCGCGGTTCAAGGTCGGCAGGCCGATGTAGCCGGTCAGGCCGATCCCCTCCCGCTCGGCGGAGATCGGCAGGGCGTTGTCGGCGAAGTCTCGGCCCATGACGGCGGCCAGGCGCTTCAGGCGGGCATCGAACAGCGCCCCTTCCGCCGGCGCCAGAGAGATCAGCTTGCGCTCCCCGTCGCTGAGCGTGAAGCCCACCTCCGGATGGGCCATGGCGAGGCGGTTCAGCGTGTCCTGCGCGTGGGAAACTTCGGTACGCGCGGTCTTCAGGAACTTGAGGCGCGCCGGGGTGGCGAAGAAGAGGTCGCGCACTTCCACCCGCGTGCCCTTGGGGTGGGCCGCCGGCTGCGGTTCCCCCACGCGCCCACCTTCGACGGAGAGGGCCCAGGCCTCTTCGGCCTCGGGCGGGCGGCTGGTGACGCTGAGACGCGCCACCGCACCGATGGAGGGCAGCGCCTCGCCGCGGAACCCGAGGGAAGCGATGTGCACGAGGTCGTCGTCCGGCAGCTTGGAGGTGGCATGGCGCTCCACCGCCAGCAGCATCTCCTCCGGCGTCATGCCGCAGCCGTCGTCGGTGACGGCGATCAGCGCCCGCCCACCGTCGCGCAGCACCACGTCGATGTGGCGCGCGCCGGCATCGAGGGCGTTTTCCACCAGTTCCTTGACGGCCGCCGCCGGCCGCTCCACCACCTCGCCGGCGGCGATCTGGTTCACCAGGGTTTCGGGCAGACGGCGGATGGGCATAGGACGCAGGTCTTTCGGGCAATCATGGATTTGTGACGCCTGAAACCATACCAGACCCGGCCGAGTCGCGGGAAGGCGGAGCGCTCCGGGCGGATCCGCCAGGCCTCACGCGCGGCGGGCGTTTCGGCCGCTGCCGAAGCCTGCAGAAACGGGGCGTCCGAACAGCGCTGGACCACGGCCATTCCCGCCCGCGGAAGGTTCCGCGGGCGGGTCACGGCCATGCTTGTCCCCACGCTTGTACACGATTGCGGGAGATCACCCTTGCAGGGAAATCGAGCCCGCCAAGGACAAACGCCGGTTCCGGATGTTGCTAGTTCCGGGTGCCGTTCTGGGTGCCGTTCTGCCAGCTGCCGCGCTGGTACTTCTTCAGAACGGAGGGGTCGGGCAGCGGCGACTGCTCGACATGGCGCTTCAGGTAGGTGGGGTTGACCCGGTCTTCGCGGCCCATTTTGCAGTTCGAGCCACCTTCCATCATGCAGGATCCGTACTTCTGCACGGACTCGACCGTGGTATCGCTGGGGTAGAGCCAATCGCAGACCGCGTGAACGACCCCCCAACAGCCCGTGCCCGCGTATGCCGGGGTTGTGAAGCCGACGCCGAGAGCCAGGGCGGCAGCCAAGGCAAAGGATGCTCTGTTCATGGTGCTTTTCCTTCTGTGCACAAATCAAAGAAAGCGGCACCGCGGCGGTCTGCAGCGCCCACGTTGCTTTAGTGGGTTGCGCAGGCGGGAAGGTTCAATTCCATCCCGATCAGGATCGAACGCGGCCGGGGGGATACCCCTCATGAATGCGTGGGATACCCCTCATGGATAAGGTGCCCGCAGCAGCCGGCTCCGGCCCGGGCGTTCACGAAAGCCGTCGCGCAATCCCGGCTTCAGGCCGTGCGGAGATTGACGCGGATCAAGGCAGGGGATCCCCGCCCGCGATCAGACTGGCACCAACGATCCCCACCCCTGATGCGAGGTTACGATGGTCGAGCAATCCCACACCGCCGGCTGGTGGCCGCGGCTCTACGAACCCTTCCAGGCCATGGGGCAGAAAGTGGCCGACTGGGTCGCCCCGCGCTCCGACGCCTCGACCCTGGAGAACGCATACGAGATCAACGTCGAACTGCCCGGCGTCAATCCCGACGACGTCGACGTTTCGATCCACAACAACAACCTGATCGTCCGCGGCGAGAAGCGCCATACGCGCCAGGAGAAAGGCCGCACGTTCTTCTTCTCCGAGCGGGAGTACGGCCTGTTCCAGCGCTCTTTCCGGCTGCCGCCGGATGCCGATGCCGACAGCATCGACGCCAGCTTCAGCGACGGCGTGCTCTGCCTGAAGATCGCCAAGCAGTCTCCCTCCAAACCGGCCGGCAAAAAGATCGAGGTCCGCCGCGGCTAGCGGGAGCCAGTCCGACCTTCGGGCGCACCATCAGACACCGCGCCGCGCCGTCAGCGCGGCGGGACGAGGTGCTCGAAATAGGCGCTGGGCGGCACGCCGAGGGCTCTTTTGAACATGGTGGTGAAACTGCTGGGGGTGCGGTAGCCAAGATCGAGGGCCACCGTGGTGATCGCCTCGCCCGCCGCGAGGCGTTCCAGAGCCACCACCAGGCGGAGCTGCTGGCGCCAGGCCCCGAAAGACATGCCGGTGTCCAGGAGGAAGCGGCGCGCCAGCGTCCGCTCGCTGAGATGCACGGCCTCCGCCCAGCGGTCGAGCGGGCGGTTGTCGGCGGGGTTGGCGCGCAGGGCATGCATGACCTTGCGCACCTGGGCATCCTCACCCTCCGGCAGGCGCAATGGCGTCGCGGGCAGCGCGACCAACTGGTCCAGCAGAACCGTCATCAGGCGGTGTTCGCGGCCGTCGGGCGCATAGTCCCAAGGCAGGCGCGCGGCGGCATCGATCAACTCGCGGGTCAGCGGGTCGATCTGCATCACGGTGGTCTGGCCGGGAAGCCCGTGGCAGTGGTCCGGGGCGACGAAGAGGCCGCGAAAGGCAACTTCGCGCGGATAGTCGACGGCATGCGGCGTTTCAGGGGGCAGCCAGACGGCCCGGTGCGGCGGCACCACAAAGAGCGCATCGCGGGTCCGCACCGAGGCACAGCCGCGCAACGCGTAGACCAGTTGGCCGCGGCGATGGCTGTGCCAGGCAAGGCTGCGCGGGCCCGGGTCGTCCCAGTGCTCACCGACGATCGGCGCAGTGGCAAGGTCCGCCGGATGGTCCGCCAGGTCATAGTCTGAACCGTCGCGGTCTGAACCGTCGTGCATGGCTGTAAATCCAAAGACATTGACCGGTTCTCGAAAGCCAGATGGGGACCCCGCCCCCAGATTCAAGCGGAACGGCGCGGTCAAGCGCGATGACACCGCCGGCAGCGATCCGCCGGCAGATCTCAGGAGCGATCAAAGTGGGAGCGAACGGGATGACTGGGATTAAACAGAGCAAACGGATAACCGCCGGGGCTTCCGCTCTGGCGGTCTGGCTGGGGGCGGCCGCAGTCTCAGCACCGGCGGGCGCCCAGACAACAGCCGGCGACGCTGCCGCCGGCGAGCTCGTCTTTCGCCAGTGCGCGGCCTGCCACACGGTCGAACCCGACCGGCACAGGGCCGGTCCATCGCTCTATGGCGTCTTCGGCCAGCAGGCCGGAGCGGTGGAGGGCTTTCGCTATTCGCGGGCCATGCGGGAGGCCGACGTCGTCTGGGATGAAGAGACCCTGACCGCCTATCTGGCCGATCCGAACGGCTTCCTTCCCGGCACCTCCATGCGCATTGCCTTGCGCAACGCCGAGGACGCCCCCGATCTCATCGCCTACCTGCGGACTCTGGGCGCCGAGTAGCGGCCCACAAACCGGGAGACCACCATGATCGACCTCACCGTCAATGCGCGCCCCGTCCAGATCGACGCGTCGGAAGACACGGCGCTGCTGTGGGTCCTGCGCGAACACCTGGGCCTCACGGGCACCAAGTTCGGCTGCGGTGCCGGCATGTGCGGCGCCTGCACGGTCCATGTCGACGGCATTCCCACCTTTGCCTGCCTGACGGCCGTTGGCGACGTTGCCGGCGCCGCTGTGACAACGATCGAGGGCCTGGGCGCAGGTCAGGGCGCAGGTCAGGGCGAGGAACCGGAGGGAGAGGCGGATCATCCCCTGAAGCGGGCCTGGGTGGCCGAACAGGTGCCGCAGTGCGGCTATTGCCAGTCCGGCCAGATCATGCGGGCGGCGGCTCTGCTGGAGGAGAACCCCGATCCCAGCCGGCAGGAGATCCTCGAGTCCATGAGCACCAACCTCTGCCGCTGCGGCACCTACAACCGGATCGTCAAGGCGGTGCAGCGCGCCGCGCGGGAGGCCTGAGATGCGGCGCAATAACAACACAGAGACGGTCTCTGCAACGCCTGCACTGTCACGGCGCGGCTTTCTTGCCGGTACCGCCGCCCTCACCTTCGCGATCGGCAGCGGCGGGCTCGTCGCCGTCGCCCGGGCAACCGCCGCGGCAGCGGACAAGACGCTGAAGCCCAACGCCTGGCTCACCATCGCCGGCGACGAGACCGTCACCATCGTCTTCCCGTCCACGGAGATGGGTCAGGGCAGTTCGACCGCACTGCCGCTGATCCTCGCCGAGGAACTGGACGCGGACTGGGACCGGGTCGTGATCGACCAGCTCGACCGCGACGACCGCAACTTCGGCAACCCGATCTTCGGCGGCGTGCTCTACACCGCCGGCAGCACCGGGGTCTATGGATACTTCGATACCCTGCGCAAGGCGGGCGCCCAGGCACGGCGCCTGCTGATGCAGATCGCAGCGGATGCCTGGTCGGTGCCGCTGGACAGCGTCGCCACCGAACCGGGCGCCGTCATCCACAGCGCAAGCGGACGAAGGTTGAGCTACGGCGAGATCGCTGCCCTCAATGCGCCTCTGCCCGCCGTCGCCGAGATCGGCGAGGAGGATCTGAAGCCGCGCTCGGCCTATCGCCTGATCGGCCAGGACCTGCCGCGCCGCGACGTGCCGGCCAAGAGCAACGGAAGCGAGCGCTACGCCATCGACGTATGGGTGCCGGGCATGGCCTACGCCGCCGTGCTGCGCAGCCCGGTGGAAGGCGAGACCGCCGTTGAAGTCGACGATGCCGCCGCCCTGGCGGTATCAGGCGTCCTGCAGACGGTGCGCCTGCCCGACGGCATCGCCGTTGTTGCCGAACGCCTGGAGGCGGCGCTGGCCGCCAAGGCCCTGCTGGAGGTGACCTGGAGCGAAACCGCCGCGGCGCGCAGCTACGACAGCGCGGCCGACCTCTCCGGCTATGCGGCAGCCGCAGCGGACAGCGCCCGCGAAGGCGTCACCTGGGCCGCCAAGGGCGACGCGCCGGCGGCCATCGCCGGAGCCGCCCGAGTCGTCGAGGCCGACTATCGCTCCGACTATGCCTACCACGCCCAGATGGAACCGATGGCGGCAGTGGCCGCGGTCGATCCGGACGGCAGAGGCGCGGAGGTCTGGGTCGGAACCCAGACCCAGAGCTGGACAATGCGCACCATCACCGAAGTTCTGGACACGACCGCCGACCGCATTCGCCTGCATATGATGACCATGGGCGGCAGCTTCGGCCGGCGCACCGCCTTGACCCAGGAGTATCTGCGCGACGCGCTGCTGACCTCAAAGGCAGTGGGCAGGCCGGTCAAGGTGGTCTGGACCCGCGAGGATGACGTGAAGTTCGGATGGTTCCGCCCGGCGACCGCCCAGCGCCTGCGCGCCGGACTGACGGCGGAGGGGCGGCTGAGCGGCTGGCACCACCGTGTGGCGACACCCTCGGTCATCGCCTACTTCAATCCGCTGCGCTGGGATCAGGTCGAACCGAAGGACATCATTTCGATGCGCGGTTCGGAGAACAAATTCTACGGCATTGCCGATCTCCACGCCGAGCACGTGGTCACCGAAAGGCATGCGCGCCTGGCGCCCTGGCGCGCCATCGGCGCCAGTTACACCAGCTTCGCCGCCGAAGCCTTCATGGACGAACTGGCCGAGGCTGCCGGGAGCGATCCTCTGGACTTCCGCCTCGGCCTGCTGGACGACAATCCGCGCGGGCGCGAACTGTTGCAGCGCGTTGCCGGAATGGCCGGCTGGGGCCGCGCCCCAGGGGAGACCGCATTGGGTCTCGCCTTTGCCGGCTACGGCGACTCCATGGCCGCCGGCATCGCCGAGGTGTCGCTCGACCGCGACAGCGGGCGGCTTGCGGTGACGCGCTTTTGGGCGGCGGTGGACGCCGGGCTGATCGTGGCGCCGGACAACGCCCTGGCCCAGATCGAAGGCGGCA
This sequence comes from Pelagibius sp., assembly GCF_028281305.1. Taxonomy (GTDB): domain Bacteria; phylum Pseudomonadota; class Alphaproteobacteria; order Kiloniellales; family Kiloniellaceae; genus Pelagibius. Next base: position 45,044 of record NZ_JANQKD010000080.1, on the reverse strand, counting down.
TCGTCTTCGGGCTCAGCAGTGCGCTGAAGGAACGCATCACCGTTGAGGGTGGCGAGGTCGTGCAAAGCAACTACTACGACTACGAGATTCTGCGTGCCGACGAGGTGCCGGAGATCGATATCCAGCTCCAGGTGAGCGACGGGCCGCCGACCGGGATTGGCGAGGTCGGCACGCCCATGGTCGCCGCCGCCGTGGCCAACGCCTTCCACGCGCTGACCGGGCGGCGCCTGCGCCACCTGCCCTTCACGCCGGAACGGGTGCTGGAGGCGCTGGCTTAGCGTCCGGCGGTCTGGGCACAGTCAGTCAGGGCATCGCCGTCCAAGCGGTAAAAGACCTTATGCCGCAGTTGCTGGGCGCCCAGGCGGTCATAGAATGCCAGAGCTCCCGCATTGGCGTTGTCGGTCGTCCAGTCGAGCCGCTCGCACCCGCGGTCGACGGCGATCTGCGCCGTTGCTCTGAGAAGCAGTTCGCCGATTCCCCGGGAGCGAGCATCGGCAACGACGAAGATGTCCTTCATGAACAGCTCGGAGCCCACGCCATTGGCCGGCAGCAACATGGAGAAGGTGGCAAAGCCAAGCGGCACCTGCCGCTGAAGGGCAATCAGGATCTCGCATCCCGGCCAGGCTTCGACGATCGCGGCAACCTGATCACCTGCCTCGCCGGGAACACAAGCTCTCTGAGGGAAGTAGTGCTGCACCATGGCGGTGAAGAGGATGTCCAGAGCCTCGCGATCCTCATGCGGGCTCGCCAGACGAATCTCTACGTCGCTTCCCGTGTTCATATCCTAGGCGTTCCTTCCGATGTTTGCAGGATCGGCGGGAACGAAAGGGTAGCAGCAAAGACGACGCTACGCCCACCATCCGACTCATCGAACGGCGGGGCGCAGAGGCGCGGACGAACTCTTCTTTGAGCTCAACTGCCGCCGGTCGGCGCCTCGCGGGTTGCCTCGACGCCGGCAGGGGCGCCGACGACCACGACCGTCAGGTCGTCCGGGCGATAGACGCGCTTGGCCACCCGGCGGGCATCCTCCAGCGTCACCGCCTCAATGAAGCTGTTGCGCTGGTCGAGGTAGTCGATGCCCAGGTCCTCAAGCTGCATGCCGACCAGCATGCCGGCAATGCGCCCGGAGCTTGAGAAGCGCAAGGGGAAGGATCCGGTCAGGAAACGCTTTGCCGCATCGAGTTCCGCCTCGGTCGGCCCCGCGTCTGCCATGCGTGTCCATTCCTGACGGATCAGGTCCAGCGACTCGCCGACCCGCTCGTTCTGGGTCGCCACGCCGCCGGCGACCAGGGCGCCATGGTCGAGGGGGCTGAGATAGGAATAGACCGAGTAGGCCAGCCCGCGCTTCTCCCGCACCTCCTCCACGAGGCGCGAGGAAAAGCCGCCGCCGCCCAAGATATAGTTCACCACATAGGCCGCGTAGTAGTCAGGGTCGTCGCGCTTGATCCCGCCCTGGCCCAGCGACACCACCGACTGGGGGATGTTCTTCTCGATCACCACCAGATCGCCCGCATTGCCGATGGCCGCTTCCGGAATGGAGAAGGGCTCGGCCGCCGCAGGCAGCGGCAGGAAGGTGGAGTCGAGCAACGTCTCCAGTTCACTGGCGGTGATGTCGCCGACGACGCCTACAATCAGTTGGTCGCGGGCGAAGCGGTCGCGCACAAAGCCGCGCAGGTCTTCGACGGTGATCGACTGGATCGCGTCCTCCGTGCCCCTTGTCGGCCGGGCATAGGGATGGTCCGGGAACATCAGCTGCCTGAGCGTACGGCTGGCGATCATGTCCGGGTCTTCTGCTTCGCGGGACAGCCGCGCCAGGATCTGGCTGCGGATCCGGTCCACCGGCTCGGCGTCGAAGCGCGGCGCGGTGATCGCCAGGCGCAGTAGTTCGAACGCGCGATCACGGTTCTCAGTGAGCGTGGTCAGCGATCCGGTGAAATTGTCCAGGCCGGCTTGGAACCGCAGGCCGATGGAAAGATCGTCCAGCGTCCCCTGAAAGGCCTGGGAATCGAGCGGCCCTGCCCCTTCGTCGACCAGCCCCGAAACCATATAGGCCAGACCCGGCTTGCCTTCGGGGTCCAGCGACGCGCCGCCGCGGAACACCAGCTCCAGGGCGATGATCGGATTGCTGTGATCTTCGACCAGCCAGGCCTCGATTCCGCCCGGGCTGACAACCCTCTGCACCTCTACGGCACGGGCTTGAGCGGCAACAAGGAGCGTTGCCAGAGCCACCAGGCCAGCCACGGCTAAGGCAAACCAGGAGGGGCCGGCGGACGCTGCGACAAGAACCCGTGCCGCAGGCCGGTCCTGTGAGGGGTGCCGCCTGGCGGCCAGAAACGTCTGATGTCGGTGCATGGGCTTCGGCCTCGTCAGGTGGTCGGCTTCGGCAGGAGATAGCCGGTGACCGATTGCTCTTCGCGGAAAACACTCTCTAGCAGGCCGTTCACGTCCTCGGCGGTCACGGCGTCGATGCGCTCCGGCCAGGCCTCGATGTCTTCAAGGCTGCTACCGGTGGTGAGCGCCGTGCCGATGACGCGCGGCGCAGTGCTGAGGTTGTCACGTGCGTAGACGGCGCCGGCGACCAGACGCTTCTTCGCGGCCATGACCTCTTCCTCGCTGACGCCGCTCTCAAGCAGCGTGGCGATCGCTGCACGCAGCCCCTGCTCCACCGCATCGATGTCTCCGCCCGGCCGCGGGGAGCCATAAAACGTGAAGGTGGCATAGTCGTAGTTCATCGGGTTGTAGCCCGACCCGGCGGAGGCGGCGATGCCCTGCTCGACGACAAGGCTGCTGTAGAGCCGGCTGGTGGCGCCGCCGCCGAGGATCTCCGACAGCACCTGCAGGGCGTAGGCTTGCGGTCCCCCGGCCTGACGGTAACTGGGCGCCAGATAGCTGATCGAGAGGCTCGGTTGACGCACGCGCGGGCTGCGCAGCGTCACCTCGCGCGCACCGTTCTGGGGCGGTTCCGCCACCCGTTCGCGCGGCGGAAAGTCGCCGGCCGCAATCGGACCGTAATAGGTCTCCGCCAAGCGCCGCACTTCCTGCGGATCAACATCGCCGGCGACGATCAGAATGGCGTTGTTGGGCGCATACCAGCGCTTATAGAAGCGCAGCGCCGCTTCGGTGTTCAGCTGCTCGATCTCATGATCCCAGCCGATGATGGGAATGCGGTAGGGGTGGTTGAGGAACTGGGTCGCACGAATCATCTCGCCCAGCTGCCCGCGCGGCTCGTTGTCGATGCGGCTGCGCCGCTCCTCGCGCACCACATCGCGCTCCGGCGCCACCACGTCGTCGGTCAGCACCAGGTTGGCCATGCGATCGGCCTCGTGGCGCATCATGATCTCCAGGCGGTCGGCCGCGACGGTCTGGAAATAGCCGGTGTAGTCCCAGGACGTGAAGGCGTTCTCGCGACCGCCGTTGGCGGCGATGATGTCGGAAAACTCCCCGGGCGCCAGAGACTCGGTGCCTTTGAACATCAGGTGCTCGACAAAGTGGGCCAGGCCCGATTCGCCGGCCTGTTCGTCAGCCGCGCCGACGCGGTACCAGACCGAGTGGTGCACGATCGGTGCCCGCTGGTTCACCACCACGACCACCTGAAGGCCGTTGTCGAGCGTGAAGCTGACCGGATCGAAAACCTTGGCCTGAACCGCGGGAGCAGGCCCGCCGACCTGGACGGCAACAGCCAGAACGCCGATGACCAGCAGCCGATAAGCGTTTTTCAGGACCTTCATGAGCGCATGCCCCTCATCTGATGGCGAGCCTGGAACGGACCGTCATGAGCTTCTATATGGCGCGCAAGCAGAGGCCCGCAAGCAGCGGCACCGCCTGCGGACATGAACTTTCGGTCACAAAACCGTTCAGAAACCCCCTTCGGAGGCCACCCATCCGCTGACCGGCCCTTGGAGCCGGCCTCCTGATGACCGCCTGTGCCCGCCGTAAGCCAACAGTCTGGGAAGCAGGGCTTAAAAAAAGCCTTCCCTAAAAGATGCCCTCCAGGGGCGCCCGGCGGCGGCGCTCGATCTGCGGGGTCGGGCCGGTCGTCGGCGGCTGGCCGAGGGCTGCGTTTTCCTGCAGGCGGCGCAGCTCAGCCTGGGGATCGACGATGGTTCCGGCCGGCACCTGGTCGTTCCAGAAGACCAGCAGATCGACGAATCGCTCAGACTCTGCGTTGATCTGATTGGTTTCGCGATCAACGAGAAGGCGAATATTAGGCTCGGCGTTTTGCGCCCCTGCGGCACTCAGCAGCGACTGCTCGCCGGGGGAGCGGTTGGGGTTGATCGCGGTCTGGGTCACCACGGTCGGCTGACCGGCGGAATTGCGGAAGACCGCCCGCTCGGCCTGCTGCGCCGGCGTGCCTTCCTGCGGCCGCGGCGCGCCCGGCTCCGGCGGACGCAGCGAAAAGTCCGGCGGCACGGTCAACGGCGCCCGGGACACCACGCGGAATTCGTCAGGAGACTGCTTGGTCAGGCCCAGCTGCTCGCGGAACCCGCCACAGGCGGCCAAGCCCAGCATAAGACTGCCGACAACAAGTAAACGGAAAGTCATCGCTCGATCCATCGTTGACTACCTCCCTAACCCCGGCCCCCTATTTACTCTTCCTGCCCATTTCGAACAAGCCATCAACAACAATCAACGCTGCACCGCACACAATTGCACTGTCCGCAACATTGAACGCGGGCCAGTGCAACTCGGCCAAGTGGAAGTCCAGAAAGTCGACCACGCCGGGCTGGTGCATGCGGTCGATGACGTTGCCAATCGCGCCGCCGACGACGAGGCCGATCCCATAGGGCAGCAGGCCGACCGGCTGGCGCTTGACCCAGACCAGCAGGGCAGCCACCACCGCGAGGGCCAGGCCGGACAGCAGATAGGGGCCCCAGGGGGAGTCGTTCTGCAGCAGCCCGAAGCTGACGCCGGTGTTGTAGGTCAGGACCAGGTTAAAGAAGCCGGTCACCTCAACGACGCTGCCGGGGCCGGGCATGGTGGCGAGGATCGCCGCCTTGGTGATCTGGTCCAGTACCAGAATGACCGCCGCGAGGCCGAGGGTCCGCTGCATGGGCGCCGTGAATCCTGCGGTCCGCTACTGCGCCGCGGCGCCGAGGTATTGCACGGCGTCGGCGCAGCGCCGGCAGGTGCCGGGCGCTTCGGGGATGCTGCCCACCTCCGGCAGCACCTTCCAGCAGCGCTCGCACTTCTTGCCCTCGGCCAAACGCACTGCCACCGCAACCCCGGCAACCTCGTCCAGGCGAAAGGCGTCGGCGGGGCCTTCGCCCTCGGTGAGCGTAATCGCCGAGGTGATGGCGATATCAGCCATGTCGACCCCGGCCACGGCGGCCAGCAGGTCCGGCCGGGTGACGAAGACCTCCGGATGCGCTTGCAGGCTGGAGCCGAGGCGTTTGTCGGCGCGTTCCAGTTCCAAGGCGCCGGTGATCACCCGGCGCAGGTCGCGCACCTTGGACCACTTGGCCGCCAGATCCTCGTCGAGCCACTCGCCAGGCACCTCCGGGAAGGTGCGCAGATGAACGCTGGCCTCAGGCCCCTTGCCGCGGGTCCACCAGGCTTCCTCGGCGGTGAAACACAGGATCGGCGCCAGCCAGGCGGTGAGGCAGGAGAACACCTCGTCCAGCACCGTGCGGCAGGCCCGCCGCCTCAGCGAGTCCGGCCGGTCGCAGTAGAGCACGTCCTTGCGGACATCGAAGTAGAAGGCCGAAAGGTCGACGGCGCAGAAGGTGTAGACCGCCTGGTAGAGCGCGTGGAAGTGAAAGCCCTCCACATTCCGTCGGACCTGGCGGTCCAGCTCCGCCAGGCGATGCAGCACCCAGCGCTCGAGCTCCGGCATCTCCGCGGCATCCAGGCGCTCGCTCTCCTCGAAACCGTCGAGGTTGCCGAGTAGAAAGCGCAGGGTGTTGCGCAGACGGCGATAGGCGTCGCCCTGGTACTTCAGGATTTCCGGGCCGAAGCGCAGATCCTCCTCGTAGTTCGAGGCGACCACCCAGAGGCGCAGGATGTCGGCGCCCTGGTTGTCCACCACGTCCTGCGGGGAAAGAGCATTGCCCTTCGACTTCGACATCTTCTCCTTGCCCTGCTCCTCCAGGATGAAGCCATGGGTCAGCACGGCGTCATAGGGCGCGCGCCCGCGCGTGCCGGCGGATTCCAGCAGCGAGGTGTGGAACCAGCCGCGGTGCTGGTCGGAGCCTTCGAGATAGAGGTCGGCCGGCCACTTCAGTTCGGGTCGCGCCTCCAGGACAAAACTGTGGGTGGAGCCGGAGTCGAACCAAACCTCCACCACGTCGGTGATCTGCTCGTAGTCTTCGGCCTTGTACTCGTTGCCGAGGAAGCGCTGCGGATCGCTGGAGAACCAGGCGTCGCCCCCCTCTTCTTCGAAAGCGGAGGCGACCCGTTCGATCACCGCCGGGTCGCGCAGCGGCTCGCCGGTCTTCTTGTCGACGAAGATCGGCAGCGGTACGCCCCAGAGGCGCTGGCGCGAGATGCACCAGTCCGGGCGCTGTTCGATCATGGAGCGCAGGCGGTTGCGGCCGGTCACCGGCACGAAGCGGGTCTCGTCGATCGCCTTCAGCGCCTTTTCCCGCAGCTCGTTGGTCTCCATGGAGATGAACCACTGCGGGGTATTGCGGAAGATCAGCGGCGCCTTGGAGCGCCAGGAATGGGGGTAGCTGTGCTTCAGCCTGCCCCGGTGCAGCAGCCGGCCCGCTTCGGCCAGGGCCGCGATGACGCGCCCGTTGGCGTCGCCAGGCTTGCCGTTCTCGTCATAGACCACGGCGCCGCCGACCAGAGGCACGTGGTCGTAGAAGACGCCGGTGCCATCGACGGTCTGGGGGATCTCGATGCCGTGCTGCAGGCCGAGCGCCCAGTCGTCGGCGCCGTGCCCGGGCGCGATGTGGACGAAGCCCGTGCCCTGCTCTGTGGTGACGAACTCCCCGGCCAGCACCGGAACGTCGAAGTCGTAGCCGCCGGCCGCAGGCGCGAAACCGCGCCAGGGGTGAGCGCAGAGCGCGCCGGTCAGGTCTGCGGGCGAGAGATCGCCCAGATGCTTCCAGGACTCGATCTTCGCATCGGCCTTGACGGTTTCCGCCAGATCCTTGGCCAGCACCAGCTTCTCGCCGAGCTGGGCATGACTGTCCTCGCCCAGGGCTTCGACCTGCCATACGCCGTAGGCGATCTCCTCGCCGAAAGCGACGGCGCGGTTGCCGGGGATGGTCCAGGGCGTGGTGGTCCAGATCAGGACGCTGGCACCCTCCAGCAGCGGCGTCTCGCTCCGCACCACCGGGAAGCGCACCCAGATCGTCTGCGAGACGTGGTCGTGGTACTCGACCTCAGCATCGGCCAGGGCCGTGCGTTCCACCACCGACCAGAGCACCGGGCGCGAGCCCTTGTAGATGCCGCCGTTCTGCAGGAACTTGCCGATCTCCCGGACGATCTGCGCCTCGGCATCGAAGGACATGGTCAGATAGGGCCGCTCGAAGTCGCCCAGAACGCCGAGGCGCTTGAACTCCTCGGTCTGCACCTTCACCCACTTGTCGGCGAAGTCGCGGCACTCGCGTCGGAACTCCAGCGCCGGGACGCTGTCCTTGTCCTTCCCGGCGGCGCGGTACTGCTCTTCGATCTTCCACTCGATGGGCAGGCCGTGGCAGTCCCAGCCGGGCACGTAGTGCGCGTCCTTGCCCAGCATCTGATGGGCCCGGTTGATGACATCCTTCAGGATCTTGTTGAGCGCGTGGCCGATATGGAGATGGCCGTTGGCATAGGGAGGACCGTCGTGGAGGATGAACTTCTCCCGCCCCTCGGACTGCTTGCGCTGTTGCTCGAAGAGGTCCATCTCCTGCCAACGCGCCAGGGTCTCCGGCTCTTTCTTGGCCAGGCCCGCGCGCATGGGAAAGTCGGTCTTCGGCAAAAAGACTGTCGGTCGGTAATCAACGCTCATCGCGTGCTTCTTCTTCGTCGGTTCCAGGCCCAGGCTGCCGGCGCGCCGCGCCTCCGGGCCAATCGGTATGCGGCCCGCCTGCAGCGTCTGGCGCTGGGATGGGGCTCCGGCCAGGGCGGCCCGCGGTCAGTTCGGGCCGATCTGCCCCAGGACCGCGCGGGCCTGATCGCAATCGAGGGCGATTTGTGCCCGCAAAGCGTCAAGCCCGTCAAACTTCTTTTCCGGGCGCAGGTAGTCGATAAAGCGGACCCGCAGGGTTTCGCCGTAGAGATCGGCATCCTGGTCGAAGAGGTGAACCTCCAGACGCAGGTCCTCGCCGGCCACCGTGGGACGCCGGCCGAGGTTGGCAACGGCCGGAATCCACTGGGTTTCCGCACCGTGTTCCACCCCCGGATCGCGGCCAGCATAGACCGCATAGACCCCCAGTGCCGGGCAGAGATAGTCGCCGAGGGCGAGGTTCGCGGTGGGAAACCCGATCGTGCGGCCGCGCTGATCGCCCTTCTCCACCCGCCCCTCGATCTCCCAGGGCCGGCCGAGCAGCTCGGCGGCCCGGCGCGGAGCACCGTCCCGCAGGTGCTGGCGGATGATGGAGGAGGAATAGACCGCCCCCCCATGGGTCATGACCGGATCGACCGCCGTGACGCCGAAGCCGAGCTTGGCGCCCATCGATTTCAGCAGCGCGACGTTGCCCTGGCGCTTGTGGCCGAAGCAGAAGTCCCAGCCGACCACGACGTGCCGGGCGGCCAGATCCGCCACCAGCACCTGCTCCACGAAAGCCACGGCCGGCCGCAGGGAGAACGCCTTGTCGAAGTGCAGCACGAAGAGGTGATCGACCCCCTGCTCCTGCAGGGCGTGGGCCTTGGACCGCAGGGAAGTGAGACGGAAGGGCGGCTGGTCCGGCGCAAAGACGGACCGCGGGTGCGGCTCGAAGGTGAGAACCGCCAGAGGACAGGACAACGCCGCCGCCTGGTCGCCGGCGTCCGACAAAAGCGTCTGGTGACCGCGGTGCACCCCGTCAAAGTTGCCGATCACCACGACGCTGCCCCGGGCCTCGTCGGAAATCTCTGAGCTGTGTCGGAAAATCGCCATGAGCAGGCCGGACTGACGCCTTTTTTCGAGAAGCTTTGCGGTGCCGGAAAGGGTGGTCGAAGGACTCGGAAATCTACAGGGGCCGGGGTTGGATTGACGCGGCTTACCGCCGCCGGACGACGCAAACGGCAGGATCGGGAACTAAACGCAAATCTGCGGCCAGTCCAGCCGATTTACCGTCGCGCGGCGAAGATAGCGCGCGGAGGCTTTAGTGAACAGGCCGCGGAACGCGCCGCGCGCCGCCTCGCCCCAAGGCCTAGGAACCGGCCTGGGCCTCTGAGTTTGGTCTGGAAACTGCGGACTGACCCGGGCCGGCGGCAATCCGGCTGAAGGCGCTTACGTGGCCGCCTCTTACTCGGCCGCCTCTTACTCGGCTGCCTGGGTCTCCTCGGGTTCGGCCTCGGGCAGGTCCTTGCGGCTGGCCACCATCAAGGTCGCCTCCCCCTCCAGAACCACCGTATCGCCGACCGTGCAGACGGTGTCGAAGATGACCCGCTTCTTTTCAGACTGAATCTCCCGCACCGTCACACGGGCTTCAACCGTATCGCCCACCTTGACCGGCGCCTTGAAGCGCAGGTCCTGGCGCAGGTAGATGCAGCCCGGGCCCGGCAGACGGGTTCCGAACACCGTCGAGATGAAGCTTGCCGACAGCATGCCGTGGGCGATCCTGCCGGAAAACATCGTCTTCTCGGCAAAGCTTTCGTCCAGGTGAACCGGGTTGGTGTCCCCGGAAATACCGGCAAACATCGTGATATCGGCCTCGGTCACCGTCTTGGCGAACACCGCCGTCATCTTCGGCGACAGGTCTTCGATGAAGTAGCCGTGCTTCTCGCGCATCAGACTCTGAACCTCTGCCAATGAAATAATATTACTTATGCTACCATTTTTTGGTAACTTTATTCCTTCCACTTTAGTGGAACAGGCCCTTTTTCGCAAGTGCGAATTCGCGGATGCGAAGGCGACCAAAGTATGACGCCTGTTGGTAAAATTTGCCTTATTAGCGGGCTTTTTCGGCAATGCGTGGCCGCAGCCAAACCCATCGACTGCGACTGGGGTTTAGCGTCGGCGGCCCCGGCCGGTGGTCATGGCGGCGAGATCGCGGTCGCGGTGATCGCGGAAGGCATCAAGAGGCAGCGTCGCCGTGGCCGCGTTCATGGAGGTGGTCACCGGCACGCTGGGCCCCTGCTCGTCCACCGGCACCGCCGCCCGCCGGATCATGCGGTAGATGGCGAAGACCCCGATGGCGGCGTGGACAATGCCGACGAAGGTGAAGAACCCGTCCGGGCCGACCCGGCCCATAAGCTGCGAGACCACCAGCGGGCCGAAAATGGCGCCGCTTCCGTTGACCAGCATCAGGCTGCCGCTGGCGGCGACCATCTGCTTGGGCGTCAGGAAGTCGTTGGTGTGGGCCAGGCAGAGCGAATACATGGGAAAGCTCATGCCGCCGAGAAGAAAGGCGACGGCATAGAGCCCGATGCGGTTGTCGCCGGAAAACAGCGGTGCAGCAAGGCCGACGAGCGCGGCTGAGAAGGTTACGGCTGCCAGAACGCGGCGGCGGTCCAGCTTGTCGGAGAGGCGGCCGATGGGCCACTGAAAGGCCATGCCGCCGAAGATCAGCATGCTGACGAAAAAGGCGATCTCGGAGATCTCAAGCCCGGCCAGGCTGGCATAGACCGCACCCATGCCGAAAATCGCGCCGTTGGCGACGCCGGTGCCCAGGGAGCCGACAACGCCCAGAGGCGAGGCCCGGTAGAGCGCCCGGATGCCGACCGGGTTGGGAGCGGTGAAATCCGGCGCCGGCCCCACCGAGACCGAAATCGGCACAAGCGCCAGAGACACCAGCACCGACGCCAGAACGAAGAGGACGAAGCTGTTGGGGTCGGAGAGGTTCAGCAGGAACTGCCCGCCGGCGATACCGCCCAGCACCACCAGCATATAGACCGACAGCATCGACCCTCGGGTCTCGTTGGTCGAACGGTCGTTCAGCCAGGATTCGGCCACGATGTAGAGACCGGCGTAGCAGAACCCGGTGAGGAACCGCATGACGGTCCAGATCCAGGGGTCGACAAAGACCGCGTGCACCAGCGCCGCCGTCGAGGCGGTCGAGGCCAGGGCCGCGAAGACCCGCACGTGACCGACGTTGCCAACCGCCCGCGGCGTAACCAGGGCGCCGGCCAGAAAGCCGACGAAGTAGCCGGACATGACGAGACCGGTGGTCTCGGTCCCGAAGTTCTCCGCCGAGGCACGGATGCCCAGAAGCGAAGACTGCAGGCCGTTGCCCAGCATGATCATGCCAAGACCGACGAAGAGCGCCCAGGCGGAGCGAACAGCAGCGAACATGACCGATCCCGTCGTTTTCCCGGCAACCCTCGACGCCGACTGCCTTCAGCTTATGCCGGGGGCAGCGCGGGCACGCTATCGGAAAAACGCCAAAAGCCCGGCGCGGACGGGCGAATTGCCAGAGCACTCGGGAACGGCTTCCGCAGCCCGGCCAGCCCCGCACCGATCCGACAGCGCCCGGCAGACCGGCCCGACAGGAGGCTGCCCCGAAGACCCTCAGGGCCCGGCCAGAACCTCCCGCAACGCTGCCTGTTCGGTGGCCGAAAAGCCCACGACCAAGTGCTCACCGACGCGAATGACGGGACGCTTGATCAGGGTCGGATGAGCCCGCATCAGCCGTTCAGCGGCCGGGCCGTCCAACCCCTCCTTCTCTTCCGGGGGCAGGCCGCGCCAAGTGGTGCTGCGGCGGTTCAACAGGCGTTCCCAGCCCAGACGGGCAAGCCAGTCTTCCAGTTCCGCGGCCGGGACGCCGTCATCGCGCAGATCGTGCAGACGCACCGCGTCATGGTCGGATTCCAGCCAGGCCTTCGCCTTGCGGCAGCTGTCGCAGTTCTTCAGTCCGTAGATCGTGATCATCGCGCCCCTTTCGTTCCCTCCCGTTCTGTTGCCCTTGCTGCCCCTTCCCTGCGGCCGGAGCCTCCACCAGGTCCCCGGCCCGGCGGAACCGGCCGCCGCTCCCATTTGGCCGATGCGCCGCCCCACCGCAAGGTCCAATGCAGCGCCGGATGCAAGGCCGGGCGGCAATCTGTCGACCACCGCCATGCGTTGCAAAATAGGGAACAGAAATCAACCAATTGACAGACGGGCTCCAGATCGTTGGGGTAGGCCGATGACAAAGGCTGCGGACAGTGCTGGAAACAAAGCCGACCCGCCGCTCGGCGGCGAAACCATCGTCTTGTTCGAGGATGACGACCTCGTCCGGCGGGCAACCCAGCGCATGCTGCAGCGCCTGGGGGCCCAGGTTGTCGTTGGCAACACCAGCGCAGAGGCCGTCGCGCATCTGCGCGAGCAGGGTGCGACTCCGACCTGGATCATCGCGGACTACTGGTTCACACGGCAGGAAGACGGGCTTGTCGCCACCAAGGCCGTCCGCAACGCCGTCGGCGACCAGATCAGGGCGTTGATCATCACAGGCGATAGTTCGTCGGAGGTCGCGAATGCGGTTCGGAGCGCTGGACTCCACCTGCTGCGGAAACCGGTGAATACAGATCGCATCATCGAGATCCTTGCCGAAGACGCCTAGACAAAACGTCATTAGCGTGGCGGTACGGCCGGGCGGACCAAAACGGTTATCAATTTTCGGTTGTATATTGTCCAGACGAGATACGCGCTGTGTACGAACAAGATGGCCTCGCCGGCCCAGCGAAGATACCGGAGGCGGCCCCGGGAATCGCCCAGCGGATAGACGATTTCCAGTTGATAACTCTGCGAAAATTCGGACAATGGGCCGCCAGCAGCATTGCCGGATAGAATGTCTCTGCCAAATCGGCGGGCCTTTTAGTCTGGCGTGCCATAACACTAAGTTGCGGACGAGTAGGACCACGGGCCAACACAGACAGCGTAGCAATCGGTCCGTTCCGATCTCCTACAAAGATCAAATTAGGGTTCTCTAAATTATGAAAGTCCTCTATGCCGACGACCACTGGATCACGCGCAGTGCTGCCCGCCACCTGATCGACCGGCTGGAAAGCGGCAGCGAGCTTCTGGAGGCGGCTGACTTTCGCCAGGCGCTGGATCTCGCTTCAGCCAACCCGGATCTGGACCTGATTCTCCTGGATCTGCTGATGCCGGGCATGAAGCGCTTCGAAGGACTGCGCGCGATGCGGGAATGTTTGCCGCAAGTACCTGTGGTTGTGATGTCGGCCATCGAAGACCGTGACGAGATCCTGCGCTGCATCGAGGCCGGCGCCATGGGCTACATCCCTAAGTCGTCCCAGAGCGATGAGGTTGAGTCGGCCCTGCAGACCGTGCTCGCCGGCGGTGTCGCCTTCCCCCGGCGCCTGCTCGAGCAGCGGAGTTCCGCCAAGAAGCAGGCGGTCTACGCCTTCGGTAATGAGAAGTCGATCGAGGATGTTTCCGGGGCTCTGACCAAGCGTCAGTTCCAGGTCTACAAACTGCTCGGTCAAGGCATGTCCAACGCCCAGGTGGCCGAAGCGCTCGGCCTGTCCGAGCATACGGTGCGCGTCCACGTCTCGGCCATCGTCAAGCGGCTGAACCTGGACAGCCGGACCCAGGCGGCCATCAGCGCCGCGGCCCAGGCCCGCGCGATGGAAGACGAGGCGGAAGCCGCCAACTACTGAGCCTGACGGCACTGTTCGTCACCGAAGGGGCTTCGGCGCGCAGGCGGGACAGTCAAGCTGGACAGTCAGGCTGGACAGGCCGGCCGCGATACCGCTTCATCGCAGCATCGATTCATCAGAGAAGAACGCCGGAGCCCTGAGCGGAGACACCCGGTCGGGGCCTCACCTCTGCGCCAAGGCGTAGAGGCAAAGCGCCCTCAACTGTGCCGGCTTGACCGGTCGAAAGAGCACATGCACCGGCCCGGGCAAAACAGCGGCGCTGTCGTTCTTGCCCCGGTCGCTGAGCAGCACCACGGCGGGGGCCGGGGCGCCGCGCTGCCGGACGGCGGCCAACTGGTCATACCCTCCGGCGGCATCGAAGTCGGCCATATCGGCGATCACGAGCACCGGCGGGTCTTCCAGGGACTCGGCCAGCCCCTGCGCATCGATGGTGCCGCCCCGGACGTGCGCGCCCCAGCTCTGCAGATGGTCCCGAACGGCCTGCGCATCGGCATTGTCGAAGACCGCAACGTCAGCTTCCTGCAAAGGATTGAGCGGCATCTCGACGTCGCCAAAGGCAGCATCCGACGAAACGGCCCCGCCGAGATCTGTTGCGGCACCCTCACCCTTCCCGGGTTTGTTCCCCGGCGCTTTTCCGGATGCCTTCAAAGTCAGGGAAAACCGCGATCCGCGCCCCAGCTTCGAATCGACCTCAAGGCTGTCTCCGCAGAGTATTGCCATATGCCCTGCCAGGGTGAGGCCAAGGCCGAGACCGCGCTCACGCGGACGAACCTCGTTTTCCAGGCGGTAGAAGGGCCGGAAGATCCTGGACTGATCCTCGACGGGAATACCGAGGCCGGAGTCCACCACCTCGACCCGCGCAAAGCGGCCCCGGCGGCGACCGCCCAGGATCACCTTTCCCTCACGCGTGAACTTGGCGGCGTTATCCAGCAGCGCGCCGAGAATGCGGCGCAGCAGGACGGGATCGGCCTGGACGCTCAATCCGCTGTTAACGACACGGAACGCTATGCCCTGGGCGGCGAAACGCTCCGCGAAGTCGTCCTTCACGCGGGCGAAGACTTCGTCGAGCGCCAGCGTCCGCAGTTCCGGGCTTACCATGCCCCGGCTCAACTTCTCGAGCTCGACCAGGGCATCGAGCCAGCCGTTGCTGAGGCCGAGGGCATAGCGCAGGTCCTCGAGGATGGCGTCTCTCTCGTGGGCGGAGTCGGTCTGCGCAAGCTCCCCGATCAGAAGGCTGATCGCGTTCAGCGGCTGGCGTAGCTGATGCTCAGCGCCCAGGAGAAGACTCTGGCCCTGGTTTGGCCCTTGGTTTGCCTCTTGGTTTGAACGCGCCTGATCCAATCGGCCTCTCCCCTGGCGAAATACGGTCTTGGGTTTGCGTCAGGGCAGCATGAATTCCCAAACGCCTGTCATCAATGCTAGATGTACGAAGGCATGCATCGAGACGCCGTCCCGGCGCCACAGCGCCCCGCCGAACCCCACCGCGAGACAGCCGACATCAAGACATGAAGATAACCCGGATCGATATTCACCAGGTCGACCTGCCGCTCCACGAGGGGCGCTACAGCTGGGCCGGCGGCAAGTCGGTCGACGTCTTCGATTCGACCGTCGTGCGGATCACCTGCGATTCGGGCCTGATCGGTCACGGCGAGGTCTGCCCCCTGGGCCCGGCCTATCTGCCCAGCTTTGCCGCCGGCGTGCGCGCCGCCCTGGGCGCCTTGGCGCCCGATCTTCTGGGCTGCGACCCGCGCGCCATCGATGCCATCGGCGCGCAGATGGACGCCCAGTTGAAGGGCCAGCCAGCCGCCAAGTCGGCCGTCGATATGGCCTGCTGGGATTTGCTGGGCCAGGCCGCGGGACTGCCCGTCCATCTGCTGCTCGGCGGGCGCTTCGGGGACAGCGTCGCACTCTATCGGGCGATTTCCCAGGACACGCCGGCGGCCATGGCCGACCGTATCCGGCAGTATCGCAACGAAGGCTACCGCCGCTTCCAACTCAAGGTCGGCGGCGACCCGGACGAGGACATTGCGCGCATCGAGGCGGCGGCGGCGGAGCTGGAGGCGGGCGACGTTCTGATCGCCGATGCGAACACCGGCTGGCTGCCGCACCAGGCACGCCGCGTGGTGCGTGCCGTGCGGGCCCTGGACGTCTACATCGAGCAGCCTTGTCTCGGTTACGAGGAGTGCCTGACGGTGCGCCGCGCCTGCGACCATCCCTTTGTGCTGGACGAGTCCATCACCGATATCGACAGCCTGCTAAGGGCGCATAGGGACGGCGCCATGGACGCCATCAACATCAAGCTCAGCAAAGTCGGCGGCCTCAGCAGGGCGCGCCAGCTGCGCGACCTCTGCGTCCAGCTCGGGCTGGCCATGACCATCGAGGACAGCTGGGGCGGCGACATCGTGACCGCCGCCATTGCCGCCCTGGCACAGTCGACGCCGGCGCGTTTCCGCTTCACGGCAACCGACTTCAACAGCTACGTGACCCGGCGCATCGCCGAAGGCGCGCCGCAGCGCCGCGACGGCCGCTTTGCCGCCAGCGACGCCCCGGGCCTTGGCATCGCACCCCTGCCCGAAGCGCTCGGCGCAGCGGTGGCGAGCTTCGCCGCGTAAAACCACGGTCCGGCATCCGCGCGCCGACAACGCCCTCTATCTATCGATAGGCACGGGCGCCAGCGGAAGGGCGGACTAGTGGAGATAGCGGATCAGGTAGCGGCTGTTCTTGACCACATAGCCGCGGCCATATCCATCGTAGCACATCACGCCGCCGATCAGCGCCTTCCTGCCGTGCCGGAAGCCGACCTTGGTGACGTCATGGCAGCCTCGGCCGGCGAAGTGTCCATGATGCCGCCGCGGGTGCGCGTGACCGTAATGGCGATGGGGTCTGTAGCCGTGAAAGTGGTGCTTGCGATGATGGCGCTTCACGTGATGCCGCTTGAAGTGCCGGTGTTTCTTGAGATGCCGGTGTTTCTTGAAGTGGCGGGGCTTGAAGTGCCCGTGTCTTGAAAAGTGGCGGGGCTTGAAATGGTGATGGCTCCGGTGGTGCGCGAGGTGAAGCGTCGCGGCATCCGTCGGCGTGTACACGGCCGGCGCCCCGACCGGCGCCCCGACCGGCGTCGCGCCAAGCGAAGCCAAGGCATGTGCCGGAACCGGGGCGGCGGCCAAGGCCCCCGCCAGCGTCAGCGCGCCGGCAAGCAGGGCCCCAAGGCGGTAAGCACGGGGAATCGGTCTGATGTCAGCCATCGCAGCCTCCTTACGTCAGGTCTCTGCGCAACGTTGTGCGCGTCCGCAGGGGCTGCCGTGCAAAATCCCGCATCGAGCAGGACCTTGAGCCAATCCCTGCTTGGTGAACCCTACGCAGACAGATGGCCCGTCCTCCCCGGGGCGACCACAAAAGTCACATCACAAGCCAGTGAAGGGGCCGGCAAAGGGACCGGTGAAGGGATAGGTGAAGGGACCGGTGAAGGGGCGGCGGAAGACAGGGAATCAGGAAACGAACGGAGAATCAGAAAAGGCCGCACCCCGCAGCCGCCACGTCAGCCCGCCGGTGCACGGGCCAGGTGGTCGCCGCCATCCAGCCCGAGCATTTGCCCGGTCATGGAGCGTGCCTCCAGCAGGAACTGCAACGCGGCGCAGACCTCCTCCAGGCTGGGGCCCGCCTCCAGCAGCAGGCGGCTGCAGCGCTCGGCAAAGTCGGCATCGCTCTGGCCCTCCACCGGCAGGGTCGGACCCAGACCGATCCCGTTCACGCGGATACGCGGCGCCAGCGCCTGGGCCAGCGTCTGGGTCAGCGTCCAGAGCCCGGTCTTGGAGACGGTGTAGCTGAGGTAGCGCGGCGTCAGATTGAGAACACGGGTGTCGATCATGTTGACCGCCAGACCGACAGCCTCCCGCGGCAGCAGGGCGGCGAAGCGCTGGGTCAGCACCAGCGGCGCGCGCAGGTTGATATCCTGGTGGCGCTGCCAGGACTCCGCCTCGGCGCTGTCGGCATCGTCGTACTCGAAGATCGAGGCGTTGTTCACCAGCAGACCGAGCGGCCCGCAGGCTTCCGCGGCGCGGTCGACCAGCGGCTCCAGCGCGTGGGGATCGGCAAGGTCCGCCTGCAGCGCCACCGCATTGCCGCCGGCCGCCGCGATCGTCCGGCACAGGGCCTCGGCCTCGGCTCTTGAATCGCGGTAGTGCACCGCCACGGCCCAGCCCCTGGCGCCCAGATGGGAAGCCAGAGCCGCGCCGACCCGCCGCGCTGCGCCGGTAACGAGCGCGGCGCGCGGCAGCCGCGGGTCTTCGAGCGTTTGCGGCGCCTCGGTCATCGCGAAGGGATTTTCATGACGCGGGAAGGTAGGGCGAAGGAGGGCACGGTGGGGCGAAGGCAGAGCCCGCCCCAACCGCTGCTCACTTGCCGATCATGCCGAGGAATTCCTGGCGGGTTTTGGGATCGTTACGGAAGGCACCCAGCATGCGGCTGGTCACCATGGATGTGCCGGGCTTGTGGACGCCGCGGGTGGTCATGCACTGATGGGTCGCCTCGATCACCACCGCCACGCCGTGGGGCTGCAGCACCGCGTCGATGGTGTTGGCGATCTGGGCGGTCATCTTCTCCTGGATCTGCAGGCGCTTGGCGTAGACCTCCACGACCCGCGCCAGCTTGGAGATGCCGACCACCCGGTTGCGCGGGAAATAGCCGACATGGGCGACGCCGATGATCGGCACCATGTGGTGCTCGCAGTGGCTTTCGAAACGGATGTCGCGCAGCAGCACCATCTCGTCGTAGCCGTCGGTCTCCTCGAAGGTGCGCTGGAGCATGTCGACCGGGTCGACGAGGTAGCCACCGAAGAAGCCTTCGTAGGCGCGCACCACCCGCTCCGGCGTGCCGAGCAGGCCCTCGCGGTCGGGGTCGTCACCGGCCCAGCGCAGCAGCGTGCGCACCGCTTCCTCGGCCTCCGCGCGGTCGGGCTTGCGGGCTGCCGCCTCCTGGCGCTCCAGCGCCAGGATGTTGCTGACGTTCTCTGCCTTGCTGTTCATTTACGACCTCCAAAGTCCTTCGCAGACCATCAACTAGGCCACTTCCGGAGAATTCCAAGCCGCTGGCCGACCCCGAAGCGCACCATAAACACCTCCGGCCGCCCGTCAAATGGATGGGTCAAATGGACGGCAGGACGGCCGAGGCGGCGCTTAGGCCCGCGGAGCCGCCGCACGGAGATGCCGCAGTGAACGGCCGGCACCACCGAAGGGGGAAGCGATGGCGAGCGGCACGGGCTCCAAATCCATGGGGCACCGCCAGCAAGGGCCTATGGTTGCCCGAGGGTCAGGTCTTGCAGAAAGGTGCATTCGCGGGAAGTTGCGGTGGTGGTGCCCCTGGCCTGACTCGAACAGGCACTCCCTTGCGGGAAACAGATTTTGAGTCTGTCGCGTCTACCAATTCCGCCACAGGGGCCCTCACCCGTCGGCGACCTGGCGCCGGGAGGGGCGCCGCAGCCGCACAGCCATCGCGCGTGGCCGGGCGGCGGCATCATAGCGGGGCCCGGCATCTTGGCAAGGGGCCCCGGGCACGGGGCGCCTTGGCAAGGAGCGCCTTGGCAAGGAGCGCCTTGGCAAGGAGCGCCCTCATGGGCGGCCTCTGACGCCTCTAAGGGGTGGGATTAGCCCCACACTGAAGAGCCACCCCCTAGATGTTGTGGCCAGCCGGGCCGGCAGCCGCTGCGCGCCGAGGTTTTCTATGGAACTGGTTTTGGAGTCAGGCTTAAATGGATTGAGCATACGGTCGATACAGGTTGTCAGTCTACGAACCTTCATGGACGCAACTGCTAGCCGATGCGACCGTTTCGTTTGATGCGGCGATCCAAGTAGGGCACCGGTTTGTGTAGTACGGCGTTTGCAGGCCACCATCCGGCAGCAGACGCAGGGGTGCAGTTACCAGTGGGGAAGTTTGATACGAGGGCGTGCGGGCGCGGCCCGCATGCGGGAACGGGAAGATACCTGGCATCGCGATCATGCATGACCGTGGCTGAGACGCTGCGCGGCCGAATCGGCCGGCACGGCGCTTGGCCGCAGAGTTTGCGGATCGCCGGGGCGCACGGCTGAGAGATGAGAAGTGGGCCGGCGCGGCAAGCTGTTCTCTTCGCAAATCACTGCTGGGCAGATGGCTGCTGGGTGACACCCGGGAAACCCCGGGCAGTATTGGAGTTGCCGTAGTGATGAATGATCGTGATTTCGAGTCTCAGGAGATCACCCACCGCGAAGTGACCGCCGTGGTCAAGTGGTTCAATTCGACCAAGGGCTTCGGCTTCGTGCAGTTGAACGACGGATCGCCCGATGCCTTCCTCCACATCTCGGTGGTGGAACGCTCCGGCAACCGGGACTTTGCGGAAGGCACCACGATCGTCTGCGACCTCATGCAGGGCCGCAAGGGCCTGCAGGTGGCCGAGATCCATCGGGTCGAATCGGCGCCGGCGCCCAGCTTCCAGGCCGATCCGGGCCCGACGGAAGTCATCGAAGGCACGGTGAAGTTCTTCAACGCCGAAAAAGGCTTCGGCTTCGTCATCCCCGACAACGGCGGCAAGGACGTCTTCGTTTCCGGGCGCACGCTGGAGCGTTTCGGCATCGGCGCACTGGAGCCCAATCAAAGGGTGCGCATGCAGACCCGTATGGGCCAGAAAGGCCCCATGGCCGAGCACGTCGAACTGATCTGACCGGCTTCCTTTCCGGGCGTCCTGCCCGGTCTCGTTGCCCGGTCTCGTTGCCCGGTCTCGTTGCCCGGTCTCGTTGCCCAGCCTCTTTGCCCAGCCTCTTTACTCAGGCCCTTTGCCCGGCACTACTGAACGCTGCCGGGCTCCTCTTCCGGCAATTCCCCCGGCGGGGCGTTACAGGGCCCGGCCTGATGGTGCACCATCTTCCAGTCCGTTCCCTCGCGTATAAAGACGTTGGTCGCCACCAGAAGGTTGGAACCAATGAGCTCGTAGCAGGTCACGAAGGCGCTTTCGCCGGTCCGATAGGCCCGCGCGCCGCGGCAGGTGATGGCCGGTGCCTGCTCATTGGAAAGGATCGCCGCCCAGCTCTGCATCACCTCTTCGCGCCCGGCAATGGCCGGCCAGCCCGGATGAATGCAGGCGACCGCCGTACGCTCGGACCAGAGGCGGTCCATCGCCTCCAGATCGCGCATCTGAAACGCGAAATAGAAGGTATCGTTGGCAAACAAGACGTCGGCGTGTTCCTGCATGGCCTCCACCCGCACCCAGGCGCAAAGGCATGCCGATCCGGCGGCCCCTGATTGGCACAACCCTGATGCAGGCTAGCACTTTCCCCGGCCCCTTGCCCGTGGTAACTCAGCCGGCGAGAAGGCTTGTTTTAAGGGTTTGTTTTTTAAGTTCTGTTTCTGAGTTTGTTTCTGGGGTCCGTTTCCAGACAGAGAGCGCCCGGGGCGCCCTGAGCCAGTGGTCCTGAAGGATGTTCGGATCCAGGGGCATGTGGCTTTCGGTGCGTTGATTTCTGATGGCGTTGGGCTCTTGGGCGGGCAAGCGGGGCGACGGTGCTGCGGCGACTCTACGACTGGACGATGGAACTGGCCGGCCACCGCCATGCCCTGGCGGCCCTGGCCGTGGTCTCCTTCGCCGAGTCCTCTTTCTTCCCGATCCCGCCGGACATCCTCATCATCCCCATGGTCTTGGCAGCCCGGCACCGTGCCTGGCTGATCGCCACAGTCTGCACCCTGGCCTCGGTCGCCGGGGGCCTTGCGGGCTACGCCATCGGTGCCCTGCTCTACGATACCCTGGGCCAGCCGATCGTCTCCTTCTACGGCTACGGCGCCCAATACGAACAGTTCCAGCAGGACTACGAGGCCTGGGGTGCCTGGATCGTCGCCGGGGCGGGTTTCACGCCCTTCCCGTACAAAGTGATCACCATCACCTCCGGCGTCATGAACCTGGACCTCATGGTCTTCATGATCGCCTCGGTGATCTCCCGCGGGGCGCGCTTCTTCATTCTCGCGGCCCTGCTGTGGCAGTTCGGGCCGCCGATCCGCGGCTTCATCGAACGTCACCTGCCGTTGCTGGCGACGTTGTTCTTCGTCCTGCTGTTCGGCGGCTTCGTGGCCATCCGCTACCTGTTCTGATCCGTAAGCGTCTGGTGCGTCCGGCGGCCCGCCGCGACAGGGCGTCGCCCCGCCTTGGCCTGGATGCCCTCCGGCAGTAAGCTGCTCACGCCGTGCAACCCCGCGCGTGTAAACCCGCGCCGTGCAACAAAGACGGACCCTGACTTGTGACGACTCTCAGCGCCGCGCAGAGCGAGACTCCCTGGCTTTGGCCCGCCTTGCTGGCGGCAGCCTGCGTCGGCGCCCTGGGAACCGCCTTTGCATCCCAGTACTGGGGCGGCCTCTACCCCTGCGCGCTCTGTGTCTACCAGCGCTATGCCTACGGCGCCGCCCTGGCGGTTGCCCTTGGCGCCCTTGCCGTGGCCGGGCGGCCGGCCTGGCGGCGCGGTGCCTTGCTGGCGACGGCCCTGGCCTTCCTGGGCGGGGCCGCGATTGCGGGCTTTCACGTCGGCGTGGAGCAGAAGTGGTGGGAGGGCCTGGCCTCCTGCGCCGCGCCCAGCCTGCCGAGCGACGCCAGTGTCGAGGAGATGCGCGAGCTTCTTCTCAACCAGCCGTTTGCGCCCTGCGATGCCGTGCCCTGGTCGCTGTTCGGCATTTCGATCGCCGGCTACAATGTGATCGCTTCCGTGGTCCTGGCCGCGCTCGCGCTGCGGGCGGGCTTGAACGGTGCGGCGCAGAAAGCGGAACGCAACCGCGAGGAAGGAGTCGCCCGATGAGCAGCGAGGACCGGACCGTCAGCCCGGCAGCGGGCGGTGCAGAAGCAGGGGGCACAGAAGACGGGCGGCCGAAGGCCGCCCCGGGGACCTACCTGCCCGGGGACCTGGACCGGGAGGCGCGCCTGGCGCGCATGCTGCGGGTCGACCACGCCGGGGAATACGGCGCACGGCGTATCTACGAAGGCCAGTTGGCGGTGCTCGGCCGCAGCGCCGCCGGCCCGACGATCCGCCACATGCACGAACAGGAAGCCAAGCATCTGGAGACCTTCGAACGGCTGATCGTCGAGAACCGCGTACGACCGACCGCTCTTCAGCCTGTCTGGCATATCGCCGGTTTCGCCCTGGGCGCCGCCACGGCCCTGATGGGCGAGAAGGCCGCCATGGCCTGTACGGTTGCGGTCGAGGAGGTTATCGACGAGCACTATGCCCGCCAGGCCGAACAGCTCGAAGAGGATCAGGCCGAGCTGAAGGAAACCATCGAAACCTTTCGCGCAGAGGAGCTGGAGCACCGCGATATCGGCCTGGAGCACGGCGCCGAGGAGACCGCCGGCTACGAGACCCTGAGCGGCGCCATCAAAGCGGGATCGCGTCTGGCGATCTGGCTGTCGGAGCGTTTCTAGAAGCGATCGCCGGCGCCGAGGCCGCCACGGGCGTAAGGGTCCGCAAGAGCGGCAGGAGACGCTGTCAGGTCTCCAGTTCGCTGTCCCAATAAAGAAAATCCCGCCAACTCTCGTGAAGGAAATTTGGCGGGAACGAACGACCACTCTCTTGGAGTTGGTATGTGGTCGGCTCTTTCACCGGTCTCAACAGGCTCAAGCCTGTCTCCTCCAGCAAGCGGTTGCCCTTCATCAGGTTGCAGTCCTGACAGGCTGTGACGACATTCTCCCACGAGGTCCGGCCCCCGCGCGAACGCGGGATGATGTGATCGAAGGTCAGATCCTCCGCCGGCAGGCTTTCCGCGCAGTACTGGCACTGAAAATGGTCGCGCAGGAAAACGTTGAAGCGTGTGAAGGCCGGACGGCGGTCGAGGCTGACGTACTGTTTCAGCGCGATCACGCTGGGCAGCTTCATCTCGAAGCTGGGCGAGCGCACGATCGTGTCGTACTCGGAGACGATGTTCACCCGGTCGAGGAAGACGGCTTTGATGGAGTCCTGCCAGGACCACAGCGACAGCGGGAAGTAACTCAACGGACGGAAGTCTGCGTTGAGAACCAGCGCCGGATAGGTCTGAACTGCACCGGTCATGCTCCGGTCCGTCCTTCCTCTGCTGCATCTCCACGGCTGATCGCCAGGCCACGGACGCGCCATAGATACTAAATGCCGCTGCGACATACAAGATATAGGGATTCCGGCCCCTTAAGTCTTCATCGAAGTTTCATGTTCTCGGATTGGCCGCCACTCATTGCTGCCCGGACGCTGCCCGGACCGCCTTTCTCGGCGGCCCCGCGGCAAGCGATAAATTAGAGAATGCTAATTCTATTGATAAGCTGTTTTAAACGATTTGATGCAAATTTCGCCCGAGAAGAGCGTCCGCGGGGGTCTCTCGCGTGACGGCTGCAGACCCTGCGAACCTGGGACGACTCCCATGTCAAATACGGCAAAGAACGGCACCCAGCGGCGCGGCGGCCTCGCCATCGCCCGCAAGCTGCCCCTCGTTATCCTCGCTGCTGCCCTGGCATCGGCCATCGCCGTCGGCGTCAGCAGCTACCTTATCGCGGCCAGCGGGCTGCGGGCGGAGGCCGAGCAAAAGCTCACGGCTCTGCGCGAGGTGCGGACGGCTGCGCTGGCCGACTATCTGGACTCCATCCGCCAGGATCTGCGTATCGTTGCCGGCAACGCGACCGTGCGCCAGGCGCTGGGCGACTTCACCGTCGCCTGGCGCCAGCTCGGCCCGGAAGCCGAAAGCGAACTGCAGCGGCTCTACATCACCGACAACCCGAACCCCACCGGCCAGAAGGACGATCTGGACCAGGCGGCGGACAACTCTCTCTACAGCGCCTATCACGGCCGCTATCACCCCTGGCTGCGCGGCTTCCTGCGCGAACGGGGCTACTACGACATCTTCCTGTTCGACACCGAAGGCAACCTGATCTACTCGGTGTTCAAGGAGCTGGACTACGCGACCAACCTGAATACCGGCGAGTACAAAGACAGCGATCTGGGCAATGCCTTCCGCGCCGCCGCTCAGAACCCGACTGCCGATGCTCAGGTCTTCTTCGACTTCAAGCCCTATGCGCCCAGCCACGGCGCGCCGGCGAGCTTCATCTCGACCCCGATGCTGGACAGCAACGGCCAGCTCGAAGGGGTCCTGGTTTTCCAGATGCCCATCGATAACCTGAACAACGTGATGCTGAATGCCGCGGGCCTGGGCGAGACGGGAGAGTCCTTCATCGTCGGCGAGGACATGCTGATGCGCAGCACCTCCCGGTTCAGCGAAGAGTCGACGATCCTGGTGCAGAGCGTGGACAACGACGCCGTCGCCAAGGCACTGAGCGGCGAAGCCGGCGTCATGGAGATCGAGAACTATCGCAACCGCCAAGCCACCGTCGCTTACGGACCGCTCGACTTTATGGGAACGCGCTGGGCCCTGGTTGCCGAAGCCGAGTCCAGTGAGGTCTTCGCGGCTGTGGCAGACCTGCGCAACACCGCCCTGATCGTCACCTTCATCGCCCTGGCCCTGGTTTCGGGCCTGGGCTACCTGATCTCGCTTTCGATCGTCCGGCCGCTGACTGCTATGACCAACGCCATGCGGACCCTGGCCGAAGGCAACCAGGACGTCGTGGTGCCGGCCACCGGGCGCCGCGACGAGCTGGGGGCCATGGCGGCGGCCGTGCAGGTCTTCAAGGAGCAGGGCGTTGCGGCGGAGAAGATGGCCGAGGAGCAGGCCGCCCGCGACCGGCGCGCCGCCAAGGACAAGCAGCAGGAAACCCTGAAGATGGCCGACGATCTGGAGACCAGCATCAAGTCGGTCGTCGATGCGGTCTCCTCCGCCGCGGCGCAGTTGCAGGACACAGCCACCAGCATGAGCCGGTCGGCGCAGACCACCGACAGCCAGGCGAACGAAGTCTCCACCGCCGCCGAGGAGGCTTCCGCCAGCGTGCAGACCGTCGCGTCGGCCTCAGAGGAGCTCTCGAGCTCGATCCAGGAAATCAGCCGCCAGGTCTCGCAGTCGACGGAGATCTCCAAGGACGCCGTCGCCCAGGCTGACGAGACCGCGCAGACGGTGCAGAGCCTCACGGAGGGCGCACAGAAGATCGGAGACGTGATCTCCCTGATCAACGACATTGCCGAGCAGACGAACCTGCTGGCCCTCAACGCGACCATCGAGGCGGCGCGTGCCGGCGAAGCCGGTAAGGGCTTCGCCGTCGTCGCCAACGAGGTGAAGTCCCTGGCCAACCAGACCGCCAAGGCAACGGACGAAATCTCCGCCCAGATCAGCGGCATGCAGACGGCCACCGGCGACACGGTGAAGGCCATCGAAGGCGTGCGTCAGGCCATCAACCGCATCAGCGAGGTGAGCTCCGGCATCGCCTCGGCGGTGGAGGAACAGAACGCCGCCACCATGGAGATCTCGCGCAACGTCCAGCAGGCCTCGCAAGGCACGCAACGCGTCACCAACAGCATCCGCAGCGTCAGCCAGACCGCCGCCGAGACCGGCCAGTCGGCCGGCCAGGTCACCGGCGCAACCGAAGAACTCTCAGTCCAGGCCAAGCAGCTGCGCAAGTCCGTCGAGGGCATTCTCGCATCGCTGCGCGCGTCCTAGAACAGACTCACCGGGCTTGATGGATCGCTTCTGCGGTTCCAACAAACCCGGATCTGCTCCAACTCCGCGGCTTGGCGTGGATCAGCGGCAACGCGACAACGCCGTCTTTGCGCCCAAAGCCGCCGAACTCAGGCGGCCTTCGCCGCTTCCCGACGCCTTTGGTCGGCCTCCAGTTCGTCGAAGAGATCGATAGGCGGGATCTGCAGGATGTGCCGGATGTCCTCCCGGCTCATCCAGACCGTCCAGGTCTCCAGCGGACGCTGCTGACCCGAGACGGACCAGTAGAGACTGCCGGGCTCGGTGTGCATGTAGCCCTCGCGCGCAGCAAGGCCCTTGCAGGCGGCCAGCGGAAACATGAACCCGAAGACGTAGTCCGGAGCCCATTTCAGCAGCGCCTTCACGAGGGCCAAACGGGCCAGCACTGCGGTCAGGCCAGCCCCCCGAAATCCACCCGGCCCGCCTTTCAGCCAGAGCTCGCCGTGGTAGCAGACCTTTCCCGCAATCATCCGGGAGCCCGGAGCCCCCCGATAGCGGGAGCGGGGAAAGTCGATGGCATAACCGGCGGGAGTGAAATCGCGGAAATACTCGTCCAAGTAGCCCGACAGGGTCCGTCCCCCCAGATCGACGGTACGCATGGCCTGGGTGTGGACGACTTCCCCTGTCCTGCTCCGTCCCAGGACCCAGAATCCTGTCGATTCATTAATCGCGCTGACCTCCGGGTCGAAGCGCGGCGCCAGGCACTGCCTTTCGGGCTGGGCCTTCAGGGCCTCCCGCAGGGCATTGAAATCCGACCCGACCTCCAGCGTAATCCCTTGATTTTTCACTAGATTCTTGATGACCGTCACGAAACGGCTACCGGAAAGAACTTCCTGCGTGGTCACTTTCCACTCCTGTGTTAGATTGCAACACAGGGAGGATAAGCTTGAGATCTGTGATTATTCTTGAGCTTCGATTGAATTTGGCTCGAATGCCATCAACAGACTCTCCGGCATAGTCCGTATCCGCTCCTCTCCGACGCCGGCGATTGTCAGCTTGTAGGTCCGGTCGACGAGCAGGGCGAGGGCGAACTCGCCATCCGGAAAGGTGCAGCCAAGCAAGAGGCGCTGGAAGCTTACCGGCACGCAGGGGCCGTCCCGCTCCCGCGGCATTTCCGTGTGCATGTGATCCAGCCGCACGGAATGACCTTCGAAGACGCTCTGATAGGCCTGGGAAATGAAGCGGGCGTAGCCGGCACCCGCAGGCATCTCCTGAACGGTTCGCCCGACATTGCTCTTTGCCCAGGCCCATCCGAACCAGGAAGCGTAGGACGACTTCTCGCCGATCTCTACGCAGAGCCAGCCCTGCCCGTGACGGCGATAGACGACGAGATAGGGTCGGATCATCGCCAGCTCGTCAGATTCGATCGCGGCATTGGCGTTGGCCCAGCAGCGCAACCCGCACTGCAGCAGCGGCGACTGATCAACCCAGAGACGGCTGACGCGGTGCTGCTGGGCGAACAGCGCCGGTCCGTCTTCCCCCGCATCGCGCACCAGCGGCAGACCGTCAGAATCGGCCAGGCCGCCGGCCAGCCACGCCTCGCCACGCGCAAGAATGGACTCGGCCTCTTTGAGCGAGCGCAAGCCTGCCTCGGTCAGGCAGTACTGCCGGTTCCGCATCTCGAAGAGCTTCTCGCCCCTGATTTCCTCCAGCGTACCGATATGGCGCCTGACCGTCTGGCGGGTGCTCCCCAGCATCTCGACGGCCTCGGAGAGATTGCGGGTATGGGCGAGGGCGGTATAGGACCGCAGCATTTCAAACAGGATTGTCCGGCTGGACTGTACCGAGATGTGCACGACACCTTCCCTGATCGCAGTTTTGCCCTGATCGCAGTTTTGTTTGCACGCCCGACTCCCCCCAACCTGAAAAGGTTAACGCACCGGGCGCGCTCTTTATGATGACCGCAACTTGGGATGGTAGTCGGCCTTGCCGGAGGCTGCAACCGTCAGAGGCTGAGAATCGGTCGTTCGTGCAGGGTTTCAGGCAGCGCGTGGCGGATTGGCCGCCTTCGCGCAAAGGGCGAGACGGCCACAGACAGATCGTGCATGCCCCTGAATGCAACCGTACATTTTGTTCCGGGCTCTTCGATTCGAGTGGGTCTGGCCGAGCGCATCTGCTCGATTGGACCTAAGTGCCGGAGGGGCCGTCCCCATCCGAGACCGAGTCTCCGTCTGCGTCCGCGTCTGGGTCCTCGCCTGCCATCAAGTATTGCCTGAGGGCAGCCGCGGCAAACTCCAGGCCTTCCTGGTCGATGCCGTGCCCGAGCCCCGGCCGCGCCAGAGCCTGGACGGGAACCTGGTTGGCGCGGAGGGCACTTTCCGCCGCCGCCATCGCGGGAAACGGCACGACCGGGTCGGCATCGCCGTGGACCAGAAACACCGGCGGCCGGCTCACGACTTCCTCTGCCAGCAGTTCGGGCCTGACCAGCGCACCGGAGAACCCGACCAGCAGCGCACAGGGCCGCGGGCGGCGCAACGCCGCATGCAGCGCCATCATGGTCCCCTGGGAAAAGCCGATCAGCGCCATCTGCTCGTCCTTGAGCCCGTGGCGGGCAAGCTCGGCATCAAGGAAGGCGTTCAAGACCGGCGTCGCTGTCACGGCACCGGCGTGCATGGCAGCGGGGGAGTAGTCCTGCAGGCTGAACCACTGGCGCCCCATCGGCGCCATGTCGCAGGGAAAGGGCGCGTGGGGCGAAACGAAGGCTGTGCCCGGCAGCAGCGGGGCAAGCAGAGGGCCCAGAGAAATCAGGTCGTTGCCGTCCGCCCCCAGGCCATGCAGGAAGACGACGAGCCGCGAGACCGGCACGCCCTCCGCCGGTCCGTGGCGCGGGCCATCGATGCTTTGGCCGCCGGAGTGCTGGCCGTCGGGGTTTTGGCCGTCGGGGTTTTGGCCGTCGGGGTTCTGAACATCCACGGGGTCAAGGTCTCCTGTCTTCGATCCGGGCGGATCAGGCGGTCCGCTTCACGCCGCGGCCGAGGGCGACCCCCGGATGGCGGTAGAGATGCCACAGAAAGCGGGCGGCGGTGCTGCGGAAAGGACGCCATGGCTCGCCCAGAGTCAACATCGCCTTGCGGCCGGGGCGGGCGTCCAGCGACTTCAGGTGCTGTACCGCGATGCAGAGCGCCAGATCGTCCACCGGCCAGACATCGGGCCGCCCGAGCGCAAAAAGCAGATAGATTTCCGCCGTCCAGGGACCGATGCCCTTCACGCTGGTCAGCGCGGCAATTGCCGCCGCATCCTCCATCTCGGCCAGGCCGTCGATATCCAGGCGGCCGTTGACAATCTCCTCCGCCAGCAGGCCTCCGTAGCGCATCTTGGAGCGGCTGAAGCCGATGGCCTTCAGGTCGTCCTCATCGAGCTGCAGGAAGCCCTCCGCCGTCAGAGGGGCGACCCGTTCCTCCAGCCGCCCGACGATGGCCCGGGCCGACTGGACCGAGACCTGCTGCCCGGCGATCATGCGGATGAGGCCCGCAAAGCCCGGCTCGCTGCTGCGTTCGGGCGGCAGGCCGCAGCGCCGGTAGGCCGCGGCCATGTCGGGGTCTTGCTGCGCCAGGGCTTCCATCGCCGGGCGCAGCCGCTCGTCGGGTACTGCTTCGGGGATCATGACTGGACTTTAGCCGCTTGAGGGCTTAGGGCCAATCGCATGACGACTCCCAAGGTCTCCGCTTCCACGCCAGCGCCGGGTTCCGTGCCGGGCGGCGAGACCACCCGCTTCGCGCCCTCGCCCAGCGGCTACCTGCATCTGGGCCATGCCTTTTCGGCGTTCTTTGCCGCGCGCGCCGCCGGGGCAGGAGGTAGGGCAGCAGGCGGCGCGCGGGATGGCGCCGGGGGCCGCTTCCTGCTGCGCATCGAGGACATCGACGGCAGTCGCGCAAGGCCGGAGTACGAGGCCGCCATCCTGGAAGACCTGGCCTGGCTCGGTCTGCAGTGGGAGGAGCCGCTGCGCCGCCAGTCGGACTGTACGGCGGACTACGCCGCCGCGCTGCAGCGGCTGGAGGCGCGGGGGGTGCTTTATCCCTGCTTTTGCACGCGCAAGGAAATCGCCGCCGAGATCGCCCGCGCCGGGGCCGCCCCCCATGGCCCGCCTGGCCGAGGGGAAGCCATCTACCCCGGCATCTGCCGCGGGCTCACAAACGCCGAACGCCGGCAGCGCAGCAGCGCCGGGGAGCGCTATGCCCTGCGCCTGAACATGACCCGCGCGCTGGCGGAAGCCGAGGCGGAGCACGGCGGCCCCCTCACCTGGCACGACCGCGCCCGCGGACAACAGGTCTGCGACCCCCGACCCCAGGGCGACGTGGTGCTCGCGCGCAAGGACGCGGCCGCCAGCTACCATCTGGCCGTGGTGGTCGATGACGCGGCCCAGGGTGTCACCCTGGTCACCCGCGGCGAGGACCTCTTCGCGGCAAGCCACGTGCATCGCCTGCTGCAGGCCCTGCTTGACCTGCCGGTGCCGGAGTATCATCACCACGGCCTGGTCGGCGACGAAGCGGGCCGGCGCCTGGCCAAACGCCACGACGGGCTGTCGATCCGCCACCTCCGCGAGGCCGGCCGGAGCGCCGGCGAGGTCATCGCCCTGGCGGAGAACGCCCTCCTGCCATCCACTGCCGAAAGGCGGAAAGACCCATGATGGACGATAAGTCAGACGACGCCAGCGAGACGGGTGCGGGCGAGAAGCAATCCTTCGCCAGCTTCTTTGCCGAAGCGATCGCCCCCGGCCTGCCTGCCCTGGAAGAGGCGCGCAAGGAGCGGCTGCGCGCCACCTACGTGCGCGCCGCCGGGCTCGCCTTCGTGATCGCCCTAGTAACCGGCATCGCCGTCGCCTGGAGCGGCGAGGTCATCGTCGGCTTTCCGGTCGTCTTTCTCGGCCTCGTGCTGGGCTACCTCTGGATCCGCATTCCCGGGCGCCGCCATCGCAACGCCGTGCGCACACTGGTGGTCGAGCCGCTGCGGCAGTACTTGGGCGGACTAGAGTATCACCGCAAGCCCGGCGACCGCTTCGACCTCGATCGCTTTCGGCGCAGCGGCATCGTCGCCGGCTTCAACCGGGCGAAGCTGGAAGACCTGCTGATCGGACGCTACCGCGACACCGACTACCGCGTCGTCGAGGCGCGGCTCCGGCGGCGCCGCAAGCAAGGATCGAAAGAGCGGGTGAAGATGACCTTTGCCGGCCTGCTCTGCGAGGTTTCGGTTCCGCGCCCCTTCTCCTGCACCGTCGTGCTGCTGGGGGACAAAGGCGCCCTCGGCAACTGGGCCATCGACCTGCTGCGCAGCAAGCTGACCAACCTCTCGCCGGTGCCCCTCGATCATGCCGACTTCGAAGCGCGCTATCAGGTCTACAGCGACGATCCGCAGGAGGCAGGAGGCCTGCTGCAACCGGCCTTTCTGGATTCCCTGCTGGCGATTTCCGATGCCGCCGGTCAGGGGTCGCTGAACTGTGCTTTCATCGACAATCGCTTCCTCATCGCCATTCCCCAGCGCCGCAACCTCTTCGAGATCGGCCGGCTG
The DNA here is from genome assembly GCF_028281305.1 of Pelagibius sp. Lineage (GTDB taxonomy): Bacteria > Pseudomonadota > Alphaproteobacteria > Kiloniellales > Kiloniellaceae > Pelagibius. Next base: position 13,274 of record NZ_JANQKD010000080.1, on the reverse strand, counting down.
CACCGGTCGCTGGAGCACGCCGAAGAGGACGTGCGCCGCATGGCCGCGGAATTCACCCTGCCGCAGCGGCTGATCGACACCCTGCACGGCGACCGTCCGCCGCTCGCGCTCTGACCGGGCATTCTGAACAGGCGCTTTGAGCCGGGTTGCTTGACCCCCGGCGCTCAGGCCTCGCTGAGGGCGGCCAACTGGGCGGCGGCTTCCCGCAGCACCGGCACGTGGGCGCGGGCCTGCTCGATGCTCATGCGCACGACCGGGGCATGAACCGCCAGGGTGGCGAAGAGCCGCCCGGCAGAGTCCGTGACCGGCACGGCCACGGCGACCATGCCCTCGAGAAACTCCTCGTTGTCGGTGCCGATCCCGGTCTCCCGGATCTGGTCCAGCGCCGTACGCAGGGACTCCACATCGGTGATCGTGTTCTCCGTGCGCCGCTGCAGGGCGAGGCTGGCCAGCAGCGGTTTCAGGGCAGCCGGGCCGAGGCTGCTGAGGAACAGCTTGCCGCTGGCCGTACAGTGCAGCGGGACCCGCGTACCGGTGGGGAGCTGAAGGCGCAGCGGCCACTCCGACTCCACGCGGTCGAGATAGATCATCTCGCTGCCGTCCGGCACGGTCAGATTGCAGGTTTCGCCGATCCGCCGCGCCGCGGACGCCAGGATCGCGTGGCGGGCAGCCGCGTGGCTTGAACCGCCCAGCAGCGTATGCGCCAGCGCCAGCAGACGCGGCCCCGCAACCAGGCCCCGCCCGCCCATCTCGCGCCGCAGGAAGCCGTCGGCCTCCAGCATTGCGCAGATGCGGTAGGCCGTGGCCTTCGGCAGTCCGGACTGTTCGGTGATCTCCTGCACCGAGGCCGGGCCGTCCTGGCGCGCGATCAGCTCGAGCAGCTGCAGGACCCGTGCCGAGCGCGTCTTCGCGGCCGCCGTCTTGGGTCTTTCCTTCAGGTCCTGCATCGCCTTCGTTCCATCGCTGTCTGGCCTATTGCACCTGGAACACGCCGGCACCCTTGTGCACCAGAAGCGCGGTCGAAAGATCGGGAATGAAGGCGATAAACAGCCAGGCGATCATCAACGCGAGCAGATAAGGCAGCGTGTAGCGCAGTAATCGGAAGTAAGGGATGCCGGTAATGCCGCTGGCCACGTAGAGATTCAGTCCATAAGGCGGCGTGATGAAACCGATGGCGTCCCCGACCAGGAAGATCACCGCGAAGTGGATGGGGTCGACGCCGATGCTGGCGGCGATGGGGGCCAGGATGGGCGCCAGAATGATGGTGTTGGGCAGACTCTCCAGGACCGTGCCGGCCAGAAGCACGATGAACATGCAGGCCAGCAGGATCGCGTAGTAGCCGCCGAGCGCCCCGAGGGCATCGGTGACGAAGGCCTTGGCCCCCAGCAGCGAGAGGATCTGCTGCATCACCACCGAGACGGCGATCAGCGGCGCCAGCAGGCCGGTAATCTGGCCCGAGCGCATGATGATCGACGGCAGTTCCCTGAGGCTGAAGCCGGGAATGATGATGCGTTCCAGAACGCCGGCATGGTCGGGCAGAGCGCCGCTGTCATCCGCCTCGGGCCCGTGGAAGCGCCGCGAGAAGGGGCGCATGATGAGGCCGGCGAAGAGGCAGAAGCCAGCGGTCACCCCCGCCGCCTCGGTGGGCGAGAAAGCGCCGGCGTAGATGCCCCAGATCACCAGCAGAATGGCGAAGAAGCCGAGCCAGGCCCCCAGCGCGGTCTTGATGATGCGCCCGAGGCGAAGCTGGATCAGGTGGCCCCAGCCGTTGCGCTGGCAGACGTACCAGCAGGCCAGCTGCATCGAGATCACCATCAGCAGACCGGGCAGCAGGCCGCCGATGAAGAGGTCACTGATGGAGAGGTTCATCAGGAAACCGTAGACGATGAAGATGATGCTGGGCGGGATGATGATACCGACCGTGCCGCCGGCCGCCGCCGTGGCAGCAGCGAAGTTGGGGTCGTAGCCGCCCTTGGTCATCTCCGGATGCATGATGGAGCCGATGGTGGCCGTGGTCGCCGAGTTGGAGCCGGAGATCGCGGCGAAGAGGCCGCAGGCGCCGAGCGAGGCCATGGCAAGGCCGCCGCGCAGCCAGCCGAGAATCGAATAGGCGAAGTCGGAGAGCCGCTTGGCAATGCCCGCCGACTTGATGAGATCGCCGGTCATGATGAACAGCGGCAGCGCCAGCAGGCCGAAGAAGTTCAGCCCCTCGTAAAGCGTGACGCCGATGTTGGCCAGGGTGAAGTCGATCACCAGGCTGACGCCGACCACCCAGAAGCCGATGACCAGGAAGATCGGCACCCCCAGCACGAAGAGCACGGTGACGCCGAGGGAGATGAGAATGATCCAGAGCGTATCCACCGGCCTAGTCCCCGAAGATGTTGGTTTTGATCTGCAGGGGCTCGCCGCTGAGGTAGGCGCGGAGATCATGGGCGAAGTTCTGTAGCACCCGAATCACCAGCACCGCCCAGGCAAAGGGCGTCGCCAGGTAGAACCACCACTGCATAACGTTGTCGGTGCCCTGAACGATCGCGAAGTTGTCGTAAGACAGCCAGACCTGCTCGGTCGAATAGACGATGACGATGATGGAAAAGATGATCCAGAGAGCGCCGTCCAGGCAGAGGCAGGCGAACTGCCCGCCGCGCGAAAGCCGGTGACGCAGTTCGTCGAATCGCAAATGGGCGCGGATCTTCACGTTGTAGGCGCAGCCGACCCAGACGATCCAGAGAAAGAGGTAGATCGGCACCGTGGTGCTCCAGGCGACCTGCTCGTTGAAGACGAACCGGCGGATCACCTCAACGAAGATGATCCCCGCCATCGCCACATAGCAAACAAGGATGATGATCTTTTCGACGTTCTCGTCGATCCAGCGAAGTGCAGCCATGGCCGCTATGCCCCCAGGTTCCGAAGCCCCAACCGGGCAGGCCGCAGCACCGCATCCCCCGCGACAATCTTTGCCGCCGCCTGCCTGATCAGGAGTCTAGCACAAGCATTGAACGAAACGGCGGGGAGGACGCCATGAGCCGGCCCCTCCCCGCAGCAGGTTTCGTGATCAGCCCTTCCACCAGCGCCGCGGCTCGACGTTCTCGGCAAGGGTGTCCTTGGGAATCTCGCGGGCGATGTCGTAGATGAACTTGTAGGTGTCCATCCCCTCGGCCCAGCCGTTGAGCCGGTCGCGCCACTGTTCCCATTCCGCCGGGTGGAACTCCGGCGAGCACATCTCTTCGGCTTCGCGCTTCGCCGCATCGTCGAGCATCGACACGCGGGTGCCGTTCTGGGCGAAGATGGTCCCGGGCATCTGCGGATCGGAATAGCCGACGGTGTTGACCAGGGCCGCTTCGTTGGCCGCCTGGACGTGGACCTGGGTCAGATAGGCCGACTCCATGACCGCGTCCTGCAGCTCGCCGCCGAGGCTGTCGAAAACCTTGGTGCTCATCGCCGTGTGCTCGGTGCCGCAGAAGAATTCCAGGTTGATCACCTGGGAGACCACCGGCGACATGTTGGCGTAGGCCACCGCGGAGGCCCAGGTCTCGGCCCCGTCGATCAGGCCCTGCTTCAGGCCGTCCAGCGTCTCTTCCCAGGCGATCGGCGTGGGATTGAGGTTCATCAGGTTCATGGCGATGCGGCCAAGCTGGGTGCCGGTCACGCGGTTCTTGGTGCCGGCCAGCTCGGTGACGCTGGTCACCAGCGGCTTGTCCTGCCATTTCAGGCCGAGCTGGATGCCGCGCAGCTCGGCGTGGCTGAACAGGAACTCCACGTTGTGGCGCCTGCGCATCGGCTCGCGCAGCACCTTCACGCTGCCGGGGTGATAGAGGAAGTAGTACTGCGCCGCCCGGCTCGGGAACATGTAGGCGTAGTCGAGCACGTTCAGATAAGGCGCGCCGCCGGCTGAGTTCTGGGTCGAGGCGGCGTACATGTCGATGATGCCCTGCTGCGTCTTCTTCACGCAGTTGAGCTGGCCGCAGATCTGGTTGTTGCCGATAAACTCGATGCGGATGGCACCGTCGGTGCGCTCTTCGATATCGTTCACGAACTGCAGGCAGCCGGCCCGCTCGATCAGAAGGTTGCGCTCGTTGAAGCCGGCCGCGCCGAACTTCAGGGTGAACTTCGGTTCGGTCTTGAACCGCTTCTCATAGGTCGAGTTGGCGGCCTCGGCCAGGCGGGTGGTTGTGACGAACCCGGTCAGGGAACCGGCCGCCAAGAGGGTCGACGTGATGCCGTACTGCTTTGTCAGGCGCAGCAAGTCGCGGCGCGATACGTGCTTCAGTTTATCGCTAAGCATGGTTCCTCCCATTCCCCGAGGGCTTGGCCCTGGGCCGCAGTTTGGTAGCGGAGTTTTCTCATTTAACGAGACTTATCGTCTCATTATTGCGATTGCATGTGCGGAAGGCAAGCGATATGTAATATTCGTACCCCAATAAGCATCACCGGGTACGAAAGTTATTGTGTCAAACAGGAGGGGTCGGCCGGTGAAGCCGGGACAGCACTCTGGTGGACAGCACTCTGGTGGCCAGCACTCTGGGGAGCGACAGGCGGAGGCCGCGGCCGGCGCCAAGGGCGCACTCCTGGCACACGACCCGGCGGCCTATGACTACATCATCGTCGGCGCCGGCTCCGCCGGCTGCGTGCTGGCCAACCGGCTCTCGGCCGACCCGGCCAAGCGGGTGCTGCTGCTGGAGGCCGGCGGGCGCGACTGGAACCCCTGGATCCACGTCCCGGTCGGCTACTTCAAAACCATGCACAACCCGAACACCGACTGGTGTTACCGCACCGAACCGGACAAGGGGTTGAACGGCCGCAGTCTGGACTGGCCGCGCGGCAAGGTGCTGGGCGGCTCCTCCTCCATCAACGGCCTGCTCTACGTGCGCGGCCAGAAGGAGGACTACGACCACTGGCGCCAGCTCGGCAATGCCGGCTGGTCCTACGACGACGTGCTGCCTTACTTCAAGCGCTCCGAGGATCAGGAGCGCGGCGCCGACGACTATCACGGCACCGGCGGCCCGCTTGCGGTCTCCAACATGCGCATCCGCCGCGAACTCTGCGACCGCTTCATCGAGGCTGCCGTCGAGCTGGGCATTCCGGCCCGCGACGACTTCAACGGCGCTGAGCAGGAAGGCGCCGGTTACTTCCAGCTCACCGCGCGCAACGGCCGGCGCTGCAGCACGGCAGTGGGCTACCTTCACCCGGTGCGTCACCGCGCCAACCTGGAGGTCGTCACCCATGCCCAGGTGGAGCGGCTGGTGTTCGACGGCCGCCGTGCTGCGGCCGTCGCCTACCGCCGCAAGGGCGAGGCCTTTCAGGCAAGCTGCCGCGGCGAGATCGTGCTGGCCGCCGGCGCCATCGGCTCGCCGCAAGTCCTCATGCTCTCCGGCATCGGACCCGGCAGCCATCTGCAGGAGCTTGCCATTCCCGTGGTCCACGACCTGCCGGGCGTCGGCGGCAATCTGCAGGACCATCTGCAGGTGCGCATGGTCTTCCAGACCAAGCGCCCGATCACCATGAACGACCAGGTGCGCAACCCGGCCAAGAAGGCGCTGATGGGCCTGGAGTATCTGGTGAAGCGCAGCGGGCCGCTGACCATGGGGGCCAGCCAGGTCTGCGTCTTCGCACGCACCTCCGAGGAGGCGGCGACGCCGGACATTCAGTTTCACCTGCAGCCGCTGAGTGCAGACAAACCCGGCGAAGGCCTGCACAAATTCTCCGCCTTCACCTCCTCCACCTGCCAGCTGCGTCCGGAAAGCACAGGCCGCATCGCCCTGCGCAGCCCCGACGCGGAGGATCACCCGGCCATCCATCCCAACTACCTGGACACAGTCAAGGACCAGGCGGTGACGGTTGCAGGCATGAAGATGTCGCGGCGATTCGCGGCGACACAGGTAATGGCGCCGCTGATCGAGAAGGAGTTGCTGCCCGGACCGGGGGTCGTCAGCGACGAAGACCTTCTGGATGCCGCGCGCAACATCAGCCAGACCATCTATCACCCGGTGGGCACCTGCAAGATGGGCCGCGACCCTGGCGCCGTCGTCGACGAGCGGCTCGCGGTCCATGGGCTTCAAGGCCTCAGGGTGGTCGACGCCTCCATCATGCCGGCGATCGTCTCCGGCAACACCAACGCGCCCACCATCATGATCGCGGAAAAAGCCAGCGACATGATCCTGGCCGACGCGCGGGGGTGACGCACGGGCGGTGACGCGCGCGGCCTCTCGCCCCTCACCCAGCTTCGGCTAGGCTCGCCTTATCGGCTTGCCAAGCCTTCTCAACCCTCTCCCCACCGGGGAGAGGGAGGGACCCGCGTAAGCGGGAGGGTGAGGGGCGAGAGGCCGCGCGGACAGCTACTCGGCGAAACGGCCGGCCAGGCCTTCGACAATGGCCTGGTAATCGGGCTCACTGTCCGGCGACAGCACCCCGTGTCGGACGGCAAAGTGGAGGATCACCAGCGCGACGTTGAACTTGAAGTCGGTGGTCTCGCGCAGGCGTTCCAGAACCTGGGCTATGGGCCAGCGCTCGAAGGACTCGACCTCGCCGTCGGTGTTTTCAGGCCGGAAGCCGGCGGGCAGGTCCAGGTCGAAGCAAAACGCCACGTCGTTGCGCAGACCCTCCGTCCTGGTACAGCGATAACGCAGCGCGCCCACCGGAACCGCCTTGGCTGCAAGGTCTGCGGGGATGCCCGCCTCCTCCGCGCACTCCTTGATGACGTTCTCCGTCAGACCCAGGCCGTAGGGCTGGCCGCCGGCGGTGATGTGATCGAGTTTGCCGGGCGCGGTCTGCTTGCTGCGGGCGCGCTTGCCGATCCACATTTCCAGGCCTTGCGGTCCGCGCAGAATTCCATTCACGTGAACGCCGTAGGCCGGCAGGCCGAAACGCGGCACTGCGGCCCGTTCCATGCGAAACAGCGGCGGCCTGCCCCAGGTGGCGGCGACGGGATAGTCCTCCCCCCGCCAGTTGGGAAAGGCGCCCTCGGTGCGCAACGCCGCCGTCACCTCAGCCAAAGCCGCGCTGCGGGCATCGAAACTGTCCAACGCCGGCGCCAGCGCCACGTGGTCGGCAGCGATCGTGAAGACTCCCGGGAAGGCGGTCAGGCGCTCCCGGAACGCATGCTCTACCGCACCCAGCGCAACGCCATCCACCAGAAACGGCAGATAGTCGGCGGGGGTCCAGCGGTGACAGCTGCGGATGCGGTCGAGATAGCTCACGATGCGGCCAGGGTGCTTACAGCCTGACCCTATCATCGGCGTTACCGGAAACCATGCCTTTTGCGAGGCCGCGTCCTTTGGACACACAGCTCGTCTGTCCAACAGCGTCCGCTAAAGAATTTGCAGGGCAAGCGTCGCGACGCCACATGCACGGAGAACAGGGGACGCGCCCGCAAGGACGATCCGATTGGCACAAGCGACTGCGGACTGGTTCCGAACAGCACAATCGATTGTTCTGCGGACCGCTCTGGCGGTTGTAGAGGGCGCAAAACAGGAGACACGAAGCCTACGATGGTCGAAACATCCACACTCGAGCCCGCCGGCAACCAGACCAGCGCCTACACCCGCCGGGCCCAGATCTTTCCCACCCTCAATCAGGAACAGATCGACCGCGCGCTGCCTTTCGGCGTCCGCGAACCTCTGGCCAAGGGCACGGTGCTGTTTTCCCGCGGCGACCGCAGCGTCGACTGCTTCATCATCCTCAAGGGCTGCATCGAGATCACCGACCCGCTCAGCGACGGCGAAGCGGTGATCACCGTCCACGGGGCCCACAACTTCACCGGCGAGTTGGACCTCTTCAACGGCCGCAAGATCCTGGTCGGCGGACGCATGGGCGAGGACGGCGAGGTGCTGCGCCTCAACCGCACGGCCCTGCGCCGGCTGCTGACCGCAGAGCCGGACATCGGCGAGATCATCACCCGCGCCCTCATCCTGCGGCGCGTCGGCCTGATCCAGGAGACCCAGGGCGGCGCCACCGTCGTCGGCCATCGGCGCGAGCGCGACACCCTGCGCATCGCCCGATTTCTGCGCCGCAACGGCTACCCGCACCGGGTGCTGGATGTCGACGAGGACGACGAGGCCCAGGCCTTGCTGAAGCAGCACGGCTGCGATCCCGGGCAGTTGCCGATGGTCTTCAGTGCCGGCGAAGACCGGCAGCACAATCCCTCGAACCTGGATCTCTCCAAACGCCTCGGCCTGTTCGAGGAACCGGACGGCGCCAACCCCTGTGACGTGGTCGTCGTCGGCGCCGGCCCATCGGGCCTTGCCGCGGCGGTCTATGCCGCCTCAGAAGGCCTGAACACCCTGGTGCTGGAGGGCGAGGCGCCGGGCGGTCAGGCCGGTACCAGCTCAAAGATCGAGAACTTTCTCGGCTTCCCCACCGGCATTTCCGGCCAGGCCCTGGCCGCGCGCGCGCAGGTGCAGGCGCAGAAGTTCGGCGCGGTCATCTCCCTGCCGCGCCGGGTCGTGTCCCTCGACTGCAGCGAACGGCCCTACAGCCTGCGCATGGAGGATGGCGGCACCTTCCGCTGCTGGAGCGTTGTGGTGGCCTCCGGCGCCACCTATCGCCGCCTGAACCTGGACAACCTCGCCGACTACGAAGGCGCGGGCGTGCACTATGCCGCCACGGCGCTGGAGGCCGATCTCTGCCGGGACGAGGAGGTGGTGGTGGTCGGCGGCGGCAACTCCGCCGGGCAGGCGGCGGTCTTCCTGTCGCGCTACGCCGCCCATGTGCACATGCTGATCCGCAGCGACAGCCTGGCGGCCAGCATGTCGGACTATCTGGTCGGGCGCATCGACGCCTCCCCGCGCATCACGCTCCACCGCAACACGGAGATCACCAAGCTGGAGGGCGCGCGCTACCTGGAGCAGGTGACCTGGCGCAACACCCTTGACGGCAATGAGGAGACGCACAGGATCTCCAACCTCTTTCTGATGATCGGCGCGAGCCCCAACACGGACTGGCTGCAAAGCTGTGTGCGCCTGGACGACAAGGGCTTCGTCTGCACCGGGCCGGACACCGGCGGCGACTGGCCGCTGGAGCGCGAACCCAACATCCTGGAAACCAGTCAGCCCGGCGTCTTCGCCGTCGGCGATGCGCGCGCCGGATCGGTGAAGCGCGTCGCCTCGGCAGTCGGCGAAGGGTCGATCTCGGTGCAGTTCCTGCACCGCGTGCTGCCGGAACTGACCCCGGACTGACGGGAGAGGCGCCTTTGAGAACGAGCAGAGCAAAGGAGGACCGAGCAGATGAACCTGAATGATTTGCCGAAGATCGGCGAACCGGGCAGCGCCGCGCCCTTCCAACTGGAACGCTTGAAGGGATGGGGACTGGAAGACCTGGCCTCCGCCTGCACCACGCGCGAGCAGGCTCTGCTGGCCCACCACTGTGCGCTTTACGTGCGCATGGTCTGGCAGGACCTCTTCGGCGAGACGAGCGAGCCGCCGGTCGCGGCCCTGCGCCACTGCGTCGGCGAACTGATCGGCCGGCCCGGCATGCTGGAGCGGGCCGACCGGGGCGCCCATCTGGAAACCGGCGTCGACTACCGCGCCAGTGCCGCCGACGAAGACCCGGCGCTCTACCAGGCCGTCGCCGAAGCGCTGAAGAGCCACAAGCCGGGCTAGCCGACGCCGGGCCTTCAGAGCGGCCCGAACCATTTAGTCGACGGAGCGCCTGCGGGCCAGTAGAGATGGTCCGGCCATGAAACTGCGTTCCCTCACCCTGCTGCTGCTCGCCGAGCTGGCGGCCATGTCGCTGTGGTTCGTCTCCGCCGCCGTGCTGCCGGACATGCTGCGCGAAGCGGCGGTCTCGCCCTTCCGCCAGGCGGCGCTGTCGAGCGGCGTTCAGGGCGGTTTCGTCGTCGGCTCCCTGATCTCCGCCATCCTCAACATTCCCGACCGCTACGACCCGCGCCGGGTGCTCGCCGCCTCGGCCATCGCCGCCGGCGGGGTGAACGCCCTGCTGCTGCTGGTGGCGCCCGGCAGCCTGACGGCCATTGCCGCGCGCTTTGCCACGGGCGCCCTGCTGGCCGGGGTCTATCCGGTGGGCATGAAGATCGCCGTCGGCTGGGGCGAGCGCGACCGCGGCTTCCTGGTCGGCGCCCTGGTGGGGGCGCTGGCGCTGGGCTCTGCCTCGCCCTACCTGATCGCCTTCGGCGGCGGCGCCGAGTGGCGCCTGACCGTGGCCGCCGCCTCCCTCGCGTCGCTCTTCGCCGGGCTCCTCAGCCTGGGCGTCGGCCTCGGCCCCTACCACCGCACGGCCCAGCGCTTCGATCCCAGGGTGATCGTCACCGCCTGGACCAACCGCCGGGTCCGTCTGGCCTACGCCGGCTACCTCGGCCATATGTGGGAACTCTACGCCATGTGGGCCTGGGTCGCCGCGGCGACCGCGGTGTCCTACGGCGCCACCCTGCCCGCCGCGGAGGCCGAGCGGCTCTCCAAGCTCACGGCCTTCCTCGCCATCGGCGCCGGGGCCATCGCCTGCGTCCCCGCTGGCTTCGCCGCCGACCGCATCGGCAAGGCGCGGGTCGCCATGCTGGCCATGATCGTCAGCGGCGCGGCGGCCATCGCGACGGCCGCCACCTTCGGCGGCCCGGTCTGGCTGACCTTTGCCATCGTCATCGTCTGGGGCATCAGCATCATCCCGGATTCCGCGCAGTTCTCCGCCCTGGTCGCCGATGCGGCGCCGCCGGCCCAGGCCGGCAGCCTGATGACCTTCCAGACCGCGCTCGGCTTCGCCCTCACCTTCGTCACCGTACAGGTGACGCCGGTGCTGGCGGAGACCTTCGGCTGGTCCACCGTGCTCTTCGGCCTCGCCCTCGGCCCTGCCTTCGGCATCGCCGCCATGGCCAGGCTTCAGGCCATGCGGTAAGGCAAGTTTTCAGTCCCGCCCTGTCAACATCGCATCGAAGCGGCGCTGGATCTCTTCCGGTTCGAGAGTCTCGATGGAGTGGCCGATCAGCCAGTCATAACCAAAGGGATCGCGCACCGTGCCGGAGCGTTCGCCATAGAAATGATCCTCAGGCGGTCGCAGCAGTTTCGCGCCGGCCGCCACGGCGCGGTCGATCAAGGCATCGGCATCGTCCACATGAAGGTGGATGACGAAGGAGATCGGACCGCCATCGTGCTCCTGGGCATGGATGCCGAACTCCGGATACGCGTCCGACAGCATCAGGGTTGTCCCGCCAAGCAGGAGCTGCGCATGGCCGACCCGCCCGTCCCTGTCGGAGAGGCGGAACTTCTCGGTCGCGCCGAAGACGCTCTTGTAGAATTCGATCGCCTCCCCCGCCGGCTTCGGGCGCAGGTAGGCGAAGAGCTCATGGATCGCCATGGGGGCATCCCTCCTCTTTCCAGCGTTGCTTATCAGGCTTCACTGTCCGTCAAGGCCGCCTCGGCGTCTTGAAGGTTTTTGACCCCGATGCCGATCTGCTGGCGGGCCCGCCCTCAGAGCGCGACATGGCGGGCAAAGGCCGGCGCCAAGCGGCGATAGCAGCCGGGCGTCAGACCGGAGAACTGACGGAACTCGCGGACGAAGTGGGCCTGGTCGGCATAGCCATGCCATGCCGCCAGATCCGCCAGGGACGGCGCGGCCCCCGCCGCTGCGGCGCCCTTTGCCAAGGGATCCAGGGCACGGCCGAAGCGCTGCAGCCGGGCATAGGTCTTCGGCTTTAAGCCGACGGCCGCCGCGAAGCGCCTCGTGAAGGTGCGATGGCTGTACCCGCTCTCCGTCACAACGGCACCGACCGGCGCTCCGGCATCAAACCCGGCCAGCGCCTGGGCGACCAGCGGATCGAGTCCCGTGACCTTCGGCAGCCGCACAACGAGGGCGGCTTCGAAGATGGCGAGCCGCTGCGCCGCCGAGCCGGCCTCCCAAAGGGCCGCGCGCAGGACAGCCACCGGCGCCGCGCCCCAGACATCCTCCAGCGGCAGGTGCCGGCCCACGAAGGTTCCGGCGGGCGCGCCGATCAGAAGCCCGGCCACACCCGGCCGCAGCGCAGCCCCGACCGTCGGCACGGGCCGGGAGACGTCTTTCAGGTAGGGCGCCAGGCGGGGGCCGCCGATCACCGCCGTACTCACGGCGTATCCTTCGAGGTCGTCACGGTGACGGAAGACCCGCAACGGCTGCTCTGCCAGACGAATGACCAGCTGGGTGGACACGGAAGGCAGCACCGCCTCGCGGCCGCTGCCGGAGGGCGCTCCAGGCGGCGCATCGGAAGGATCCGACGCCCAGAGCTGCTGGACGAAGGGCCTCAAAACGTCACGTGGCTGGCGTACAAGCGGCACGGCAACCTCCGGCTGGCAGTCCCGGCACCACATTAGGCGACAGCGGCGGCCTTGAGGAGACTTTCGGCTCGATTTCCCGCAGACAAGCGGCTAAGCACTGGCAGAGGGCGCGCATTCGCGTTTCTTTCGCCCGACCGTCCTCATCGACCCCAACGGTGGCATCCTCATGACAAGCGTGGATCTGAACTGGCGTGCGGAAGAGGCCTGCATGAGCGCCTGGCCCTCGCCGCGGCAGATGCTGTTGAGCGGCTGGCTGCTGCGCGCCGCCGGCGGCTCCACCCGGCGGACCAACTCGGTGAACCCGCTGCGCGACGGCCCGCGCGATCCGGCGGCCATTCTGGCTGCCGCCGAAGCCACCTACGCCGCGCTCGATCAAGCGGCGCTGTTTCGCGTCCCCTCCATCGCGGCGGAGATGGACGGGCCGCTGGCGGTCGGCGGCTACACGGCGGAGGGCGAGACCCTGACGCTCTTCAACGACCTCTCCGCATGGCCGCAGACGCAAGGCACGGCGACGCGCCTGACCGCGGAGACCGACGGCGACTGGCTGCAGGCCCGCGCGGCCCTGAGCCCCGCCGACACAGCCGACAGCGCGGTCTTCGAAACGATGGTCCGCACCATCATGCTGCCGCGGGTCTTTGCCGCGACACACCACGAAGGATTGGTGGTCGCCCTGGCCTATGGCGTGCTGCACGACGGCCTGGCCGTGGTCGAAGCGGTCGTGACCGATGCCCGCTGGCGCCAGCGCGGCTTTGGCCGCCAGACGGTCGGCGCGGTCCTGAACTGGGCTGTAACCGCGGGGGCCGGGGCCGCCTGCCTGCAGGTGGTGGCCGACAATCCCGCGGCCCTTGCGCTTTACCGCTCCCTCGGCTTCACGACGGAGCTCTACCGCTACCACTACCGCCGCAAATCCCTGCCGCTCTGAAGCTGTGACTCGGCGCTAGAAGAATTTCGACTTACGTCGAAGCAGTTCCAGCCCGCTCCCCCTCCCGGCCACCCATAGGATACTGGTGTTGGGTGGCCGGG
>NZ_JANQKD010000116.1 GCF_028281305.1 Pelagibius sp. | reverse complement strand
ATCCCGCCCAGCAACCTGATGATCATCTACGGCCTGGTCTCGGAGACCTCGATCCCGCGCCTCTTCCTGGCCGGCGTCGTGCCGGGCATCCTGGTGACCATCCTGCTGATGATCACCACCTACATCATCGCCCGCCGCAAGGGCTATGGCGGCACCGGCGAGCGCTTCTCCTGGACGCCCTTCCTGAAGGCGCTCTGGGACGGCAAGTGGGCCATCGGCGCGCCGGTGCTGATCCTCGGCGGCATCTACGGCGGCGCATTCACGCCGACCGAAGCGGCAGCCGTGGCCGTATTCTATGCCCTCTTCGTCGGCCGCTACGTCTACAAGCAACTGACGGCGAAAAAGATCCTGGAAAGCCTGCGCTTCACCGCCCTGATGGCCGGCCTCTTGATTCTGCTGACGCCGACCCTGGCCTTCGGCCAGCTCTCCGCCTTCTACGACGTGCCGGCAGCGGTGGAGACCTCGATCACCGCCATCACCGACAGCCCGATCCTGATCATGATCTTCATCGGGATCTTCTACATCATCATCGGCACCTTCATGGAATCGCTGGCGCAGATCATCCTCTTTACCTCGGTCTTCCTGCCGCTGGTCGAGAGCCTGGGTGTCGACCCCGTGCTGTTCGGCGTCTTCACCGTGATGACCTGCGAGATCGGCTTCCTGACGCCGCCGCTCGGCGGCAACCTCAACGTCGCCTCGCGTATCTCCGGCATCACCATCGAACAGGTTTCGGTCGCCGTGCTGCCCTTCATCGTAGCCTACGTGCTGGGGCTGCTGTTCATGATCTTCATTCCCGAGGCCACGCTGTGGCTGCCAAACGCCTTCTACGGCGTCGCCACCTACTGAGCCGGCCAGGGCCCGAAAAACGAAGGCACGAAAAGCCACGGCACGGAAAGAAAGAGCACACGAGATGCTGGATACTGTTCTGGAAGGCGGCACAGTCTACGACGGCAACGGCACGCCACCGATCGAGGCCGACATCGGCATCGCCGGCACCCGCATCGCCGCCATCGGCGACCTGGCCGAAAGCGCGGCACGAGAACGGGTCTGCGTGCGCGGGCTCGCCGTCTCCCCGGGCTTCATCGACCTGCACACCCATTCCGACTTCACCCTGGCCGCCAACGGACGCGCAGAAAGCCAGGTGCATCAGGGCGTGACGACGGAGGTCGTCGGCCAGTGCGGCGTCTCCTGCGCGCCGGCACGCAGCCGCCGCGACATCGAGCTGATGGCGCCCGGCTATCTGCCCGGTGCTGTGGAGCCAGACTGGCTGAGCTTCGGGGAGTACCTCGATCACCTTGACGGCAAGCCGCTTGGCGTCAACGTCGCCGCCTTCGTCGGCCACGGCACCATTCACCGCGCGGTGCTGGGCGATGCCCTGCGCCCGGCGCGCGATGAAGAAGTGGAGGCCATGGCCGAACTGCTGGGCTGCAGCCTGGACGAGGGCGCCTACGGTTTTTCCTCCGGCCTGGAGTACTGGCCCGGCAGCCTGGCGACCCCCGACCAGCTGGCCCGGCTCTGCCGCGTGGCCGCGTCGCGGGACCGGCTCTATGCCACCCATGTGCGCAACCGCGATCTTTTCTACGACCTCGGCTTCGGCGAGGCCATTGCCACAGCACGCGTGTCCGGCGCGCGCCTCCAGATCTCCCACATCCAGCCCAAGTACGGCGCGCCGCCCCACGCCATGGCCCACAGCCTGGAAATGATCGACCAGGCCAAGCGCCAGGGCGTGGACCTGGCCTGCGACGTCATTCCCCACGACTGGTCGCACACCAGGGTCTTGGCGATCCTGCCGCAGTGGGCGCAGGAAGGCGGCCCGGAGGCCGTGCGCGCGCGGCTGAAGGACGAAGAGACCCGCGCCCGCATCAAACGCAACCCGCGGCCCATGTGGCGCCTGGTCAGCGACGGACGATGGGAAGAGATCGTGCTGATGCAGTCGGAGGCCAACCACGCCCTCGTCGGCCTCACCCTGGCCGAGATCGGCGCCAAGCGCAGCTGCGACCCCTACGACGCGGCGCTGGATCTGCTGCTGGAGGAAGAAGGCGATGCGATGAACCACCTGATGTGGACGTCGCATTCCTTCTCCGAGGACGACATCAGGCTCGCCCTCTCAGGGACCGACTGCGCGGTGATCTCCGACACCCTGGCGCTGGCGCCCTACGGCTGCCTGAAGCACTCCATCGGCTCGCTCAGCGGCTACGGCTGGGCGGCGCGTTTCCTGCAGCACTATGTGCGCGACCAAGAGGTGCTGTCGCTGGAGGAGGGGCTGCGGCGCCTCACCGCCCTGCCGGCCGACCGCCTCGGCCTGCGCGACCGCGGCCGGCTGGTCGACGGAAACTTCGCGGACATCACGGTCTTCGATGCGGCAGGCATCGCCAGCCACTTCGACCTGAAGGAACCGCGGCGCTATGCCACCGGTATTGCCCATGTGCTGGTGAACGGGCGCTTTGCCATGCGCGACGGCGCCCGCACCGAGGTCGACAGCGGCACCGTGCTGCGGCCGCGCTAACGCGTTTTCGACTGACGTCGAATCGGTTCCAGCCCGCTCCCCCTCCCGGCCACCCATAGGATACTGGCGTTGGGTGGCCGGGAGGGGGAGCGGGCCGGTGCCGTAATCCGCGAACGCGCTAAAAGTTATAGGTGGTGGCCACGTAGTCCGGGTCTTCCTGGGCTTCGCGTTCGAAGCTCAGGAACTCGTAGTAGCCGCAGCGCTTGCGGCCGGGAAACTCCCGGCAGATCTTCGGGCGCGCTTCATAGACCGTGCAGCGCCGCTTCTCGGTGTCGAAGAAACGGCAGATGGTTCCGTAGTGCTCGTCCTTCTGGTGACGCAGCACCCGCGGCGCCTTCTTCTGGCCGTCTTCCTTGTAGCCCTTTTTCGTGAAGCGCTTCTGCGCTTCCTCCGGCGTGATTCCGAAATGCTCGGCCAGGCGCCGGATGTCCTTGGGCTTCGCATGGATATTCGGATAGGAGCAGCAATAGCCCGGACACTTCAAACAGTCGTACTTGACCTTCCCCACGGTGATCCTTTGCCCTTCTCGCCGGCGGCGCGTCTCCTGCGCCGCGCACCTGCAGCCTTGCGGTGATCCAAAAACCGAGGCGCGACCATCGTCGCTCCCCCTCATGCTGTCAAGGCATCACCAAAGAGCTAAGCGGCCAGGGTAAAGATTTCTTTTCCGCAGAAGCGCCGTCCCTGCCCAGCAAAGAACCCGCCAAAGAAAAAGCCCCGCCGGGGGGACAGCGGGGCTTTTGGGGCATCTTACTGGGGAAAACCGTATTTGGGAGCTATACGTGTCTCTGTACTGTACAGGTTATGTAGGGGCTCACACGACGGATTCAACCCATTCCAGCAACTGGGTCTTGCCGACCGCGCCAACCTTGGTCGCGGCGACCTGACCGTCCTTGAACAGCATCAGGGTGGGAATACCCCGCACGCCGTATTTCTGCGGCGTATGGGGGTTGTCGTCGATGTTCAGCTTGGCGACGGTGATACGGCCGTCCATCTCGCTGGCGATCTCCTCCAGGGCCGGTGCGATCATCTTGCAGGGGCCGCACCAT
>NZ_JANQKD010000077.1 GCF_028281305.1 Pelagibius sp. | reverse complement strand
GTCTTCCATCCAGACGTCGACGGAGTGGCGCAGGATGGGGTGCAGCGCCTCGGTCATGTAGAAGTTGCGCACGCAGCCGCAGGCGATGCCGCTGGCCCCGGCGCCGGGCGCCGTCTTGTCGAGGACGACGATGTCTTTGCCGGAGCCCTTGCCGCGGGCCTCCAGCTCCATGGCCAGATGCCAGGCGGTGGAGAGGCCGTGAATGCCGGCCCCGGCGATGACATAGGTTTTCGATTCCGGAAGTACGGTCATGGTGGGATGTCCTTGTCAGGTCTGATCGACGGAGACCTGCCTCCCGGCGCCCACCTTGACCGTCTGGCCCGCTAGGAAGACCGCGCCCGCCTTCCCGTCTGCGCCGGGCGGAAAGCCTCCGACCCTTTCTCGCCGGCCGCCGGGCGGGTCAAATCCGCCGATGCCCTGCGCGTTTTGGGCCGGAGCGACAAGCGACTGTCGTCTATACACGAGACTTTCGCGGCTTGTATATACAATTTGAGTGCAGGCGGTCGGTCCTGCAGAGGGCCGGCGCTGCCGGGGCGCGCAAGAGCGCCCGACCCCGAAAACCGGGCGCGAACCAGCGCCCCAGGAAACGGCCCCAGGTAGGGCCGGGGAGAGCATATGGCAAGGGAGACGTCACGCCGCGGCGGGCGGCGCGGACAGGGCGAGCGGCGGCCGGCGGCCGGCCTGAAGCAGCTGGGCTGGCAGGCCCTGGAAAATCCCTACGACCCCATCCGGGTGCTCACAGACGAGCAGGTCGAGATGATCAGCGATGCCGCCTTCCGTATTCTGGAAGAGGTCGGCATGGACTTCCTCGACCCCCAAGCTTTGGATGTCCTGAAGAAGGCCGGGGCCGCGGTGGAGCCGGGCGGCGAGCGGGTGCGCTTCGACCGCGGCCTGGTGAAAGAGGCGCTGGCCTCCGCCCCGCGAAGCTTCACCCTTCATGCCCGCAATCCGGCGCACAACCTGCAGGTTGGCGGCCGCAACGTCGTCTTCGGCAGCATCGCCTCGGCGCCCAACGCCTCCGACCTCGACGGCGGGCGGCGGCCCGGCAACACCCAGGACTACCAGAACCTGCTGCGTCTGGCGCAGGCCTTCAACATCGTCCACTTCATTGCCGGCTATCCGGTGGAGCCGGTGGACCGCGCGCCGCAGACGCGTCATCTCGATTGCCTGCGCGACTGTCTGACCCTGACCGACAAGGTCTTCCACGCCTATTCCCTCGGCCGCACCCGCATCCTCGATGCGCTGGAACTGGTGCGCATTGGTCATGGTCTGACGGAGTCCGAACTGGCCGAGAAGACCTGCCTCTTTTCCATCATCAACACCTCCTCGCCGCTGCGCCTCGACGGGCCGATGATCGAAGGGCTGATGGAGTTGGCGCGCAACAACCAGGCCGTGGTGATCACGCCCTTCACCCTCTCCGGCGCCATGAGCCCGGCGACGGTGGCCGGCGCGCTCGCCCAGCAGCATGCGGAGGCCATGGCCGGGCTTGCCTTCACCCAGCTCGTGAAGCCGGGGGCGCCGGTGATCTACGGTGGCTTCACCTCCAACGTCGACATGAAGTCCGGCGCGCCGGCCTTCGGCACGCCGGAGTACAGCCGCGCGGCCCTGGCCGGCGGCCAGCTCGCCCGCCATCTGGGTATTCCCTACCGCTCCTCCAACGCCAATGCGGCCAACTGCGTCGATGCTCAGGCGGCCTACGAATCGCAGATGTCGATCTGGGGCGCGGTGATGGGGCATGCCAACTTCGTCATGCACGGCGCCGGCTGGCTTGAAGGTGGGCTCTGCGCCTCCTTCGAGAAGTTCGTTCTCGATGCCGAGATGTTGCAGATGATGGCGGAGTTCCTGCGCCCGCTGGAGGTGAGCGAGGACTCCATCGGGCTGGAGGCGATCCGCGAGGTGGGACCGGGCGGCCACTTCTTCGGCGCCGCCCATACGCTGGAACGCTACGAGACCGCCTTCTACAACCCCATTCTTTCCGACTGGCGCAACTTCGAGACCTGGCAGGAGGCGGGCAGCGAAACCGCCACCCAGCGCGCCAACCGCCTCTTCAAGGCGGTGCTCGCGGACTCCACCCCGCCGCCCCTCGACCCGGCCATCAAGGAGGAACTGGACGCCTTCGTCGCGCGCCGCACGGAGGAGGGGGGTGCAGAAGCAGCATAGCTGCCGCGCCGCGCCCTCGGGTAGTCTCGGGCGCCATGAGCCAGTTTTCCGACAACCTGCGCGGCGCCCTCTTCATGGTCATCAGCATGGCGGGCTTCGCGCTGAACGACGCCACCGCCAAGCTGGTGGCGGGGGATCTGGGGCTCTACCAGATCATCTTTTTGCGCGGCGTCTTCGCCAGCCTGCTCATGGGGCTGCTGGCCTGGCGTCAGGGCTGCCTGTTGCATCGGCCGTCGGGCGCTGACACGCGGGCCATGAGCTGGCGCGCGGTGGCCGACATCGGCGCCACGCTGTGTTTTCTGACTGCGCTCTTCAACATGCCGATCGCCGATGCGACCGCGATCCTGCAGTCCATTCCCCTGGCGGTCACTCTGGCCGCGGCGCTGTTCCTGCGGGAAGCAGTGGGCTGGCGGCGCTACACCGCGATCCTGGTGGGCTTCGCCGGAGTCCTCATCATCGTGCGGCCGGGGGGCGAGGGTTTCAACGCCTACGCGCTCTGGGCCGTGGCCGCCGTCGCCTTCATCGTGCTGCGGGATCTTACGACGCGGGGCTTGAGCACCGCCGCGCCCTCGGCCTTCGTCGCGCTGACATCTTCGCTGGCGATCACGGCGGTGAGCGGTCTGCTGGCCCTGACCGAGCCCTGGCAGCCGGTCAGCGGCGGGTCCCTCGGCCTGCTGGCGGCCGCCGCGGTCTTCCTCTTCTTCGGCTACCTCTTCGCCGTGATGACCATGCGCGTCGGCGAGGTCAGCTACATTTCGCCCTTCCGCTACACGGTGTTGCTCTGGGCGATGATCCTCGGGCTCATCCTCTTCGGTGAGGTGCCCGATGCCTGGACCCTGCTGGGCAGCCTCATCATCGTCGTCACCGGCATCTACACCTTCTATCGTGAACGCAAAGTGCTGAAGGCCGAGGCGGCAAGGACGGCGGCGCAGTAAGGAGCCAGCGGTATACATGATCAGTGCCTTCAGGACTCGGCGACCCGGGGCTGTGGCCCTCATCGCATTGGTGTTTGGCCCGTCCATCGTCATGCTTTTTGTCGGTAGAGGTTGGCTTGCGGTTGGCTATCTGCTTGTCACCTTCGCGCTTCTGCCTGCCCCTTTCCTTGCCGCTCATTTCGAACTGCTGCCGCTGGCGGCGGAAACCGCAATGATGCTTCTCTTGGTCGCCGTCCAGCTTATTGGGGTGGTTCATGGCTACCGGATTGCCGTCCGGTTGTCCGGGCTGGCACCGGTGGCCTGGTACGCGCGCTGGTACTTTGTCGCCGGTGCGGTCCTTGTGTTCGGTTACGGCATGCCGCTGGTCACTCGCAGCTATCTATGGGAGCCCTTCAACATTCCCTCGTCGAGCATGGAGCCGACGTTGCTGCGCGGGGACTATCTCTTCGTCTCGAAGTACGCCTACGGGACTGAGAGAGGGCCGGACCGGGGCGATGTCGCCGCCTTTGCCGTTCCGGCGCAAGATGGCCAGCCATTCCTGAAGCGCATTGTCGGACTGCCGGGCGACCGCATTCAGATGCGGGACGGCGTTCTCTACATCAACGACAGTCCGGTCGACTTGGAGCCATTGGATACTGTGCAGCCCGGTGCGCCGTTAGATCCGGCACAATTGTACCGGGAAACCCTTCCAAACGGTCGCAGCCACTTGATCCAGGAGTACACCGACGCCGCTCGCTACGACAGCACCGAGATCTTCGAGGTGCCGTCAGGACAGTACTTTGCTCTTGGCGACAACCGTGACAACAGTATAGACAGCCGAATGCTTGAACACTTCGGCTACATTCCTTTGGAGAGCTTGATCGGCAGGCTGGCGGTCGTCCTCTGGAACAGCGAGCGCCAGAAGCTGGTTTTCCTCGAAGACGACTAGGCCTGGTCGTTCACTCGGCGGCCTGCAGAGTCGTTGCAATCGGCGCAGGTGCCGCGCGTTCCGCCGGATGCAGCGGCGCTTCCTTGGCGCGCAGGAAGTAGCGCCGGAAGACTTCGCCATAACCCTTGAAGACATAGCCGCCGTTGGCCGCCTGAAAGGCGGCGCGCTCTGCGCGGTAGAGCGCCGGAATGCGGTACCAGGCGAGGCCCGGCTTGGCGTGGTGGACGATGTGCAGGTTGTTGTTGAGGAACAGCAGCGAGAAGAAGGGACCGGACTCGACGATGGCCGAGCGCTCGCTCGGCTTGGCGACGGCGCGGTGTTCCAGGAAGGAGCGCACCAGCGTCAGTGCCACACCGGGATAGACGAAGAACAGCAGGTACTGCCAGAGCGGCAGGTCGCAGACAGCCAGCACCCAGGTCAGCACCACAGCGACGCCGAGGGCGTGCAGCGCCCAGGCCTTGGCGTGGGAGAAGTCGCCGCGCAGCACACGCCGCATTTCCGCACCGTAGAACGACCAGAGGCAGACCAGCGGCCCCAGTACCATGCGTCCGGCCAGGGCGTTGTGTGCCCAAAGCAGGGCGCGCTTGGCCGGGCCGGCGGCGGCCCAGGCCTCGGCCGTCACGTAGAAGGATTCCGGATCGTCTAGCGGGTCGGTCAGGCTGTCGTCGTTGTGGTGGGCGAGGTGGGAGTCGCGGTAGAGGCGGAAGGGGATCCACAGCCAGAGGCTCGGCAGCACCAGCGCCTCGTTCAGCCAGGCCCAGGGGGTCGGGTGGCCGTGCACCACCTCGTGCTGGAGGGAGCCGTGCCAGGCGACAACGATGGCGCCGGCCGGCAGCAGTAGCCACCAGGCGAGGGCCCCATGAAACCAGGTCAGGGCGCCGAAGGCGCCGTAGATGACCGCCGCCAGGATCACCGTCGGCCATTCCGGACGCACCGGAAGCCGGGCCTTTCCCGGCTGCCGAACTGATTTCTGAGCTTTCTGACCGGTTTTCCGAACAGTACGACTAACGCTCCACTCCACTCTCTGTCCTTCCCGTTTAGTGACGACGTTCATTGGCTGAGGACTGAAGTGTGACAAAAATGGGGAAGGGACAACAATGCGGGACTGCGCACTTTTCGCAGATTCTTATCCGCAGTGTTTACAATTGCCGTTTTTAGGATCCGAAATGCTTGTAATATCACCAAAAGTGCGTATTATCACCACACGCGGAGGTAGATCATTGGATAAACTGCTGGCTTGGGGGCTCGATGGACCGGCGTCAAACCGTTGAAATCTTTCGCGAACGCCTGACGGAGGTGATCGAGCGTTCGGGGTTGAGTCGCTCGGCTTTTGCCCGCAAGGCCGGGCTCGACCGCTCGACGCTGTCCCAGTTGCTGTCGGACAGCAACGACCGCCTGCCGCGGGCCGAGACCATCGCCTCCATCGCCGAGCACGAACAGGTCTCCACTGACTGGCTTTTGGGGCTGGTGCAGGAGGAGAAGATCGGCACCAACATCCTGAGTGAGGCGCCGGAAATCGCGCGGGGTGCTTCCGACCACACCGACGAACGGCTGGCGCGCTGGCGCGCGGAGGCGGTGGGCTACAAGATCCGCTACGTTCCCTCGACGCTGCCGGACCTGCTGAAGGGCGAGGAGGTCATTCGCTTCGAGTACCGCCAGCAGGGCAGCGCCGTCCCGGCCTTTCGCATGGAACAGGCCGAGGCGCGCCTCGCCTACAGCCGGCGGCCGGAAACCGATCTGGAAGCCTGTTCCTCGATCCAGTCGCTGGAGGCCTTCGCGCGGGGTGAGGGCATCTGGTCGACCCTGCCGCTGGCCGATCGCAAGCTGCAACTCTCCTGGATGATCGCGCTGCTGGACGAACTCTATCCGACCTTCCGCTGGTTCCTCTTCGACGGCCTGAAGCACTACTCGGCACCGATCACCATCTTCGGGCCGAGCCGCGCGGCGGCCTACATCGGCAACATGTATTTCGTCTTCAATTCCACCGAACATATCCGCGCACTGACCCAGCACTTCGACAACCTGATCCGCGGCGCGGTGGTGCAGCCTCCCGATGTCGGCAAGCTGCTGAGCGGCCTGCTGAACGAACTGGAATCGCGAGAACAGCGGGAGCCGAAATTGGGACAGGCCAGATGATGGGAGATGCGATAGTGCCGAAGCAGGGGTGACGCGGGGTAAGCGATGATGCAGGGGAAACGATGACGAACGACAAAGAGCCGGCAGAGGGCAAGCACGGTGGCTGCCTCTGCGGCGCAGTGCGATTCACCGTATCCGGGCCGCTGCGTCCGGTGATCGCCTGCCACTGCGGCCAGTGCCGGCGGGTGCTCAGCAACTTCGCTGCCTACTCGGCAGCGCGGCGCGGCGATCTGGCGATCGAGGACACGGCGGCATTGGCTTGGTTCGAATCTTCGCCCGGCGTGCGGCGCGGTTTCTGCGCGCGCTGCGGCAGCGCGCTGTTCTGGGACAACGCCGGCAACGACTTCGTCTCCGTCGCGGCGGGTGCCTTGGATCAGCCGACCGGCCTCCGAACGCGCCGCCACATCTTTGTCGCCGACAAAGCTGACTTTTACGAGATCGGCGACGGTCTGGAGTGTCTGCTCCAGGGGCAATCGGATCCCTGGCCGGAGGACGACTCGGCAGCGGATGGAACCGGTGGGCTGCCGGCCGGCGGGCGCTGATGCTGCGCGCCTCCCTGCCGATGTACGACCTGCCCGGACTGGAGGCCGAGACCGACGCCTGGTGGGCCGCGCTGGCCGCAGCGTTTCGCGCCGAAGGCCTGACCGAAGTGCCAGCGGCGCTGGATCGAGGAACGGAACTCGCCCGTCTTTGGACAGCATCCGACCTGCTGTTCAGCCAGACCTGCGGTTATCCGCTGACCCACAGCCTCAAAGGCCAGGTCACCTTGCTCGCGACGCCGAGCTATGCCTGCGACGGCTGCAGCGGCGGCTGCTATCACAGCGAGATCCTGGTGCGCAAAGGCGGGGGCTATGCCGACCTCCGGGCGCTCAAGGGCGCGCGCGCGGTGGTGAACGATCCCGGATCGCAGTCCGGCTATGCCGCCCTGCGCGCGGTGATCGCGCCCCTGGCGGATGGCATGCCTTACTTCGCCGACGTCGGCATCAGCGGCAGCCACTTCGACTCCATGACGGTCGTGGCGGAAGGCGGCGCCGATGTCTGCGCCATCGACTGCGTGACCTTCGCGCTTCTGGCCAGGCTGCATCCGGAGCTGAGGGCCGAACTTCAACCGATCGCCCGCAGCCCTTCGGCACCGGCGCTGCCCTACATCACTCGACGCGACGTCCCGGCATCCGACCTTGAGCGTCTGCGGGCCGGGCTGCGGCATGCCTTCGACGATCCTGCATTGCAGGGGCTGCGCGACAGCCTGCTTCTGGCCGACGTGGAAGTGAAGCCGCTCGATGCATACGACCGGATCGACGCGATCGAGGCGGAGGCGATGCAGCGCGGCTACCCGGAGGTCGTGTGATCCCCGGCAGCGAAGGAGGTGGGACGGTGGCCGCAGAGATGGCAATGGGGGGACGACAATGGGGGATACGGCTATGGGGGATCAGGCTCTCTGCGATAAGTCGGCGGGAGCGCTGCGCCGGCTGATGCTGGCAAGGGAGGTTTCGCCGGTCGAACTGCTGGCGGCCTGCCATGCCCGCATCGATGCCGTAAACCCCGCGCTCAATGCCGTCGTTGCGGAGGATCGCGATGCGGCGCAGGCGGCGGCAATGGAGGCCGAGGCGGCGATCCTGCGCGGCGAGACCGATGCGCCTCTGCTGGGTTTGCCGGTCGGCATCAAGGATCTGAATGCGACCGCGGGGCTGCGGACCACCTTCGGCTCCCCTGCCTTTCGCGACCATGTGCCGGAGAAGGACGATCCCTTTGTTGCCAGGGTGCGGGCGGCCGGGGGTATCGTTGCCGGCAAAACCAACACGCCGGAGTTCGGTGCCGGCGCCAACACCACCAATGCCGTCTACGGCGTAACCGCCAACCCCTATGACACCGCCTTGACCTGCGGCGGTTCTTCCGGCGGCTCGGCGGTGGCCCTGGCGACGGACATGGTTCCGCTGGCGGCGGGGTCGGATTTGGGCGGCTCCCTGCGCACGCCGGCGGCCTACTGCGGGATCGTCGGCTTCCGGCCGACGCCGGGCCTGGTTCCCACGGCGCGCAAGACCATCGGCTGGTCGCCGCTCTGGACCGACGGACCGATGGCGCGCAGCATCGGCGATCTGCTGTTGTTCCTTTCCGCCGTCGCCGGCGAAGACCCCCGCGACCCACTCTCCGGCTTTGCCGAGGCCGCCGCGTTCGGCGCGGTCGAACCGGCGCCGCTCGGCGGCCTCAAGGTCGCGGTCTCCGAAGATCTCGGCGGCGTGACCGTCAGCCGGCAGGTGCGCAGGCTCTTCCGGCAACGCTGCGAAGGGCTCGCCGGCATTCTGGACCTGGAGGAGGCCGACCCCGCCCTCGGCGACGTGGACCGCTGCTTCGAGGTTCTGCGTGCCGTGGGCTTTCTGGGCGATGCCCGGACGATGGTGGAGCGCACCCCGGAGCTGGTCGGGCCGAACGTGACAGCCAACGTGAAGCTGGGGCTGACCTTCTCGGCCGCGGATGTGGCCGAAGCCATGGTCGCGCAGACCCGCCTCTACCACCGCTTCCTTCGCTTCATGGAGGACTACGATCTGCTGATCTGTCCGGTCGCCTCCGTGCAGCCTTTCGACAAGACGCAGCTCTTTCCGGAAGAGATCGACGGCCAGCCCCTGGCCACCTACATCTCCTGGGTCGCCATCACCTATGCGCTGACGCTGGTGGGCCACCCGGTGCTGGTGCTGCCCTGCGGGCTGGACGACGAGGGTCTGCCTTTCGGCCTGCAGATTGTCGGACGCAAGGGCCGGGACCGGCGGCTGCTCAGCCTCGGTCTGGCGCTTGAGCAGGCCCTTGCGGACAGGCCGGGCATGGCGCGGGCCGCGCCCGATCTTTCGGGGCTGCAGGCTCCCTAGGTCGCCCGCCTCATTCGAACCGCCGCCAAGGAAAAGCGGCCCCGGGTAAGTACCCGGGGCCGAAAGGGCTAATCGTGGCTTTAAGGTAGGTCCCACGGCTAAGGTCGCTGACGCCGTATTGAACCTAGTACTGGCAAAGCAGTGAGTGAAATGTAGCAGCAGATCAGATGGAAATCAATAGAAATGCCAATAATTAACCATTTACATTAAGTATTTAACTATAAAATCGTTTCGAATTTTTCTTAAATTGGATCATTTACTTTAGAGGTTCTTGATTTTCCGCGATGATTTTCTCAGAGGCCGTTTGCCGGGTCTGAGACGCGGCGGCGCGTTAACGTTTGCTGGCCAGGCAAGAGTCAAGGCGGACGATTCGCCTCAGGGACCGCGCCAGATCCCCTGGCCGGCCGCCCGCGCGGCGTCTTCCTGTTCGGCATAGGGGGCGGTGCCGGTCCGGTTGACGTTGGCCGGGGCGGCCCGTGCCCAGCCCTGCTCGACCAGCCAGGCGTTGAGTTCCGGGCCGCCGGGGCCGCCCAGGTCGCAGATGACCGCGGCATCTGCATCTGCGGCCACATCCGTGGCGGGCCGGCAGTGCACCCAGTGGTTGGCGATGCGGTTGCGGGCGGCCCAGAGCGCTTCCTGCCCGCAGGCCCAGACCAGCGTGCCGACCGTGCAGGTTTGGGCGCCGGGGATGCCCTGCAGCCCGAACAGCCGGACCTGCCGGCCGGCAAAGTCGAGCGTTGCAGTGTCGATCACCTGAGGGCGCCGGCCCTCCACCTGAGCATCCGCCGGAACCGGTGCCGCCACGATGATCGCGAAGGCCGCGGCGAGGGCCAGGGCGGCGCAGAGGAGGAGCTGTCTGGAGGCGGGAGGGGAATCGATCATGCCGGTGAGCCTGCCACAGGCCGATTGCAAGGCTAAGCCCCATATTCCTGCGTCATGCTTACGCTTCGTTAACTATGGCTGAGAGAATGATAGAGCGTGGGGGGCCGTGGGCTCGGAGCGCCGGCCCCTTCGGGATCGAACCGCGTGGATCTGACGATGGCGAGCGAGGACGCAGAGCTGGATACCGAGACCGCCTCGGAGGGCGAGGACGCCGTCGACCAGGAAGCCATGATGGCTGAATGGGAGGCCATGGCCGAAGAAGAGGAGGCCGACGAGGCCGCCGAGGAGCCGGGTGGCAACTCCGGTCCCGCGGAAAAGATCCCGGCGATTCACGAGGTCTCGCTGGAGGCCTATGCCATCCTCGGCACAGCTTCCATGCCGGTCAGCCAGCTGCTGCGCATGGGCCGTGGTGCCGTCGTCGAGCTGGAAACCGGGCTGGGCGACGAGATCGAGATGCGCATCAACGACCAGCTTGTTGCCAAGGGCGAGGTCGTGGTGGTCGAGGACCGTATCGCCATCGAAGTCTCGGAAATCGTGAAGCGCGAAGGCAGCTGATCGAAGGCCGCGTGCCAGGTCTCCAGGGCGCACGGGGCCGCCGGTCCGCCGGCCAACACCAGCCACACAAGCAAAATCGGGGGCTGCTCAGGGGAACTGGGCAGGCGGACTGGGCAGGCGGACTGGGCAGCGGCGGCGTAACGCCGTTTCCAGCGGCCGGCGTCCGCAACGGAGCGCCCGGACGCGTGAAGCTCAGGTGTGGCGAGCGGCCTTAGGCAGCCGTAACGTCTGAACTCGGAAGTCCCTGACGCAGGCAGTGCGAAATCAGGCGCAGGGCGGAGTCGGTCAGCGCAAAGGCGATGCCCATGCTGGTGCCGTCATGCCACATGCAGGTGCCGCTGATCTCGCCGGCCTCCGAGTGCTCGAAGCTGACATCCGCCGGTGGGGGCATGCCGCCTTCAAACCGCAGCTTGGCGCCGCCGATCGAGACGTCCTCAAGGCTTCCCCGGTACTGCTTGCCGGCGGCAGTCAGCGTAATGGGCTCCTGGCGCGGGAGAACGAAGCGCAGCGAGCGCCGCCGTTCAAAATCACGCAAGTGCTCCGGACCAACCTTCGAGCTCATCTGAACTCCCATTCGCAGCCATTGGGCATAACCTAGCACCGGATGGTAGACACCCATTTATTAACAGGACACTAATTCGGGATCCGAAAAAGAGAATAACCATACTGAACGAAAGAGATCCCATAGATACGATTGTTCATCGCGTGTATTCGCCTGAGGCTTTCTCGTGATTATTCTGTGTCTGAAAAAGAATTCGCTCAGCCGGCACATCTCGATCGCGATCACGGCCGGATCAGGTTCTCACTCTCAACCCCAGGGAGCATAGAAATCCGAGACTTTTGCTCTCTTGCGTGGTGGGGCATTTTCAGACGGCGCAATTCAACTTCGCGCCCAGGGCCAGGAGGGCACGCTGATCGACCGGCACAAGAAGGCGTTGGACGAATCGGTCGCGGAGGCGTAGTCAGGCTGGGGAGGCCCGCAGAAATGGGTGCCGAGCACATTAAGGAGAACGACAGAGCATGCCTTCGTTTGACATCGTCTCTGAAACCGATCTCACCGAGGTGGACAACGCCGTAGCGGGCATGCAGCGGGAGATTGGCCAGCGCTACGATTTCAAGGGCTCGAAATGCTCGATCGAGCGCAAAGACAGCGTCCTGACCATCATGGCCGACGACGATCTGAAGCTGCGGCAGATGCATGAGCTGCTGAGCACCTATCTGACGCGCCGGAAGGTCGATCCCGGCGCCTGCGATCTGGGCACGCCGGAAAAGGCGGGCGGCAACATGATCCGCCAGACCGTGACCATCAAGCAGGGCATCGCCCAGGACCTGGGGAAGAAGATCGTCAAGGAGCTCAAGTCGAGCAAGCTGAAGGTCCAGGTGGCCATCCAGGGCGACACCCTGCGCGTCACGGGCAAGAAGCGCGACGACCTGCAGGACGCCATTGCCCTGGTCAAGGACATGGGGATCGACCAGCCCCTGCAATACGAGAACTTCCGCGACTAGAGCACTTTCCGACCCTTTGGGATCAATTTGATGGGTGCCGGCTGCTCATTCGGCAAGGCGCACTGTGCAGCGCGATGCGGCGCATCGGGCAAGCAGTGCAACGCTGCCGATGAGCCGCCGGCACCCACCGCAGGCCGGGTGTTCTTTCGGCCTGGCTGCGTTGCGGTCCTTATCCGATGCACCACATCGCATTGCGAACCGCGCCTTGTCAGGCCGAAAGAACACTCCGGTCAAATGGTTCCAAAGGGTCGGAAAGTGCTCTAGCGTCTGCACCCGCTTCAAGGGCGCTCCTCAGGCCGGCGACGAGTGCCGGTTGGCACACCGGTCAGTTGAAGTAACCTCCTGTTAACCAAAGAGAATCGCAGCGCGCTAGTGTTTCGCGATTACACTGGTTCTGTTTACTCCATGGTTACGTTTCCAGAGGAAGCTGTTGGGAACCGCCAGAATGACGGAGCCCCCCAATGGCTGTTTTGCCTATTGGTCATCAGGAGTTCACCAGGGCAGACATCCACGTCCTGCTGAACAAGGGTTGTGAAATGGTCGATCGTGGTCTGGCCGGCGCCTGTGTGCCGGTGGAGACCGAGGCCGGCGAACTGGTGATCGCTCTGCTCGACTATGACCATCAATGCCTGATCTGCGCCTTCGGCAAGTCGCAGGGCTGGTATTATGCTCTGGACGCCGCCTGGCAGCCCCTGGCACAGGGGCAGTTGATCGATGACGTGCTTGCGGTCCTGCCTGGTGCCCTGGAAGCGCACCGCCCGGCGGCTGCCAACGCCTGCTAGTCGGAGCGCTGCCATGTCGGCCCCCGGCCGCTGCCGCCTTCCGGGAGAGGGCGAAGGCCCCATGAGCCAGAGCGCCCGCGGGCTGCTGCCCGTTCTCACCGTCCTCATGCTGCTGGTCCTGGCCTGCGGCAGTGCGGGTCCGCACGCTGCGGAGCCGAGCGGCACGCCAGAACGTCCGGCGTCTGAATCGGCGCCCGAAGCCTCGGCCCCCGCCCAGGCCGGAGCGGACGCCGAAGCCGGTCCGGACGCGGGCTCTCCCTGGGAGCACGATCTTTGGAACGGCGCCACGACAATGATGCGCATCTACGTCTGTTCCCATGCCAGGCGGACGCCGACGTGGTGTGGGGAAGAGCGCACCCTGCCGTCGAAGGCGCCGCTGCCCGACGAGCAGGGGCCGCCGCTGACGGATGAGGATGCAGCCTGGCTGGCGTTCCTCGAGCAGGCCGATCCCGCCGCGCTGTCAGCGGACGAGGTCGCAGTCATCCGGCGGCGGGCGGTGCAGCGGCGAGATCCCCAGGCGATGGAGATCCTGGGGTTCCTCTACGCGCAGGGCGCCTCGGTGCGCCGCGACTATGCGGAGGCCTACCGCTGGTACGGCCGCGCCTACCTCGCCGGCGAGCGCCGGGTGCGCGCCAACATGGATGTGGTCTGGGCCCTGCTGCAGAAACACGACCTTCCCGCCGCCCTGGCGCTGACCCGCGAGTTCAACGCCCTGGCCGACGGCGCCCAGCTTCCCATGGCAGAGGTACCGGCGGATGCGATGGACGGCGCCGGGCCGGCCTCGCCGGAAAAGGACCCAACCGGCTTGTAGAGCCGACCCTGCGGGGCTCGGCCTTTGCCGTCTCCGGCGATCAGGCCTCACGCCAGCCCGGCTGGCCCGAGGGGAATAAGATGGGCGGGGAAGCGGTCCAACCGACAGTGGGCCAACAAACTCGAGCCCTTGAACAGCCGGGCAGGCTCAATCTGTTGCATATGTGCACCAGTCGACTGCCCATGAATTAGAATAGGTGATTAAATTTTCAGCAGCTGGAAGTTTTGCTTTGTAGGTTGCCGTTGAAATGGCCATATTAGACAGGTGAATCGGCGCTCCGCGTCGTTCACAACGCCCTTCGGGCGTTTCCTCCCTAAACTTGGGCCACCCGTGCGGTGGCCCTTTTTGTGTCCGGATTTCGGGTCTTCGGCTGCGGTTGCGCCGGATCTAGGCCAGGGCCTTGGCGAGGAACGGCAGGCTGAGGTCCATGCGGTAGTCGACCGAGGAGTGGTTGTCGGGAAACTCCTCGTAGACGTGCTCGATCCCTGCGACCTTCAGCTTTCGGTGCAGGCGCCGGGCGCCGTAGACCAGGTCGTACTGGTCGATGTCGCCGCAGTCGACCCAAAGCGCTTTCAACTGCTTCAGGTTGGCGCCGTGGCTGTCCGCCAGGGTCACCGGGTCCCAGCGCCGCCAGTTCTGCCAGCGCTCCTCGATCAGTTCGCAGGTCTCGGGGTCGACCGGCAGGCGCACGCCGCAGAAGGCACTGGGGTCCGGATCGTAGGTCGCGCACATGGCGAGCGTCATCAGCAGATGGATCTCGTCGCCCTTCCACTTCGGGCCGGCTTCGAAGTCCTTGATGAAGGCTTCGATGGACCCTTTCTTGGCGATGGCCCGCAGCATCGCCGGCATGTCCCGGAGATAGCAGAGTTCGAAGCCCATGTCGCCGGAGTGGCAGGCGGCGGCAGCCCAGAAGTCCGAGCGCCGCAAAGCATGGACAATGGCGCCGTAGCCGCCGGAGGACTTGCCGAAGACGCCGCGCCGCCCATCGCCGCCGCAGCCGAAGCGCTGCTCCACCAGCGGCACCACCTCGTCGATCAGTACGTCCTCCCAGGGGCCGAGCGCTTCGGAATTGATGTACTGGTTGCCGCCCAGACGGGTGAAGCAGTCCGGGAAGGCAACGACCGCCGGCGGCATGGCGCCGGTTGCGATCAGGCGGTCGAGGCGCTCCGGCAGGTTCTCGCCGAAGTTCTTCCAGTTCACATGGGCCGGGCCTCCGGCGGTGAAACCGACGAGGTCGACCAGCAGCGGCAGCCCGGCCCCGTCGTGACCCTCGGGGATGTAGACCGGGACGTCACGCACCGAGGGATCGCCCAGTAGGTTTCCGCGCAGGAGCGCCGAGTCCAGAATCAGGGTGTGAAGGCTGCCCCGCTGGGCGCTGTGGTCTCTGCGCATGATGCTGTTCCCTGCTGCGGTCTTGGTCGCATTCCTGTCTATGGCCTTTGCCGGCGCTTATCAACTGACGCGGTCAACTGACGGGGTCAACTGAGGGGGCCGATCAACGCAAAGCGGGATTTGGAGTACAGGTCGGCCAAAGGGTGGTCTATTAGGATGCAGCACCATCCCGGTCCAGGAAGCGGAAGCAATTGGTCGAAAGGCAGTTTCGGTGATCAGCCTTACACCCCTCAGCGGAGACGAGCAGGACTGTCTGGTCGCCTGGTTCGATGAGTACCGACACCAGCTCGATGAAGACGGGCTCGTATCCGGCCACGTTGACGACATCCTGCCCTTGAAGACCTCCCGGGACCAATGGCTCGTGAAATCCCTGAGCCTGTTTCCCGAAGCTGTACGCTACGCGTACGATCGCGGGATTGCTGTCAGTACGATGCCCATGCTGCACGTCCCACTCTGCGATGCGGACAGGATGACACTCTGGGAGGGCACTGACCGTTACGATGCGCTCCTGGGCACCGAGCCGCCGAGCATCTACCTCATCAAGAGATCACTCGCCATCGCCATGGACTGGAGGGACAGCGAGGAATACACGGTTCCAGTCGGGCCCCTCGCAAGCCGCTACGAGCAAGACGGGTACACCACCGAATACAGGTGTTTTCGCTTGGGGTCGGCGCTTCGATTGGGGGATACGCAGTTTCATCGGAGTCTTGAGGTGAAGTACTTTCCGCCAGAACTGCGCTGCGGCGCAGAGGTCTTGAGCACGGCTGCGGTGTAGAGCGGCGATGCGCGATCCCCGCTACGACATTCTGTTCGAGCCGGTGTCCATCGGGCCGGTGACGGCCCGCAACCGCTTCTACCAGGTCCCGCACTGCGCCGGCATGGGCTATCGCTTCCCCAGCTCCAATGCCGCCATGCGCGGCATCAAGGCCGAAGGCGGCTGGGCCGTGGTCTGCACGGAGGAGGCGGAGATCCACCCCTCCGCCGAGATCAGCCCTTATGTGGAAAACCGCATCTGGGACAATCAGGACCTGCCGCACCTGGCGGCGCTGACCGAGGCGGTGCATGCCCGGGGCGGCCTGGCGGGCATCGAGCTGGTGCACAACGGTCTGCACAGCCCAAACCATTACAGCCGCGAGGTGCCGATGGGCCCCTCTCACCGCCCCGTCGATTCAGGCGATCCGGTGCAGGCCCGGGCGATGGACAAGACCGACATCGCCAACTTCCGGCGTTGGCACCGCCAGGCTGCGCTCAGGGCAAGAGAAGCCGGCTTCGACATCGTCTACGTCTATGCGGGCCACGACATGGCCCTGCTGCAGCACTTCCTCTCGCGGCGCCACAACGACCGCGGTGACGAATACGGCGGCAGCCTGGAGAACCGGGTCCGCCTGATCAGGGAGGTTCTGATCGACACCAAAGAGGCCGTCGGCGACCGCTGCGCGGTGGCTTTCCGCTTTGCCGTCGACGAACTGCTCGGTGAGGAGGGGATTGCCGCCGAAGGGGAGGGGCACGACACCGTCGCCCTGCTGGCGGAGCTGCCGGACCTCTGGGACGTGAATGTCTCCGACTGGTCGAACGACAGCCAGACCGCCCGCTTCGCGGAGGAAGGCTACCAGGAACCCTACACCCGCTTCGTGAAGTCGCTGACCACCAAGCCGGTGGTGGGGGTCGGGCGCTACACCACGCCCGACGCCATGGTGCGGGCGGTGAAGCAGGGCGTCATGGATCTCATCGGCGCGGCGCGTCCCTCCATCGCCGATCCCTTCCTGCCGAAGAAGATCGAGGAGGGGCGCATCGACGACATCCGCGAATGCATCGGCTGCAACATCTGCGTCACCGGCGACAACTTCTCGGCGCCGATCCGCTGCACCCAGAACCCCACCATGGGGGAGGAGTGGCGGCGCGGCTGGCACCCGGAAGCGATCCCTTCCGTGAAGGCGCGCGAGAAGGTGCTGATCGTCGGCGGCGGCCCGGCCGGACTTGAGGCGGCGCGGGCCTGCGGCCAGCGTGGGCTGGAGGTGGTGCTGGCGGAGGCGGGCGATCACTGGGGCGGCCGCGTCGCGCGGGAAAGCCGTCTGCCGGGGCTTGCCTCCTGGGGCCGGGTACGCGACTGGCGTCTCGGCCAGCTTCACAAGCTGGCCAACGTCGAGATGTATCTGGCGAGCGCCCTGACCGCCGAGGATATCCTCAGCTACGGCATCGCCCATGTGGTGCTGGCGACCGGGGCCACCTGGCGGCGCGACGGCATCGGGCGCAGCCGCCATGCCGCGATCCCTGGGCTCGACGCCGGACCATTGCTCACGCCCGACGATGTGATGGCCGAGACCTTCGATGCAGCATCGCTGCCCGCCGGTCCGGTCGTGGTCTACGACGACGAGGGCTATGTCATGGGCGGTCTGATGGCGGAACGGCTGGCCAAGGCCGGTTGCGACGTGACCCTGGTCACCCCGGCACCCTTGGTCTCCGCTTGGACCCAGCATGCGTTGGACCAGCCGCGCATCCACCAGCGACTGGCAGACTGCGGCGTCACCATCCGGCTGAACACGCTGCTGACGGCGCGCAAGGCGGAGCGTGTGGAACTGGCCTGCAGCTACACCGGCGCGCCGGACAGTCTCGACTGCGCAGCCCTGGTGCCGGTCACCGCACGGTTGCCGAACGAGGCGCTGACCCTCGACCTCAAAGCGCGCGAAGACGCCTGGGCCGATGCCGGGCTCGCAACGGTTCAGACCATCGGCGATGCCCGCGCGCCCGGCACCATCGCCGCCGCGGTCTTCGCTGGGCACCGCTACGCACGGGAGTTCGGCGAGACTGTCGACCCCGATGTTACGCCGTTCCGGCGCGAGGCAATTACGCTCGGATAGCCCCGCG